>CAYXFD010000056.1:0-1847 GCA_964464175.1 uncultured Candidatus Cloacimonadota bacterium | reverse complement strand
AAGGGGGAAGATTTAATCCCGAGATATCGGGTGTTCCGGCATCGATACCGGGAGAAAAGGGAGAAAACTGAAAAAAAAGCATATCACTGAGATCATAACCGTCTTCCACTTCTCCCAGAAAGAGCGGCGGAGAGTCTATGATCCCCTCGCCCCAGTAGATATTTACTCCATGCGGATTAGGATCAGCTACATGGATTATCGAAGGATTGGTTCCCCCCTCTATCAGGCTGTGGGAGATATTAACAGTTGCAGGACGGATACTGTTCTTGTAAGTGATGTACTCATACTGCTCATTGCCATAGATAATGCTGTTTTTGATGTCAAAGGTTCCGGGACCCTCCAAAGCAAAAGCTCCACCGGGAACATCTCCCATAGTTTGATTGTAAGCAATTATGTTATTGGAAAAAGTGAGGTTATTATAGGGAATTAATCTGACATAAGCTGTTGGAGCCCAGGTACTGTGATGTAAATTGTTGACTACAAGACAATTTGATATGTGAATAGTGTCAAATCTTGCAACAACAAGATTCGCACTGTAACTCATCCCGTCTTCTATCGTTGGTTGGTTATCGGAAATAACAAGATTGTTTAAAAGCACATCCCCGTAATCTGTTGAATCTCCGCCTCTGCCAAGGATTCTGATCAATCTGCCTGTATTATTGATGAATTCACTGTCTGTAATACTCAAATTACCATTTGAATTATAGTCAAAGCCGGAATTGTAACAATCGGTCATTCTAATTCCAGAAAACTCAGCATTGATCTTGACGCCGGGAGCAAGATGTTCTCGCATTGAAATTGCTTGGTTCGAATTCAACACATCACTCACAATATTTCTGAAAGTCATGTTTCTAACCGCAAAGTCAGTTACCCCAATGGCAAAGATTACCGCTGAAGGTTTTGTAGGAATACTGCCTATCGGCTCCTCAAGAAAAGTAAAATCCTTTCCTGCTCCTTCGAGAGTTACATAAGACCGCATATTGAGAGGGAAAAGCTGGTCATTAGCCGCAGGAGAGTAGATTCCGGGAGCAAGATGTACTGTTCGGTGGTTAAGGCTGTCTGCCTTGATCTGCGTTAACGCCCACTGGATACTCCGTAGTGGATCTGCTGCTGTTAATCCGCTATTATTATCGTTACCATAGGGTGAGACATAAAGGTCGCTTTCTATCTGTTGCAGCCACTGGTTATCTATACTCAGTTCCAGATATGGTGACTGGGTCACAAAACTCCAGCCGGGATCGAATACAGTAAAGGTATCGACAATTACATGAACAGGTATTGTTTGATAGGGATGGATACTAATATCGGCATCAGATCCGGCTGTATTGTTATGAATATTACTCTTCTTGTCAGGACTGAATATAACTGAAGCATTACCTTCAATATTGATTCCACCTCCACGGAAAAGAGAATGATTCTCAGTTATTGTTAGGTTTTCCAGATAGACATCTGAGGAACAAATATTTATTCCTCTACCAAAGTTTCTTTCTACAATCATGTTTCTTATTTTAACTAGTGAATTCAATACTCTTATTCCACGTCCAAAGCTGTTGCGAATAACAAATCCATTTAACTCTGAAAAATTCTCGTTACAGTTTACGATATTTACCACATCACCCGAACGATTACCATCAATAATGGTTGTGCGGATATAACTGTTATCTCCGGTTATCAACTGTAAACTGCTCACTACAATGTCTTTTCCGGAAAAATCGATATTCTCATAGTAGATCCCCGGATAGACAAGAACGGTATCACCTTCGGCGGCGGCATTGATCCCATCCTGAATATGAAAGAAATCTCCGGTTCCGTCCTGCTTTATCTCCCAGATTATTGCGGAGAGGGAA
>CAYXFD010000055.1:0-2155 GCA_964464175.1 uncultured Candidatus Cloacimonadota bacterium | reverse complement strand
GGGAGAAGTATCCGCAAATCACTTTAGGAGAGCGAGCTTTTCGTAAATATATGCGTAAACATCGCTTGAGATTTGTTAAGAATGCAAAATCGCAGCGCTATTTTGAACCTGTAACGGACTGGGCACCGGGTAAGACCATGCAGGTAGATCCGGGTGAGTATAACATTGATCTAACAAGCGGCAGCACAATGAAAATCTATTTTGTTTGCTTTGTCATGTGCAGATCACGTCAGATGTTTGTCAGTTATTCCACTCGACCTTATGACACGGAGGCTTTCATATTTGCCCATCATGAAGCATTTGCCTATTTCAAGGGAGTCAGTGAGAGTATAGTGTATGATCAGACTAAACTGGTAGTGATCCGGGAAGATTATCGGGAAGCTATTCTCAATGATCGATTTCACCGTTTTGCTCTACAGCTCGGATTTAAACCGGAGATCTGCAGAGGTTACGATCCTCAGAGCAAAGGTATGGTAGAGAAGAGCATTGATTATGTAAAGAAGAGTTTTTTACATGGCAGAAGATTTAGCGGTATAGAAGACGTAAGAAGCAAAAGCAGAACCTGGTTGGACAAGATAGCTAATGCCCGGGTGCATAAAACGACCAATGAGATCCCCGCAGAAGCGATGAAGGAGGAACTCCCCTTTTTGAAGTCTTATCCTGCTCATAAGTATCTCCGTGAAGAGAGAATGGTGGATAAAGTGGGTCTGATAAACTATCGTGGCAGAAGTTATTCGGTACCTTATCTGTACCAGGGAAAGAGAGTCAGTATCTATCAGGAAGATAATATCCTTAATATTTATGCTTTTCAATCGACAGAGATCATAGCCCGTTGGGATCTGACCCTTTATAAGAGTAAGATCAACAAGAACTCCAACCACTATCGAGACTATAGCGTAACCCTGGAAGAGGAACGAAGCAAAACCATGGAGCAGTTCAGAGCTGCATCGATATCTTCTTTCGAAGATCTTTTGATTCTAATTGAACGTGATAACAAGAAGTATATCCGGGATCAATACAAGGGTCTGAGAAGGCTTTTAAATCGATTTGGTACATCTCTATGGCTTGATAGCATTGATGCTATGTTAACGCTGCCGATAGTAAGCTGTATGCATCTGGAGGCTTTTCTCAAAGCAAAGTCTAAGCATAGAAAGGCAAATATAAATGGTCGTGATCTTCTGAGCCTCTCCATCGAACAGAATCGTTTCCGTTCCATAGACTATTATGAGCGAGTACTTTCAGGAGGTCAACAGTGATAAGTGAACTACAAGAGAATCTTCGCACAATTAGATGCCATCATATGGCTAATGCCCTGGAAGATATACTGTCTAAGAGTAAAGAGAACGATGTATCCTATCTTGATTTTATTCGTGATCTGGTCAATCGTGAACTGGGAGAGAGATCCCTCACGAAGTTAAAGCAGCGCACCAAACAGTCACAACTACCCTGCGATAAGTATTTTGAAGATTTTGATTTTTCCTGGCAGACCTCGATAACGAAACGACAGGTAAAAGGTTGGTTGGATTTTGACTGGATAGATAATCGGACAAACAAACTCTTTTTAGGTCCTTCAGGGGTAGGTAAAAGTCATCTAGCCCTGGCTTTAAGCCGGGAAGCACTTCGCACAGGATACAGAGTTCGCTACTTCAGTATGAGTAGTTTTGTCGAGGAGATGATCCATCAGGAAGAGACCGATCAGACAAAGAAATGGATAAAGAAACTCTTGCATAACGATTTGATAGTCCTTGATGAACTGGGTTATCTACCGGTAAACAGGAGCTATACTCATCTCTTCTTTCGTTTTATCAATGAATGCTATGAATACCGGTCATTAATCATCACCTCAAACAAAATGCCGTCCCAATGGGGCAAATACTTCGGAGATGAATCGGTTGCCATGGCAATATTAGACAGATTAATGCATCATAGTGATATTGTAGTATTGAATGGGGATAGTTATCGATTGAAAGATAAGTTGGCTATCCTTAATCAAGTGAGCGAAAAATTTACTGAGGGTACTTTTTCGCTCGCTCAAAAGTACCCTCAGTAAATTTCAAAAGCAAAGAAAGTCAGTTGTAAAACAATGGACTAATCAAGTAACAAAGTGGTGCACTTTTCGGTTCCGAAACTGGTGCACTTTAAAATTCCGTTGACA
>CAYXFD010000054.1:0-3060 GCA_964464175.1 uncultured Candidatus Cloacimonadota bacterium | reverse complement strand
GGAAAGATTCTCTGTAGTTGTTGGCTTCTCTCTGAACCGGTTTGTTTGGAGGTAATAATTGCATAGCAAACTCTGGAAGGAGTTAATCTATTATAAGAGACATAGGGATAGATAGATAGATAGATAGATAGATAGATGTAAAATCAGCCTGACAGAGCTTTTCGGCAGCATAAAACTATCCCTCGTTAATGTCGTTGAAGATTCGCTTTTCTCAATACCCTTGATTGACCAATAAATAATTAAGGACTATTTGTCAATGAATTATTTATTTTCAAGTCATAATTTCGGCTTATCTTCCTTTCTTTCTCTTTGGTTATTAGGTTTTCTCTCTTCCGTTATTTTTAACTGCTTATTTTATGGTCAGGTTTCTGAAAAAATTACCCTGCCCGGATATCTCATCTGAACCACAATCGGCAGAATAGACTACTTCAGAAAAATAGCATTGAAAATGATCTTGACTCTCAGCTCGCTGGTGAATGATCCCCGCTTATTTCAGATAAAGCATCTTTCTTGTCCGGTCATAATCCCCGCTTTGCAGACGGTAGAGATAGACACCGCTGGGGAGGTCCTTGCCTGTAGCTGTTTTGGGGTTCCAGATATGAGAGTGTTCCCCCTCCTCAAGCTCTGCATCTATCAGGACTGCGAGCCTCTGACCTCTGATATTGAAGATCTCCAGCTTAACCTCTCCCCCCTTTTCCAGATAAAATTCGATCTTCGTCTCCGGATTGAAGGGGTTGGGGTAGTTCTGGAAAAGGCTTGTCCCGGCAGGGAGTTCTATTGCATCATCTTCTACACTTACTTCGTAACTATATTCGAATACACCGATACTTGTTGCATAGGAACCGGCAAAAAGATAATCCTGATTGTTATGCTCCCGAAAGAAAATCAAATCACTCCTCTGGCTGTGTAGAAACCAGCTAAAGGGTTGTATTGTGCCACTTGGTTCATTGCTCAAATCAAAAACATAAACAGCTGAACCGGGACTTTGAAAGAGAAGATCATCATTGATAAAGGGGATACCGGGTAAAGATGTCTGAAAGATCAGTTCCGGATTAAGGGGATCCGAAAGTGAGTAGAAATAGGTGTTAAAATTCCCCGAAGAAATGCCTACACAAACAGTAAGATAGTCACCCACCATTCTTAACTCAGGAATCGAATGATGTGCGAAATTGTTGATCGTATTCTCCAGTACAAGCTCTTCGGAATCAAGACCTGAAAAAATACTGAGTTTATGCCAGTTTGAGTTGCCCATTCGGCTCAGAATGTATAGATATCCATCACTGATCAGCATTGGATCTGACCAAAAAGGAGTTATGTCGAACTCTGCAAGCAATTCGTTATCATTCTCCTGACTGATATTGTATTTCAGCAAGACATTCTGGTGCCAGGGTATTACATACAGTGCATTAGGCTCTGCTTCATAATGCCTTGGTATTAAATAATGACCAGACCACAAACTCATATCAATTGTGTTTCGCAATTGTGGATTATGTGGGTCGGAAAAGTCATATACTTCAATATCCCCTATCGAATCACTCATATCCCTTACTATTAAAAGACTATTGATTAACTCGCCTGAACGAGAGACTGGAGTTTTATGTTCACCTTCAAAGAGCCGGGGGAGTTCAATGATATTCGTTGGGTCCGATAGATTGTAAACTCTGAGACCTTCGGTGATGTCAATGTCACGAATATAAGCGTAACTCTCATTCAGATAAATTGAAATGTTACTACCATGCTCACCGGTTTTACCAAGATATTGAAATTGGTTGTCCTCATAACCGAATCTTTGAATCCCTGCTTCACGAGTTGTGAAGTAAACATTGTTCTCCCAGGTAGCGGCATCTATTCCGACGCATAAGTATTCTCCTGCTACTGAAATTTGTTGAATAGAATAGTCATTCATATCTATTGCTACAAGATTGTAGGGATTCAAATATAGTAGGTAATGCTCCATTATAAAGAATCTAGGTGAAGACATTCTTAACGAATCATCAATAAAAAAGAAGTATTGCTCAAATTGCCAGTTGTTTAGATCAGAGACATCCCAGAACGATATTTCTCTCAGATCATTGAAAATCAGGATTGTGTCTTGATATACTCCTTCATGAAGCATGGAAAAGTTATGAGCAGCAGAGATATTGCCCGAACCAACAACGGTTATATTGTCTAAGTCATCTGTATCATATATCAGATAGTCAAAGTTACCTATCTGGGACAATAAAAGATTGCTGCTGAACAACAGTCCGGGATGTGTCGGTAGGGGATTGGGGTCTATAATCTCTAAATCTGTGTTGATGAGAGGATTGAAATAGGAATAGTTATCTGTTTCTACTAATAATAGATTCTCTATTCTTGTCAGATACCACACTCGAGAAACAGTGCTTCCCAAATCCAAGGACTGAACTATTGTAGGTTCATCGGGATTACTAACAGCTATTTTATGGATTTTTGCATTAAATGGATCATATTGATCCTTCCCCGTACCAACAAAGATATAGTTATCTATTTTCTCTAAACACCAACCTTCGATAATCGGCTTGCGGCTTAACAGGTTCAAGCTCCCCCCATCTTCTATAAGATAGATCTCCAAACCGTAAAGAGTCAACGTATAGAGATAGGGATATTCGATTATTATGTTCTTTGTGCGGTTCGTTCCTATTCTTCTATTGACTATGGAAAAATCATCCACCTTTTCTATTTGGAAATTGATCCCGGGTATCTCTGTAATCAATAGGAGCAATAATATCGCTGTTATCGCGGAAAAATGTAATTTGTTCATAATAGACTCCTTTATAGTATTCCCCTGAAGAGATTTATCTCTTCAGGGGATTAACTTAATTAACTATCACTCATCTCCGCCTAAAGGGGGAAATGAATGAGGATTAACCGGAGGACTTAAGTCGATGAAGAAGTAGTTATTATATCCCAAAGTTGTTCTCTCTTCATAAAACGTTGCTCCTGTTTTAAAAACACCGGCTCTTACTCTTACTGCCCATAAACCGTAACCTTGTTGCAATTCAACTGAAGAATACTTGGTGTCAGGGAGTCTTATTCCTT
>CAYXFD010000053.1:0-4342 GCA_964464175.1 uncultured Candidatus Cloacimonadota bacterium | reverse complement strand
AGAGCTTCGATGGACAAAAGATAAAAACCTGCGGAAGCTAAGCAGGAACAAGTTACCAACTTGTTGTACGAGGAAAAAGCCGGAGCAAGTGGTATAGAGGAAAGGGATCCGGGTTATGGTTCGGGAGGGGGGGGATTCAGGAGTGCTTCGTAGGGGGCTGCCTTTTCCCGGGCAGCGGTTTTATGGTACAGATCAACGATCCCCTGGAGGGTTTTGAGGGTCTGGGGGTGTTTGTCACCCAGTTTTTCCCGCAGAATCTTCAGAGATTTCAGATAGAGGGGTTCGGATTTATCATATTTCTCCTGCTGATAATACAAAAGAGCCAGATTATAAAAGATTATTGCCGTAGTGGGATGTTCCGCTCCGATGGTTTTTTCCAGGATTTCCAGCGTCTTGAGGTACAGTGGTTCAGCCTGGTCAAATTTTCCCTGAGCACGGTATAAAGCTGCCAGATTGTTCATAGACAATGCCGTATTGGGATGCTCCGGTCCCAGGACTTTTTCGAAGATCTTCATCGATCTCTTATATAGGGGTTCTGCCTCCTCATATCTTTCCTGAACCCGGTAGAGGGCTGCCAGGTTATTGAGGGGCATTGCCGTATCAGGGTGTTCACTGCCCAAGACCTTTTCCCTGATCTGCAGTGCCCGCAGATATAGGGGTTCTGCCTCATCATATCTTTCCTGATCATTGTAGAGGAGAGCCAGATTATTCAGAGAGGTAGCCGTATCGGGATGATCTTCACCGAGTACTTCTTTCCAGACCTCCAGAGCTCTTAAAAACAGGGGTTCAGCCTGCTCAAATTTTCCCTGTGCACGATAGAGAGCTGCCAGATTATTGATGGATTGAGCCGTTTCCGGATGTTCGGCACCAAGAATCTTTTCCCTGATTTCCAGTGCCCTCATGAACAATGGCTGCGCCTGGTCATATCTACCCCGGTCGCGGTAGAGGGCTGCCAGATTGTTCAGCGGCATTGCCATATCGGGATGATCTTCGCCCGGCAGTTTTTCTCTGATCTCCAGAGCCTTTAAATAGAGAGATTCAGCGAGGTCATATCTTCCCTGCTCATTATAGAGGAGTGCCAGATTGTTAAGGGTCATAGCCTGATAGGGATGGAACTCTCCCAGAGCCATTTTCCAGATCTCCTGAGCCCGCATAAACAGGGGTTCTGCCTGATCATACCTGCCCTGATTTACGTAGAGATTTGCCAGATTGTTGAGAGACAGAGCCGTGTCGGAATGATCTTTACCGAAAATCTTTTCTCTGATCTCCAGAGCCCGGAGGAATAAAGGTTCCGCCTGTTCGTATCTCCCCCTGTTCCAGTAAAGGACAGCCAGATTATTCTGAGATTGAGCAGTATCGGGATGTTCGGAACCAAGAATTCGTTCCCTGATCTCCAATGCCCGTAAATAGAGAGGTTCGGCTTGTTCATATCTACCCTGGATCTTGTAAAGCTCTGCTAGATTATTGAGAGAGGATGCCGTGTCGGGATGGTCAGGTCCTGACTCCTTTTCCCTTATCTTCAGCCCCTTTTTCAGGTTCAGTTCACTCCGGTGAAAGTCATGTTTATCACGGTAAAAGCATCCGGCAATATCGAAAAACCGGGCAGATCTGGTTTCCAGTTTTGCTTTTTCATAGTGCAGAGCAATCTCTTCCGCATTTTCAGCCAAACTGCCGGCAAATACCTTTTCCATCGCTTCTGCTGCTGCCAGATGTAAAATCCGGAGCTTCCCGGTCATCATCCTTCCGTAAACGATATCCTTGATCAGGATATGGGTAAAGATGTAGCGTAATTCGTCGAGATATCTCCAGATACGGTTTTTAATCCCGCTTTCCAGTTCGTTCCGAAGGTCAGATTCCAGCATCTTGGAGAGCACTCTGACATCGAATTCCGTACCGAGAACAGAGGCGTTGGAGAGGCATTCTTTAACGCTCTCGGTCAGTCTGTCGATACGGCTGTCGATTATATCGCTGATGCTGAACGAACTCAGATAACCGATCTCACCTTTGATGTACCCCTTGGCGTCGATGTTGCCGTTCTCCATCAGATAGGCAGTAAGCTGCTCGATAAAGAGGGGATTACCCATCGACCGGTCTTTGATAAGATCGAGGGTTTCATCCGGTACATCGGGGAGACGGAGTATCGTTTTGATAAGTTCGTTACTCCCCGCTTCACTCAAGGAACTCAATTCCAGGTCATACTTCCGGTGATTGGCTAAGCGGAGATCAACCTTTTTACCATCTTCCACGTAGCGGCAGGGTGAGATTATGATAAGCGGTTTTATCTCTTTTTCACTCATCGTCTGCAAGTAGAGCCTGCTTTCCTGGTCAAGCCACTGTTGGTCATCCAGATGGATCAAAACCGGTTTTGTTTTGCAGAGCTGAGTGATAAATCTGACAAAAGCATCCTGAAGCTGCTTCGGCTTTTCATCACCGGGGAGAAGGCTCCAGACCGAATCTTCCCATTCGTAGCCGAGCAGAGAGGCGATAACGGATTCGATCCGGATCATCTCCTTATCGTCCCGGGCAAGACCCTGCCATAATCCTCTGAACATCTGTATTCCGGCTTCTCTGGGCAATTGGGGATTGTAGTAGAAAAAGCTTCTTACAATCTGTCTGACAGCCTCTAACGGTTTCTGCAGGATAGCATCGCAGCTGACATAGAACTGATGAAAGGATTCGCGGGGATAGGAGGCAAGGGCTTCCTTAACAAGGCGTGATTTGCCGATCCCGGCATCTCCCGAGACATAGACTATGAGATTCTCTTTCCCGGCGACCGCTTCATCGATATTATTCCTGATGCATTTTAACTCTTCCTCCCTGCCGACAAAGCGGTTCTCCTGAAAATCCGCCAGCTCTTTACTTCTTTTGCCGAGGCGGTAATAACGGATAGGGATCTCAATCCCTTTCAGAGTCATCAATCCGAGATAATCAAATTTGTATTTCTTTTGCAGTTCCTGCCAAAGATAGGTGTCAGTCAGGATCTCACCCTCTCTTGCTTTACTCATCAATCTGGCAGCTAAATTTACCGGATGTCCGATAGCGGTATATTCTTTGACTTCTCCACTTCCGCAGAATCCGGCAAACACACTGCCGCAACTGATTCCGAGAGCGAGGCGGGGGTTGATCTCAACCGCTTCCAGAGAAAATCCGGCAATCCTTTCCAGAGTCCTCCCTTCACTGTGCGGCATGCCAAAGAGGATAAAAGCCAGGAATCCTTTATCAGTAGCATCGAGCTTGTTGACAAAGCCACCGTAGCTTTCAGCCATCTTCTCAATGTTGGCTAACGCTTCAGTTCTCTCTTCCAGCTCTATCTTCTCCAGATTGGCGAAGCAATAGGCTGCAGAACGGATCTCGTTATCAGGATTTTCATTTTTGAGACGGGCACGGATGAACCGCTCCTTTATCCTCTCATCATAGCTGTAGTCAAGAGGAATGTCTTTCTTAACGATCTTTCCGCTGGTCAGGCGGTAACCCTTTTCAAGTTTCTCGAATTTCTCTTCTCCGATCTCCTGAGCAGCAGCGTCCGAGAAGATAAGCTCATTCTTTAAGCCGGAAAGATCGGAGATTTCATTCAGCGGCTCGCCAAAAAACAGATACTCATTCTGGATGTCGTTTTCGAAGATCTGCCAGCCGATATCTCCAAAAGTGACTGTCTGCCTGACGTGCAGGGCAAAATTCCCAAAATGGGTCTCATAGACTCTCCTATCGCTGAAACAGGCAGTGATTGTGTTAACGGCAGAAACTATATCTTCTTTTTCGGCATCCGGGAATACGGCACAAAAAGAATCTCCGGCAAAGAGAGTGACAAATCCGCCGTAACGGTTAATGGCTGCAATTGGTCCGGCAAAAACGAAATCCAGAAACTTTCTCAGTTCTTCGGCACTCTGTTTCCCCTGTCTCTGCATCTCAGTTCCGATAGGGGTGAAATCTGCAATGTCAAAAAGAAGGACATAACCTCTGAGCTCCCCTGTTAAAATCCTTTCTTCGTACTTTTTCAGAATATACGGAGGTATGTAACGGATCATATCATTTCCTTAACCGGTATTTGAGTTAAAAATCATTTGGGTTCAGTCATCCTGCTGCCCGTCTTTCTCTTGTTGCATTTCTTGAGTTTTTTGTCAATTAGAGAATCAAAAAGCAGGTTCAGATCTGGAGGAGTTAGGATTGTTGAGCTCAGTGTGATGATAGTTGTCTCGTAAAGTCATCCGAATGTTTTGGTTGTTGAGACGGGGTATGCACCGCCTGAGCGGAAGAAAAGCACGTTCATTGGGAGAAGAGCTTCGAAGGAAAGAAAAAACCTGCGGAAGGGGAAGAGCTGATAGAGATTAGGGATGAGAGATTA
>CAYXFD010000052.1:0-4558 GCA_964464175.1 uncultured Candidatus Cloacimonadota bacterium | reverse complement strand
AGCTCGCCCTGCAGATAGCTGAGGGGATGATCGCTATCCATCAGAAGAACATCATTCACAAGGATATCAAACCACAGAACATCCTCCTTACCGAAGAAGGCACTGTTAAGATTGCCGATTTCGGGATTGCTGAGAAATTCCGCAACTCCCGCAGCAGGCTGAAATTTGCCAGCCGTGCCGGTACCCCAGCCTATATGAGTCCAGAACACCTGATCGGCGAAGATGTAGGGAGAGAGGCAGACATCTGGTCATTCGGAGTGATG
The DNA here is from genome assembly GCA_964464175.1 of uncultured Candidatus Cloacimonadota bacterium. Lineage (GTDB taxonomy): Bacteria > Cloacimonadota > Cloacimonadia > Cloacimonadales > JAJBBL01 > CAYXFD01. The sequence goes on along the minus strand of CAYXFD010000052.1, from coordinate 4,295 downwards.
ATGTATGAGCTGTTAACAGGTAAACAGCTCTATAACGGTGAATCTCAGTCTGATGTGCTGATGCAGATTGAGCGTAAAAAATTCAAGCAGATAGCCGGCGTATCCGACGTAATAAACTCAATGCTGGGTAAATGTCTGCAATATGATTACCGGAATCGTTTTTGTAGCTTTGAAGAGGTGTCTGATTATCTTTCGGGAAAGATTGATATTATTGACAGACTAGAACACCCTAAGAAACGGCAAAAGGAGAATACGAGCAAAGAAGAACCGGTACATACTGCTGTAATTGACAGACAGCCCGGAAAAAGAAATGTTGGTTTATTTATCTTGTTGTTTCTGTTAGTTATTGGAGGAATTGGTGCTTTTCTTGTTTTTTATGACGGTGATGGCAAAGTAGCGGTTAGAGATACAAGTAAAGTTGAAGTTGAGACAGGATTAGGAGATAGAGTTGATAAAGTTTCCGTACCTAATTTACGAGGATTGACAATTGAACAAGCCCGTTCCAGAATAAACAATGCCGGCTTAGTTTTAGGACAGACCACTGAACGGAGAGATAATGATAACATCGGAAAAGTGATTTCATCTTCCCCTTCATCGGGAGAGGTTAATCGAGGCAGCAGGGTTGATTTAGTTGTAGGCATTGCCGATAGAGTTACCGTTCCCAATTTACGAGGATTGACAATTGAACAAGCCCGAACAAAGATTAGCAATGCCGGTTTGGTTGTAGGTCAGATTACTGAGCGTAGAGACAACGACAACTTAGGTAAAGTCATTTCATCTTCTCCTTCATCAGGAGAGGTTGACCGTGGTAGCAGCTTTAATTTAGTTGTAGGCATTGCCGATAGAGTACCCGTGCCCAATTTACGAGGATTGAGCTTGGAGCAAGCCCGTTCAAGGATTAGCAGTAATGGTTTGGTAGTTGGTCAGACCACCGAGCGCAGAGATAACGACAACATCGGCAAAGTGATTTCATCTTCTCCTTCATCGGGGGAGGTGAACAGGGGCAGCAGAGTTGATTTGGTTGTGGGTATTGAAGATTACAGGCAAGTAGAAATGCCTTCAGTTCTGTTGGGTAGCTGGTATACCTCTGATACTAATGTTTGGAGTTATTATATTTTCTATCGAGATGGTAATCTTACCGTAAGAACAGGTAATAAGTTTTATCAAGTATTAGAAGTATTTAATAGAGATTCTGAGTTTATTGTAAAAGCTACTTTAGACGGATCTTTCTACACGTTTTTCTTCTGTATTATTAATGATACTCGAATGCGGGTTAATCGTACTAATTCTGAGACATGGGTACCAGTTGGTAATTTTCGCGTCCATTATAAACGGTGATTCTTGCATACATGCAGAACAGCTTAACGATAATATGAGTTGTAAAATGGATGATAAGGTAAATATGACAGAGTTTGTTGCTACAATATTTGTCCCGAGACTTTCCTAATGAGAATATTGTAATGAAGAGAAGTTGTTCAGCGTCGGTTTTCCTGTGTCTCGCTCTTATGAATGATTTACCCCTATGAAACAACATGCTACGCAATTTCACGGGGTAAAACCTTGCTCTTTTACCCTTTTACCATTTGTTTTTTGTTTCGAAGAAATAATATCTGAAAAGAGAACAAGATATGAGAGGATATGATCGTGTTATATAGGAGTAAATTTCGAAACATAGGGCCATTTCTTTGGATCTCGAGACTAAGTTAGGAATACGTTTTCAGAAATGACTACACATCAGGGTTGGCAAGAAAAACTACGATAAAAATATATAGATTTAAGAGGTAGTTATAAATGAGTTACATCAAGATCACCGCCAAGTATCTCTTTCTGATACTGCTGATTATTTTTTGTTTCCGGTTTTTGAGTAACATTGGTTCGTTGTTTGAAAATTTGGAGTTCAATAGCTTCAAGCAATATCTGATCTCATCAGGAGTTTTTCTGCTGCTATACCTGTTTTTGCTAAGAAAGCATCTGGAATTCTGGCATTCATTTTTTCATGAACTGACCCATGTTTTGTTTGCAATGCTTTGCTTATGCAGAATAGATGGCTTCAGTGTCTCTTTAACAGGTGGAGTAACTGCTTACAGTGGTCGAAAAAACTGGGTAATATCTCTTTCTCCCTATTTCTTTCCGATTATCTCTTTGCCGTTGATGGCTATGTCTTTGGTAATAAGAGAGACCGCTCTGTTAGCAGTTAACCATATAGTCGTTTTGGGATACGTTTTCTTCTTAATCTCTCTTTTCAGGGATTTTTCTTTCAGGCAGTCTGACATCAGAAATTCCGGTAAGTTGTTTTCGGTTTTGATTATATTGATCCTTAATATACTTACTTTAGTCTTTTTACTCTTTTATCTGCAGGGGGATCTGACATATTTATGGGAATATACAATTAGAATTATGGAGGTTACAGGAAGATGAGTGATGACCAAAACAATCTCGTTCATACGGGGCTCGAAGAAATCGGCATTTTTACTGCAGACGAAATAAGTGAGTTAAAGAAGTATCATATCAAGACAGTTGGTGGATTGCTTAATGCCACTAAGGGTTTGACTTTTCTAAGTATTCTGGAGAGTTTTGCAGATGCTGAAGAGAAACTGAAAAAACTCCGCGACTTGGTAGGGGAAGAGCTTCTTGAGAGGTTTCAGCATCCGGAAACCGACAGACCAAGGGGCTTGATCTTACCTGAAGAGGAGAAAAGTGATGAAGAGTAGTGATAGTATTAAAGTTGCTTTAGAGAACGTTTTTGGAAAGAACTATGGTAACAAGTTAAGAACTATGAATCATTATAAGATAAGTACTGTCGAGCAGTTATGGAATGTGATCTCGGTATCTTTGCCTGAGCTTACAGATGGAGAGATAAAGAAAAGAGGCTTGTATCATTCTTATAAAAAAGCAAGTAAAAGAGAAAGGACTGATGAACAGAAGACAATAATATTACAGAAAACCCTGAAAACCGGAAAAAGAGAAGCTGCGATGCTATTGTTGCAGTTAAAATCGGTTGAATATCCCCACAAACTAAATCGGCGTTCTCTAAACTCACTTTCTTGTGGTGGAGTTTTAGGGAAAGGTAGCACCTTAAAGTCCTTTTGGATGAAAAACCCCCGGCGGAACTCAGCAGGCAGTCATTATCTATTGCCTGATTATTACAGAATGGGAGAGGTCTTTGACCAGGGTAACCGGGGTACATGTGTCGCCAACGCAGCAACATCACTGGTTGATTATCTGGCAAACACTTCTTTATCGCGTCAGTTTCTTTATCATCAATGTAAGATGATAGATGGGATGAAGAATGAATCAGGTACTTTAATGTGGGTACCTATCTCTATCCTCAATGATGAAAGGTTGATTGATTATGGAACAGTTAGCGAATCGGACTGGAAATATAACAAAAATTGGGAAAAATCAGAAGATCAGGGACCCCCACCGGAGAGATGTTTTAATACTGAGAGATACTTTGGATACGAGGTAGTTACAGCGAGAGTTACAAATATCGTCTCAGATATTAAGACTCTACTCGTCGGCAGTGATTTGGCTAAACCTGTCCCTGTCACGGTTGGATTAGCCCTCTTTCAATCGTTTGTCAATGATTATGCCAACAGGACAGGTTGGATTAATATGCCCTTACCCGGTGAAAAAGTATGGAGTGGTCATGCTATGCTGGTGGTTGGATACAACGACGAGCATGAAGTCTTTATCGTAAGAAACAGCTGGGGAGTGACCTGGGCTGCCGAAAATCCCTTTAATTTTCCCGGACATGCACTGATTCCCTATGATTACTTCAAAGAATACTGTGCATCCGGTGATGCTATAACGGTCTGTGAAACCGGCAACTGTAATGTTAAGATACCGGAAGAAGACCGTTTGTACAACAGACCTGTCGTTGAGTTAGAGAAGCTGGCAACTGCAGCATTGCCACACAGCAAAAAAACTCAGGGAGGAAAAAGCAGGAGAAAGAAGAAGATTTTCTTAAAAAAGTTTTTCTATAGCGGACTTGTTATTGTGATTTTAGCCCTGATCCTGAGGATTGGTGCACCTGATATCTTTTATTTAATTCAGTACTGGCTGGTGGAACTATACTACAGGTTGTCGTATTTCGCAGGTCAACTACTATAAGGAAATTCTTGACATTGAGCTTTATCAAACTCAAAATGACTTATGAATGTTTGGTTCAGAAAGATTTAGATTATCAATCACCGGTTGTAAGCAGGAAGGGTGTAGGGGATGAGTTTTATACAATGTATCCGGAGCATCCTGCTCTGGTCTAATAAATAACAGGAGCATATATGCCTTTTTGT
>CAYXFD010000051.1:0-5097 GCA_964464175.1 uncultured Candidatus Cloacimonadota bacterium | reverse complement strand
AAGGGTTTCGCAAATTTAGAATGCCAAAATCCGCCTTCAACTGTAAAAGATCAGTTAAGCTTCGAAGAAAAAGAAAAAAACCTTCGGATGACAAGCAAGAAGAAAAGATTGAAAACCGGAGGGAGGAGAGCAAGGGGAAAAGTAGCGCAAATTGGTAATTTGCGTAAACAAACAAGTTGGCAACTTGTTTTACATGGAAAGAAAAACCTGCGGATGACAAGCAAGAAGAAAAGAGTAAAACCAAAGGTAGCAAAGCAAGGAACAAGTTACCAACTTGTTTTACGGGAAAGAAAAAGCAAAAGAAAAGTGAAAAAGACTGCCGGTATTTACCTTCCGGGGGAGCGGGGATAGAGGTTATTCAGGCGGCAAATGATGTCATCTATCGCGTCTTGTTCTTCCAACAATTCATAGATTGGGAGTGCTCTGAGGTAGTGGATCTTGGCCATTTCATACTTCTCCTGAGCATGATAAAGCTTCCCGAGGGAAAACAGGTTCTGGGCTATACCGTAGCTGTAACCGGAGGTTTTATCGACTTCCAGGGATTCTTTATAGTAGGCTTCGGCACTTTCCCACTGTTCGTTTTTCATTTGATAGAAGCCGAGAACAAAATTAGTATAGCTATAGACTCCGCCGTCATCCGTTCTTTTTTTCCGGTAATTCTTTCCGAGCGGTCTCAGCAGTTTTTGCAGTTCACTGTATTCCCGGTCAGCCGGTTCATTCAGTTTGAGCAGAGCCATTAGTCTGTAGGCAATGATCTGGCTGTCGATCAGGGGTTCACTCTTGCGGAAATCCTCCGTAAGCCTGACAACCTGTTCGTAATCAAACTTCAGATGGGAGATCTCTGTTTTGAGCAGCAAGAGATGAGGAATAAACCGGGGAATTGTGTTGCGGACATAATAGTCCAGTTCATGGAGAGCTTCGCTGAAACTCTGATGAGGGTCAATTCGTGCTTCGCTGCCGATGATAGCGATCCGGGAGAGGATAACCCCTTCCTTGTTATCGATCAGGGTATAGTTTTCGTTTGCCAGGCGGTAAAGGTGGAGCGCATTTTCCAGCTCTCTCTCAGCTTCCATTTGTTTACCCAGCCGGTAAAAATGTTCTGCTTCCTGCAGCAGAGGAGAAACCGTCTCTTTGGGTAAAGTAGAGCAGGAGACGAGCAGGGTCAAAGATATTAGTGATACGAGATAAAGCGTAAGTTTTTTCATTATTCCCTTTCCATTGGTCTGATCCTTTGTCCGGGAGCGGGGATGTACTCTTCTCTAATCCCGCCGCGGATAAAAGGACTGTGTTTGACTCCCTCCATTACCTTTTGCACTTCGGAAAGACTTTTTCTGCTTTCTGCCATGATTATTGATATTTCGGGAGTTTTATGATAGATGAATTCCAGGATCCTGCTAACCTCTTCCAGATTCGAGTTCATAACAGCGATACTCCTTTCCAGCGGCTTGATGAATTTCTCTTCGGTGGGATCAACCATACGGATGAGGAGTCCGTCCGGGTCACTGTAGTTCTTCAGCGCCTGGTTCAGCTCCAGCAGGCTTTCGGCAAGCAGGGCATTGGTGATCTTAGCATCTTCTGCCAGATCAGCCAGATTGACCATCATTCGGAGCAAAACCCCGGAATCCTGACTATAGTCTTTCTGCAGGTCAGCTACGAGGGAATTGAAATTCAGCAGAGTTTCGTTCATATTTTCCACCGTGTACCCGAGATGGTAGAGCATCCGGAAGAAGGAGCCCTGATCATAATTATCATCGCGGTTGAGGTTGGCAACGAAGGTATTGATATCATTCATCAGATTGCTTACCGGATCTCCGCTGTGAACGATCTTTCTTTCGGCGAGGAGCCTTTTACCCGCTTCCATATCGAGAGAAGGGATAATCGCATATTCATCGATAACAACTCCCCCTGCGGGTCCTTTGAGAAATTCCAAAGAAGTTCGGGTGGTAATGGGATTATAATTTCTATTGATAGCCGAATCCTCGACTATAATATTGATAAACTCGTTATAAACGAAGAACCGGACTTTGATGTTATTATCTTCATCGAGAGAGAATTGCCTAACCCTTCCTATCTCATAACCTTTGAAGATAACAGGAGTAGAACCGGAGAGTCCGACAGCATCCCTGATAACGGTATAGAATGTATGCTTTCTGACGAAATATTTCTGTTTATAGACGGTATATCCGAGAAACAACAGCAGAATGGTAACGGCAAGCAGGACAAAGATCCCTGTCTTGCGGAATATTTTACCGTACTCTTTATCCATCTTTATCCTCCGACTTGATGGTCAATAAAGTTAATGACCGCAGGATTTGACGACCGGAAGAAATCAGCGGTTCGGCAGTTTTCCTTGATCTGACCTTTTGCCAGGAGAATAACCTCGTCTCCGAGGTCTTCTATCAGTTTCCGGTCGTTAGTGGCAATGACCATCGTCTCCCCCTTCTTTTTCATTTCCAGTAGTTTCAGAAAAAGCTGCTTTCTGTCAACTGCATTTAGATTAAAGAACGGGGCATCGATAAGAAATATTTCAGGCTTGGTGACAATTACCCTGATGATATTGATCAATTTCTTAACAGAATAGGAGACATCCGAGGGGCGTTTTCCCAGATTCCTGATGTTTATCTGGAAGTATCTGAACAGATTTATTACCTCTAATATTACCGCTTCATAATTATACCCGGGATCAAGATATTTGATCGGGAGCAGGATGTTTTCTTCGACCGAGAGGTTGGAGATCAGGGTACTCTCCTGGAAAACGGAGCCAATCCTCTTGGTCAGGTCTTTACCGTGTTTTTCGTGATAGAGATCCACTCCCCGGAATTCCACCTCTCCTTCCGTAGGCTTTAAGATTCCCCCGGCAATTTTCAGGAGAAGACTCTTGCCGCCGTCTGGTTCGGAGGTGATGATATAGACCTTCCCCCTGAGGAAACTCAGAGTGATACCGGAAAGGAGCAGACACTCCTCGTGTTCGAAAGAAACGGCTTTCAGGGTCAACAAATCGTTAGTCATCTTTTCATCCCGTATTCTGTTCATTTCAGCCAGTAATAGACAAATGTTATAATACCGTTGGCTATGACCACGGTTGTGATGGAATAAACCACTGCTTTGATTGTCCGCTGCGGTACTTCTGTGGAGGCTTTGACCACTTTCAGCCCGTGATAGCTGGAGATCAGGGCAATGGAGAATCCGTAAACGATCGATTTAATGACACTCAGAATGATATCGGAAACAGTTATTTCAGCCATGAAGTTGGAGATAAAGACCTCGATATTCAGCGGATAGAAGAGGGTAGAAAAGAACCAGCCGCCGAGCACGGCTGTAACGTTGAAAACAATAGTCAGGATGAACATCGCCGCTATGACCCCTGCAGTCCGGGAAACAACGAGATAGGAGAGGGGAGAGATACCGAAAGATCTTAGCAGGTCTATTTCCTTATTGACCACCATGTTACCCAACTCGGTGGATATGGAAGTCCCTGAGCGGGCGATAACGATCATTGCTGTCAGGAGGCTGCTCAGTTCTCTGACCACTACGGTAACCAGAAGGAGATAGATCATCCTGGTCTGACCGAAGGCAGTCAGATAGATATTACCCTGCAGGATAAGTACTCCCCCAATCGCCAGGGCTACGAAGATAATGAGCCATTTCGCTTCGTAACCGGTGAAATAGACTTGTTTGACGATTACCGAGAAACCGATCTGGACCTGGGAATAGAAGTTGAAGAGAGTACTGAGAACATCCCTGGTAAAGAGCAAAAAATCCCGCAATCCGAGATAGTTATAATATCCGTTTCTTCCTATTCTCTCGATCTGTTTTTTCATCATTCTGAGTTTACCGATACTCCTGCTTTATCTTTTAACTCTCCCCCTTTCCGGCGGGAGTGTCTTTGTTAAACAAGTCAGCTTCAGCGTAAAGTCTTGTTTTGTTTTCCTGATAATGATTAAAAAGGGTTCTCTTTTCTCTTATTCGATCCTCGTTCCGCGGGCATCCGGTCTGCCCGGAGAATTATCATAAACTTCCACTACATAATAAACAGTGGTGATGTAATCCTTTCCCCTTCCTCCGTGGAAATAGCTGTAGATATCATTGACATAACGGACTATCAGCTTCTCATAAGGGGTAAGTTCCGGGTCTTCCGGATGGAGTAAGCGGGTAATGGTCTTCAACTTAAAGGAGGGGATATCGAGAAAGACGATCGTCGAGACCGGATAGGTCATCTGATTGAGAAAGGTCTGAGTTTCGTATTCCGGTGTGGGGTAGAGTTCGAGTGAGGTCTGAATATGTTTGGCAAAGAGCTCATCAGCTCGGTCATAGATACCCTGCAGGACATCCAGCTTTTCATGAAAACCGGCATCTTTGGTGCTCTCCAGCAGCTCAATTACTTCCTTGATCTTATCGAATTTGGGTAGGAATCCTACCCCTTTGACCGCATTATTGAGTTTGAACTGAGTGTCTCCCCTTTTTATTCCGTAGGTGGCAACAATACCGCTGTGCGGACCTGATAATTCCGGACCCCTGTTATCACGGAAACGTTCGAAGCTATCGAGTCGTTTGGCAATACTCCATTCCATAAAAGCAGGTGGTAATTCCCGGAGCTCATACTCCTGCCATACTCCATCTATCATTGCTTCGACTATCTCACTGCCAGGCTGCGGGGTGATCACTCTCTCCTGTTTGAAATAGTTGTCAATCCAGTAACTTCCATCTTCATATACCTCTTCCGGTACCGCTGTCCGGCAGCTTGTTAAAAAGAAAAACGAGATAACAATCAGTGCTGATAAAACCAAGAATTTCATCTTTACCTCCTTAAACTCATAGCTGATTTATAAGATAATAGATATTACCGGATGTCAACAAAATTAGTTTTTTTCTGTACCCGCCCGCCACCCAAAAGGGTTTTGTGTTCCTGACCTGCATTATCGCTACGCTCAATGCAGGTCAGGAACACTGATCAAAAGAAAAAGCTGCTGCTATGATAATCGCTCTGAAAGACAACTAACAAGATGGAGCAGGGGACATCTGAAAGTATCCGGTTATCAGTCCCAGACGGGGCATGGAGACTGTGTGATAAATGGAAGTTAATCTGATTCAATTCGC
>CAYXFD010000050.1:0-5728 GCA_964464175.1 uncultured Candidatus Cloacimonadota bacterium | reverse complement strand
GTCCATACGGTATCCGTCCGGAATAGTTGTATAAAACTCCGGGTCAAATTGCCCTAAATTAGAGTTGATTATGATTCTCCTCAATTACCAGAGAGATTCTCTGCCGGCAGTAGTAGTGGTACGGGCATAAATGAGAGAAAAAAATTAACGATTCTTATCTTTCTGAAGCAGAGCAGATAAACTGCAAAAAAAATCTGAAAAAATTTGACAACTGAACGGCTTTCATGGTTTTTGGGCTCAAAAAACCAACTTGTGTGAGAGGGTAATAATGATAAGATTAGCTCTGATACTGCTGATTATCACGATTAGTTCCGGATCCCTGCCGGCAATGAATCCTTTGTCTTTAGAGGAGAGTATTGCCATAGCTCTGGAGAATAATAAAGAGTTGAAGGCTCAGGCCGAAGGTTATAATGCTGCCCGCTGGTCGGAATATAATATGTTCGGCAATTATCTCCCGCAGGCTTCCTTAAATGCTATGGCTGTCAGGATAGACAACAAAACTTACGAGAGAGCTTCAGAAGTATTCAAGATTCCGGTTTTCGGTTCTAATAATCTACCCACCGGAGATTATATCCCCTTTTCTGCGGGAGCTTTAAACGGTCTCTACCGTACAACTTACAGAACGAATATCACGGTGCAGCAGCCTCTCTTCGCGGGTGGGAAGATCTTTTTAGGTCATCAGATCTCCCGTTTAGCTACGAAGCAGGCTGAGAATCTGGTTGCCGATAAAGAGAACGAGATTACTCATCAGGTAACTGATCTCTATTTCAATATCTTAAAAATGCAGGATTTGAAGGAAACCGTCGGTAAGAGCATACTGGCTGCCGAAGCCAACCTGCATAAGGTCAGAGAAATGAAAGAACAGGGTATGGCCAGACAAACAGATCTTCTGCAATGGCAATTCAGATTACAGGACTATCAAATTTCCCGGCGTGAACTGGAAAACAACATCGAGATGCTGCTGGAGCTCTGGAACAACACTCTCGGTGTGCCGGATCGGAGTTATCAGCCCGTCCCGCTTGATCTTGAGTCTTTTGACCGGGAGATAGGAGAAATTGCTGCTTTATCCGGAGAAGAGATTGAGCAGTATCTCGAAAAAAATGTCCGGGCTCTGACGGAGCATAATCCCCGCATGAAGAATATCGAAGTAACCAGAAAGATTGTCGGGAAAAACTATACTATAGCCAAGGGAAATTTCCTCCCTTCCCTGAATCTGCAGTTCAGTTACGAATTCGAAGATAGTGACAGAATAGATTTTTCCGGAGAAAAAAGCTGGAATCTTGCTGCTGTCCTCTCCTTTCCACTCTTCCGCGGCGGAGCTAATTATACGAATCTGAGAAAGGCAAAAGCGGAAAAGAGAGAGACGGAATATGCTGTTTCAGCTCTGGAAGACTATCTTGTCGTCGAAACCCGCAGATTATCAAGATTGTTGATAACAACTGCCCTTCAGGTACAAAGCAGTAAGACAGGACTCGATTTAGCCCGGGAAAACTATCGGATTTTGAAAAATCTCTCTGAACAAGGGATGATCACCAACAGTGAGTTTCTTGATGCCGAAGTGATGTTGTTTGCCGGAGAAACGAATGTTATTGCCGCCTATTATGATTTCATCATTACAAGTTATGAACTGAATAAATATACAACCTTCAAGGGGGTTAGATGAAAAGATTATCACTGATATTGATCCCGCTGCTCACAATTCTGCTCTTTTCCGGCTGCGCAGAGGATACGCCGGAAAATGACCAGGACAACGGAAAACTTGCCGAAAGAAATGTCAGGGTAGCGGAAGCAGTCCGGAAAGACTTCTACAGCGGAATAGCGACAACAGGAAGGATCGAATCCGATGTCTATGTTAATATCTCACCTGCCCTGACCGGAAAAGTCGAAAAGATCCATGTCCGGGAGGGAGATATCGTTAAAAAAGGTGATCTTCTTCTGGAACTCGATGATCTTAACCTGGTGCAGGCTGAAGAGACTTACCGTAATCTGGAAAAGAACTATCAGAGAATGGAGGAGTTATACCGGACAGACGCAGTTGATCAAAAGACCTATGAAGAGATAGCTTCTGCTTATCAGATTGCCAGGAGAAATTACGAATTTGCTCTGGAAAACACCAGGATAACTGCTCCGATGGAGGGAAAGATAGTTATGATCGCTCCGAAAGAAGGGGAGACTTATAATCCCATGGCTCAGCCTGTCCTGCTTAAGATCCTCTCTCTGAATAGAATGAAAGCAGTCACTTATCTTTCCGATAAGGATTTTATTAATACCAGAACCGGGATGAGAGCTACCGTAAGGGTCGATGCTCTGCCCGATAAAGTATTCGAAGGAAGGATAAGTTTCATCTCTACGGAAGCAGACCGGTTTACCGGAACTTTCCGCTGCGAGATAATCATTGAAGAAAAAAGTGATGTCCTGCGGCATAACCAGTTTGCCCGGGTCTTTGTCAGTACCCGGGAGGCAAAGAATGCGGTTGTTATACCGCAAGCGGCAGTAGTTAATAATAATACGGTCTATACCGTGGCAGCCGGTAAAGCTGTCAGGAGAACAGTTGAAACAGGGATCTCTTCTGCTCAGGAGATTGAGATACTGAGCGGTATTCAGGAAGGTGAAAAAGTAATTATCCTCGGTAATATAGGGCTGACAGATAATTATCCGGTCAATGTGATCGATTAGTGATTTCCGGATTAAGAGCAGTTCTTCTCACTGCTGAAGTTGATCCTTTTTATAATTAATATGATTACAGTTAACCGGAGACTGTTTTTCCAGAGGATTTATGCTGCCCGTTCGTTTTATCGCTGCCTCTGCAGCAGATTCTACAGTAGTTTCCGGTAAGAAGTGTAGTTAAATCTAATATCCAGTTTTTTAATGAGGTCATAGAATGAAGATACCAGAATTTGCAGTCAAACGGAGAATAACAGTCATGATGATGACCGTTTTGATCATCATCCTCGGTGGATTATCCCTTTCCAGACTCGGATTGGAACTGCTGCCGGATATGGATTTCCCGGTAATTTCCATTATCACTACCTATCAGGGAGCCTCTCCGGAAGATATTGAAGAAACCGTTACCAGACCGATAGAGAGAGCAATTGCGACGGTAAAGGGGATCAAGAACTTCAACTCCCAGAGCACGGAAAATCTCTCGCTGATAATGGTCGAATTCGAATGGGGGGTCAATCTTGATTTTGCAGCCCAGGATCTGCGGGCTGCTGTCGAACAAATTGCAGACTATCTCCCCCGCGATGTCTCCAGACCGCTGGTCTATAAATTTGATCTTGGTCAGATGCCGGTACTCAGTTACGGGGTTACCGGAAAGATGAGCAGCTATGAACTCCGAAAGCTGCTTGATGATGAGATCTCTATCCGTCTGAACCAGCTTAGCGGAGTAGCTTCCATAACCGTTATGGGGGGCGAAGAAGTAGAAAAACAGATCATCGTTGATAAGAACCGGCTGGATTTTTATGCCATCTCCATCGATGAAATTGTCATGGCTGTCGGAGCAAGTAATCTGAATATGTCAGCCGGACATATTAGGAGCCGGAAAAACGAATATCTGCTCCGCACTGTCGCTCAATACGATAGTATGGAGGATATTTTTAACACTCCGGTAAGAATGACCGCCGGAGGTCAGACCGTTTACATCAAAGATGTTGCCGAAGTTATCGAAGCACCCAAGGACAGGCGTTACAATCTTCGGACTAATCTGGAACCTACCGCCTATTTGTGGGTCTCGAAGGAAGCGGGTGCCAATACTCTCCGGGTTGCTAACCGGGTCAAGAACGAGATCGTGAACATCCATAATGATTATGGCGACCGGATAGTCTTTCACGAGATCATGGATATGGGTTTACCTATTCAGAATGTTACCACCGGAGCTGCCTCCAATCTCTTCGTTGGCGGTTTGTTGGCAATTCTGATAATGTTTCTTTTCCTGAGAAACTGGAGACCTACTCTGGCTATCTCAATAGCAATTCCGATCTCGGTCATTGCTACTTTTGTCTCGATGTATCTGGCAAATTTCTCTCTCAATCTGATGACAATCGGAGGTCTGGCACTCGGGGTCGGGATGCTGGTAGATAACTCCATTGTAGTTATAGAAAACATCTACCGTCATCTTGAGATGGGTAAGACAAAACTCAAAGCAGCTCAGGAGGGAGCATCGGAAGTAGCTATGGCTATCACTGCTTCTACCCTGACAACGATTGCTGTCTTTTTCCCCATGATCTTCAGTGAAGGGATGACCGGAGTGCTGGTGAGAGGACTCGCCCTGACTGTTGCCTTTTCGTTGTTTGCTTCCCTCTTTGTTGCTTTGACGATCGTCCCGGTTATCGCCTCCTACATCTTCAAAGTGGACGAAAATGCTTCTCCCATCCTCAAATCCAAGATGCTTTTCGAAAAATTCAAAAAGCACTACCTGAAACTCCTGAACTATCTCCTCCGGCACCGGGTAGCCACCTTGACGATCGTAGCCCTGCTCTTTCTTTCTTCTTTCGGACTCCTCTTTGTCATCGGTACGGAATTTATGCCGGAACGAGATATTCCCTTCCTCATTCTTAATCTTAAAATGCCGGTCGGCACTACTTTAGAAGAGACAGACAATACCGTCAAACAGGTCGAACAGATCTTCCTCGAAACGGAAGGGATCTGGAATGTCATGTCAATTGTCGGACCAATGGAAGAAGGGGCAATGGATCCGACAAATCCTCAGGATGTGAACGAAGCTCAGATAATCGGAAGGTTATTTGAGGTCAAGGATCGCAGATTATCCTTTGAACAAATCCGGGAACTGATCAGATCAAAGCTGCCGAAAATTGAGGGTGGTGAACTCCGTTTCTTCACCGCTGCAGAAATGATGGGTGGTTCCTCTATTCCCATCGAGATCAAGCTCTTCGGAGCAGATCTGGAACAGTTGACCTCGCAGGCAGCCCGGATAGAGAACCGGATCACAGGTCTTGACCATGTTACTGACGTGACTAATTCCTTGCGGGAAGGAAAACTGGAAGCCCATATTATTATTGATAAACAAAAAGCTTATGAATACGGCTTGACTACCGCTCAGATCGGTTCCGCTATTCAGACCGCTACTTTGGGATCCTTTGCCGGTGTATTCCGCCGGTCAGGCGAAGAGATCGATATCAGGGTAAGAATGCACGAGGATTTCAGACAGACCGAAAACGATATTCTCCAACTCAACCTGACCTCTCCTCACGGCTTCGTTATTCCTCTCAACCAGATAGCTGTAATCGAGTATTCGGACGGTCCTGTAAAAATTGACCGAGAGAATCAAACCCGAAAAGTTACCGTTACTGCCGGCATCACCGGAACAAGAGACATTGGGGGTGTCGTCGGGAATGTCAAAAATGAGATACAGGACGTAATCGATAATCTCCCTGCCGGATACTTTGTGGAATTCGGAGGTTCCTACAGCGATATGCAGGAGGCGTTCAAGACACTTGGCTTAGCCCTTGCCCTGGCAATTATCCTCGTCTATCTGGTTATGGCTTCGCAGTTCGAATCTCTCAAACAGCCCTTCGTTGTTATGTTTACTATCCCTCTGGCAGTTATCGGTGTTTTCTATATCCTCTTCCTGACCGGGATAACCCTTTCCGTGGCAAGTTTCGTCGGCGGCATTATTCTTGCCGGTATCGTTGTCAATAACGGAATTGTCCTCATTGACCATGTCAATCAGCTTCGCCTCGGTGGCATGGAAGAACATAAGGCTATC
>CAYXFD010000049.1:0-6331 GCA_964464175.1 uncultured Candidatus Cloacimonadota bacterium | reverse complement strand
CCAACTTGTTGTACAGAAAGAGAAAACCTTCGGAAGTGAAACTTCGAAGTAAAAAAGCCTGCGGATATGTAGCTTCGAAGAAAAAGATTTAAACCGGAGGAAGAAGTAGCAGCTATGTTACAAGGGCGTCCCTGCCCTTGTAAAAAAACCAGAGCTGGAAGCTCCGGATACAGACAAAAGAAAAGCCAAAGGTAAGAAATGCAGGGAGTAAAGATAAAAACCAAAGGAAGGAGAGCAAGTCCATGGGATGCAGAGCTTCGAAGAAAAGATAAAAACCGGAGGAAAGAGTAGCAAGTCCACGAGGAGCTGAGTAGAAACAAGCCGCTAACATATTTTCCGTAAAAACCGGATGAAAGGTATCTCTTCAAAAAAGTGTTAGACACTTTCCACAAAAAATATTCGCTGGCAGATGATTGCCTGGTGCTGTCATCATTGAATATTATCCTGTATAAATATTACACTCCGAGGAGAAAGAAGATGGAAAAAGAAAAGTTCAATATGCATTATATTTGTACACTCGATGAAGCCGAACAGCTAATAAACCAAAACGAAGAATTCTGGGTTTCGAATTGCGGCTGCCGGGAGAAAAAGGGTCATTGCCGGCAGTCTAAGATGGATGTCTGCCTCTCCTTTATAGCAGAGTTCGGCGGAACGGGAAGCAATAACAGAAAGATTGATAAAAAATCCGCTTCAGACCTGCTAAAACTTGCTGCAGAAAAACTCCTGATCGCCCGCCCATTCCGCAATCCCTACGACCAAAAAACAACCGCCGGTATCTGTTTCTGCTGCAACGACTGCTGCAGCTATTTTACCGACGAAGATGAAGAATGTGACAAGGGTCTTTTCATCGAGGAAACAGAGATGGAGAAGTGTATAAACTGCGGAGCCTGTGTTGAAGTCTGCTATTTCAATGCCCGGGAAATTGTATCCGGCGAACTGAAGTTAAACCGGGAAAACTGCTATGGATGCGGTCTCTGCCCCCCTGTATGTCCGGTTAAATGTATCAGGATGATTAGAAGGTGACCATCCATTTTACTGCATTTTAAGCTAAACTGGGAAGATCAGGAGATGATCACAAAAAAGATAACTAACCTCTTAATCTTCCTGCTTCCTTCAGGACAGTGAGGGCATCTACCGTGATAAACTCATTCATTTTTTTCCCGGAAAGCTTATTCCAGTTTACTAAGGATCTTCCACTGACCTCTTTTTCCGTAACTTTATAATATTTCGTATCAGCAGTAAAACTTCCATCTGCCTGCTGCTTTTCAGAAAGCAACTCAAGGGGAGCCTGGCATCTCTTATCCTTTAACAGCCCTGATTCACGCATGACAAGAAGGGCGAGTAAGATGTTGTACCGCCAGTAATAAGGATAATGCAACTTGATAAAGTTAGGGTGCATAACTGATCCGTCACTCTGCTTTTGATAGAGACTTCGCTTTAGAAACAATTCTGCAGCTCTCCCGGCAGCTTCTTTAACTGCCCGATCCCCTGTTTGCTTCGCATATAAAGCCAAACCCCTCAGAGGGATCAAGCTCTCATGGAATGAGGAATTCTTAGCTCCGGGGCTTTTGTCGCAATTCCACCCCCCATCATCCCACTGCCACTCTATCAGCCTGGATACCATAGAATCAACCCTTTCATCTGCTAATCCGAGTTTCGAGAGATAATAAACAGTATTCCCTTCCTGTGAAGCGCAGCGACGCACTTTCCCTTCGATACTTTTAATGCTTTTCAAATGCCGTTCGGAATAAAGCCATTTATATACCTGATCTCTTAACGGAATGAGCTGCAGATCACCCTCAGGATACTCAAGATCAGCAAGAGAGGCGAGAACCCAGTGAGCCCCTGTCCATTTTGTATAAGGATGCCAGGGGATCTGACCTTCTCTGTTTCTTTCCGAGAGAAGTGTCTTCACAACAGGCGATTCAGCAATTCCTTCCCGGAGTTTCTTCGCTTCCGAACTGCTCTTCACCAAATCCAGAAGATATACGC
The DNA here is from genome assembly GCA_964464175.1 of uncultured Candidatus Cloacimonadota bacterium. Classification (GTDB taxonomy): domain Bacteria; phylum Cloacimonadota; class Cloacimonadia; order Cloacimonadales; family JAJBBL01; genus CAYXFD01. The sequence continues at coordinate 4,339 of CAYXFD010000049.1, read as the reverse complement.
TGGTCTTGTAAACTATTGCCGGTTCTTGGGAAGCTGATAAACATTTAATGATCTCGTCACTTTTCATCTATCCCTTCCCTGGAGTTTGAAACCTGTTTTCCGCACTTCAAACAGTCAGTGGATGACCAGCTAAGCCGGTTTCCACATTCTCCGCAGGTAAATTTAGCCTCTTGTTCCGCTAACCATTGCTCCTCACCGGTCTCCCGTAATCTCTGTAAATTGACTATGACCGAAGCATGGTAATACACACCGTCGTTAGCAAAATCCTTCAGGTCAGAACACGGCATCTCAGGACATTCCGAACAGTTCTGCAACCCCTTTTTAGTGCAGCAGACTACAAAACAACAGTCCTGATGCAATGCTGTTTTACAGTTCGTGCAGGTTAACGCTTCTTCCGGTTTACCACTCCTCGCTGCTATTTCCTGCAGTGAGTTCGTTTCCCATGCTATGTTACAAAGACAGGCACCGCAGTAAAGTCCGCAAAACGATATTTTATTCTTATCCATATTTTCCCTCCGTAGCTTCATTCACATCGGGTTTCCTCTGCCAATGGCTCAAAACAAGCCTGGTCAGGCATTGATTATTGTTTGATAGCTTTAGTTTCGGGAATGGAGAGCTATTTTGTTCCCTTCGGTATCGAGAAACATGGCATAATAACCAATCTCTTCATTGATCAATGATTTTGGTAAGGTAATTTTGCCGCCTGCCTGCTCAACTCTGGCCAAAATTCCCTGCAGATCCTTTCCGCCGTTAAAGTAAACATAGGTACCGTCAGTTGAAGGTTTTGCCCCCTCATACTTTACCAAAGCACCGCCTACACATTCGCAATACTCTTCGCAGTCACAGAAACAGGGGAAAAAACCCATTGTGGCTTCACCCATTGTCTGGACCATTAGTTTAATATTGAAGATCGTTTCGTAGAATTTTTTTGCCCTTTCCATTTCTACTACCGGTATCTCGAACCATGATATGATGTTTTTCATTCTCTCCTCCATATAGTGTGTATTTGTTAGGTTAATGTGAAATCTCTCTATAATTTATGTGAAATAGTGTCAAATATAATATGCCAGGAAAAGAGCTATGAGGGATGAGGGGAAAACCTGCGGATGGATAACAATGAAGAAAAGATAAAAACCTGCGGGAGTGAAGCAAAGAAATGTACCGCAATTTGATAAATTGCGGAAACAAGTTACCAACTTGTTGTACAGAAAGAGAAAACCTGCGGATGGATAGCGTCGTAAAAGAGGAATTAGAGATTAGAGACCAGAGATTAGAACAACCAAAGGAAGAGAAGCAGGGAGTTGTGGCGAAAGGGAGTTCGCCACACCGAAAAGCCAAAGGAAGCAAAGCAAGGAGAGATGTACCGCAATTTGTTAAATTGCGAAGGAACAAGTTACCAACTTGTTCTACAGAAAACAACCGGAGGGAGGGTAGCTTCGAAAAAAAGAGGGATTAGAGATTAGGGATCAGAGAAGCCTTCGGATGATTAACGATGAAGTAAAGATAAAAGCCTGCGGGAGTGAAGCAATGAAATGTACCGCAATTTGATAAATTGCGGAAACAAGTTGCCAACTTGTTTACAATGATCACGTAACGCAAATTGGTAATTTGCGGAAAAGCAGGGAGAGGATATCATCCTGTCCGAGGATGAAAGAAAAAACCAAAGGAAAGAGAAGCAGGAAGATGTGGCAAGCTGGAGCTTACCACCCCGGTGAAAAACCAAAGACAAAAAGAGGAAGGAGAAAAAGTGAAAGCCAGAGGAAAGAAAAGCAGGGAGATGAGTTCGCCACACCCAAAAGCCGGCAATGTCGGCGGTTTTATTCGATGAAGGTTACTTCGATAGTGATACCCTCTTCCGGGATGTAGAGAGAATGAGTGGGGTTGACCCGGATAACTGCCCGGAGCAGCGCAGCAACCGCTTTATCTTCCGTTTCGATGAGGGCGATCGCTCTTCTAACCGCCATTGATAATGCCTGAAAAAACCGGTCGCTTCCCGTTTTCGAAAATCTGAACCTATTCTGCCGGAAATTGTAATTCTTCTTCAGATAAGCAATTATCACATTCTTTTCCGCCTCAATCTCCTCTTTGATCTTCGGAGTCAGCATCCCTTCCGAAGTCAATACCGCCAGCCTGGTATTGAGCGCATTGATCCTCTTCCTACACTGATTTATCGTTTCTCTGTCTATCAATTCCACACCATTCTCTCCATATCCCAAATTGAAACGGTTCATTATCTGCGTATTCCCCGAATCACTGTCAAAAACCAGAAACTCTTCCGGAAGCTCCCTGAGAGAACTCCTCTCTCCGGCAAGTAACTGATTCGGGATCAGCACATTCGGATTGCCGATTATCTCGGCAATATAACTCAAACCCTTGCTGAGATCGAACAGCAGAACAGTCTCAGAAGGAGCGTTAACACTTTTCTTATCTGTCCGGACTACGACTATCTTTAATCTTTTCATAGCTCTCTCCCGCTAATCGGAATCTGTTCATCCTGTGGAACAGAACGAACGGGTTAACCGTTGTGATAAATCCTGTCGAAGGTTTATCGTTAAACATGCAGCTAAGGAAGCAGTACGGATGAACTATCCTCATTCTAGATCCTCCTTCCGATGATCTGACGGTTCTGAAGCTATACATAAGATGAACGGCGTTTGATGATATTATTGGCTGGAGATCAGTTGCCGGTGCTAATTGTTAATTTTCGCAGTTGTGACCGCAAAGCCACGATAAATTGGGACATTGAGATGAACCAAGCAAGGACACGGATCTCCGTGCTTGCAGACCGATTATTGATGTTCGACCGATTTGTTCATTATTCTCGAATTACCCGCCTCATCCGAAGCGGAGTTATATTTGCATAATACCTTAGTATTGATATTGTTTCAAACATTTATTAACTTTTTTTAGCCTGCGTGTTATTTTGTCTCAGCCTGCAATCCTTACCGCAAAAATTCCGTTCAGTCCTGCCAGATGAAATGAAGCAGATTAGAGGTCTGCCGGGTCGCCGGATTACAGGCATAAAATTTCTCCGATCCCTTATCCCTGAACCGGAATTCGATCTGCTTCTTGGGACTGTACTCCAGAGCCGCATAAAGCTCATCATCTTCCGGTGCCGGTTGCTCTCCGCTCAGACAATAGATCAGTAACTCGCTCTGAGGGATCACCATCTTCCGGAAATAGAAATTTTTCAGCCTCAGCCCTACCGGCTTTGTCTTGAGCAGATAATAGGGATAGGTCCGGTAGAGTTCCCTGATCTTCGCCTGCAAATCCATCCCCGGATCTGCCATAGCCATTTTCATAATCTCTCTCGCCCTCTTCCTGAGCGGTGTGTTGATATAATTGCGATAGATCGCCGGATCATAACGTTTGACCTGCCGCCCGCCGTTGGAATTCTGAAAGACATATTTGCCGCATCTGCCCTGCAGGGAAGAAGTTAATTTGAGCAGCCGGAAAAAATTGTCCGGCAAGTTTAGATCATACAACCATTTCATAGCCCCTCCTTTTTTCATGGTCAGAGCAAGAAGAATTTCTTCCTGGTAAGATTTTTTGCCCTCTATATATAATAGGATAACAAATGGGGAGATGATAGAGAAAAACGGGTGGTTTGGAGACGAGTAAATGTGTTTGGAGTGTAGATAGACAGCGGGTTTGACGAAATGCGAAAAAAAGTTTTCAGACATCCGGAAAAGAGAGAGCATTAGTATCCGTACGGGAGAGATATGAGAGAGGAACGGGAAATGTACGGGGAACACCGTAGTTAACTCGAGCTGACTACGGACTCGAAGGTATGTCTCCCGTATGTTGAAGGAATGTATCCCGTATGGAGAGGAGAGGGATGGCTAAGGGATTAGGGATTAGGGATTAGGGATAAAAAATCCTGCGGATGTGCAGCTTCGAAGAAAAGATAAATCCTACAGAGAGATTAGCAGAGAAGGAGTGATTAGATATTAGATATTAGATATTAGTGATCAGAAAAATAGAGAAAGAGAAAGCAAGTCCATTGGAAGCAGAGCAGGAATATGTACCGCAAATTGGTAATTTGCGGAAAAGAAACAAGTACCAACTTGTTGTACGAGAAAACCTGCGGATGGATAGCTTGAAAGTAAAAACCTGCGGATGAATAACGATGAAGTAAAGAAAAAACCAAAGGAAAGAGTAGCAGGTAGATGTGGCGAAAAGGAGTTCGCCAAGCCGAAAAAAACAGGAAATTGAGCAAGTCCGTTGGAAGCAGAGCGGGAATATGTACCGCAAATTGGTAATTTGCGGAAAAGAAACAAGTTGCCAACTTGTTGTACGAGAAAACCTGCGGATGGATAGCAAGCAGCAAAAGCAGACC
>CAYXFD010000048.1:0-7928 GCA_964464175.1 uncultured Candidatus Cloacimonadota bacterium | reverse complement strand
TTACGTAGCCATATATTACATGGGCGTTACTTCACTTTTTTGGGGGTATGCCTTTTAATCTATGTCCAGATAACAACAAGAACAGAGAGAATGCTTTTTTTTTGCCCGGCCGCTTCCCCAAAAGTTTTTAGTTCCTGAGATGCCTAATCGCTTCGTTCATTGCAGTTCAGGAACTATAAGAAAAAGAAAAAATCATACTCTGCCCGTAAGGTATCAAAATATCCGGCAACGCGATAAAGAAGCCCATTTATCAGACCAACAAAGCTCATGTTTTTGAGGGGGAAGCACCCGCTTAGTAGCAACAAAAACAAGCATGATAACGTAAAGTGACTCCAAAAAACGGTTACATCTTCGTTTCCTATTTGTTTTCTGCTGAGATTCAATAAGAACCTGAAGGGTATATTAAGTCACTGGTCGATAGGCAAAAAAATGGTGGAGCATAGGGGGATCGAACCCCTGACCTCATGACTGCCAGTCATGCGCTCTCCCAGCTGAGCTAATGCCCCACGCAGGAGTAAAAAGTTTCCGGGGTGGGAAATTAGTCAAGTAAATTGTTGAGGGAATGGAAAGGGTGCAAGCGGAGACTGTTTTTTCAATTTTCCCCCGCCACCCCAAAAGGAGTTGTTCCTGATCTGCTTTATCGCTTCGCTCATTGCAGATCAGGAACGATCATCAAAAGTAAAAACAAATCCTCTGCCTGTAATTACGAAATTATCCGGAAAATGGTAAAGCAGACCATTTGTTTGGACTAACAAAGCCAACAGCGGTAAGAATAGCAAGTCCAGAGAAGGGTAGCAGGGAAAGGGTTCACGCAGATTTAAGCAGAAAAAAAACGGAGATGATGCAGATAAAAATAAAGAATGGCTAAGAGACTGAGTGAGTCAGAGGCGAAGAGAAAAAGCTAAAGGGGAGGAGCAAGAAATAAAAAAGTAAACCCAAAGGAAGTAGTAGCAAGGAGAATAGAAAAAAAATCCACAGATGGACACAAATGATCACAGATAAAAAAAGAAAAGTAATGATGCTCCTGCTGAAGAATAGCAAAAACCGGGCGCGGATAGGGGAAAAGTAGTGTAAATGTCTCATTTCCGGAGTTTTTTATTGACATAGAGGTTAAGAAGATAATTTGAAGTGATGCTTATCAGAGAGCATATAGTAACGGAATGTTTAACAATCAACGATTGGATGACACACGGTGTTAAGTGATTGAGAATGAATGATATGAACAGATATGAGATAGAGATTGCCGAAAATTATGCGAGGGTATTGGAAAAGATCGCTGAAGCAGCAAAGAGGGGAGGGAGTGATCCTTCTGCTATTAAGGTGGTAGGGGTAACCAAATCGCATTCTCCTGAGATAGTCGATGCCGGAATTAAGGCAGGACTCAAGATAATCGGAGAGAATAGAGTTCAGGAAGCTGAGAAGAAGCTACCTCTGCTCTCTGAGCCTTACGAAGAGTTTCACTATATCGGTCATCTCCAGAAGAATAAGATCAATAAGCTCTTAGCTCTGAAACCGGCTCTTATCCAGTCGATCGACAAACTTACCACAGCAGAGAGCCTGAATAGGTCTCTGGAGCGGGAAGACCGGAAGCAGAGCATTCTCATTCAGGTAAATACATCCGGAGAGGAGAGCAAGTATGGAGTGCCTGCTGATTACGGTGAGCTCAAAGAGCTTATCTACCGGATCAGTCTGCTGGAAAGGTTAAAGATCAGAGGATTGATGACGATAGGAAAGTTCACCGACGAGGAAGCAGAAATCAGAAAGTGTTTTTCTCTGCTTCGGAATTATTACGAATCGTTAAATGAAGAAGGGATAAGCGGTGTCGTGATGGAGGTACTATCCATGGGTATGAGTAATGATTATCAGATCGCCGTAGAGGAGGGAGCCAATCTTGTGAGAATAGGGACAGCCCTTTACGGAATACGTCACAGCAGTCAATAAACGGAGAGACCAATGTTGCCATATTATATCATAATTGCTCTAATAATCATTATTTCATACTCAATAGGATGTTTTTCTACAGCACGGCTCATAGCCCGGCATTTCAAGATGCTCAATATCGAGAAGGTTGGCAGCGGACATCCGGATACGGAGAATATCTACCAGAATGTCAGCAAACCTTTGGGGGTGCTGGTAGGAGCTGTAGATCTCGGGAAGATCTATCTCTATCTCCTGATCCTGGACTTTGTTTTTTCCAGAGTCCAGCCCCAGGTCGTGGCAGAGGTCAATCTGATGATGGTTTACGGATTTGCCATGATAGTTGGTCATTGTATGCCGGTGACTAATCGTTTCAAAGGGGGGCGAGGAATCTTTACTTTCATCGGTTTTGCTGCCTACTTTGTCTTTTATCCGATGCTGATAATAGTCATATTTGCAGCGATAGTAATCGCGTTCTTCAAGCAGATAAGGTTTGCCCAGTATATGATCGTGCTTCTCCCTCCGTTTGTCAGCTATTTCTTCCCCTCTTTACGGGCTTTCATTCCGAGACTACTGTTAATCTCGGTTTTAATGGGAATAATGAATTATTTCGTCTCCAAGAGACTTGGCGAGATGTGAGGCTAAGATGAATGAGATCACCATCATCAAGGTAAAGAAAAAGAAAGATATCAAAAGGTTCATTACTTTCCCCTTTTCTCTTTATGAGGGAAATGAGTGCTGGACTCCACCCCTGATAAGTGAGGAGATAGATTTCTTCAATCCGGTAAAGAATCCCTATTATGATCATTCTGAGGTTCAGCCTTTTATGGCAGAAAGAGGGGGGAGGATTGTCGGAAGGTTAACGGCTCAAACCAATAAGCAGCACAATGTATTTCACCGGGACAAGGTTGGTTTTTTCGGTTTTTTTGAATGTATCAATGACCCCGAAGTCAGTAAGCGGTTATTCGACAGAGCGGCTGCCTGGCTGAGAGAGAGAGGCTGCGATTCGGTCAGAGGTCCTCTCAATCTCTCGGTAAACGATCAGTGCGGGCTTTTAGTGGACGGTTTTTCCACCCCATCCTTTATCATGATGCCCTATAATCCCGATTATTATGAAGAATTAATAACCGGTTACGGATTCCGGAAATGCAAGGATCTCTTTGCCTATTACATGGCTTCCGAAAAGATGCCGGAAAGGCTGCAGCGGTTTGCCGATATCATCACCAGAAAGGAAGAGATAAAGATAAGATCGCTTTCCAAAGATAAAAAGAGATTAAAATCTGAACTGGAAACCATCTTCACTCTCTACCGGGGTGCCTGGGAACATAACTGGGGCTTTGTTCCGATGACCGGAAAAGAGTATGACCACATTGTAAAGACACTCCTTCCGGTTGTGGATCCGGATCTGGTTTTTATTGCCTATTACGGGGATAAGCCTGTCGGTTTTTCGGTAGCACTGCCCGATTATAATGTCATTCTGCGCAAATTAAAGGGTCATATTCTGCCGTTCGGTTTCATCCTGGCACTATATTATAAAAACCGGATAAAACGTCTCAGAGTTCTTCTAATGGGCTTATTGAAGGATTACCAGAAAAGGGGTATAGACGGGCTTTTCTACTATTATACCACTAAGAACGGTTTCGAGAAAGGGTTCAATGAAGGGGAGTTTTCCTGGGTTTTGGAAGACAATATCGAAATGAACAATGTAGCCAGGAAGCTCGGAGCCAGAGTACACAAAACCTACCGGATCTTTGAAAAGAGCTTGAAAAGTTAAGGGGAGAAGCCGGAGAGAGGGAATGAATAAGCCAATTAAGAGAACAAAAGAAAGCTGGGTTAGACTTGTCTTAAGCAAATTCATGCCGATTGACCTGATTTCCTACGCCTATATTCTCATAAACCTGATTTACGTATTATTGGGGAGAAACAGAATTCCAGGGGCAGGAGAGCATTTAGGTATGTTTGCCGGGATAGCTCTTATCCTGTTTCTCCTGATCGTGGTGTATAATGAGAATAGGGGATGGCTGCTAACTTTTCTCCGGAACTGGTATCCCTTTATCCTGTTTGCCTATTTCTTCGAATTCTCGACCATTGCCAACCTGGTGTTTTTCAACGATTTTATTGATCCCTTCTTCCTGAAAATTGATAATTTTATCTTCGGATATCAGCCGGTGCTGGCCTGGGGACAGAGATTCGATAATCTGTTTATTGATGAATTGTTTTACTTCTCCTATTTCAGTTATTATCTGGTGGTGCCGGGAATTGCCTTTCTGCTCTATTTCAAGAAAAGAGAATACTTTAGCCGGTATGCTTTCACCATTACCTTCGTCTTTTATCTCTGCTATCTGACTTATAATGTCTTACCGGTTATGGGGGGAAAGTATCTCCCCGGAGTTCCTGAAATGATAACCTCGTATGAGGGTGGACTTTTTCAGCATATCATGGCTTTTATTTACCGGGGATCTAATCATTCCGGTTCAGCGTTTCCCAGTTCACACGTTGCGGTTACCGTTGCCGTGAATATTGCAGCCTTACAGTATTTCCGCCGCATCGGATACTGGCTTATCCCTTTAACGATCCTTCTCTCGATCTCAACTGTCTATTGTCATTACCACTATTTTATCGATACGGTATTCGGAGTTTTCTACGGTTTAGGTTTTTATTTAACCGGCACGGCGTTGTTCAGTTTTTTGAGCAGAATTATGAAAAAGAAATATTCCCGGGAAACCGGACAGGAAAGCTTGCAGTAATATGCTGCAGAAATTCTCATGAGCAGAAAAAGCTACTTTACTCTATTAATAACCTCATCTTTACTGCTGATGGCAGTACTCCTGGCAGCAAACGGTATTCCACTCTCTTTCTATGACTATCACAGACCGCTTAACGGTTTTTCTCCTGAAGTCACTGCTACCGGAGGACTAAATGTCACCAATCCGCAGAGCAGCCATACTGCTTTTTACAATCCTGCTTTGCTGGCTTTCAGGGATAAAACAGTTATTGCAGTAACGGCGAGGTATTTTTCCGAACAGAAGACAGGCTATGATGAGAAAGAGTTACCGGAAGCCAACAGTATCGAATGGTACCGGAGTGATTTTTCTTATTTCGGTTTTGATGGTGAGGGGGTTGGTTTCTCTTATGCAGCTTTAGCCGATCTCTCCTTAGAAAGAATGGTAAGCGGAGAAGAGACAACAGAGCGTCACTATGCCGATTATTATCTCGATGCTTACCGCATATCCTTTGCCGAGAGATCAGGAATGCTGGGTATAGGATTCAATCTCAGTTTGCTGACGGGCAGGGTCGTATATTACAGAGAGAGTATCCAGGATGATCTCCATTTTGCCGGGCAGTTCACCGATAAACGGGGATGGGGCTATAACATGGATTTCGGGGCAGTCGTCAAGAGCGGCGGCTTGAGTTATGGGTTAACAGTTCCGAATCTTCTGAGCAAGCTCTACTGGCAGGGTGAGCGGAACGAGACACTGCAGAGAAGAATCCATACCGGCATTCAGTGGGGAAATGAGAATAATTACGTGGTCAGCGGATACTCCCGGAAATTCAGTCTTTCTTCGAAATCTACCTATCATTTAGGGATGCAGCAGATAATGGATTTCGGAATGATCAGGGGGCAGAGACATTACCTGCCGTTACGAGTAGGAATAAATACCGAGAGTTTCAGGAAGCTGAAAGAGATTGGTTACAGCATTGGTTCCGGTTACCGGTTCAGTGTCTTTCAGATAGATGCTGCTTTTATGACCGATCATGGTGACCGGGAGAGGTTTACCGTTCAGGTATCACTCTCTGTGGGTCTTTGAGATTTCCCGGAGCTTATCCGAGAGGAGAGGGGAGCCCGCTTCTTTAATGCCCTTTTCCCTGATCAAACAACTAAGATGAAGACAAAACGTTATAAGAAGGACAAGCCGGCGTTATAGTTTATAAAGCGCACGAACAAGGATAGAATATATGTTTCTGATTTCATTTCTCAATTCGGGAATCCTTTTCCTTACTGCTGCCACAGCAGTCCCGATCCTGATATATCTTTTCATTTCAAAAAAGCCCAGAAAGATCATTTTCAGCTCGATCCGCCACATAAAAGCGAGTCAGAAGAAACAGAAAAGTAAGATAAAACTGAAAAATCTCTTACTCCTGATTATTCGTTGTTTGATCATTCTCTTAACGATCCTGGCTTTAGCAAGACCGGCTATCAGAACCCCTTTGCTACAGCGCTGGAGCAGGCATTCCCAAACAGCAGTGGCGGTTATCCTCGACACCTCTTACAGTATGGATTATCTGGTAGATACGAGAACGGAACTGGAGCGGGGAAAGGAGATGATCAGGGAGATAAACAGCCGCTTAACCGACAGAGATGTGGCGGTATTGATAACTTCCGATAAGGAATGGAACAGGTTATACTCGGTATTGCATTATGGAGAAATTCCGGAAGCTCTGCTCGGAAATATTAAGATTACGGCACTCCCCATGCCTTTCGACGAAATGATAGAACTGGCAGATGAACGGTTACTGGAGAGTCAGTTATTAAATCGCGAAATTCAGGTGATAAGCGATTTCCGAAAACAGGAAATACCGGAAGAACTGGCTAATCCGGTGATCTTCATACCTACTTCCGATGTTACGGAGCGGAGTAACCTGAGCAGTCAGAATGCCAGATTGCTGGAAGATTTTGTCGATAAAAAGATCGAACATCGGATAGCTTTCGAGGTTGTCAACCATTCTCCTTTTCCTCAGCAGGATGTGATCTGCCAACTTTACCTCAACGGCAGAACCTATGCGGAGAAGGTTGTCAATTTGCAGGCAAAACAGAGTCTGACTGAGTACTTCGATATCCGGGTCGAGGAATCGGGCTGGTACAGAGGATATGTTACTGTCAGGAATGAGAGACTACCCTTTGACAACCGCAGCTATTTTGCCTTTTACAGCGAGCAGGAACCGAAGGTAGCCGTGATAACCGATGCCAACGACCTGCCTCTCTCTCTGCTCTCAATTTTAGAGATCTATACCGGTGGAGCGGATAACATCGACCTGATCAGAGATGATAATCTTGGTTATGAGAGACTGGAACCCTATAAGTTCGTTATTATTTATGAAAAGGAGCAGTTCTCTCCCCGGCTGCAGTTCCTGCTCGACAGATGGAAACGGGAAAGCAAAGGTGTATTGCATCTTGCAGGTGCTGAAATACCGGAACCCTGGCTGGAGTATTACCGGACGGTATTCGATATCGAGTTGTTGAATTATTCGAATGAACAGGAGCAGCGGGTTACTTACTTCAACCGGCATCATCCCGTAATGACAGCTTTTAGTGAAGACGATCTGAAAATGGTCGAACTGAGAGCATATTGGAGAAGCAGAGTGAGAAGCGGGGCTAATCCTCTCTTGCAGACAGATCAGTATCCTCTAATCCTGGAAAACGAGAGGGAAATTCTCTGGCTCTTTAATGTCAATGATCTCCGGAATAAGATAATCCTTGATCCGGTCTTTCCGATTGTTTCCTACCGTACGTTTCTCTATTGTTCCCATATAGAATTTCCTGTAACAAAAGTCGGAGAAAGACTTCAGCTTCCGAGAGGCAAGGTCATCTTTCCTAACGGGGAGGAATTTACCACGAATGAGGTTAGTATCGTGCTCAATGAACCTGGTATCTATCAGGTACTGCTTTCAGATTCGGGATCAAGATTTCTGGGAGTTAATATTGATTACTCGATCAGTGATTATGAAAGATTTGATCCTCAAGACAATGAGCGAAAGAATCTTTTCTTTCTGGCAGAGAATTGGGAAGAGGAGATATTGCGGAGCCGTTACGGATTTGAGATCTGGAAGTTTTTATTTGTTCTGGTTCTGTTGCTGATGGTAGCTGAGATCCTCATAGTCAAGAAGGAAGAAAAACGGAGCGAATCCTAATATTTGAAGGAAAAGGCTATTCTGCAGCAACCGTTCTTTCAGCTCTAAACTGATCTTTTACAGTGCAATTTTTTAACCTATTGCCTAACAATGATATACCG
>CAYXFD010000047.1:0-8716 GCA_964464175.1 uncultured Candidatus Cloacimonadota bacterium | reverse complement strand
ATCAGATTAACTTCCATTTATCACACAGTCTCCACGCCCCGTCTGGGACGGACTTGGTTAAGAAACAGGTTCTGAAGAAAACCCTTCTGACAATGTGAAGAATGATGACGTAAAAAGTGAAAAGCCTGCGGAAGCAGAGCAAGCACAGCGGAAGAGCAGGAAGAAAAAAATTAACCTGCAACTCTCTCCTTATTTACCGTTCGTACAGGAAAGAGATCCAAACTGAGATAAGAATAACACGGAGGTAAAATGCGGACATTAAAAACCGTGATCCTGATAATCATGATCTGGCAGACCGGGATCCTCTCCCCTCTCATCCCGGGACTTACAACAACGGCAGAAGCAGCAGAAAGACAAGCAAGATATCTGGTAATCAGTGATTTAAAGGCTGCACCCAACCCTTTCTCCCCCTATTCAAGCTATAGTTTTTTTGGAGGAGAAGAGGGCGAGGGGCTGAGGATAAGCTTCAAGGTCGAATCACAAGCCCGCTTTGTCTGGATAACCGGAAAAATATTCAATGTCAGGGGCAATCTGGTGAGAACCATTACAGAACTGGAACCTGTTTACAGCGAAAAACGGGGACCCGACGGAACAGGTGAAGCGGTGGAGATCATTCTCTGGTGGGACGGGATGTCCGATCATAACCGCAGGGCAAAGAACGGGAGATATATCTTCCACCTGAAAGTCAGTGACTCCGAGGCAGAGAACTTCTTTCAGGAAAAAATGACCACCTTCGTGATGGTGAAATAGGATGATTATCATGAAAAATATAGTCCTTTGTTCGCTGTTACTGTTAGTCTTTGCCTGCTGCCTGCAGGGGTCGGAGAGTAGTATTCAGGCTGCCTTTATTGAAGATGTTATCGGTGCCGAAGCCTGGGGAATGGGTGGTGCTTACCGGACAGCAGTGACCGGTGCCGGTTCTCTGGTCTTTAACCCTGCCGGATTAGCCGATATGAAGGGAAATAGGAGCTTCAGCGTCGAACAGGCAGAGTTGATGGAATTCTTTTCCTGCTCCTTTATGGGGTATGCCCATCGCCTTGGTGAACGGTCGGTACTGGGCACGGGACTGCTTTATTCCGGGGATGACGTTCTGTCGGAGTTTACCGGATATCTCTCCCTTGGTCTCGATGGAGCTCTTCCCGGTAATCTCCTTGCCGGAGGAGTGATCCCGGAGAAACTCTTGTTTTTCGGGATTACCGGAAAGTTCTTCTATGCCTCTTTCGGGAATAACAGTGCGGATAGTGATCTGCATCCGGAGTTGCTCGCCAACCGGGTTTCCGGTTCCGCTTCAGGATTCGGGATCGATCTCGGACTGAAGATCAAGCCGACCTCGAAAGACAACTTCTCACTGGTTTTCAAGAATCCGGTGAATTATATCAGATGGAAAAGCGAGAATTCTGCCGGAACCGCTTTGGGTTCTTACAGCGAAAATCTTCCGGTTAACTGGACTGTCGGTTATCTGCGGAAGGAAGAGAAATTCAGGGCAGCCATTGATCTGCAGAAAAGCCTGTTTTATGATGAGGAGGATAATCTGCATTTGGGGGTGGAATACTTTTTGAGCAAAGAGTTTACTCTCAGAGGCGGGTATGCTCAGGAACTGGTGACGGCAGACAGTAAAAGGCTGACTTTTGGTGCCGGTTTTATGGCTGGTATTGCCGGACTGACAAATATCCGTTTTGATCTGGCTTATTTGCTGTATCTGGAATGGGAGAGGTATAACTCGCTGTTTCTTTCGGTTAGTTTATGAGATGTGGGGTGGGGTGAATGATCTTGCAGATTCTGGAAGGGAATAAAGCCTGCGGGTGAATAGCATTGAAGTAAAAAAAAATACCTGCGGTAGGGCAGCAGGGGAGAAAAGCATGGTAAAAGCATGTTTTTCTATGCTTTCAATGTACTTTCTATGTACTTTCTATGTACTTTCTATGTACTTTCTTTTGACCGGGCAAAAGAAAGATACCAAAGAAAACCCGCCGGCGTAAAAGTAACGGTGCAAAACCTTCTCGAATTCACTGCTTTCGATAAACTCCTCACTTCGTTCGTCGAACAGTATCTTCGCAGCAAATTCTCGTACGGTTTTTTTCCTCACCGTTATTTTAATGCCGGGAAAAATCAAAGAAGTGAAGCATGGAGTAAAGATAAAAAACCAGAGGAAGGAATAGCATGAAAAATTTATGATCTATTCCCACCCGCCACCCAAGCAGGCAAAGACATTCAGTTACCCCAGCGGAAGAATAGCGGGAAGGAAAGGATAAAAGCCGGAGGAAGGGAAGCAAGTCCATGGGTAGTGTAGCAAGTATGTAGCAAGGACGTCTCTGCCCTAGCATAAAGCAGTGAAAAACCTGCGGATGAAAAGCTTAGAAGTAAAGAGTAAAAACCGGAGGAAGGGAAGCAAGTCCATGGGTAGTGAAGCAAGTATGTAGCAAGGGCGTCTCTGCCCTTGCATAAAGCAGTGAAAAACCTGCGGATGAAAAGCTTCGAAGTAAAGATAAAAGCCAAAGGAAGGGAAGCAAGTCCATGGGTAGTGTAGCAAGTATGTAGCAAGGACGTCTCTGCCCTAGCATAAAGCAGTGAAAAACCTGCGGATGAAAAGCTTAGAAGTAAAGAGTAAAAACCGGAGGAAGGGAAGCAAGTCCATGGGTAGTGAAGCAAGTATGTAGCAAGGGCGTCTCTGCCCTTGCATAAAGCAGTGAAAAACCTGCGGATGAAAAGCTTCGAAGTAAAGAGTAAAAGCCGGAGGAAGAAAAGCAAGTCCATGGGTAGTGAAGCAAGTATGTAGCAAGGGCGTCTCTGCCCTTGCATAAAGCAGTGAAAAACCTGCGGATGAAACAGCTTCGAAGAAAAGAGGAGAACCAGAGGGAGCAGAAGCAAGTCCATTGGAAGCAGAGCAAGAAAATGTACCGCAAATTGGTAATTTGCGGAGAACAAGTTACCAACTTGTTCTACTAAAAAGGAAAACCTGCGAGAGCAGAGCAAGAAATAAGTTGCCAACTAATTGTACTGAAATGAGAGGTTTTTCCAGGATTCACCGGCTTCGGAGAATAAATTGCTTTACAAGTTCTTTCTGCAATTAATTTGGGTAACAGGTAAATAATTATGGACAAAGCATCGAGTTATCAGTCTGTTCTTTTCCCAATAATTTCAGGCATTCTCTTGTGTCTGCTGTTCATTGGGAATGTTAATGCTTCCGAGCCGGGAGCAGGAATAGATTTTATCCCCTCCGACAAGGGTTATGTCGGGCAGGATACCCGGCAAACGAGTATCTATTATCATAACAACTCTCTTGACCAGTTATGGTACGGGACTGACGCCTGGGCTGTAAAATTCGATGTCGGAGATATAACCGGTATAGACTCCCTTATGGTTCAGTCGTTAAGTGTCTATTTCCCTCAGGATGAGGGGACTTTCGACCTGAAGATCTATCGGGAAGAATTTCAGCCGTTAGACTCACTCGCCGTCGCCTATGACAACATCGAGATAAGTCAAGGATGGAACAGTTTCCCTCTCATCCCTACGGATTATGTTACCGGTTCGGTTTTTTGGGTAGTTATCGAATATGAGACCGGCAGCGACCAGAACAGGTTTATGGGAGCATCTGCCGTTGACGGTTCTCAAAGCTACTTCTGGGTACCACCGGAAGGTGATATTGTCCCGGGATATTTTGCCAATATGGCGGAATCAAATATTTCCTCTGAATTTCTGGTCACTCTTGCCGGAATCTTATACTCCGAAGATGAGAGTTACGATCTGGAGCTCTCCTCTTTCCGGTTTCTCGGTAATTTCAATCCGCGGGGAAACATCTATCCGGAGCTGACGATAAGAAACAATTCCGGCACTCATATTGATGATCTGATCGGCGTTTCGGTCAGACTCTCCAATCCGGCAGCCGCTGAATGGAATGTTACCATCCCTCTGGATCTGGATCTGGCAGCCGGAGCCGATACAACCTATGTTTTAGACCTGCCGCAGTACACTCACCGTCTTTTAGCCTACCCTTCCCAATACCGGTTAAGAGCGGAACTGCAGTATGATGACGACAGTTATTCTCCCAATAATCTCATTCTCTTTTCTTTCAATAACTTTCAACTGGAGAGAGAACATTACCTGACGGAATTCTTCTTGAGATCGGACGACCAATCAAGTATGACGATCTTTGATAACCAGCAGACGCTGGCGGCTGATTCCCTTTTCTTTATCAATTATTTCTTCAATGCTGCCGATCAGCCCTATTTTATTCCGGACGCTGCTCTTAAGAAGGATTTTTACGGACTGAGCGGCTATCCCTTCACCATTGTCGAAGGAGAAAAGAGAATCGGGGGCTATTTTACGGGATATACGGACTCGCTTACTACTGCCATAGAGAGCTCCTCTGCCGCTACCTTCCTCTATCTTGTGGATGATTCCATGCGGAAATATTTCGATCCGGAACATCTGCTGGTAGATCTTGATTTTACTCTGAAGAACGACAGCACCTACATCTTCCCCGGTGACCTGACGAACCTGAAGATGAATTTGGCTCTGGTTGAGAATGTGTCCGGAAGTGACGATCTTCTGAGCGGTCCTTTCCCCATTTATCTGAACCGTTTTGAGGGCTTAGGAACCCTGACTCTCGGTTATGGGTTAGAACAGAGCTTTAACTGGACTCATAACCTGCAAACGGTAGGAACCATATTCCGGGATATCAGCGAAGAGAACCGGGAGCATTTCGATCTTATCTACTGGCTGCAGGACAGTATCACTAAGAAAGTCTATTACACCGGAACTTTCAATCTCGGGGACTTTGACCTGATGAACCTCGATGCCGAAGATCTCAACAGTGAACTGATCAGCCCGCTGGTAACCCTCTATCCTAATCCGGCCGGCAGGGATGGAGCTGTTAACTTCAGTTTTGCCGCAGCCAGGGAGATGCAGGCGATCAGGATAGAGATATTCAATATAAAGGGTCAGTTAGTGAGAGAACTGACCGATAAGCCGGGAAGCAATCAACAAAGTTTGGTCTGGGACATCAGATCGGCGGCAGGGAAAAGAAGCGGCAGCGGAATATACTTTGCCCGCATAGAGACACTTTCATCTACAGGAAGACGAGAATCTTTCTATCGCAAATTTGTGATCTTACCTTAGTCAAGGGCAGCGGAAAAGCGAAGAGAGAATGCAGTCAGTTACCATACTGAAACGGAAATACAGAGAGCTGTCGGGAGCAATTCATAATCATAGCTGCTTTTCCTATGACTGTGATATCTGCCTTGATACTATCCTTAAAGCTGCTCACAAACACCGTCTCGACTATTTTACCCTGAACGACCATCAAGCAGTTGTTGATCAAGAGACCTTAGAAAAAAGTTTGGAGAGATTCAGGACAGAAAAGGCTTATCTCCCCTTTGTGTTCGGCGGTTCGGAATTGAATGACCCGGATGATCGTCATCACCTGCTGGTTTTCGAAAGCGCTCTTCCCGCAGATAATCTCCCGGTAGAAGAATATATCGAGAGAGTCCGGGAAGAGAAGGGCTTCCTTTTCGCCGCCCATCCCTTCGAGAAGCGGGTCTGTAAAGATTATCCCCTCTATATCTGGGATAAAACCGAACTCCTGGAAAAGGTTGACGGTCTGGAGATCTGGAATTTCTCTTCGAGCTGGCTGTCAAAGCTGCATCCCCGCCGTAACGGGTTCCTGCTCTTGTTCTTTCCGGGCTGGTATGTCCGGAACCCTTTCCCGGAAAACCTTAAGCTCTGGGATGACCTGAACAGAAAAGGGAAAAGAATTTCAGCGATCGGGAGCACCGATGCTCACGGGACAAGGCATCAACTCCTGTTTATCAAGTTCCGGATCCTGACCCATAATTATCTTTTCCGGACAATAAGAACGAACGTGCTGCTCAGTGAAGAGATCGTCCCCAGCAAGAATAATATCCTGCAGGCGTTGAAAAGAGGAAACAGTTATATCGTCAATTACCGCCAGGGTTATCCTTACCGCTTTTATGCCGGGATCGGGAACAGGACAGGAAAAGGGGTCAGCTTCGGAGAAGAGATAAAATGGGAAAAGGGGCTGGAATTCTTTTACAATCTGCCGCATCCTGCCACAGTAAAACTTATCAAAGATGGAATAATGATCAAGAAAGAGAAAAGAAAATGCGGCTCTTTTCCAATCGCTTCGCCCGGGTTCTATCGTCTCCAGGTAGAACGCTTAGGGGCAGCCTGGATCATTACCAATAACATTTATGTAGTTTCTCCGGACTGATTATTTCGCTCCGGGAAAGAATTGCTCACCAAAAGACACAGAGGTTGATATATGGAAAGAATTAGTGTACGTGACCTAACGGCGTATATGAATAAAGAAATTGTCAGTTTCTTTC
Source organism: uncultured Candidatus Cloacimonadota bacterium (assembly GCA_964464175.1). GTDB lineage: Bacteria > Cloacimonadota > Cloacimonadia > Cloacimonadales > JAJBBL01 > CAYXFD01. Next base: position 2,372 of record CAYXFD010000047.1, on the reverse strand, counting down.
TCGTTCAGGAAAAGGAATTGCGTCAGGGGGTAAAGGATTTTTACCTCAGATTACGGCTTGGCGACCAGAACGGATCGGTCAATGCCAATGTCTGGACTAATGCCCAGCAGATAAATGAGATCTTCGCCGAAGGTGATGTCATTAAAATTAAGGGGATCGTTAAAGACTACAAAGGGCAGTTACAGATTACGATCACCAATCTCCGGGTTGCCGAAGAAAATGAGTACGATCTGAAAGAGTACATTCCGGCTACCAGCAAAGATGTCAATCAGATGGCAGACAGCCTGTTTGCATACATCTCAGGGATCAATAATCCCTTCATAAAGCAACTGCTGACCGATATCTTCGATGATCAGGAATTCCTGACCGCCTTTATCAAATCCCCGGCAGCTAAAAACTGGCATCACAACTATGCCGGTGGTTTGCTGGAACATACCATCGCCGTTGCCGTTATCTGCGATTTCGCTGCCCATCATTATCCCGTTGACAGAGATATCCTCATAGCCGGTGCTTTATTGCACGATGCCGGTAAAGTCGAAGAATATTCGATGAAAGCGGCTATCGATTTTACCAATATCGGAAGACTGATCGGCCATATCACCATCGCCGATGAAATGGTCACCAGAAAAGCCGCTGCCATCGATGCTTTCCCCGCTGAGATACTCCTCAAGTTAAGACATCTCATTCTTTCCCACCACGGTGAGTATGAAAAAGGGGCAGTGAGATTACCCCAGACCCTGGAAGCGATAGTTCTCCATTATGCCGATAATCTCGATGCCCAGACCAGCGGAGTCTTGCAGCTTATGCAGGGAGTGAAAGAAGGGACTTCCGAATGGACGGAATTCGACAGACTGAATAACCGGTATTTCTATCTCGGTCAGCAGGAAGAAGATTGATCAGGGAACCGCAGCAGCGTTTTCCGGGATTTCCCAATACTATAACTCTAAGCCGGTAGAAAAGAAATGTTCCAAACAGCAGTATTAGCCAGCGGTAGTGAAGGTAACTGTATCGTTGTCAGAACCGAAGAGACCAAGCTGCTTATCGATGCCGGTTTAAGCTGGCGGAAGACACAGGCAGCTTTAGAATATCTCGCCCTCTCCCCCGAAAAGATAAAGGGAATATTGATCAGTCATGAGCATTCCGATCATATCAAAGGTGCCGGAGTTATCTGCCGCAAACTGAAAGTACCCCTCTATATAACTGAACTCACCTATTCTTCCTCTGTCAGATATTTCCGTAATGTCCTGTCCGATATCATCTTTTTTCAGGCTGGTGACTATTTTCAGATCGGTGATCTGCTGATCCACCCTTTCCCCTCTTCTCATGACGCTGTTGATAGCTGTAACTTCACTATCATGAAGGAGGGAGATCCGGATAGGAAACTCGGTATTGCTACCGATCTCGGGTTTTGCTCCAGAATGCTTCTGGAGAAGCTGAAAAACTCAACGACCCTTATCCTGGAGAGTAATCATGATGTTACCATGCTGCTGGAAGGTTCTTATCCCTGGAGCTTGAAGCAGAGGATCAAGAGTATTAACGGGCATCTCTCCAATGATCAGGCTATTGGGATACTGACTCAGATTTTTCATCCGAACCTCAGGAATATTATCCTGGCTCATCTGAGCGATGAGAATAATCATCCCTCGATTGTCGAAAAGCTAATGAACTCTTTTATAGATAGTATCAATGCTACAACGAAGATAAATATCTCGCTGCAGGATAGGACTACACCGCTGGTTGATGTGTAGGATTGGGGGGGATAAGGTTTTAATATACTTTCTAAGTCCTTTCTTTGTACTATCTAAGTACTATCTAAGTACTTTCTAAGCACTTTCTAAGCACTTTCTAAGCACTTTCTAAGCACTTTCTAAGCACTTTCTAAGCACTTTCTATTTACTTTTACTTACTTTCTTTGCAACAGCCCAAAGAAAGTAACAAAGAAACGCTGCCGGCTGCAACAAAACAGCTAAAAACCTTCTCGTGACTGCTTCTCCCGAAAAACTCCTCACTTCGTTCGTCAGACAGTTTCTCCGAAGCAGTCTCTCGTACGGTTTTATTAACGCTGTTTTTTGCGATGCCGGGAAAAAGGGTAAATCCTGCGGATGAAGCAGCTTCGAAGAAAAGAGGATCTATTCCCACCCGCCACCCAAGCAGGCAAAGACATTCAGATGCCCCAGCAGAAGAGTAACAAGAGGAAAAGATAAAATCCTGCGGAAAAGAAGCTTCGAAGTAAAGATAAAAACCCGAGGAAGGAATAGCAGGTAAACAAGTTGCCAACTTGTTTTACATAAAACAGAGAGGGCATCTGATGGTAAACATCTTTTCGTAGAGACGGGGCACGGAGACTGTGTGAAAACCAAATACCAAATAAC
>CAYXFD010000046.1:0-9085 GCA_964464175.1 uncultured Candidatus Cloacimonadota bacterium | reverse complement strand
TCCAGCTCTGGTTTTATCTTTTCTTCGTAGCTGCACTTCTTTGGTTTTTCATTTTCATGTAGAACAAGTTGCCAACTTGTTTAGCGCAATTTACCAAATTGCGGTACATCTCCCTGCTCGGCTTCCGATGGACTTGCTACTCTTTCTTCTGTCTTCCTTCAGGGGTGGTGAGCTCCAGCTCGCCACAACATCCTGCTAATCCTTCCGCAGGCTTTTCTCTTTTTTCGTATCCGGAGCTTCCAGCTCTGGTTTTTCTTTGGCGCGGGCAGAGACGCCCTCGCTACATTCTTTCTTTTCCGTATCCGGAGCTTCCAGCTCTGGTTTTATCTTTTCTTCGTAGCTGCACTTCTTTGGTTTTTCATTTTTTTGTAGAACAAGTTGCTAACTTGTTCAGCGCAATTTACCAAATTGCGGTACATCTCCCTGCTCTGCTTCCCATGGACTTGCTATTCTTCCTTAGGTTTTTCCCAGGGGTGGTGAGCTCCAGCTCGCCACAACATCCTGCTAATCCTTCCTCCGGTTTTTTTCCCTAATCTCTAATCCCTGATCTCTCGTTTCCTAATCCTTCCGCAGGCTTTTCTCTTTACCTCGCTGTAGGGGCGGTTCACGAACCGCCCACTCCTTGCTCTCCTTCCGCAGGTATCTCTAATCCCTAATCCCTCAACTATCTTTATGTACCACAGAATGTCTTATAATTCTCTTCAAAAACTTTGTCTGGTGGTTTCATATATTCATCGCAGTTGTTTTGATATTGATAGGGTTGCGAGAGAGTATTCAAAAGTCTTTCATATAAGCTTAGATCTCCATTTACCGCCTCATCAAGAGCTTGCTCAACTAAGTGATTTCTTGCGATAAAGACAGGATTATTCCGGTTCATCAGTTTCTTTGCCTGCTGCCTGCCATTAGAATTATCAATGGCATCTTGCCATTTTTCTAACCATGGCTTAAAATCAGCCCTGTTGATTGGGTTATTCTCAATACTTATCTCTTGTGATAAAGCCAAAAATGTATTGGTGTAATCCATTTTCAGTTCTTTCATTATTTGCAGCAGGTCGTCCACTAATGAGTATAGTTCGGGATTGTTGCTATCAATGCCGATTTTGTTGAGCATGGTGTCATAATACCTTTCCTGCCAAGCCTTATCAAAACCGGCGAGGGCTGTTTGGGCAAGTTCTAAAGAGATATCGATATCGGAATGAATGATCGGCAGCAAGGTTTCTGCAAATCTCGCGATATTCCACTTTATTATGTCAGGTTGCTTATCAAAAGCATATCTGCCGTTACGGTCAATAGAGCTAAAAACCGTTTCCGGATGATAACTGTTCATAAACGCACAGGGACCATAATCAAACGTTTCACCGCTTATTGAAGTGTTATCCGTATTCATCACACCATGAATAAAACCAACACGCATCCAGTTTACAACCAGTTCAATCTGCCGGATCATTACTTTGTTGAGTAAACTGATAACCGGGTATTCGTCATGCTCAATCTCAGGATACAATCTTTTGACAGTGTAGGCTGTAAGTGCCTTTAAATCAGCAAGCGAGCCGAAATGAGCCGCATATTCAAAAGTCCCGACCCTTATATGGCTCTTCATTACTCTTACCAGAACGGCACCTTCGTGCATAGTTTCTCGTAATACCGGTTCACCTGTTTTAAGCACGGCAAGGCTTCTTGATGAAGGCATGTTTAGAGAGTGCATAGCTTCGCTTATCAGGTACTCTCTCAGCATAGCTCTCAATGTTGCCTTACCATCGCCACCTCTGGAATAGATGGTTTTTCCGCTTCCTTTTAATTGAATATCAAAACGCTTGTTGTTTTCAGTGAGGTGTTCACCTATGATGATAGCTCTTCCGTCCCCTAATGTGGTAAAATGACCAAACTGATGACCTGCATAAGCCTGGGCATAAGATTTCGCTATGCTGTTTGATTCATCTTCAAGAAACCAGGCAAGAAAATCATCCGGTTTCTTTGTTGAAAGGCTCAGTTCAGCACCCAGTTTTTCATTCCAGAGAAGTACTTCCGCATTAGAAAAAGAGCTTGGTTTAACAATACTATATAACTTACCGGGAAGCGATAGATATGAGTAGTCAAAATTAAATGGATTATTTGTCAGCATCTTGTTCTGTTCATTCTGCGTGTTTATCGTTCGCTGCAATGATCTCTAAGGAGCGAGGCTTGTTGCTGTAAGCCTTAGGTTCTGCCCGGAAAGGGAGCTCAGCAACTGTAGATATACCGGTTGCGAACTTATATGCAAAATTCGACCGCTTAGAACTTAACAAACTCAACTCTTCGGTTCTGTGCCTTTCCTTCAGCGGTATCGTTGCCGGTAATTGGCTTAGACTGGCCATGACCGACAGATACAAGCCGGGATGGAGATACGCCCATTTTTATCATTTCTTCCATAACGGTCTTTGCCCTTGCTTCAGAGAGTGTTTGGTTATGGCTTTCGCTTCCGTCACTGTCTGTGTGGCCTTCTACACTGAAGTTAAGGGATGAGTTCTCTTTCATCAGTTTTACGATTTCATTGATTACCCCATAGCTCTCAGGTCTTAATGTGGCTTTATTGACGTCAAATCGAATACCGGTGGCGATAATCTTACCATCGGTGAAGACCTTGTCATATAGCGGAACAGCCCCTTTGCCGACTCTGATGTTTTTCATGTAACCTAAATGACCACCGGTCGGGTTGTGGTATGCAAAAGTAAGTCCGAGCGGATTATAGCTCATGTTTGGGATATTAAGAACTCTTGCATCATCAAGGTAAACCTTCAGAGCTCTTTTGTTAAAGGAAATAGAAACGCGTCTCCAGCCCGGCTGGGAACGTGCAGCATCCTCACGGGAACTTTGCCCGAATCCGGGATAATGAGCGGTAGTGGTTCCATAATTGACGGAATTTTGGGTTATCTTAATCCTGTCAACTCTGTTATTGCTGCCGGGGTTGGCGCTTCTATTCAGGCTGCTCTGGTTTTTCCCATCGTAAAATAAAACCCGGTAGGTTCGGTTGTGATTGTCAAAGTAGGCATCAAACTCAACAGTAAATTCATCGGGCAGATAATCTTCATAGCCGTTGGTCATCATAGGGACAATACCCCCGGTACTGTTGCTGTTTGTATTGATAAACATAATCACGTTTTCACCGTTAAAAACGGCATTTTCTACTGAGCCGTTGACCAGATCCCATCTGCTGGGAAATTCGCCATTACGTTCACCTTCCTGATTGTCTTCAAAAATAATCTCATCGCCCGAAACAAAATCAAACTTTGACCAATCAAGGCCGGTTTGTTGCTGAGCGAATCCTTTGCTGCATAAGAAAACAGAAACTGCTAAAGCAAGAATAACCAATACTTTAAGTATCTTCATATTACTGTCCATTGCCTACTCTCACGTTTTCGGCTTTACCGCCTTACTCTTTTTGCTTACTGCGCGGGTTTTCAGGGATGTCCCGCAGTTTAGATTTCATAGCCATACACACAACGTTTGCGACTATACGAAATTGTCCTAAGGCAATTTTAGTCAAGCCGATGACGATACTCGCTAATCTCTGTCAGATATTTGTACTTCAGTTCAATTCTATCTCTTATTCTTTATCAAAGCGGCTTTCCCTGCAGATACTTATATCTGTCGTAAGAAGCTTTCCCATAAAGAATAAACTGAAAATAGTCGCAGGGCTTATTATGTAAAGTATATTTTTTCGTATCCGGAGCTTCCAGCTCTGGTTTTATCTTTTCTTCGTAGTTGCACTTCTTTGGTTTTTCATTTTCATGTAGAACAAGTTGCCAACTTGTTTAGCGCAATTTACCAAATTGCGGTACATCTCCCTGCTCGGCTTCCGATGGACTTGCTACTCTTTCTTCTGTCTTCTTTCAGGGGTGGTGAGCTCCAGCTCGCCACAACATCCTGCTGTCCTCCCGCAGGCTTTTCTCTTTACTTCGCTGTAGGGGCGGTTCACGAACCGCCCACTCTTTGCTCTCCTCCCGCAGGTTTTTCTCTTTTTTCGTATCCGGAGCTTCCAGCTCTGGCTTTATCTTTTCTTCGTAGCTGCACTTCTTTGGTTTTTATTTTTCTTGTAGAACAAGCTGCTAACTTGTTCAGCGCAATTTACCAAATTGCGGTACTCTCTTCCTGCTGCTCTTTCTTCTGTCGGTTTTTCAGGGGTGGTGAGCTCCAGCTTGCCACATCTCCTTGCTATCCTTCCGCAGGTTTTTTTCGTATCCGGAGCTTCCAGCTCTGGCTTTATCTTTTCTTCGTAGCTGCACTTCTTTGGTTTTTATTTTTCTTGTAGAACAAGCTGCTAACTTGTTCAGCGCAATTTACCAAATTGCGGTACTCTCTTCCTGCTGCTCTTTCTTCTGTCGGTTTTTCAGGGGTGGTGAGCTCCAGCTTGCCACATCTCCTTGCTATCCTTCCGCAGGTTTTTTTCGTATCCGGAGCTTCCAGCTCTGGTTTTATCTTTTCTCCCTGCTATTCCTTCTTTAGCTGTTATTCCGGGTAGTTTATCAAATATATTCAGTCAAATCGATTATCTTAACCAAGTCTAAGTCTGTAGAAGGAATACCCATAAAGCCATTATCAATCATCTCTTTATAGTAACAATCAATCTCATCCTGACTCAACGGAGATGACTCGTGCTGATGTAACAGGAGAAGCAGATCAAAAGTCCATAAACACTTTTTTTTCAGTACTCTTTCAGAGTTGCTAAATCATCTGTACAAAGTATAGCTTCGAAGTTGCAACTTTTTTTGTAGATTACTGACATCAATTCCCCGCTGTCCAGTGATAGAAGATCAACTGCTCCATTAAGAGCAAAACCATTGTCATCAATAACTTGTATTAGAGATTCTAAATACTGTTCGAACCGGTCAATATCAACTTTGTCGGGATACTTTTGAGCTCCATTGAGATACTCATCATAGACAGTTCTGACAATGTGGATATCAAAATTGCATAACTTTACTATGGGGATGATGTCTTTTATAGCACACCTGTCTATGAGATTGATTAATACAGTACTGTCAAATATCAGTACCATTATTCGGTTCCTTCTGCCCGAGGATGCTCTGGATTTTATAAAAGTGCTCGTTAGCGGTGCGGATATCCGTCATCAGATAGTTGGCGGCTTTGGAGATTGAAATATCGCCATTTTTCCAGGCTGCATATACTAACAGTTTATATACCGGGGGAAAGTTGTCTAACGTAATCTCGTAGTCATAATCTTCTATTTCCGTATCTTTTCGGGCGACATCTTCTCTGTAATCAACCAAATTGATCTGTGCCAGATTATAGACAATACATTCGTACGAAACATTAAAGAAACCGGCTAACTTTCTTATATTCGGTCTATTGATATCGACCGCAGAATCATTCAGCTGTTGAATCAGAACGGACTTTGGCACAACAAATTTACCGGCAAACTCATTCGCCTGCTTCTCTTTTATGTCACGGGCTGACAACCTGGAGATAATGAACTCGTTATCTTTTAGATGCATGAGTATATGTCCCAGTTCGTGTGCTAAAGAAAACAATTTTCGTTCCGGAGTAGTGCCTTTGTTTATGAAAATCGAGTAAACAGAGCCTTTTCTAATGGTTACTGCCGACAGAGTTCTCTTTTGGAAGGGCATTTCAAAAACCGTTACTCGCCATTTTAACCATAATGCTTCCACTAAGCTTTCATAATCAACTATCTCGGGTAAATCCAATTGTTCTTTTATTTTTCCTATATCTTGATCCGACAAGGTTTTGTTCAGGTAATCTGAGCTGCCTTTGTAGGAAAGATCAAAGCCCGATATCTCCGCTACATGTATCAAATTCTCCACCAAAGCCTGAAATCCGGAAACTTCTTGCTGCTCTTCTTTGGATAGTTTTCCTTTACCTCTGCTCAGAGTGCTGAAAGAGTAATCCTTTTCCATTAAAAAGTACTCTATTGGCACCTTCGTAGCCTTGGCTATCTTCATAACAGCCTTCAGAGAGGGTTGTCTCGCCCCGTTTTCATAATAAGTAACCGCAGACGGGGTTAAATCAAGCTTTTCAGCCAGATCTTTCTTTGTCATCCCAATCCTCTTGCGATACTTTTCGATTTTGCCTCCGATATTCATCTCACTCCTCCATACAAAATAAACCTGTAGTTAATATACATAGGTATAGATCAATGTCAAGAGAAATTAATTAACTCTATGTTAATTTGCCGGAAGGAAGACACTATTGAATCGATTGAGCAAATTTCTTAGTTGCTATTATTAGAGCCAGTATGGTCTATGACATAAATGCGAAGCAAAGATTTTTGATCGGGGATTCTTTGATTATGTTTTTTTTATTCCCATGGACTTGCTACTCTTTCTTCTGTCTTCTTTCAGGGGTGGTGAGCTCCAGCTCGCCACAACATCCTGCTAATCCTCCCGCAGGCTTTTCTCTTCACTTCGCTGTAGGGGCGGTTCACGAACCGCCCACTCTTTGCTCTCCTTCCGTAGGCTTTCTCTTTTTTCGTATCCGGAGCTTCCAGCTCTGGTTTTATCTTTTCTTCGTAGCTGCACTTCTTTGGTTTTTCATTTTCATGTAGAACAAGTTGCCAACTTGTTTAGCGTAATTTACCAAATTGCGGTACGTCAGAGAACAAGTCGGTGACTTGTTTACGCAAATTACCAATTTGCGCTACGTTTTCCTTGCTGCTCTTTCCTCTGGTTTCCCTAATCCCTATTCTTGATCTCTAATCCCTAATATCTCTATTTCCACATCATTCGGCAGGACCATCCCACAATTCCGGGCTTCTTCAAAAGACCTGAAATACCCCTTCATCCGTCTTTTCTCTGTAACTTCAATCCCTCTCTCGACAGTCATTCCGGGGAAAGCAGCCAATTCGGCAGGAGAAGCAGTGTTGATGTTAATTCTCAGGTTGGTTAGCGGTTCAGCGAGCCATAAGTATTTTCTAATTCTGAAGTGTCTGTTTTCGATCCACAATTCGGGACCGATATTTACGGAAAGAGTTGAAAAGTCATCACTTACCCGGGCAATCAGCTCCTTTATCTTCACCAGATACTTTTTCATGAGGGCAGCAAAGTTCCCGGCATCTCCCTTAATCCCGTAAAAAGCTGCTTCTTCGTAAATATTACTGGTTTCAGGCGACATTGTTGTTCCGGCAGTCATGTTGATAAAGATGCTCAGCAACTCCTCTTTATCTTCCGGAAACGCCCGGCACCATTCATGAAGATACTCGATAAAGACCGGCTTTTGCAGATACTCTTGAGATTCCTCGAGTCTAAACCAGACATGGAAATTCTTGAGCATAACATTTTCATAGGGGGTAATGAGTTTTGCAATATCTTCCTCGGTCTGTTTCAATAAAATGCGGTCATAGAATCCGGGCTTCCGGAAATTGTTCCTGATCCGTTGACTGGTCATGATTCTCTGAAAAATAGAGGCTATCACCCCTTCACAGCTAAGCATCTGCTGGGCATTCCGTAGTTTCAGAAGATTGAATTGCGGATATGTATGATCAAGAAGAATTTTGTCGGCTAAAGACAGATCAGGAGAGAGCAGTTCGGGGATGAGGGGCTTTTCGTAAATATAGCTGTTGCGGATAACTCCGTTGACCCTCAATTCACGGTCTATTGTGCAGTGCCAGAGTGTTTTCAGGATATAATGGGGATCGTATTGAGCTTCGAAAGACTCTCTGTACTTTTTAATGCCGGTGGAAAAACTCTGAAAATGATTTCCCCACCCTTCGAAGAAGGCTGTGAAATAGTCGGTAACTCCCATGCTGACATGCTGCAGCGAAGCAGTCCTTTCAGGAGCGATGTTAGCGAAAGAGGGCATTATGTTATTCATCATTACATGTCCCAATTCATGGGAATAGATGTGTAGAGCCCCTTCTTTGAGAGATTCTTCATTCAAAACCAGGTCAACAAAGTTCAGGCTCGGAAAAACTTCTCCGGTCTTTCCCTGCTGACCGAAGATTCTCAATCCCTTACGGGGATATCCCCCTTCCGTTGCTGAAAGATAGAGGACATTAGGTCCTTTCGTATCTCCTGCCAGATTTCTGCTGCACTGATTTAACCTGATAAGGGTTTGATGATACGGAAGGTCGAGTTCTTTCAATATTCTTTTGCTCAGTCTCGCTGAGATATCTGCTCTTTCCCCGGTAAGAATATCATCATTACTTTCCCTGGATTCTACAAGAATGATTCTCTCTTCAGGATAAGGAAAAATAAGTTCATCCAAGACCTTTGAATTTCTGTTTCCTAGCATAGCCTGATAATACCTCTGTCAATTTATCGTCTAATGAATAATGAAGAGCAGGGCTTATATTGTAAAGCATAATCTTTCGCATCCTCTGTTGAGGACTGTTAACTTTGCAACCGAAACTACCGGTAAGAATTCAACCGATATAAAAATCTATCTGTACTGTAATTTCCCTTCCCATATCAGGAATCTACTGTTCAGAAGAAGATAGAGAAAGCTTTATCCTCTTATCGTGTCAGATGGAAGATTGAGGAGGTTCATAGACAGATCAAACAGGATTATAAGTGGGCAAACATGAGGGTGATGAAACTTGAAAGGCTCAAGGCATTGAACTCACTTTTGCTGTTAGCTGTCAGCTTTATGTATTCTTGGATCAATATAAGCACCAGTTAGCTTTGCTCTATTCACACCTAATGCTTGATAGGATCAATCATATAGGAAAACTCAAGGTATTTATATACTATCGCCTTGCCAATGTAGCAGTCAAAATATTCGAGTGTTTCAAGAGATATTCGAAGATTCCATCCAAAGGATTTGCTAATCTGGAGGTGCAGTTGTCATGCTTCTGAAAAAAACGGGTGGATGCCAGGTGAAAAAAGAATTGACAAATACCATGAAAAAAATATTGTTTTCTGTAAGGTTTTAATACAGATTTTAAAAGTGAGGAGAAGATGTACTCATATAACCTAAGAAAAATGTGCTGGATTTTCAGAGAAACCTTTGCTTTTTTCATGAGTACACCTAATCTTATGTTATGCATAGAGAATCTGTCAGCTAAAAAGGAATAACACTATGGCGCAAAAAGAAAACAAAAATTGCTTTGTAATAATGCCGATCAGCGATGCTG
>CAYXFD010000045.1:0-9419 GCA_964464175.1 uncultured Candidatus Cloacimonadota bacterium | reverse complement strand
AAAAAGTGGAGCACTTTTTAGTTCCGACATGGTGCACTTTTCAGTTCCGCCGACAGCAAAGTTAAAGGCAGCCGATTCTTTATCGTTAATCTTGCATAAGTAGGATATCTCATCAACAAGTTTTTGTGTGAAAGTATAATCGAAGATACCATTATCTACTTTTAGAAGATGAATTCGTGAAAGATGATTAAGAATTTTCTGAATCACTTCCCGTAGCTCCGGTGCTTTATTAATATCGACTAATTCGGGCATTAATTCCAGATCTCTCCATGAAAAAGCACTTCGATGGAATTTGAAAATGTGATCCATCATAAAGGAAGTTGCTACTAATATCTTATCCTTGAATTCTGTGATAGAAGTATTAATAAGCAAATGGACAGGACTAATAAGATAATTGATCAAATTTATAGCATAAAGGTCATAAAATCCGAGATGGAGAGCTAATCCTATTTCTTCGGGACTGATGGTAATATAGCTATTCTTTTCTTTGATTTCCATAGGTCTAACAAAATCTTCAAAGATATTTGCAATTTTTTTGGGAGCTCCGTTACTTCTGTATGCTAAATAAACAATAAAGTGTCTTAGTTCAATGATGATTCTTTCTCGACATCTTCGGTTGATAGTGTGTTTGATGTAATATTCGTGTAATTCATTTGATTTTAATTTCTTGAAGAAGTTACTTTCTAAATCAACATCAGGGTTCAACTTGATTTTGTCCAAGAGATCAAAGTCAACTATATAAATAGCCTCTTCTGAGGTTTTTTTCAAAAAACTGAACCAGTTTGGTTTTCTGAAAACAGCTTTCTTGTAAACTCCTTTGAGTTCATCAACATGAGTGTTCGATAGACGAAATTCTTTGTTTATCCTAAAGTACTCCTTTAAAACCAGATTAAAGTATCTCAGAGAGTGCTTAGAATAGGAATCATTTTCATCAACTAAAGCATTTTTTGTATAGCGTTTTCCTAACCTTGGAAGAAATTTGCAAATATATGCTTCTGTCATACCAATCAAATCTGAGGATTTTCTATTGGAACGATCGGATAAGAAGCTATCAACATAGATAATTTGATTAAATATACTTCCTACAAAGAAATTCCTGTCCGAAACATCAGCTAAAGAAGCATCGAACATCTCTCTTCCGGCAATAAAGACAAAACGGGCTTTAGCTGTCGTAAGTAAATGCTTAAGATTGGAAAGAAGTGTGATAATCAATTCCTGCCTTTTTCTCAGATGGTCTGTTAAGAATCGCCTACCGCCGTCATATTCGTTATCATCATAATAATCTGAGAATGCTTGCTCCTCTTTATAGATATTTGGTTCGATTTTATCAATTTCATCGAAAACAATTATGAACTGAGGGCCTCCAAACATTCTTTGTGATAAATCATTGTTCATTTCAAAAAACTCAATAAGCTCTAATTCAATTTCTCTTGCCGACATGACCGGTGTGACTTTGTGCTTCGAGAATGTCGGAGCGAAAGGAAAGGAGATACCTCCCAGATAACTACCTGCCTGTATCTTTGAATCTGTAGACATGGAGTTTATTATGTTGCTGTCGATCCGTTCATTAAGGGTCTTGAGCTTTTTATAAACTTGATCGGTTGTATAGGAACTTCCAAAGGGAATCCTTCTAATCTGGATTAGGAGAATCATCATTATCAGGTAATAAAAAAGGAACAAATAAATCTTCATATATGCAATCGAACTGGGCATAAAGGAAAGAAACGGAGCATATTCAAAGAAAAATTTCTCATAAGAACGTTGGACTCTTCGATCAACCTTTCCAAGTATTGTATGATAGAGAGAATTGTCATCGATAAGATCTGCTTCAAAAAGTTTGTCATCAAATGATTCTGTATCAAGATTATCCCATTTCTGAGAATAATCCGGCTTAAAATCATACATCTTCTGAGTGGGCAGGTAGTGACTGATAAATGTTTTTGTATGAATTTGAGAATATATGTCATTGCCAATTAGATTCATGAATAGTAAAAAAGTGAGAAAAATCAAACTCACAACAAAATAGCTATTTACTCTATAGAGAAAATTACGTCTTCTATAGAATTTGTACTTACTTAGCAGATCTCTGGACAAAAGACGCATAACGTCTAATTCTTTCAGATTCTCTATGTTCAAATTAATAAAGAGAGGAATTATCTGTGAATTGTTGAAGACTATATATAACGATCGTTTGATTGCTTTTATTGTTAGCATAAGTTGGACACTAAACCCTTTCTTTTGCATCGCAGCTTTTGCTGCTTTAACAATCATACTATCCTTTACATTACTCCTACAAAAGTAAAGCAGATATATCAGCCATGTAGATATTAATGATACAATATAGAAATACACTAATAAATAGAAACCGTATATGATATCTCCTCTTTTGTAAGACCACCAAGCAATGATGACACAGATTATTAAGGATAGCAGGAGTTTAAGTAAATGAACCCGATGTTTTTCCCATCGATCTGCTTTAGTAAAAATATGTTTAAAGGCTTTGCCCCATCTATGAGTGTTGTGTGATATTGATTTTCGATTTGAGAAATACGGATCATTTTTGGGAGATGATGGTCTAAAGATCATTAAAATGGTACCAACTATAATGAAGAATGGAATTAGGTAGAGTGAAAAACATTCATAAAGAGTTCCCGTAAGCGAGATTGTTTCGCTGGAATCAAAAATCCAACCACTATAGAATTGTAACATAAGTAAACTGTGTATCAATAGAAAGAATAGTGAGAATAGATATATCGAAAACAATGCTGCATTGATTCTTTGCTTTCCCGGCATTATTAATGTACTGAGTACTCGTTTGATCATACTAGATTTTCCCATACCCCTGTAACCGGTTATCAAGTAAGAGCCAGAATTTGTTTTACTATACTCCAACATACTCGCTAGTTTATCTTTCACCCGATCTCTTGCTATAAACCGGCTATCCGGTTCTCTATAGTCGTATGGAGAATGATAAAAACTATATTTCGGAAGATGTATCCGAAAACCTTTGATTTTTGAGTCTGCCTGTTTTAGTCTTTCTTTTAAAACACTTTCAAATGAAGAGGACGAAGAATCATATCTTTTATTATGCATGGTAAAACATCTCCCTATACGTCAAATAAAATACGTTTACTTAATAGATTTTAGAGATCTCTGTGTCAAGGATTATTTACTATTTTTTGGGGTTACTAAGAGAAATCATTAAAACTGCTTTTTTAAAGCCTAATTTTGGAACATCAAGTAGTTATGTGAAATTAAATTGCATTGCAGGAAGATGTGACAAGAAGGAACTTGCTGCCTTGGAAAAACCTTCGGGAGTAGGGAGAGAAAATAGCTAAGAGACTGAGAGACTGAGAGACTGAGAATCTTAGGGCAAAGAGCTGAGGGTTAAGGAATTAGAGAAAAAACCTGCGGATGAGTAGCTTAGGAGAATAGAGCAGGGCAGGATGGTCATTTTGTTTTCCTGAGATATAAGTGGCAACAGGTCCCGGGGGAGGAGGTTTAGGGAAGTTTGCCGGGTGTTTCTCTTGACAATTATCGGTGGTTTCGAAGGAATACCGGGAGTTTGGAGATAGGGAGAATGAGATGAAAGCAGTATGCACGGTGTCCGGTAAGGATGTCATTTACCGGCTCAGCGATTTTGACCCGCTGTATGAAGAAGCTTTCCGCATGTGTTTTTACGAACAGGACGAAGAGGGTTATTATAAAAAGTTTCCCCTGTCCTACAGATACACCGGCAAGGTAATTCGCCGCTTTGAGAAGTATGCAAAGGAGATGTTTGACCAGCTGCTTTACAGAATAAACGTTCCCTGGGAAGAGGCTTTGGAGTGTTTTTGCCGCCGGGTGAAAGATAGCGGGATCTCCTGGTGGCTTACGGGAAGCTGTGCGACATGTATTAGAGGGATAGCTTTGAACCCTCACGATGTAGATATCATCATCGAGAGCAGAGATTGTGCTTTGGTGGAGGAAATTTTTGCTGATGAATTGATAGAACCTTTGAGAGATACGAGCGGATGGGTAACGAAGGATTTTGGGGTGATCTTCCTGAAAGCAAGAATTGATATCGCCTCCGATCCCTCACCGCAGATTGATCTGCCGGAACCTGGAGACTGCGGACCCGAGGCTATATCAAGGCTCGAAGTTGTTGAATGGCGGGGCTATCAGATAAAGGTGCCGCCGCTTGAGCTGCAGATAGGCGTAAACAAAAGGAGAGGCAGGACTGAACGTGCGGAAGCAATAGAGGCTTTTCTCCGGAAAGAATCTCTGGCCGTCAGTTCGACTAAACTGAGTGAACCGGGTTAGAAGGCGGCATAGAAATTGCTTTCTGAGTTAAGAAAGGGAGGATTGATGAAGAAATTCATATTTTTTATATCAATTGGCATATTGGTCATATCATTTTTATATTGTGACAGCTTTGACAAGACGAAGATGGACGAACTGTTTGCCGTTTTGGAGTCAAATGATATGGGAATGGGTAATGTTTCGATATTCAAGGACGGTCTGGAAGTCTATAACAATTCAATTGGCTTTGCAGATGTTGAGAACAGGAGAGAGATTACCGGGGAGACGAGGTTCAGGATCGGTTCAATCTCCAAGATCTTTACGGCTGTGATAATTATCCAACTGATCGAAGAAGGGAAACTCTCCTATGAAACAAAACTTCAGGAATTCTTCCCTCAAATACCTAATGCCAAAGATATTGCCATAGAACATTTGCTCAGGCATCAAAGCGGGATCTACAACTTTACCAACGACGAATCCTATGTGCAATGGATGGAAGAACCTATCACCAAGAGAGAACTGGTCGAAAAAATTGCCGCTTACGAACCGGTCTTTGAACCGGGTGAAAAAGGAGAATACTCCAATTCGAACTATGTTTTGCTCTCTTATATCGCCGAGATAGCCGATAATGAGGAGTTCAGTAAAATACTGCATGCCAGGATCGTTGAACCGGTTAAACTGGAATACACCTACTACGGTGCTAAAATCGACACAGAGAAAAATGAGGCAAAATCTTATAACAAAACCGATAAATGGACTCCTGCCAAAGAAACCGACATGAGCATCCCTGCGGGTGCCGGAGCTATTGTTTCCAATCCGCATGACATTAATCTGTTCCTTAACAGCTTATTTAACGGCAAGCTTATCTCAGAAGAGTCTTTGAATAAAATGCAGCGTACCGAACAGGGATTGGGTATAGGGATGTTTAAATTACCTTTCTACGATAAATATGCTTTCGGGCATACAGGGGGGATAGATGCTTTTCAATCTGTTGCTGCCTATTTTCCCGAAGATCAATTAGCTGTTGCTTATAATGCAAACGGAGTATCGCTGCCGCAAAATGATATACTGATCGGTGTTTTAAGCATCTATTTTGGTCTGGATTACGATATGCCCGAGGATATGGAGAAAATTGCGCTGCCGGCAGATCTCCTGAATAGATATACCGGTGTTTATGAATGTCCGGAGTTGCCGATCAATATTACTGTGTTTGTTGAAGATGATATATTGTGGGCGCAGGGGAGCGGGCAAAATGCCCTGCCGCTTGATGCTCATGATGAGTATAATTTCTCGTTTACGCCGGCAAATATCAAGATGCAGTTTGTTTCTGAGAAGCAGCAGATGATCCTGTTGCAGTCTGGACAGAGGTTTGTGTTTACAAAAAAATAAGCAGAGAGCAGAGGGCTGAGGGCTGAGAGATTAGGGATTAGGGATGAGAGAAAATCCTGCGGATGGATAGCAGAGAAGGAGTTATTAGATATTAGCTATCAGTGACCAGAAAACTAAAGAAAGAGAAAGCAAGTCCGTTGGAAGCAGAGCAAGAATATGTACCGCAATTTGGTAAATTGCGGAAAAAGGGACATCAACCTGTAACTTGTATTGTATTAAGGGCGGCTCGCCCTTGAATAATTAAAAGAGAAAAACCTACAAAAGAGTAACAAGTCCATTGGCAGGGAAGCTTCGAAGAAAGAGCAAATCCTGCGGAAGTGCAGCATGAAGAAAAATGCATATCAAATTCATATTTTACCATCTTTCTTTTCGGCGGAGAAAAGAAAGAAGCAAAGAAAATCCGCCGGCGTACAAGCAACGACGCAAAACCTTCTCGAAACTGCTTCTCTGGATAAACTCCTCACTTCGTTCGTCAGACAGTATCTTCGAAGCAGTCTCTCGTACGGTTTTTTTCTTCGTCATTCTTGTATTGCCGGAAAGAAAAAAAATCCTTACGGATGGATAGCAGGGAAGGAGTGATTAGATATTTGATATTAGTGATCAGAAGACAAAAAAAGAGAAAGCAAGTCCGTTGGGGAGCTAAGCAGGAACAAGTTACCAACTTGTTGTACATAAAAAGCCTGTGGGAGTAAAGCTTCGAAGGAAAGATAAATCCTACGGATGGATAGCAGGGAAGGAGTGATTTGCTATTAGAGATCAGAAAACAAAAAAAAGAGAAAGCAAGTCCATTGGCAGGGAAGCTTTGAAGAAAGAGAAAAATTACAGGATCAGGTAGAGATAGGTAAAGATCCCGGCCCAGAGGAAGGAGGTAAAGGTGCCGATGAGATAGTATTCGGTGAAGTCCTTTCCCTTATTCTCGCTGTGTCTGATAATGGATTTTGCGGCAATAAGAAAGCCGATCAGTTCGAAACGTCCGATGAGGATCGAGACGGCAACGATGATCCTTTCCAGAATACCGATATATTTTCCGGCATCCTTCAGGGAGTAATCTATATCTTGATCGCTGTTTCTGAGTTGCATCCGGAATTTTTTGCAGACCGCATCGGTAAAATAACTCCCCCCGAGAGTGATCAAAATGAAGAATACACCGAACTTATACCAGTCAACAGTGACTGTCAGTAGAGTCAAAGTGCGACTTAACGTATCCCAGTATCCCGGGAAAAAGAGATAGAGTGCCAGAAGGATCGAGCCAAGATGCAATAACTGATCGACAATGAAAAGCAGCCAGTTCCAGTTACCTTCGGAGATCCTGAGCAGTCTCGCTTTGCCGAGATCTATGCCGCCGTGCAGCACTGAGATGGAAAGAAGCATTAACAAGAGGCGGATACTGATTAGATCAACAAAAAAAACAGTTGAGACGACGAGCAGGATTAATGAGTGAGTCAGATTGGTCGTTACTTTGATTTTATTATTGATACCTACTTTGGTTTGCAGAAAGAAATCGGTAATAACGTGAGCTAACAATAATCTCCAGATCATTCTATCTCCTTGCCGGACTGCCGGAATGTTCTATTTGATAACATCTCCCTCTATTATCCCTCATTATGAAAACGGAAGTATGGAGTTTCTCAATACAAGTTTGCAGCCTTGCTGAATGTAATTGCAAGCCTTCAGCCTTGTAGTTCGGGTGTGCAAGTTCAGGGGCTTGTTGTGAGCAATTCTGAAAAGCTCTGAAAACCTCTGTCCATCTGTTTCCATCCGGAACCATGGATCCTCTGCTGCATTGCTTGATAGGTTATCTTTATCGCCGCCGCCGCTTTTTCCAGAGAGCCATGCTTCTTATAGAGACAGATCGCTTCTCTCTGTTTTTCGGTCCATTTATCTTCGATGTAGTCGTTATACATTGCTATTAGATTCAATTGCTCAGTAATCTGGTGATCATCGGTTTCGATGATGGTCTTTCTGTCCTGATACTGAGTTTTAGCAAAGAGTTCGAGAGCATCCCGGGAGTGATGAAAGGCAGAACCGTCCATTTGATAGATATCTTTTTCGTAATACATGATGTCACCGATACCTATTCCGGCACGGAAAACGGGCTTATGGGGCGAAAGTGCCAGGATCAGGCGGAAAAAAACGACAAACTGAGAGGCATAAGCGGGGTTATTGATGAGGTACTGGAATTCGTCACCCTGAACAACTC
Organism: uncultured Candidatus Cloacimonadota bacterium; assembly: GCA_964464175.1. Classification (GTDB taxonomy): domain Bacteria; phylum Cloacimonadota; class Cloacimonadia; order Cloacimonadales; family JAJBBL01; genus CAYXFD01. Next base: position 1,549 of record CAYXFD010000045.1, on the reverse strand, counting down.
TGAAAGAGAGCTTGTCGGCATCCGCTTCGGAGATAAGTTCACAACATTCGGCAAATCCGGATCTGATTGCGGCGTTTACCTCTTTTCTTGCGGTATTGGAGTAATCTCTCGATTTGATGATGTCAGCAGTAACTACAGCTTCCATGTGAACCTCTTTCTTATTGATCTGCAAGGATATTGGGGAGATATGTTTGAATTTGTCAATGTTAATTTTGATTGGTGATTTCCGGGAAAGGGGGGAAAGGGTTCACGCAGATTACGCGGATGAATCAACCTCTTATAAGTTATATTTGATTTTTTATAATTACTTTCTTTGCAACAGCTCAAAGAAAGTAACAAAGAAAAGCCGCCGGCGTACAAGCAACGACGCAAAACCTTCTCGAAACTGCTTCTCTGGAAAACCGAGGTGCTCTTTTCTGTGTGGCTGCGACCGAGCTCGGCGAAAGCAACTTTTCAGCTTCGAAGCTCTCCTTGCTTTCGTCAAACTCCTCACTTCGTTCGTCAACCGAGGTGCTCTTTTCTTTGTGGCTGCGACCGAGCTCGGCGAAGCCAAACAGTATCTTCGAAGCAGTCTCTCGTACGGTTTTTTCTTTCGTCGTTGTTGTAATGCCGGAAAGATCTATTCCCACCCGCCACCCAAGCAGGCAAAGATATTCAGATGCCCCAGCGGAAGAAAAGCTTCGAAGGAAAGATAAAACCTGCGGAAGGGAAAGAGCTGATAGAGATTAGGGATGAGAGATTAGGGAAAAACCGGAGGAAGGGATAGCAAGGAAAGATTAATGAAGCTTATCACGGATGTATCGTAGAGGCGGGGCATGCCCCGCCTGAGCGGAAGAAGTGCTTTGGCTTGCTGCTGTCGAGTATGCGGGAGAAGGTTATAATTACTTTCAGTTGCATTATGTTCTTGGTGCCTTCCTTTTCAAAGTATTACTTTCTTTGCAACAGCTCAAAGAAAGTAACAAAGAAAAGCCGCCGGCGTACAAGCAACGACGCAAAACCTTCTCGAAACTGCTTCTCTGGAAAACCGAGGTGCTCTTTTCTGTGTGGCTGCGACCGAGCTCGGCGAAAGCAACTTTTCAGCTTCGAAGCTCTCCTTGCTTTCGTCAAACTCCTCACTTCGTTCGTCAGACAGTATCTTCGAAGCAGTCTCTCATACGGTTTTTTCTTTCGTCGTTGTTGTAATGCCGGAAAGATCTATTCCCACCCGCCACCCAAGCAAGCAAAGATATTCAGATGCCCCAGCGGGAGAAAAGCAAGGGGGGTAAAGAGGAAAATGCTCACGCAGATTCCGCAGATAAAAAGTTAAATGTAAGATGTTAAAGTGATAACCGACTGAAAAACATGTAGCAAGGGCGTCCCTGCCCTTGCCAAAAACAGAGCTGGAAGCTCTGAATACGAACAAAGAAAAAACCAGAGGAAGGGTAAGCAAGAAGCTGGTGGAAAGCAGTTCACCAAAACGAAGAAGCCTGCGGAGGAATAACTTCGGAGGAAAGAAAAAGCCTGCGGGAGGGAAAGAGCTGATAGAGATTAGGGATGAGAGATTAGGGAA
>CAYXFD010000044.1:0-9694 GCA_964464175.1 uncultured Candidatus Cloacimonadota bacterium | reverse complement strand
GGTTTCGCAAATTTAGAATGCCAAAATCCGCCTTCAACTGTAAAAGATCAGCTTAACACTTTTGCTAAGGTTCCCGGTGACAAGTATTTCACCCCTGCTTTTCTTTTTATCTGCTAACCGGACAGTCATCGGCAGTTGATCTTTGATTATCAGACTGAAGAGATTACAGTTGACAATGAAAAAGGATGAGACAAATATGTCATCGTTAATTGAATGAATCAAAAGGAAATTATGGGGGACTGAATTAATATGGGTAAGTTATCACCCTATCTTTACCTGTTACCGGCAACAATAATTCTGATTCTGTTTCGTTTTATACCAATAGTCTTGTCATTTTTGATCAGCTTTTTCGAATGGACGATAACAGGTCCTGCCGGCTTTGTCGGTCTGGAAAACTATCATCTTATCCTCGGAGATCCTGATTTTTGGCAGTCTATGCTAAATACTTTTTATTTGGTGATTTTTGTAGTCCCTCTGACCATTATCTTCTCTCTGACCTTTGCTGCTTTGCTTAATTCTATAACGTTTATCAAAGGATTATTAAGAACGGTCTATTTTATCCCGACCGTTACCTCTATGGTAGCAGTATCAATTGTTTGGCGGATCATTTTTCATCAACAGAGCGGACTTGCAAATTTCTTGCTGGAGAAGATCGGAATAGCTCCACTCGGCTGGCTGGCAGAAAGTACCGGTATCTTCCATCTTTTGTTTCAGGGAGTAGGAATCAGTTTGCCTGATTTTCTCGGCGGACCGTCATTAGCTCTCTTTGCTATCATAATTGTTACGGTCTGGAAGAGTATTGGTTATAATGCTATTATCTATCTGGCAGGCTTGCAGAATATTCCCAAATCTTATTATGAAGCAGCTGAGATGGATGGAGCAAATAAAGTGAAGCAGTTCTTCCACATAACTCTTCCTTTGATTTCCCCAACTACTTTCTATGTTCTGATCATGACTACAATTGTAACATTTCAGGTATTCGCCCAGGTCTATTTAATGACCGGACCTCCCATAGGCGGTCCTTTGGGGACAACGAAGGTTATAGTTTATTATATTTTCGAGCAGGGTTTCGGAGAAACACAGAATTTAAGCTACGCCAGTGCTATAGCTTTAGTCTTGTTTATGATTATTCTGACCCTAACCCTTATCCAGAAAAAAATGGAAAAATACGTTCACTATTAATAAGTCCGGTAAATGAGAGAGAATAATGACGAATTTCGGAAAATTTATAGCCTATATCCTGTTAATCTTCTTTGGTCTGGCAATGGTTATCCCCTTTGTCTGGATGATAACAACAGCAGTAAGGTCACAAATAGAATTCAATAAGGGAAACGTCGGTTTTCTCCCTATTGATCACTTCACCCTGTATATCGAAGATGAAAAGGAAACTGTAATTACTATCGTCAAAGCTGAGCAGGATAGTACTTATGTTCATTTCTTTGATGAATACGGAGAGATAACCCGTTCTTTTGTTAAAGTTTCCAATGAACAGATAGAAGAAAGACGAGAATTCAAGATCCATTGGGAAAATTTCGCCAATGCCTGGAAAAGGGTTCCTTTCGGTCGTTATTTTCTTAATACTATAATCGTTTCTCTCAGCTCAGTAATAGGCATTCTTATTACCTCTTCCCTGGCTGCCTATGCCTTCGCCAGAATGAAATTCAAGGGGAACAGTTTGCTCTTCAGCTTTTTTATTAGTATGATGATGGTACCACAGCCTATATATCTCATCCCCTCCTATGTTCTGCTCAATTACCTGGGCTGGATCGATACCTACTACGCCCTGATCGTTCCCTGGCTGGCACATATCTTTACTATCTTTCTCCTGAGACAGCATTTCAAGGCTATCCCGCAGGAGCTATTCGACTCTGCGGAAATTGACGGCTGCAGCCGTTTCGGTATTCTCTGGCGTATAGTTCTTCCTATAACAAAACCGATTCTGATCACAGCATCGGTATTCTCTTTGATTTTTAGCTGGAACAGTTTTATGTGGCCTCTGGTTATGATCAATTCCGAAGAGTTGAGGGTTTTGCAGGTAGGTTTGAGTTATTTCTCTCAGGAATCATCAACATTGACTACTCTGCTGATGGCAGCTTCTACTTTCAGTATCATGCCGCTGGTTATTCTTTTTATCATTGCCCAGCGAAAGATTATCGGCAGTTATGCCACTGCAGGTCTGAAAGAAGGATAGAGGATAATTATTGATTCAGAGTTAGCGGGCAAATATCCAGTTTAATTTCTGTTATTTTTTTTCTGTTCCGTTGCTATCTTCTGTTCCATCTCTGTCAGCCGGTCTCGCAGCTCAGCAGCCTCTTCAAACCTTAATTCCCCGGCTGCTTTCTTCATTTCCTTCTTGAGTAGTGCAATTATCTCTTCTTCGGAATCAAGATTGAAATACTGAGAGAAATCTACCTTCTTTTTCTTCGGTTCATATTCCTGATATCCCTCGGCAACAGTAGTGGAATCCATGATCTCCTGTACCGTCTTCATGATAGAGACGGGGGTAATATTGTGTTCGATATTATATGCTAACTGTTTCTTCCTGCGTCGTCTCGTCTCCTCTACAGCAGATTTTATCGCCGGAGTGACATTATCAGCATAAAAAATTACCTTTCCGTTGATATTGCGGGCTGCTCTGCCGGAAGTCTGAATGAGAGAGCGGGTGGATCTCAAAAAACCGGTCTTATCAGCATCAAGAATGGCGACAAGAGATACTTCCGGTAAATCAAGACCTTCACGTAAAAGGTTTATCCCAACCAGAACATCAAACTCGTCTAATCTCAAATCTCTTATCAGTTTAGATCTCTTGATAGACTCTATTTCACTGTGCAGATATCTGACTCTGATTCCTGCTTCTTTCAGGTATTCTGTCAAATCCTCAGCCATTTTTTTGGTCAGAGTTGTAACCAGAATCTTCTCTCTCACGGGTCGTTTATCTTTCTCTTCCTTCTCCCCTTCTTCTGAAGAAAGCTCTTCTTCGGTTACGATAGTCCTGATCCGGATCTCTTCCAGCAGATCATCTATCTGGGTAGCCAAAGGACGTATCTCTATCAGAGGGTCAGGCAAACCGGTCGGTCTGATCACCTGTTCTACAAAAACTCCTCCGGTCTGTTCCAATTCGTAATCTCCGGGAGTGGCTGAAACAAAGATTGCCTGATGAATATGTTCCTCGAATTCAGCAAAGGTTAAAGGGCGATTATCATAAGCTGAAGGTAAACGGAAACCGAATTCGACTAAATTCTTCTTACGGGACAGATCACCGCCATACATAGCTCTTATTTGAGGGAGAGTGGCATGAGATTCGTCAATTATTACCAGAAAGTCTTCCGGAAAATAATCCATGAGACAGAAGGGAGGTGAGCCTGCCGGCACTCCGCTGAGATGCCTGGAATAGTTTTCTATTCCCGAACAGAAATTTAACTCCTTTAACATCTCAATATCATACCTGGTTCGCTGCTCGATTCTTTGAGCCTCTACAAGCTTGTTCTGACCGTTAAAATACCTGACTTGCTCCGTCAGCTCTTTCTCTATGGATCCTATTGCCCTTTCTAAGCTCTCCTGGGTAGTAATGAAGTGTTTAGCCGGATAAACCGAATATTCCTCGACTTCTTCCAGAATATGATTGTTTATCGGGTTTATTCTGGTTATTCGTTCAATTTCATCTCCAAAAAATTCTACCCGGATAGAGTGCTCCATATAGGCAGGATAAATTTCTACTACATCTCCATGAACCCGGAAAGCACCCCTTTCGAAAGCGACATCATTCCTGCCGTAATGTATAGAGACCAAACGTTCCAGAAGATGATCTCTTTCCATTTCTTCACCCCGTTTCAGCGGGATAAGAGCCTCTTTATAATCCTGGGGGATACCTAAGCCATAAATACAGGAAACACTGGCAACTATTATCGTGTCACTCCGCTCCATTAGCGACATGGTCGCTCTTAGTCTCAGTTTATCGATCTGATCATTGATGTCGGTGTCTTTTTCGATGTAAAGGTCTTTTGTCGGAACATAGGCTTCCGGTTGATAATAGTCATAGTAACTGATAAAGTATTCTACGGCATTGTGGGGAAACAGTTGTTTGAATTCACCATATAGCTGAGCTGCCAGAGTTTTGTTGTGAGAGATGATCAAGGTCGGTTTTTGAGTCTGTTCGATTACATTAGCGATGGTAAAGGTTTTACCGGAACCGGTTACTCCCAGCAGTACCTGGAACTTTTCCTGTTCCTTGATACCATTGACCAGTTCTCTAACAGCCTGCGGCTGGTCTCCAGTAGGCTTGTATTGGGAAACGAGTTGGAATTTATTCATAGCCTCTCACGGTTTATCTCTTTGTGAACGAAAGAGAAAAAGGTTAATTTTGAGAAAATAATCTCCCTGGGTTAGATCCTTGACGTTGATCCTGATATCTCCCCACTGTTTAATATCTAATACCATGATATCGCTGAGATAGTATTGATCTACGAAGGCATAGTAATCCCGATAGGGGATGTAATCAAGAAAATCTTGCAAAGGCTCGCTGAACATTCTCATGTCCGGCAGGAAAGAACGGATAAATCTCGTTTCAAATGAATAGGATCTATATCTATTCAAGGATCTATATGGAGCTGTAGTATAAAACAGACTGCTCCGCCCGAAACGGTTAAAGCTCTCTTCATAATTCAGCATCATTAACCGCTCTAATTGCCGTTCGGTTAAATTGCTCGTGTCTGTTGCCTCAGTATCTTCCTGATCAAAATGAATTTCGGATTCAATAGCCGCGAGGAAAAAGGCTATAGAGGCTACTAAGGCAATTAACAGCAATATATTTGTTTTCATGCTTATCTCTGTTTTCTTTTCGTTTATCTATCTGACTAAACTATTTTCTTGATAACCTATTTCAGGAGATTTCTATCAGTTCCGAGTAAAACTACCCACTTAAACTTAAAAAACCTATCTGACTGTAAAGATATTTCTTCAAGACAAAGTTCAAGAGAAAAAATTCCGAATCCTTTTAGACAAGCTTGAATATTTGTCAGAGACAAGAGTTATTAACTCTCCTGAAAAAATTTATTGACATTATATATACTTTATTTTTATAGTTGGTCAAAAATAAGTGAGGTGACTTATGCCAAGAGGAAGACCAAGAAAAACTACTACTGAGTTTGATGAATCCAAAGCAGTACGTCTGACATTCAGACTTGATGAAGACACGGCAGCTATGTTCAAGACCATTGCTGCTATCAAGAGAATGAAACTTGAAGAATTAGGGAAAGAAGCAATTCACGATCTGATCAGGAAATACATTCCCCTGTTGAAAAATCTTCAGAGTCAGATCGACTAAAGTTTTACATGACAATGTTTAACTAATCAGCCCGTCTTTTGACGGGCTTTTTTTATGCTCTATTAGCTGTCTGCTCTCCATTTTTAACCGGATTGAGTAAGGTTATAGAGCAGAGAAACAGGCTATGAGAAGGCAACGACAGCTGTGTAATTGAAAAAACTTGCTTAAAAAGCCTGTTCAGAAAATTGTTGTTGAATTACTAAAATTGCAGAGGAGTATTTATGAGTTCAACCAAAGAAAAGATAGAACAACTACTCGACAGAGAAAAGAAAATCAGAGAAATGGGTGGTGCCGAACGGATAAAAGGACAGCACGAAAAGGGGAAACTCACCGCCCGGGAAAGAATTGATCTGCTTTTTGATCCCGGTACTTTCAGAGAAATTGATATGTTCGTCAAACACCGCTGTAATAATTTTGGTATGCCGAAGATTGATATTCCTGCTGACGGTGTAGTTACCGGTCATGGTTTGGTAAACGGAAGGCCGGTCTTTGCTTATGCTCAGGATTTTACCTCCCGGGGTGGTTCTTTGGGAGAGCAACATGCCCAGAAAATAGTCAAAGTAATGGATTTAGCCCTCAAAGCAGGAGTTCCGGTAGTTGGCATGAATGATTCAGGCGGGGCAAGAGTAGAAGAAGGGGTTGATGCCCTGAAGGGTTATGGCAATATCTTTTTCCGTAATTCCCGCGCTTCAGGAGTCATTCCTCAAATTTCAGTGATTCTCGGACCCTGCGCCGGCGGAGCAGTCTATTCTCCTGCCATGACCGATTTCGTTTTCATGGTAAAACATTCCAGCTATATGTTTATCACAGGTCCGGAAGTAATCAAGACAGTAACCGGCGAAGAGACAAATTTTGAGGATTTAGGCGGAGCAATGGCTCATAACTCCAAGAGCGGTAATGCTCATTTTGCCTGCGAGGATGACGAAGATGCCATAAATCAGGTAAAGAAGCTGTTAAGCTATCTGCCCAACAACAATATGGAAGACCCTTTAGTTGTGGAGAGCAAAGATGATCCTCACCGTATCTGTCATGAACTGGACACCCTGATCCCCGATAATCCGAAATCCGGGTATGATATGAAGGATGTTATTCACTCCCTGGTGGATGAAGGGATCTTTTTTGAACCTCATGAATACTATGCTAATAACGTAATTATAGGTTTTGCCAGACTCAATGGCAGGGTGGTTGGGATCATTGCCAATCAACCTCTCGTTCTTGCCGGCTGCCTGGACATTGATGCTTCCGACAAAGCTTCCCGCTTTATCAGATTTTGCGATGCCTTTAATATCCCTCTTCTGACCCTGGTTGATGTTCCCGGTTATCTGCCCGGTACCCATCAGGAATGGGGCGGAATTATCAGACATGGTGCTAAACTTCTCTGGTGTTATTCGGAAGCTACGGTACCAAAGCTCACGGTCGTTACCCGTAAAAACTACGGAGGTTCTTATATTGCCATGAGTTCCCAGCACCTCGGAGCCGATATGGTCTTTGCCTGGCCCACGGCAGAGATTGCAGTTATGGGGGCTCAGGGGGCAGCTAATATTATCTCCAGCTACCGCAAGGAGATAAAGGGAGCAGAAGACCCTGTTAAAAAACGGCAGGAAAAAATCCAGGAATACGAAGAGGCTTTCAATAATCCCTATATAGCTGCTGAAAGAGGGTACATTGATGCTGTTATCCGTCCCTCGGAAACAAGGGCAAGATTGATAGATGCCCTGGAAATCATGCTGACCAAGAGTGAATCTCTTCCACCGAAAAAGCACGGTAATCTGCCGGTTTAAGGAGATAATCATGACAAAAGAAAAAAAAATGCAAGCAGCGATAACCGGTGTTCTCTGTTACTTACAGGAAGAGCAGCAACAGAAAGCTAAAACGACTAAACAAGAGATTTCTCAGCAACCGGGTAATTGGGCATTTTACAGCAGGCAATTGACCATGTTGAACCGTGACCGGATGCAGAGAAGAGTAATGAAAAGATAGCATAAATGATATACTCAAGATCAGTGAATGCTCGCTTTTGTTCCTTTCAGAGCCTCTCTTGGAGAGAAGACGAAATTCTGCTGGTCGGAGATGAAGAAATTGAAGATAAAAACAGATAATAGAACCATAGTCTTAGCAACGCTATACGATTTACTTTTTTGTTCATTTGTTATTAACAATAAGCAGGAGGATTTATGACCCCAAAGTCACAGGAGAAAGATTCTAAGAAGAAAACGATGAATTTCGATAAACATAACGCTGTTGCCATGACAGAGATGAAGTATGAAAAGAAGAGAAAGAAAGCAGCTAATCCCATTAAAGTCCAGGATTTAACCTTCAGGGATGGTCACCAGTCTATTTTTGCTACCCGCGGCAGAACTGAAGATATGCTGCCGGTTGCCGAACTAATGGATCAGGTAGGCTTTTCATCCATGGAGATGTGGGGTGGAGCGACCTTTGATACTATGCATCGCTATCTCAATGAAGACCCCTGGGAAAGGATCAGAACCCTGAAAAAATATATGCCCAAAACCCCTTTCTCGATGCTCTTGAGAGGTCAGAATCTGGTCGGGTACCGAAATTATGCCGATGATGTTGTTGAAGCTTTTGTGCAAAGAGCTTGTGATAACGGTATTGATATTTTCCGGGTTTTTGATGCCTTAAATGATTTCCGGAATTTCAAGACTGCCGTTAAGATAATCAAGAAAAACGGGAAACACTTCCAGGGAACTATCTGCTATTCTTTGACCGAATACAGAATGGGTGGCGAGATCTACAATATTTATTATTATCTGCAAAAGGCAAAACAGTTACAGGAACTCGGGGCAGAAACCGTTTGTATCAAGGATATGGCCGGACTGGTCTCTCCTTATGATGCCTATAATCTGATAAAAGCGCTCAAACAGAATCTCAAAATCCCTGTTCACCTCCATACACATTTTACCTCCGGAATGGGAGATCTGGCAGTTTTTAAGGCTATTGAAGCCGGAGTTGATCTGGTAGATACCTGTATGGCTCCCTATGCCTACAGAACATCTCACCCTGCGATCGAACCTATTGTTGTTTCTCTCTACGGTACTAACCGGGATACCGGATTCGATATTGAACTCCTCGCCGAAATTGACCGGCAGTTAGAGAAGGCTTGTCCCAAGTATCGTTCTTTTCTCGATAATACAAAAATGTCCATCATTGACACGAATGTTATTCTGCACCAGACACCGGGAGGAATGCTTTCCAATCTGGTGAATCAACTCCGTCAGATGGACGCTCTGGATAGACTGGATGAAGTATTTGAGATTCTTCCCAAAGTACGAAAAGATCTCGGACAGGTTCCTCTCGTTACTCCTACCAGTCAGATCGTCGGTATCCAGTCGGTGAATAATGTCCTCTTTGATTCCTTTCCCGGAGAATACAGTAAGATCACTGAACAGGTTAAAGACCTCTGTTACGGTCTCTACGGCAAAACACCCGCCCCGATAAATAAAGATGTGCAAAAGAAAGCCCTGAAAGGTTACCCCCGGGGAGAGAAACCGATCACTGTCCGCCCCGGTGATATTTTGGAACCTGAGCTTCCGGTTATCGAAAAAGAGGTTAAAGGCCTAGCCAAAAATAACGATGATATTCTTATTTGTGCTCTCTATCCGGTTACCGGGAAACGTTTCCTGAAATGGAAATATGGAGAGGAAGAGATCCCGGACGAAGTAAAACCGAAATCGGAAGAAGATTGCTGCCGGGAACAGGAATTGATCAGAAAAGCTTTGGCAGGCGAATTGATTGAGAAACCTCAAAAAGAAGCACCCCCCAAACCCGAAAATCTTCGTTCCTTCAATGTCTATGTTGATGATGAATATTTCAAGGTTGAAGTAGAAGCCGATGATAGTTACCAGCCACCGGTAAAGGTTTCAGCAAATCCCGGGACTGCTCCGGCAAGACCACAACCGGCAGCACCACCCAAAGCAGAAGCTAAAATAGCAGCCGGTTCTACTCAGAAACAGAAAACAGAGGTGCATGCAGGTATCGGAGAAGAAGAAATAACGGCACCAATCCCCGGAATGATCGTGGAATATAAAATTAAAGAAGGGGATACGGTAAAAGCCGGAGATACTATCGTCGTCCTGGAAGCTATGAAAATGTTCAATAACCTCACAGCTCACTCTGATGGTATAGTTAAACTCATTACCAAACAAGCTGGAGATAATGCGGGCAAGGACGAAGTACTCTGTATTATCGAGAAAACCTGATAATCAACCAATAACTTAAATACTCCTTGACGGATTTAACAGTATTTTTTTCCTGAATTCCGACTCAGGTAGTTATTCCGGAATAGCTCAGCGGTAGAGCGGGTGGCTGTTAACCACTAGGTCGGGGGTTCGAATCCCTCTTCCGGAGCCA
>CAYXFD010000043.1:0-9700 GCA_964464175.1 uncultured Candidatus Cloacimonadota bacterium | reverse complement strand
TCCTGTTGTTTTTAATGTTACCCCCGCTGATGCCCGGATACGAGTCGGGAGTATAGATTTTGCTTCCGGCAGACCGCAGCAGCTTCCCATTGGAGAAAATGAGGTAATCATCGAAAGAGAGGGTTACCGACCTGTCAGAGAGACAATCAACGTCAATAATGACAATATACAGTTTAATTATACTCTACAGCAGATTGATTTAGTTAAGGTAAGGTTTCGTTCCAAACCTGATAATGCCATGATCCGTATTAATAATGCTGATAGAGGGGTTACTAACAGAGATTTGTGGCTTTATCCCGGAAGATATGAGATGCAACTTATCTTACCTGATTACATCACTATTGACGAAGCTATAGAAGTTACAGACAGTGATGACCATACATTCAGCTGGGATCTTGTCAGAAACAAAGGTATAATTAACTTCAACATCAATCCATCATTCTCAGAGCTAACGATCAATAATCAGAGATATGATTACACTGAACCCCTGGAGTTTACACCCGGCATCTACAATGTCATTGTTCGAGCTGACAGACATCTTACTGTCACCGATACAATTGAACTGGGATTAGGGGATGTTATGAACAAGGAATATAGGTTAATAAAAAATACAGGTACTCTGAATATAACTGTAACACCGGAGGAAGCAGAATTATTTCTCAACAATGAAAAAAATGAGCAGATCAGAGATTTAGAATTAGCCCCCGGTCTATATCAAATAGAGGTCAAAGCAGATAAGCATCATAGTGTATTTGAGAGAGTAGAGATCAAACTCGGTGAAACCATTAGCAAAAAATATGATCTGTCAGCGATGACCGGAAATCTGCTTATAGAAGCTTTCCCGGTAGATGCCGAGATAGATATTATCTCAGAGGGTGTGATAATAGAAACAGTAAAGGGTACTTCCAGGTTAAGCGATCTGCTCATAGGAAGTTATACCCTGAAAGCTAAAGCTTCCGGATATAAAACCCGAGACTACAATGTAACGATAAAAGAGAACGAAACCACACGACTGAGTATATCTTTGGAAGAGGGGAGTGACTTTAAACAAGGCTTGATAGATATGATTTTCGTAGAAGGGGGTACATTTCAGATGGGTAATCCCTCCGGAGGAGCCAGCGATGAAAGACCGGTTCACAGTGTAACATTAAGCGATTTCTATATTGGAAAACATGAGGTTTCGCAGAAGGAGTATAAAGCGGTAATGGGGAGTAATCCATCTAATTTCAAAGGTGATAATCTTCCGGTTGAGAGAGTCAGTTGGTTTAATGCGGTAGAGTTTTGTAACAAATTGAGCATTAGAGAAGGTTTGACACCGGTTTATAGCATCAATAATAATAGCAGTCCGTCAAACTGGAGCGGTGGTACTATAACCGCTAACTGGAATGCCAACGGCTATCGTCTTCCGACAGAGTCAGAATGGGAGTATGCAGCCCGTGGTGGTAACAAATCGCGAGGTTTTACCTATTCGGGAAGCAATTCTATAGGAGATGTGGCGTGGTATACTTCTAATTCAAACGGTAAAACTCACCCTGTTGGCACTAAGAGAGCTAATGAATTAGGGCTTTATGATATGTCGGGTAATGTCTGGGAATGGTGCTGGGACTGGTATGGAGAATATTCAAGCAGTGCTAAGACCAACCCCCGCGGTCCTGCCAACGGCAGCTCTGCCGTTTTGCGTGGCGGGTGGTGGTACTTCAACGTCAACTACTGTCGTGTTGCCTACCGCGGTTGGTACGGTCGGTCTTACACCTACTTCAGCTACGGGTTTCGTGTTGCCAGGACTCGTTTATGATTACCCCTGTAAAATAATATGCTTCGCAATTTCACAGGGTAAACCTTTATACTTTTACCCTTTTACCCTTTGCTTTTTTAATTTTCAGAAAAAGGGACAGCTGAAACGAGGACAATATGGGGAGAGGAAATGATCCGGTTTTGCAGGAGTTTTTTTTGGAAACCAAGGGCAGGATGCCCTTGGGAGTGCGATAGTGAAGGATAGATATTAGACGGGTGAAAGTCCTGTCCAAGATTTCATCATATCTTGTAGCTGAAGGTAACTGCGTCGTCGTGAGGCGGGGTGGGGAGCAACCGGAAGCGAAAGACCAGTCCGCAGGTTAACGAACTCGATTCGAACTCAAGCCTTGAATTGCATAGTTGTTGCAGGGTTCTTTCTGCCGGTTTAGGATCTTTATCGACAGGTCACCAGAATCTTGTTGAGGAATCTCTTATCTTTCTATACTGCAAGGATATTCTGAGGGTAATACAAATGCAAAGCTCAGACTGGCAAAGCCCATATAGAGAATATCCGCAAAAGGGAACAAAGCATTACCGGTTCTCTCGCCACCTAACAAGTGGTTTTAATATTTTTAATGAAAGTACTTGACGAAAATTCATGATTGGGAGTTATAAGTAACAAATAGTTTGTAGTATTATTAATCATTCTGTAGTATAGATTGTGTAAGGTGAAGATCTGTTAGCAGGTTTTCAATGGTAATGAGGAACAAAGAGTTGGATTTTACACCGGCATCTGGGACTCATATAGGTAACAACAATATTTAATGGAGGTTAGTATGAAATTAAGAGGTATTATCATCCTTTTAGTTATTGCTTTGTTTATCTTTACTGCCTGTTCATCCGGACCAAAACCACCGGCTATACCAAGGGCAGTATATCAGCCCGAATGGTATGGACTGCAAGGTGATCCGGAATTAGTTTATACCTACGGTCAATCTGAAAAAGTCAGCCAAAACGCTTCTGAAAAAGCTGCTTATTCTGATGCCATGCAGGAAGCAGCCCAACACGTGGAGGCTCATGTTCAAAGCATGATCAAGAACTACATCGAAGAGGCAGGAGTTGAAAATCCACAAGTGTTAGCACTTACCAGTAGTGTAGCCAGAATTGTAGCAAGTGCAACTTTTAGTGGAACTCAAGTCACCAGAAGGGAAGCATACATAATGGATAACGGCCGTTACAAAACCTTTGTGAGAGTGAGTATTCCTAAAAACGAGATCAATAGGAACTTAGCAAATCAGATAAGGAACGAAGAAGCTCTGTATAACCAATTCAAAGCTTCACAGGCTTTTCAGGAATTAGACAGCATTCTGGAAAAAAGAGAGTAGCACTCTCTGTTATATGGAAAACGAAATGGATCGCTTCATTTCGTTTTCCCCTTTTTTCTTAACTATGCCAAAAAACTTAGCTGTTATCTGTCTTGTTAGCTTCGGCTGCCTTGTTTTTATGATCTCCATCAATGCCTGTTCTGCCAATAAAGTTTCCAAGCTGCAAAGACCTGGAGGAGAGAATCCCTTTGCTACTGCTTCAGTACTTACACCTCTTAGCGAATGGTTAGTAAGTTTTCCTGAAGGTGATAACCTGACAATCGGAGTATCAAAAGTAACCCGGGATTGGTCAGATATGTATAAAACGGCAAGAGAGATGGCGACAGTTCAATATGCCCGTAATCTCAGCTCTTTCAATATTGATAAGTACATAATTATTCAAAACCTTTACGGTGATATCGCAAGAGATCAGGTACGTTCGTACATTTTTCAGGTTTCGGATGCAAAGGAACTTTGGAGAATTCACGACAGGTTGGAGTTATTGAGATGTTACATGCTGCATAATTCCTATCTTATTGCTCTCTTTCAGTTACAGGATGAACCAGTAGCTAATGATTCTCTGTATCAAGAAAGGATTATTGAACCGACTTTCAATGTTGATAGCATATCCCCGGAAGTGCCAGACTGGTATGAAAAAAATGAGATAATTGTCACGACGGATTATCTTTATAGCATATCTTCAGCTTCTTCAGCCTGTTTAGTTGATGCCTGGGATAAAGCAAGCAAGGGGGCTCGTCATAGCTTTGCAAATTATTTCTCAATAACTGTTGGAAGTGTTTTAGATAATGCTGAATTGTCAGAATCAGAAAGACAAAAAAATGTTATTGCCTTAGAGACTCTCTATAACTTAAGGGATATAGAACTGAGCCGCTCTTATATCAGCACAGCTTTCCGTGATAATAATCTCCGTTATACCGTTTATATCGAGATGAAGATGGCTTTGTAAAGAACTCTTCTGTTTTCTGTTAAGTTAAAAAGCAAGATTAGTGGTTTGTGAAGCACAACTACGTAAAGTATATTTCACCAATAGTCATGATTATACTGAGAAAACATTTTTACGCTACTGCATGGAGGTTCAGTGATAAGAACGATTTTACTGCTATCATTAATGTGTTTTATTTTTGTTTGCCTTTACTCTGCAGATTACACTTTTAAAATCACTATACCCGAATCAGCGGATATCTTTCAATCGGATGATGTTTATCCTTTTGTATCAATCATTGATCCAGCGGGAAATGATACAATTATTGATAACAGGGGAGGGGAGATTGATTTCGAACATTCCAGTGGTGTTAAAATAAAAAGGTCGAGATCATTCTTTGATGTATTGTTCGAGATCGTGTTGCCTGAACATCTACAAAAAGAATGTGTCATCTGGTTGAGCAACAGCTTTTCTGTAGATGATCTACTGCCCGGGTCCGGTCAAGCAGGGAAAAGCTTACCCGCTGTCAATATTTCGCTGTACAAGAACAAAACTCTGATAATGACCAACAACTTTGACTGGAGAAACAGAGTTGTTGAGATAACCCCGGCTAATGGTGATCCGGTGAGCATAGATGTTGATAGTGAGAATTGCGGTTTATGGAAAGTATGTACGATAATCCCCTATCATGACAGAATAAAATGGGATAATGAGTTTTTCCCAAGAGATAGATTAATTACCGGAAAGATCTGGAATTCTGCCACAAAAGAGCCTTTTGCCGGAGCTTCAATCTTTATCAACTGGCAAAAGATAACAGAATCAGATGAAATGGGTATTTATTACGTCCCATACAGTTTCGGAACTGACAATTTGAGTATACATTCGGAATATGAACGAAACAAATCTGAAGTTGTGCTTTTGAGTGGTTTACATGACGAAAGACCAAGAATAGTAAACCTGTCAATTTCTTATCAACCGGTTCCGCCGCCACCTGAGAATTTTAGAGAGATTTATTATATTTACTTTGCTTTTAACTCTTTTAGTATCGAAAGAAATGAACTTAACCTAAGCACTTTGAGTCAAATTGAAAGAATTCTCAGACAATATGATATTAAAGGGAAGATTCAAATCGAGGGTCACACTGACAGCATTGGTTCAAAAGCCTATAATTATGATCTTTCATTTAAAAGAGCCGGTGCGGTAGTCAATCAGCTTTCTAAGAAAGGTTTTCGGAAAGACTCTTTTCTAATCAAGGGATACGGCGAAGATAATCCTATAGCCACCAATGAAACCGACGAAGGAAGAAAGCAAAACAGGAGAGTTGAAATCGTCTTTCAATACGAGAAGTAGTAAGAAAGACTGAAAGCCCTTTATAGAAAATTAATCGTGAATTATTTGGGAGGATTTATGAAATGTTTAATGATTAGCACAGTTTTCTTAATGATTTTTTCAGCGATGTTCTCGCAAACCGGCTTTGAAGAGTTTACAAGCCAAAGAGATCAAGAATACCAAAGCTTCAGAGAAGAATCAGTACGTCAAGCAGCTAACTATTATAGTCAACAAGATTCTTTGTTCATACAATTCAGAGAGCAGATCGAACGGGAGTGGAATGAGTTTTTGGAATCTACCACGAAGGAATGGGTTAGTTATTCGGAAGATTTTCGGGCAAGAAGTCAGGTTGATTTTGAAACAGGTAATGTTCAAGTCGAAGCGGTAATGCCGGTTGAGGAGGAAAGAGCAGAAGAGAAGGCAGCTGAAATAGTCAAAGAGCAACTAATAGCCATTATTCAGCAGGAAGATGAGACCGAAAAAACTATTCTCCAAAACCAGGTGAAAGATCCGCTGGACGAGACAAAGACTCTATCCCCCGAAACAATTGACCGGGCAGCAGAGGAGATCGTAAAAAAAGCTGAGAAAACAACGATAGTGGGCGCTGATAACAAAGAGCGTGTCAAATATACCATCTCTTTAGCTATGGTGCCTGACCATGTTAAAAAACGGGCAGAACAGTATCGTCCCTACATAGAAAAGCTCTGTAAACGCTTTAATGTCAGACCTGCAGTTGTTCTTGCTATAATTCACACCGAATCTTATTTCAATCCGAAGGCCTATAACCGTCATGGAAATGCCTATGGATTAATGCAGATAGTACCTAAATATGCCGGATTAACTATGAACAGGGTATTATATAACAATTCTGCAGAACCGACCTCCGGCGTTTTATTCAATCCGGAAAGAAATATGGAAATGGGAATTGGTTATATGAACTGGCTCTCAAACAATATCTGGAAAGATGTTAGTAACGAGACAAATCGTTATTATGCAATTATCTGCAGCTATAATGGGGGGCACGGCAGCGTTTATCATGCCATGATCGGCAGAATGAGAAATATTAGCAGGGAAGAGATGAGTTCGATGATGGCAGACATCTCGACTATGGACAGCGAGAAATTGTATCAAAAACTTCACAAAGAATTACCGTGGGAAGAAACCCGCAACTATATCAAGACAGTAAAGGAAAGAATAGATTCGATTTATGCTCAGGTGGAATAGAATTATCTAACCGCAGTCAATGAATTTAATAAATCAGGATTTAGGCTCCAGAGATGATTTTTAACAACGACAGTCTTAAGTCATGATCAGACAACTCATGAAGCGCATTATGAGAGGTTTTTTGACCAAGCTGGAAACATCGAATATTAGAGTTGTTTAATCTTCAATATAAATCTGATAAGCAACAAGGAGTTTGATTTGAGGCGAATCTTAATAATTATCGTTTTATTGACCTTCGTAGTTCCACTATTAGCAAGTGGAGAGAAATCTTACTACTTTAAAAGGAAAACTATAGAGAGGAATCTTTATAACCATTACTTGAGCATTGGATACTTTGGTCATTCAAACCATGATCTCGAATGGGGTGCAGTCTCTTATGCCCTTGGATATAGAAGGTTTTCGGTTAGTGCACAGCTGATAAGTAAAAGATTCCTTTTGACAGACCCTTACCATCTGTATTTAAGAGAAGATATTAATTCAGACTGGGAATTAGCTAAAGATATACCGGGAGATGGGTATGGTTTCGGTATATTATCCCTTAAAGCAAATCTCTATTCATGCTCTCAGATATAGTGGAAGACCCCAAAATCCGGTTGTAAGAAGTCGAAATATGGGAAGAGAACTGATAAGGTATCGAAATCCCTGAGATGATTTTTAATTTGAAAAAACTTCCATTTTTCGCTGAAGCTGACTTCATATCCGGTTTATGACCAACACAGCAGTGTTATTAATTACTATGAAAAAAATATAGGGGGTAATATGACAAAGATTCTGCCGATTATATTAGTATTGGCTTTATACACAAATATCAGTGCCAATCAGGGCAAACTTATTGAGGACTACAGTTCGGGTCTCAGACCATGGGAGCAGACTAAACTCGATGAGATGTTCGATAAGATTGTCGATGAGATATTCCTGGAGTTTTCTCGTATTGAACCCGAAAAGCTGTTTGATGACCAGGGAAGATCTATAGAAAGAGTAGGTATCTGGCACTTTAAAGGTGATATTCAAAACAAGTTTTACAATCGCTTCCGTTCAAAAATAGTAGCGATAACAGAATACCGGGTTTATGAGCGCCAAGATCTCGATAAATCATTACAGGAATTAGGGTTGCAGGAATCCGATATATATGCTAAAGATGGACAGAGACGGTTAGGGCAAATGACTCAATGGAACGGACTGATTTACGGCAAAGTTAATGTCTCTGCTGAAAACATATTGGGCAAACGGAAACTCTACCTTAGCGTTGATAGCCATTTCAACAACATAGAAGATGGAAGAGTTATCTGGTCAAAGGAGTACTCCGAATACTTCAAGCCGCAGCTTCCCTTGAACTATTATTTCTACGGTTTGGTTATCATTTTTGGGCTGTTAGTCGGCTTTAATATCGTAAGTAAGGGGAGATCAATCAGTCTCATTGTCGGGTTTTCTATTTTGCTGGCAAGTATATATACAATCTGGTTTTTCGTAATCTGAGGAGAAAAAGCATGAAGCTGATAACAATTCTAATCCTTTGTTTAGCAATTTTTGGCTGCCATCAGGGTCGGGTTGCAGAAAGAGAACAGTCAATTCCCGAAGATAAGCGGGAAACTTCACTCCCTTCATATATTACGAATCCACCGGTGAGCACGGCATTCCGTTATTATGGAACCGGTTCCGGAAGTACGGCAAAATCTGCAGAAGAAGCAGCCAGAGCTTCAATTCTTAATCAAATCCGGGTATATATCGCCACCGAATTCAGACAGGTCGAACAAGAAATTGCCGAGGGCGAAAGAAGATACTATAGTAGTTTTATCGAAGATAGAATAGGTAGTTTATCCTACGGCAGACTACCTGGAATCAAGACAGAGTCGTTAGACCGTATAGGAAGTGATTATTTTTGCCTGGCTTCCCTCGATAGAGCAGATTTTCTCGTATCCCAGAGAGTGATACAGGATAGGATACTGCAGCTTCTTAACGGGATTGATAATGAAAGAGATGCCGGACTGCAATTAAGACGATTAGTATTGACATCGTCTTATTTGAGCCAGTTATTGATTCCCTTTAGGATAGATGCCGAATATGATTATGTCTTTTTTAAAAACAGAATTGACCGGATTCTTAATAACCTCAGTTTTAACGTAAGCGTCTCCGGAGCAGATCCTTTAACGAGAGATAGAACAATTACCGTTGAGGTAAGAAGTCAAGGGAGAGTATTCTCATCTGTACCCCTTGATTTTCCTACCGGAAGGTATGTGCCGAATGAAAACGGCAGGATTATCCTTAACTACATTGACTATTGTCCTCAATACAGAAGTTTCACGGTTCGGGCAGCAGCAGAGTACATTCCTATAGCTCCTAATCTTTACCCTGAAGAAGAAGCTTATGCCCGAAATCTCATCCGTAGTTTTACTCGTATCGAAAAGGCGGTTTATCTCGAATGTCCGCAAGAATATAGCATCTGGCTTGATGTAGAGTATCTTGTTGATGGTTCTTCACAGAATGCCCATGACATCACAAATCGCTTGAAGAGGGTTTTCTCGGCAACCGATAACTGGTTTGTGACTACAAATCGAAGAGATGCCGATATTAATGTGGAGGTTTCTTTTGATGTTAATTATTCGTCAACAAACGAGTATTTGGGTATCTGCTATAAAGGCAACGGGTTGATAAGATTCAGAGGAAAGGAACTCGACGGACATGTTATAGACCTCCGGGATTCGGCAGTTGCCGAAGAGACTAAATCATTTCATCATGATCGTAACAGAGCGATTGATCTGGCAAAAGATAGGCTCCTTGAGATTATGACCACAAAAATTGAAGAATACACACGTGTTCTTGCCCCATAGAGTGTGTGCTTTGAAACATTGCATAAGAGGCTTCCAATGTATCAGGCACATCCAATGTATCAGACACATCCAATGTATCAAAGGCTTTTAATGTATCAAAGGCTTTTCAACCCGTGAAGTCTTGTTTTTTACTTCACTGGGTCCAGCCTTTGACCAAGGTCTCCAGACCTTCCAGGTCTGGTATTTTCAATGTATCAAAGGCATCTTGCCTTTGACCAAAGTCTCCGGAGCATCCTGCTCTGGTCTAATAAATAACAGGAGCATATATGCCTTTTTGT
>CAYXFD010000042.1:0-10596 GCA_964464175.1 uncultured Candidatus Cloacimonadota bacterium | reverse complement strand
AAAAAATGGAGATTTCAATCGATAATCAAAACTCTACTGCATTATTTGGGTTTATCTACTATCGCCTTGCCAATGTAGCAGTTGTAAGATTCGAGTGTTTCAAGAGGTATTCTAAGATTCCATTCAAGGGATTAGCTAATCAGGAGGTGCAGTTGTCGGGTTCTGAAAATAATGGGTGGATACCATTATTCAGCTACTATCATCTTTACAACGTAGTAACTGAAACACCTTACTCTATTTTAGAGGTATTCGAAGACTCCTTTCATAGAATTAGCTGATTTGGCAATTCATTTTCAAGGTTCAGATAAAATGGGGGAAGGGCATCTTTACTTTCACCTTCTTATCAACTTATCTTTTTATCATTGACGGGCAAATTATCTTTTTATATATGGAGATTACATAGGACAAAAGAGCATTACGGATTACACTAGACTTGATAAATGGTATCGTTAATCAAGAAGCGAAGTAATGGAAGGATATATTCAGGGTGTAATTCAGTCCAATAAAGAGGAAAGCGCCGAGGAATATTATGGATACAATGCCTACGATACTATTTAATCGGTGAGTTGTGATCGTAACGAGAAGGAGAGTAAATGTACAAAGAAGATATTCTGAACCTGATACAGCAATCACCTCTTCAGATTGATACTGAGATAAAGATGACTGGTCGTCCGCCAACCATGGCGAACTCTGAATTTCTTACAAACAAGGAACAGGGTGATTGGGCAGAACAAATCGTTCTGAGGGCAATCAATGAATATTCAGGTGAATACTTTGCTATTGAATATGGACGAGCCGAGGCAATAGCTGCCGGTGATGATGGGTTTGCTGATTTCTATAAGGAATATCAGAGAGAACTCAACGATATGGGTAAGAGACCGGATATTCTTATATTTAAGGACTGCGACTTTCCGGACAGAAGTATTGACATAAGAAATGATGAACACATCAGGCAAGCTGTGGCTGCGATCGAAGTAAGGTCAAGTTCATTTTTGGCTGATAGATATGCGGAATTCATGAATGACAGACAAGAAAAGGCCATAAAAAAATGCAACGAAATGAGAATAGCCATGGTAAACTCTGATCTCGGTGATCTGTTAAGACGCAAAAACGAAACTATTTACAATCTAATATCAAATGCTACTGAGGATACTTTTAGGGAATTAGACTTTCGTTGTCCTTCATGGTCATTAACAGAGAATTTGAGAAATCTAACGGAATTACTAAAAGGGATTAAAGAGAATATCAAGATACTGCACAAACGTGATTATCTGAGCATTACACCGAAAATGGAGGATATAGCTCTCGTTAACAGATGGATTCAGAAATACAATGTAAAACATTTCTATCTACAAGTATTCTTTGACAAAGCATATATTATATCCTTTAAAGATATTTTGACATTGGTTTCAAACGACAACAATGATGGTAATCATTTTTCGATTGAGAGGGACGTTAAAAATCAAAGGAAAACAACTATTAAGATTAATGTAAAGATAGGTAAAGAAGTACTTGGGAGAATTGATATGCCTGATCACAAATCTGCCTTGAAGGAGTTAGACAGAGGTCGTTTGCTTTTTTATGTCACTTTTGAAGGTGGCAAGGGATATCTCGATAGCGAAATATTCATTCGGGATGTTATTAATGCTTGAGTCAAAATACATAGAAAGAACCAATATTCAACACAGGAAGGATTACGGTCAGTTTTTTACGCCACCTTCCGTTGCCCGTCTTATGGTTAAGTGGGTTATGAAGGATAATCCAGAAACTATACTTGATCCTGCGTTTGGTTTAGGCGTTTTTTTTGATGAAGTAGTAAAAAGACACTCCGGACAACAACCGTATTTTATTGGATATGAGATTGATAACAACATACTAGCTTTTCTTAATAATGATGGGTTTAGTCTTAATCTTGAAGTCATTAATGGTGATTATCTCGAAGCTGAGTCCGGAAGTTTTGACGGGATCATTTGCAATCCACCATATATGAGGTTTCAGAAGTTTCTTAATCGTCACGATATCTTACCAAAAATCGAAAAAAAATTAGGCAAAAAATTCATTGGTTACTCTAATATCTCTTCTGTATTCCTTGTGAAATCGTTAAGTGAGCTAAAAGTGAACGGGAGTTTAGCGTACATTATGCCTTTCGAGTTTTTTAACACTGGTTATGGGAAGGAGATCAAGAAAAGCCTCCTTGAGAATCATTTGATAAAGCAAATAGTGATTTTTTCAAATGAAAAAGAGATCTTTCCGGATGCTACTACAACGGTCTGTATTCTTCTTTGTAGAAATGACGGAAAAAGAGAAGATATAAAAATTACACAAGTCAACAGCAATGAAGAAATCAAAAGAGTATCTGATGTTAGTGATTTCTATCAGCGAACAATCAGCCCTTCCGAATTGCCGTACAACAAAAAATGGACTCCCATTATTTTGTCTCTGTTTTCTGAG
The DNA here is from genome assembly GCA_964464175.1 of uncultured Candidatus Cloacimonadota bacterium. Classification (GTDB taxonomy): domain Bacteria; phylum Cloacimonadota; class Cloacimonadia; order Cloacimonadales; family JAJBBL01; genus CAYXFD01. Next base: position 8,145 of record CAYXFD010000042.1, on the reverse strand, counting down.
CAGTTGTTTCCTGATAATTTCTGCAAGATGTCTCTGTATGGTACATTTACGAGGGGTATTGCTACAGGCGCAAACAGTTTTTTTGCTCTGAATAAATCAACAATCGAATATTGGAAATTGAGCAAGAATAATATTTGTAAATGCATTACAAAAAGCTCCCCAATACGTAAAGCATTATTTACGGATAATGATTTTGATTGCTTATACAATGCAGATAAACCGGTTTATTGTTTAGACGTTAAAGAGCACAATAATCCTGAAGTTCGAAAATATATTGAAGAGGGTGAAAGGCTTGGTTATAAAGAAAGGTATCTTACGAGAACACGGAATGTCTGGTATAAAATAGAAAAAAGAAAACCAGCTCCAATTTTATTAGGTGTTTTTAATAGAGGACGCATAAAGGTAGTAAGAAACTACACAACGGCAATAAATTTCACGTGCTTCCATTCCTTTTACCCCAATGTATTTGGGCAACATCTTGTAGACAAGTTATTTATTTACTTATTAAGCGACATTGGGCAAAGGATAATCAAAACCAATAAACGCAGTTATGGCGATGAGTTAGATAAGTTTGAACCGGGTGATTTGAGCGAGAGTTTATGTCCCAGCCAAAAACAATTTGAAATGATATCAAATGAAGATGCCGAAACGGTGATCGAACTTGCTAAAGTAGATGAAGAAGAGGCAATTAGAATGAGCAATAATCTTGTAGAAAAAATGATGAAAACTCAGCAAAGCGAAGCATCGGAAATCTATTCTACAGCTATTCATTTCCACCGCTAAGCTTGTTCTTTTCATGAAAAAAGGTTGGATAGGCTTATTGCAGTGTTTCAAAAGTCTGTTCTCTTCCCTTCCTCTTACACTTGTTTTCAAGGATTACTTATGACCGGAGGAGATTCTTCCTGCGTGTTTCTATTCTGAGTTCAGCAGAAGCAATACTTTTTTAACCGCAGTTTTTTTGTTAAGAATGAAAAGACAGGAATATTATTCTCCGGAAAAGACGACTGATGTAAAGAAATATTGACAATATGGCTGGATGAGAATAGAAATTCGCGATTGTTGGAGGTGAAGAATGGAGTTATTTTTCATGGTATTACCGACTATTATCGGAAGCCTGGTAATAGGAGTGATTCTTTTGGCTGTTTTAACAATAATCAGGAGAGCTAATCAGAAGAGGTGTCCTTACTGTGCTGAGACTGTACAGAAGATGGCAAAGGTTTGTAAACATTGCGGCAAGGATATTTGAGACAAAAAGGGATAGAAGAGGGCAAGCAGCTTAGGTGAAAAAAGAATTATGTAACATTTCTGACTGATTCAGGGTGTGCAGGGGGTTAATCCTATGTTTATAACAGGTCAGGGTAGGCATCTGGAACTGGTGCCGGGAAAGAGAGAATTAAAATCAATGTTATTGTATCAGAATAGAAGAGGAAGAGGATGAAGAAGTTTTTTTTGTTTCTTATTACATGTTTGGCAGTTATAATTGTAATGGCTTCCTGCAGCAAATCTACGGAACCAGGTATTGATTTACCACAAGAGATAGAATGGTGTTTAATCCCTGCGGGAGAATTCACCTATGGGCCACCTGAAGAAGAAGTAAACTATACCAGTATTGAAAATATCGATTATGATTACGAGATAATGAAATATGAAATTACGAATGGTCAGTATCTGGCATATCTGCAGGAAGCTTATGCAGCGGGTGATGTCTGGTTATCAGGCAGTGAAGTCCAGGGTTCTTATCCGGGAGATGTGCATTGGGAATCGGGGAATTATCACTTTTATCAGCTCGGAACACCTGCTTCTTGGAATTATGCCCAGATATCATACAGCAACGGAAAGTTTATTCTGAATGTCCCCTCAGGTTTCACAGTTGCTGATTACATGAATCATCCTGTAGTTAGAATAACCTGGTTTGGAGCCTGGCATTTTGCAGAATATCATGGCTGGCGGTTACCTACTGAGCATGAATGGGAGAAGGGAGCCCGTGGCATGACAGGCTATACCTTTCCCTGGGGTAACACGCTCGCTGGCAGCCGGGCAAATTACCTGAATAGCGGCGACCCTTGGGATAATGGAACATCTCCGGTTGGTTTCTATAATGGTCAGACCTATCAGGACTTTCAGACATCCGACATGCAGTCACCTTTTGGTGTTTATGATATGGCAGGTAATGTCTTTAACTGGACAGACAGCTGGTATGGTGATTCCTATCCTGATTCCCGTGTGGTGCGGGGCGGTGGCTGGAGCGTCGCTTACACCTACTACCTCCGTTCTTTTACCCGTAACAACTTCATTCCGACCAACTGCCATTACGATTACGGGTTTCGCTGCGTCAGGATCCCGGAGTAAGTCCTTCTAAAAGAAATTGAGAATAACAAGCTCTGCTGATTTCAGGCAACTTAAGCTATGAGGAGTAAAAAATGCTATCTCAGAAGATGCATGAATCTATTGTTTCCTTACTTTTCCTCACTTTAATCCTGTTAACTTGTCTCTCCTTGGGAGCATTAGAGGAAGAGGAAACTGTTTCCGGTGAAAATCATTTGGAACTATTGGCTGATTGGATGTCAGGCAGGTTCACGTCTCAAGAACAAGCTGAACGCGATGAATCGTATTACAATATCAGTTTGATCATGAAACCAATATGGGGCAGCAGAAAAGGTGAAATCTGGCTTTATGTGGAACAATCTTTAGCTTCAACTCCCTCAAAACCATACCGGCAAAGAGTTTACAAGATAACACAATACACCGATACATTATTTGAAAGTAAGGTATATACTATACCGGATGCAGAAAAATTTGCCGGTGCCTGGACTTTAGAGTCTCCATTATCCGAAATCACACCCTCTGATTTAATTCCCTTACCGTATTGCGGTGTCGTTTTGAGAGGGCATTTTGACCATAATCCGGTTTTCAGCGGCAGAACTATCGGTTCTTCCTGCGGCAGCGGTATGCATGGTGCCAAGTATGTTGAATCAGAAGTAACGATTACTTCGGATATGATGATTTCTTGGGATAAAGGTATGAATGAAGATGGCGAGCAGGTTTGGGGTCCAGCCAATGGAGGTTATGAGTTCAAAAAGGTTGAAAACTTCTCTTTGGCTAAGGAATGATTCTAAAGGGAAATGCCAAAGAAGCCGGGCTTAACCAACTCAATAGGGAACTTGATTATATCTTTAGCAAGGGAGTAACTGACAGAAATTTTCTCTTTGTTCATTGTTAACAGGATAAACGCTTATTTTTATCTCTTTTGCAAAACGTTTTACAAGCAGCAAGGAGATGAGGAGCAGACATTTTTATTTGGTCAAAGGAGATTAGGTTTTTAGCATTTATAAACAGCGATAATTCGGAGGATTTATGAAAAAAGTTACCCGCCTATTGCTCTGCACAATACTCGGCTTATTGTTCGGATTTATCTGTTATTTTCTGGCAGCGGGCAATCAACCGAATATCCCCCTAAATCGGGCTGTCAGCATAGTTTTGAGCAGAACTCTCCTGGGTTTTGCCCTCGGTGTGAACAGGTTCCGCTTCCTTCACTGGATAGTCAGAGGCGTTGTGTTTGGGCTTATATTCAGTCTGCCAAGAGCCTATAACATCCTGTCGGGATCTGCCCATCCCATGTTTTCTTCGCATAATCTGTTTTTGATGATAATAATCATGGGAATTATCTACGGATTCCTGATCGAATTCATCACATCTGTTCTGTTCAAAGCAGGATTGGAGTGATTGGCAGCTGAAAAATGCTTACCATTTTTCGGTGAGGTCCTGATATTCAGGTATCGCCGGGAGCAGACCCTGTTCGATGATCTCCCTGACCGAGGCAGGAGCTCCGGCGGCTTCCAATTCGGACTTACTGATCACAGCCAGATCAATACCGGGATTCAAGTCTCGGAAGCGGTATAAGAACCGGACGAAATGAGCAAAGTTTGTCAGAGCAGGGATTTCTTCACCTGAGTATTCTATTGCCAGGTATCCGGCATAGCGTTTCAGATCGCTGCGGAAACCTGTTGAGCACTCCTTCCAGATTACTGCCGAATTCTTCGTGACAGCACCAAAATTGTGGTTGTTATCCCCGGCTTTCGGTTTAACAAATTGACGGATGACCGCTCTTAGCCCCGTTTTCCTCTTGAGATGAACGAAGCTGCCAATTCTCCCGCTGATCGTTTTTATGGCTCTCGTGTACTCGGCTTTCATAGTTCATACCTCCAGTTTGTTTCAGAATATCCGGTAAGAGCCCGGAAGCAGTTCGGAATAGATTAGTAAAGCTATCTATTCCGTTTTCATGACATTGGCAAGCAACAGATCAACGAGGTATCTGCTGCAGTTCATCCTGCCAAATAAAATGGAGAAGATTGGATAACTTGCCGTTTCGCCTGTTCAGAGCGTAAAAGAACTGTTCATCCTGATCCTGATAAACAAATTCGATACTCTTCTTGCGGCGATAGACTAAGGTGCAGAGAAGCCTGTCGGTTTCAGGATCCGGTTCACCGGCAGCTCTCTTTTCGTAAAGATCGAGCTCGTCTCCGGTTATGGCTTCGGGTTCGAAGCGGAAGTTCAGCAGTCTCAGATGCACAGGTTTATCCTTTAACAGATAATAGGGATAGGTGCAGTGCAGTTCCCGGATCTTTTCCTTAACGTCAGAACAAGGGGTATGATAAGCGAGATGCATGATCATTCTCGTTCTGAGCCGGAGAGGAGTATAAACGTCGTTTTTGTATTTATGCGGTTCATAGAGTTTTATCTGCTGCGAACCGTTTGATATTTGAAAGACATACTTATCGGTCTTTCCTCTGAGACGGATCGTCATCCTTGCTAATCTCTGATGTTCGAAATCCGCAGCAAAGTAGTTTTTGACCGTCGGACTCAATAGCTGCCGGAGACTTCTTGGGATAATGGGTTCTTCCGGTAATTCGAGTTTCTGTTTCAGCCTGAGAATTTCATAGAGTTCGGCTTTGCTGTTTCCTTTACCTTTCATTTTTGCCCTCCATAGATGATCGGTTGTGCGGTTTTGTTTATCTAACGAAAAATGCCCGGGATATTACAACTAAATCATAGCAGAATACTACAGTCAGCCCGGGCCGACTGTAGTGATACTCTCTGGTATGCCTTAGCTACTCTACGGATTTGTCTCAGAATTACAAGCTCAGATTATCAGAAAAATCTGATACCGGGAAGCAGAATTGGAATGGTTTTAAAGACAGGCAGGGAAAGGAGGCAATTAGCTTTTGAACTTTTTGTCTGTAGCAAGGGCATCTTGCTCTTGGATTTTGAATTTACCGGGAATAAATCAACTCTCAGTTTTTATCTGTACCAAGTGCATCGCCTACACCTATTTGACCAAAAAAAGATCAAACATCGGTTGTCGCGGAATAGGTGTAAGGGATTCACCTTCTTGCTTTCCCGCTGACCTCATTGACAGATATTTTGAAAACTCTTGTCTTATCTTGATGGGAAGCAATCTCTTTTAGTCCTGCTGCAAAAAAGTCAGCTGAATATTTACGCAGAAGTTCTTCCAGAGCTTTCTGTTTTTCTTCACCGAAAACCTCATACAATCGACCAAAGACGATGACACTCTCGTATTTAGAACTGAATTCGGCAGGGATTATGCTGGTGTTACCGACAACGCAAAACGATACTTTCGGATTATACCGGAAGTTAGCGATTTTATGTCCTACAGGAGCGGAGTGAAAGTAGATGCAGTCAGCGATGAAACAATAATTGACCGGGACACCGTAAGGCTGATTCTCCTCACCCGAAGTTGATAAAATGCCATATTCACCCTTTTTGAGGATACCCAAAGCCTCCTCTCTTTTGATTTCTCTCTCTTTTCTTCTGACGGACCGCATTGTTTGTCACCTCTTTTAATGAATGAAACAGGGCAGAGTAGATGATCAATGCCCTTATTGATCTTTTTTAATGAGTTTCTGCTGAAGGAATCTTCAGTAAGCAGTTGCTATATAATCTTTATTATTGAAACAGGGTCAAGAAGAAATGAACTGAGCCAGAGAATTAGAAGCAAGCGACAACAATCAATTCCCATATATTGGTACAAAATCTATAATCCTCTGGGTTTATGAATCCCGGCAGCTCAGTCTTCTGAGTATGCGGCAGATTGCCAGGCTGACCCATAATCTTGTCTCTCTTGTTCCGGCATCCTTGTCTTTCTTGCCCTTAACGTAGGTCACTTTCCATAGTCCATCTTCCTTTTGATGGTTTATGAGCCAGGCAACCGCCTTTTCCATCTGTCCGTCTCTTGAGGGGTCGATCAGCGAAATGGAATCGAGTGCTGCCACAAGATTGTTCCACCAGAACGGATATTGGAATTTCACCCAGTAACTTGCTGAATGATAAGAGGAATAGCAATCAGGTTGAAAGAATCTTGATTTCAACAGCTTTGCTGCTCTCTTAGCCGCTTCTGACTTGCGGTACCTGCTGTGTGCGGCGAAGGCTCGTAAAACCATCCCTGTCCAGTTATGGGAAAAAGGTCTTGACCGGTTAGGTTCGACAGGTTCTGCATATTGGCTTGTTAACCGATACATAGTTTCTTTGTCGAAATCGTGGGTAAGAAGAGGCAATGACCAGCCCAGATCATTCTGCCGCATAGAGAGAAGCCAAAGTAGTCCCCTTTCTATCCGAGGGTCGTCTTCATATCCGGCTTTGATGAGCAGCGAGATTATCGCGCCTGTATAGTAGGTAGCATATTGATTGGCTAAAAAGCCGCGGATATCTCCTACCTCCCTCTGGCAGGAAAAGAGAAATTCGGCTGCCTTGGCAGTAGAGGGGTCATCCCGGTTGAACCCATATTTCTCAATCAAAAATCTAAACTGCTTCCATGTCTCAATCAGGTTGTAGTTGATATCTTTGTGCTGCTTCCTGCCAAGGGAGCGATCCCACGAACCATCGGACTGTTGCTGCCTGAGAATCTTTTGAGCTTCGGGTAGTTGCCACAGGCGACAGATGGCTCCTGCATCTTCTTTCAAAAGATCTTTTCTCACAAAGTACTGGATTGCGTCATCTCCGGATGAAAGAAGGGGTGATAGGGGGTCGAACCTCAGTTGTCTCAGCCAGCCTTGGATATTGCCTTCAAACATGTTTATCTCTTAATCATCAGCTGTAAAGAAAGCTCAGACTTCAATCTTTACCAGAGCAGTTAACCTTTTGAGCTAAGTTTTACTATCAATGAAACTATTTTTCCAATAACCCTTTTCCAGAGGGTAATTTTAGCGGGCACATTAAAGCTTTTATCTTGCAGTTTTTTGTAATGCTCATAATCCTTGGGCGAGAATTTGCTGGCTTGTGCTGAGGTTAGGAATGTCTTCTGAGCTTGAAATTGGATTACTTGTTTAAGGCTGGGTGACCAGGCAGCTTTGTTTAATTTTTTATAGAATCTAAGAGCGGCTTGTCGAATTTGCGGATCATTGGTTATCTCCTCGGCTGTTTTATCGGGAGGAGTTACTATTCCCAGTTTGGTAACCGAGCGTGCACCCCAAGTTTGGGAAACACTTTCCATATAGTTTAGGACATCCTTGAGTCCCATAATACCTGTAGTTGAAATTACCAAAAGATCCTGCCGGAAGAGCTGCGGACGGTGACATAGAAACGAAAAGCGGTCGATAAAATTTTTCATCAAGCCGGTTACATGTGAGACATAAACCGGTGAAACGAAAATTAAACCATTGGAGGTTAGCATTTTTTCCAGCACGTTGTTCACATTATCTGGCAAAGGACATTTAGATTCACCAAAGAACAGGCAGTTATGGCACCCTATACAGGTGGCAAGATCGATATCTTTTAAAAACAGATACTCAAATTCCACTTCTCCCAGCTTTTTCAATTCTGTTTCCAGTGCTTTGGTTACAAAGTAACTATTCTTTTTGCGGGGGCTGCCGAAAATAACTAAAACTTTCATTGATTCTCTCCATCTTATTGTGAACGATCTTTTTATGGAATATCCACATATCAAGTAAACGATTAGACTATCTCTACAATTCTTGAAGTCAAGTATTAAACTTTGAGGGAAGTTCTGGCTTTATTGTGTTACTTCATTGTATAAACCTTCGGTGCTGCGCACGAAGCAAACGCCCATGACGATAAAAAAAATATCGACACACAAGAACATGATTATAATTCATTACATTCTTTCTTTTG
>CAYXFD010000041.1:0-10602 GCA_964464175.1 uncultured Candidatus Cloacimonadota bacterium | reverse complement strand
CGAACCACTACAACTGAGATTGAGGTTCTGAAAAAAAATGGGGGAATGCCTGATAGATTAACTCTTGACAACAACACGTAATGCTCAATAAGTCGAGTGGCTGGAGGTATCGTGGAGTATATCAAATTTTTACTGTTTCTTTGTTGCTGTATTCCCTCCGTATCGGTTGCTCAGTTAACTCTGACAATTGAGATAAACGATCTGCGAAATGATATCGGCCATGTTCATCTTGAACTGAGTAATGAAGACGAACAATGTCTGGTTTCAGTAACTGAGAATATTTCAGACCATAGATGTGTAATAATTATAGAAAATTTAGAGTCGGGAAAGTATGCTTTCAGATATTTTCATGATGAGAACATGAACGAACAAATCGATACTAACTGGCTGGGGATTCCTAAGGAAGGGATTGGCTTTTCCAATGATCCCGGAATGACTTTTGGTCCACCATCGTTTCGAAAAACATTGTTTGACTTAAGCGAATCACCATTCATGAAAAGCAAGCCCAAGTACTTTTTTTAATTGAACACTCAATGATATGATTATTCAGGATCAGGAACCATTCAATAAAACGGAGGGGCTAGTGACATTAAACATGGACACAATCAAAGAGTTGTGGACGAAAACATATAACCATGAGGGGAAACCGGACTGGTCACATATTTTTAAATACTATCACAGGGATATAGTTTTTCAGGACACAATTCAGCGGATTGAAGGAATTGACGATTTCATCGCTATGTGCAATCGGCTTACTAAACGGACTAAGCAGTTGAAGATGGAGATAGTATCGATGGCTCAAAACGAGAATGTAATAATGTTCGATTGGATAATGACCATGATCTTCAAGAAATACCCAAACACTCCAATCTATGGATCAACAAAAATCGTTCTGAGTGAAGATGGTTTAATAAAAGAACAACGGGACTATTACGATCTCTGGGGCGATATATTTAACAACATTCCCCATTTTGGCAAGATGTACCGAAAGTTCCTGACTAAAAAATTCGGCTAAGATCTCTGATATGAGAAAGAAAACAACCCAATATTTTCGGGAGTACAAGTGGTCTAACATCTTTGCCATGATAAGAAATGGCAGGTTAGACCCGAAAATTTGCCCGGATAGATTTCAAGACAGGCTTGTAGTTATAACCGGTGCCACCTCAGGGATCGGTAAAGCTACCGCTCGCAAATATGCTGCCCGGGGGGCTAATCTGCTCTGTATCAATAGAAATCGTGAGAAATCGGAAAGACTTCAGCGTGACATTGAGAATGAGTTTGGTGTTAAATGCAGTTATCTGATCGCGGATCTAAGCATCTTAGCAGATATTTTCAAGGTTTCTGAAGAACTTCTGAACTTAGACAGCCCGATTGACGTGCTAATTCACAATGCCGGTGTTTACTTAACGAGTCGGGAGTTTACGCCCGATGGACTGGAAAAAGTTTTGGTAGTTCATTACTTCTCCTCCTTCATAATGAATTACCTCTTGATGGATAAGTTAACCGGGCAGAAAAATGCCCGGATCATAATGGTCGGTTCTGAAGGACATCGCTTTGCCGTTTGGGGGTTAAGGCTTGACGATCTGAACTGGAAAAAGCGAAGATATTCCGGATTAAAGAGCTACGGCTCGGCTAAAACCGCACAATTACTCTCAATGATCGTGTTCAATGAACATTTGCGGAATACAGGAGTTACGATCAATACGATTCATCCCGGAGCAGTAAAAACAGATACAGGACAGGAAAACGGACCGTTTTACCGCTGGTTTAAAAGGAACTTTTTTGATAAAATCCTTAAAACACCTGAAATTTCAGCAGAAGCATTATACTATTTGGGAGTCTCACCGGAACTCAATGGTGTTAGTGGAAAATACTTTAGTTTAACGACCGAAGAGGAACCGGCACCCCCTGCTATGGATAAGGAGGCAGCCTATGAACTTTGGGAAAGGACCTTGAAGTTGTCAGGATTAAAGGCTTATAACCGATGAAAGATTCATTTGTATCATCTTTTATTCCCATGAAATTACAATGAACGAGAAGAGTTACGATACCATAATCGTGGGGGGTGGAATTGCCGGTTTAACAGCAACCGCTTACCTGGCTCGCCAGGGTCAAAATGTGTTACTGTTAGAAAAGAACAGAGAAGTTGGTGGATTGGTAAATACTTTTTCGCACAATGGTTTTTGTTTCGATGCCGGAGTCAGAGCGCTGGAAGACGCAGGGATAATCTTTCCGATGTTGAAGGATCTTAACATTAACCTCGAGGTATTGGATAGCCCTGTTTCTCTCGGTATTGAAAATGAAATACTTCATATTGAAAATTTAGCGAGCCTTTCACAATACCAGAGTTTACTGAAGAAATTCTACCCCGAAAGCGGAGACGAAATCGATCAGTTGGTAAAAGCGATCAGAAAGATCATGAAGTATATGGATGTGCTTTATGGTCTTGAGAATCCCCTCTTCAAGGATCTGAAACGCGACAGATCATTCATCTTCAAAAAACTTCTCCCCTGGTTACCTCGCTTTTTGCTTACAGTTGGAAAAATAAACCGCATGCAGTTACCCGTTGAAGACTACCTAAAATCCACGATAAAGAATCGCTCGCTGAGGGATATTATCTCACAACACTTTTTTAAGAATACACCGACCTTCTTTGCTCTAAGCTATTTTTCGCTCTATCTCGACTATTTTTACCCCAGAGGAGGCATGGGCAAACTGTCGGAAGCCTTAAAAGACAAAATAGTAAAGCTGGGGGGCAGGATCAAAACCGGAACTATGGCAAATCGGGTTTTCCCTCATGAAAAGAGAGTCAGAGATGAGAACAACATCAGCTATAGATATAAGAACCTGATTTGGACAGCCGATCTAAAGACACTCTACAGCATAGTTGAAACCGAAAATCTGCCACCGAAACTCATTGCTAAATTTGAAGATCGAAAGACCAATATCTTACAAAGTAAAGGCGGAGAATCTGTATTCACACTATTCCTTGAAGTTGATGAACCCCTTGAAAGCTTTCGGAGCATAGCTGCCGGTCACTTTTTTTATACCCCGTCACGCCAAGGGTTAGGAGAAACACACCGCACTGATCTATATCATGTCTTGAACAACTTTTCCGTAATCAGCAAAGAGGAAATACTTGATTGGCTTGATAGATTCACATCCCTCAATACATACGAGATATCAATACCCGGTCTGAAAGACAGTGACTTAGTTCCTTCCGGTAAAACGGGATTGATCATCAGTTTCCTTGCAGAATATGAGCTTTTCAAAAAGATACAGACAGCAGGCTGGCTTGAGGAATTTACTAAAGAAATTGAAGACCGTCTTTTAAGAATTTTTTCGGAGTCGATATTCCCAATGCTAAAGGATAAAGTAATAGATCACTTTTCCTTTACACCTATAAACATCAGTGACAGAATAGCCAGTTCCGGAGGGGCAATCGTAGGATGGAGATTCGGAAAAGAGATGCCTGTTGTTAATAAGATTCAGATTGTTGATCGATCAGTCATAACACCTCTGCCGTCTATCTATAAAGCTGGTCAATGGGCATACAGCCCGGCTGGGGTTCCAATGTCGATACTAACCGCTAAACTGGCTGCTAACAGAGTTCTCAAAGCGAAATAGTACGATTTAACTATTTCTTCACTTTACCCGTAAATGCTCCCTCATTCTATGCTGAACTCCGAATCAGAGTTATGATTTTTCTATCTATTATAGTTCCTGAACTGCATTGAGCGAAGCGATAATACAGGTCAGGATCAAACACTTAGGGAGTGACGGGCGGGTATAGAAGAAAACAATCCCGACCGGGGGATGAGACATTATCCAAAAAAAAGTTGACAGGAAATAGCGACTGGTCTTTTTCAAAGACTTGATAAAATATAAACAAAAAAGGATAAAAGTATGATGATTAAGGTAACAATTAACGATTTAGAGGTGGAAGTACAAAAGGAAACCAGAATTATCCATGCCGCAAAAAAAGCCGGTTTTAAGATACCAAGTTTATGTTATGTCCAGGATATCCCGGCCACATCCAGTTGTGGTGTCTGCATGGTTGATGCAGACGGACAGCATGTAAGAGCCTGTTCAACAGTTTGTACCGAAGGCATGAAAATCACGACCCACAGTAAAAAACTAATGGACTTACGTTACTACGCCTTGCAACTGGTGCTGATGAATCATCCCAACAACTGCCCGGAATGTGTAAGAAACGGGAATTGTGAACTGCAGGCACTTGCCCAGCAAATGGGAATCAGAGAGCTTCCTTTCAGCTCTTTGCCGAGACCGTATACGGAAATCGACTCGTCATCACATGCTCTGATTATGGATCCGAGGTATTGTATTCTGTGTGGACGCTGTGTTCATGTATGTAATGAGATCCAGGGTGTTCATGCTTTGATAAAATCCAACAGAGGTTTTGACAGCCTGATAGGGCCCTCATTTGAGAGAAAACTTGATGAGTCCGAATGTGTTAAATGTGGCCAGTGTTCGGCTTATTGCCCCGTCGCAGCGATCTCTGAAAAGGATGATACTTCAGCTGTATGGGAAGCTCTTGACGATCCTGAGATGATTGTGGTAGCCCAGGAAGCACCCGCTGTAAGAGTAGCCCTTGGTGAGGAGTTCGGTCTGGAGCCAGGGACCAATGTAGTTGGCGAGATGTACACGGCCTTGAGAATGTTGGGATTTGACTACATTTTTGACACCAATTTCGGTGCTGACCTGACGATTATGGAAGAGGCGATGGAGTTTGCCACAATTCTGACTGATAAACCGGAGAAACTACCATTAATCACTTCCTGCTGCCCATCATGGGTAGATTTTCTTGAGAAATTCTATTATGACCTTATTCCACATTTTTCCACAGCCAAATCTCCTCATCAAATGGTAGGAACTATGGTCAAGACTTATTGGGCGAAAAAGATGAACATCTCTCCGGAAAAGATCTTTCTGGTCTCGATAATGCCCTGTACTGCAAAAAAATACGAGATAGAAAGAATGGAAGATATGTATGCTTCGGGTTTTAAAGATGTCGATGTGACGATAACGACCCGTGAATTTGCCCGCCTGCTGAAAAAACGTGGAATTGATCTGAAGGGACTTCCGAAAGGTGTGGCAGATGACCCGTTGGGACAATACACCGGTGCCGGAACAATATTCGGAGCTACCGGCGGGGTAATGGAAGCTGCCATCAGAACAGCATATTACTACGTTACCGGTAAAGATATGCCCAATCCAAAGGTCGAATTTGTGAGAGGACATAAAGCCATCAAAACGGGTGAGCTGGAAGTTGCCGGGAAACAACTCCGGATAGCCGTAGCTTCTGGACTTGCCAATGTTAAGGAACTTCTCGATCGTGTTCGTAAAGCAAAGAATGAAGGAACGGAGATACCATACCACTTTATCGAGGTTATGGCATGCCGTGGCGGTTGTGTAGGCGGCGGAGGACAGCCCTATCTCTCTCTCAATGTGATCAGGGATCAGAGAGCTAAAGGATTGTACAAAGAGGATGACGAACATCAAATCAGGCACTCACATCACAATCCTTCCATAAAAAAGGTTTACGATGAATTTCTGGAAAATCCGAACTCCAAAACGGCACACAAGCTTCTTCACACAAGCTATATTGCCAGGCCGATTAACTATCCCTGAAAGAGACCCCAAAACTTTAAACGCTCAGATCCATTGACCAGAGAAAGCAACTAAAGCGAACCCGGTTTTCAGCACACAGATTTATAATCTGCTGAAGGAATTATCTATAAAGTGGGATAAACCAGCAGTTCACACTCGTCATGATCTGCCATTTCTTGTGTTTATTTATTAATGACAGCTGCTTCCGGATTCTCTGCCAGTAATGATTAAAGAATCTACATCTAATGTTCTCCGGCAAAACAGGGTCTCCCCCCTGCAGTATGTTTAAATGATTTGTTCTCCTAAACACCCGCTCTTAAACTGACGAAAACTATTGAGAAAAAAAAGCCCTATTCTTGAGGCAATAGACGTAAGTTTATCACAAAGAATGATTTCTCTTTTGCTTATCGCGTTTTTTTAGATTGGCAGGCTGCCATAGAGAAGATAATCTCATCAAGGTTAGCTATTCCTTGACAACCAAATTTTATTGACAATATCTTAATTTGATATTTTATAGGTTTATAGGATAAGAAACATGTTGTGTTAGCGGGGGAAAAATGATGGCAGCTTTAAAGAACTTTGGTAAGATTTTGTTTTTAACTTTCATTCTTGCCGGTAGTCTTGTACTGAGCAGAGTTATCCTCTTTCAACTTGGCGTTGAGATACCAAGGTTACCGCAGCAAGCGGATGAAAATACTGCAGTTTATTACTTGCTGACCGGAAGCTTATTCTTAGCTGCCGGGTGGTTTTTTCTTATCAAGGACATTGGCGGATCGCTAAGAGAAAAAACCTTGATCTCTTGGTTATTCATTTTCATAGGATTTTCAATTGGAATTACCATTGAAAGTGCAATCTATTCAGATGTTGAATCATATCATTTAACTGTTTTCCTGCTTATCATACCGGCAATACTATATGCCTTTGTTGCTTCCTTAATGACTCATAGAGAACAACCATCAAGATCATGCTACCGGGAACTGCTCTCGTATTTCAAAAAATGGTCAAAAGGCATTTGGCTGAGGAAAATCGTCTTAGCAATTGTTTCTTTTCCAGTCATTTATTTTGTTTTCGGAATGATAGCCGCTCCTTTTGTTTTAGAGTATTATTCTAATGATATTGAAGGCCTTGCCCTACCCCCGCCAGGCACAATCATCCTGGTTCAGCTGATTCGTAGTACATTGTTTTTAATAATTACGATCCCAGTGATCATTAGTTGGACTTCATCCAAAACAAGACTCGTGCTTTCTTTAACTATTGCCCACTTTGTAATGGTTTTCGCCTACGATATATATCTTGCGATCGTAATGCCCTTAAATCTGGTATTAATCCATGGAATTGAGATATTTGCAGTTTCATTCGTATATTCCTGGATATTGGTAAAGATTTTGTGGCAGAAATATCACTCATATAGAGGAGTTTCGGAGGATTTATTATGAATATCAAGAAGGGATTGATTAGTTTTATTACTGGGTTTGCTATTACCCTGGTTGTCAGCATTGCCGTAACCTATCTTTATAGCTTAGCTTTTCATGATGCTGCCAGGATCGACTGGGAAACGTCTTTCCGTTTAGCCGTGACCTTTGGGATACTAATCCCTATTATCGAAGCAAGAAACAAAAAACCAAAAGTGAAGGCAGAAGAAAGAAAGTGAAAAACAAGCAACTCGAATAGAGACATATAATGAGCGGTTGAAGTGATGGTGGAGAACACATATCGAGACTGGTCCTTTAAGGATAATGTACACGGGGTATCTTGATCAGTCTTTTTTAGATAAGAATGTTCTCCGGTTCTCTCTTTTTTGAGCCTGAAAAGTTAATGAACAACTCTTTCCCTGATGAGTTAAACAGCAGCTTCCAGCGGTATTCCTTTGAATTTGCTCCGGTTCAGGGATTTTAACAATGCTCTTTCGTGCCGGGAATCGAGCTCGATAGTGCTGTTATTATCGTTGATCACGATCCTTCCTATCTCTATGTTCCTGCTGATCCGCAAATTATTAATGAGTTTCATCAAATCCTTTTTGGACAAGTTTTGCCTGGAACCGATATTCAGCTTGAAGAGAGAGAATTCATAGAAGCTTATCTTTTTACGCTCTCTCGTACTTTTAACTTCCTGCAGGTCCTCGTTATCTTTGTAGTAACTCAGAAAATGATTGAATTCGACAGAGACGAATCTCTGGATTAATTCCTGGTGGGTCATCCAGTTCAGTTTTTTATAGATCTTCGGAAGAAACGATTCAATCTGCTTGCTGTCAACCTCAACTCTTTCGACCGTATCAATAAAGTGGAAAAGCTGTTTTTCACAAATCTCTCTCCCGGTAGGTATGGTTCTAAAAGCGATCTCTTTCCCTAATTTTCCCTCGATCGCCTTCAGAGCCCGCATCTCTTTGCTGTTAACAATACTGAGAGCTGTTCCGCTCTTCCCTGCTCTCCCGGTTCTTCCTGTTCGATGAATATAGATATCCGGTTCTTTGGGCAGATGGTAGTTGATGATATGAGTAAGATCATCAACATCAATACCACGGGCAGCAACATCGGTAGCGATCAGAAGGCGGACATATTTACTGCGGAAACGTTTCATTACAAACTCCCGCTGTGCCTGGGAGAGGTCTCCGTGCAAGGAATCGGCATTATATCCGTCATGCTGCAATTTACTGGCTATCTCCTGAGTCTCTTTTCTTGTCCGGCAAAAGACGATCCCATAGATCTTGGGGTTCATATCAGCGACTCTTTTCAGGACAAGATACTTCTTGGCAGCCTCTGTTTTGAAGTAAAAATGACTAATATTTTCCGCACCTTTGTTTTCCGTGCCGGCACTTATCCGGTGAGGATTTTTAAGATATTGCCGGGCGAGCGTTTCAATTTCTCCCGACATTGTTGCCGAAAAGAGCAGTGTCTGTTTTTCAGCAGGAGTTTTGCTCAATATTCTTTCGATATCATCTTTGAACCCGATATTCAGCATCTCATCTGCTTCGTCCAGGATCAGCATATTTATCCGGTCTATCTTTAAAATATTCTGATTGATCATATCATTTAACCTGCCCGGTGTACCGATAACTATCTGAACTCCAGCCCTTAACACATCCTTTTGCTTGCTGATCGATGCCCCGCCATATATTACGGCACATTTGATACGGGGAAGATATTTGGCATAGTCCAGAAAATCATTGTAGATCTGGAGAGACAGCTCTCGGGTCGGACAGACGATCAGAGTCTGAACCAGATCACTTTCGGCATCGGTCATAGCGAGAACCGGAAAGCCATAAGCAGCAGTTTTTCCTGTTCCCGTTTGAGCGAGGGCGATCAGATCCTGCTCATATTCCAGCAGCCAGGGAATCGTCTGTTCCTGTATTGCCGTTGGGTTGACGAAATTTAAGTCCGCCGCAGCTCTCTGGATCGGCTCAGGTATAATGATTTGTGAGAATTCTATCATAAATTGTTCCTTTAAAATTGTATTTCACGCCACTTTTCCGTGCGGGGTTAAACTGTAAAGAGTTATTAATTGTTTGGTGATTTATATCATGTTTAGGAAGGATTTTAGTGTTCTATTCAAAACCTTAAATCTCCCCTCCCCTCTACCGGTTTATCGGTCCGGAGGATCAATACTTGTTACCCCGAAGAATAACCGGGAGAGAGTTTCGGCATTCAGCACATCAAGCCGGTATTTTTTTCTTTCTTAAGTGTTTCAGGATCGCCGGGATAATTGAAATGGCAGCTAAAGCCAGCAAGGCGATCAAAACATTTCCGGAAAAGATATCTTCTGTCGTCTCGATCCTGGTAAGCTGACTGCCGGCAAAAGCATAGGCTAACGAACCCGGGATTATCCCTAAAGCAGTAGTCCAGAGGTAAACTTTAGCTGGGATGTTAGTCAATCCGGCAAAGATGTTGATCATCCAAAAAGGAAAGAGGGGAATTAATCTCAAAGTCAACAGATAACTATACCCGTTTTCAGCGATCTCTTTATTGAATTTTGCCAGCCTGTCCCGGTATTTTGTCTGCAAATAATCCCCAAAAAGGTATCTGGCAAAGAGAAACACTCCAAAAGCTCCGGAAGTAGCAGCAATATTAACATAAATCGTTCCTGTGATCGTTCCGTACAAAAACCCTCCCAACATGGTCAGAAGAGAAGCGCCGGGAATCGAAAAGGCAACCGATAATGAATAAACCAGAATGAATAGTACCACAGAAAGCAGATAATTATTGGACACATAATTCTGCAAAACCTCACTGCTCTCTTTAATGCGTTCAAACGTCAGCATATCAGCTAAACCGCTGTTTCTGATAATAACAATGATACCGGCAGCAATGAGCAGCAGAATAATTTTATTCAGAAGTTTCATGACCTGTTCTTCCTCCCCGGCAGTTAGATCTTTCTTAGAAAGACGTTTTTTATCAGACTCTTCATCCAGGGACGAAAAGACCTCTTCAAGATCTCCAGACTGGCTTTTGCATAAATCTCACTCTCGGTGGGATAAGAAAGGATCAGCGAAGAAAAAACGGTAGCCTTCATTTTTTTGTTGAGAGCAAGACTTGCTAAGGGAATCATTTCTCCCGCTTTATTGCCTACGATCGTAGCCCCTATCAGCCGGTTCTTCTTCCCAATTATCAGTTTGAGAAAGCCTGCTCTTTCGCCCTCTGTTTTCGCTCTGTCATTCTCCGCCAAAGGTATCATAACTTTTTCTCTGAAAAGCTTTTGTTTCAGAGCCCATTCTTCCGTATAGCCTACATGAGCAACTTCGGGCATCGTATAAGTTGTCCAGGGAACATAGGAATAACTCGTTTTTTGCGGAATCTTCAGTACCGAATTATAAACTACCTTAACCGCCTGATATGAAGCCATGTGGGTGAATTGATACGGTCCGGTTACATCCCCCGCAGCATATATGTTTCTTATGCTTGTCTGCATCCTTCTGTTAGTTATACTGATCTTTTACAGTTGAAGGCGGATTTTGGCATTCTAAATTTGCGAAACCCT
>CAYXFD010000040.1:0-12683 GCA_964464175.1 uncultured Candidatus Cloacimonadota bacterium | reverse complement strand
GTGAACCGAGGAGATTTCTTCTTCGCCTGCCCCGTGAAATCTTGTTATCTTTCACAAGGGTGGCTGCTTCCAAACTCAACGAAAGTCAACCGCCCTATTCAAACACCCTTTTACTCCTGTTATTCTTCTATTGCTGTGCTGCTTTCTAATGTATCTTAATTCCCTACAAAACAATTCCCTGCAAACTATCAACAAGGATATTACCAGGTATCTTCAGCGTGAATAATTGTTGACAGTAAAGGTAACCTGAAAAACAGAATTAGCCGGAAGGAAAGAAATGAGTATTATCAAGCAATACAGAAAACTATTCAATAATTCATCCTCCGATGAAAATACCGATCAATTCGTCAGAGTAGAATTGCATTGCCATTCTTTATATAGCGACGGCATTCTATCACCTGAACAGATTGCCAAAAAACTCTCTGAAGCAGCGGTTAAATACGCTTCCTTGACCGATCATAATACTATCAATGGTCAATCTGAATTTAAAAGGGCTTTATCACGGTATGGCATTGGTTTTATCCCGGGTATTGAGATTACTACTATCCATAAAAGCCAGATTATTCATCTCTTAGGATACGGTTTTAACCTCAATCACCCTGAATTGAATAGCTTACTGAGTGAAAAAAACAATCATAACGGAGAAAGTCATCATAGCGTAATGCTGAAGGTTTTCCGGAACGCCAAGGAAATCATCGAGATTATTCACAAGTCTGGAGGAATAGCAGTCTTAGCCCATCCGTTTCAAACTATCCCTGATTATAACAAGTTAAGGATTCTTTTGAATGATCTGCAAAAACTCGGTTTAGACGGTGTGGAGGCACTCTACGGAGCAAACTCCGAGCAAACCCAAGACCAACTGCTGGAAATTGCTGCAGGCAATCAATTCATCGTCTCAGCGGGAACTGACTATCATGCTCCTGAAGATTCTCAACCGGGAATATCAATTTCTCTTCAGCAATGGAAAGCCTTCCGTTTTGCTTTGCTGAAGAGATCAACAAGTATTCCCAAAAAACCGGTTCTACCGGTAACTAATCCGGCAAAAAAACCAAGGAATCAATGGTTTTCGTTTATTTCAAATATCTTCCTTCCTGCCTTTCTAACCTTAGCCCTTTTCGTAGTTGCTCTGTTTGTCTTTCTGCTTCCCTATTTTGAGAACACTTTGCTGGAGAGAAAACGAGAGAATATAAAGCAGTTGACTCAGGTCGCCTGGGGAGTATTATATGAAGCTGCCGAGGAAGTCGAAAGCGGTCATCTCTCTCTGGAAAACGCCCAATCTCTCGCCAAGAACCGCATCGCAGCAATGCGTTACGGACCGGATAATCGAGATTATTTTTGGCTGCAGGACCTCACTCCTCGGATTTTGATGCACCCTTACCGTTCAGACCTTAATAATCAGGATGTCACTAATTATACCGATGCTCAGGGCACAAGGATCTTCGTTGCCTTTGCCGACCTGGTAAGAGAACAGGGAGAGGGATTTATCAGCTATGTCTGGCAATGGATGGACGACTATGACCGCATGGAACCGAAAGAGTCATATATTCGGCTGTTTGAACCATGGGGTTGGCTTATCGGTACAGGTATTTACGTATATGATGTTCAGGCTGAGATTTCGAATCTTAAAGGGCACATCGTAAAAATTTCCCTTGTTGTCTTATTCATTGTCTTGATATTACTTGTCTATCTGGTGAGACAGGGTTTAGTCCTTGAAAACTCTCGTAATGAAGCTGAAAAACTGCTGCTTGAATCTATCGAGAGATACCGGGCTTTGAGTGAAGCTGCAACAGAAGGGGCTTTGTTTGTCTATGACGGTCGCTGCCGTTACGCTAACACTGTGATGTATGAGCTGCTTGGCTGCGGACCGGAAAACATTGAACTTCTGGAGTTAACAGATGTCTTCCCTGATATCGAAGCCAATAAAGAATGGCTAAATAATTTCCCCCGGATTAACAATCCGGAATCTTCTTACCCCATTTATGCCGTTCTCAGACGCTGTGACAGCACAACTCTTAGCTGTTATCTCACATTTAAGAGTGAGTATAACGATCCGAATTCCGGGTGTATGATCTTAGTAAGACGCTCTTTAGATACTGCCGGACACACCGGTACCCAGATCGCTTTAAACCGTCTCCTGCATTTACCCAATACCATAGCTACGGATATAGCTGATTCCATAAAAAAGGCGAGCAAGATCAGTGAAATCATCTCTTTACGGCATAAGATCAACAGTATCGTTGTCTCATTGCTCGAAAACGGTACTTCTTCTATTGCTATTACTTTTATGATCTCAACCATAACCGATATTACAACCCAAAAACTGATCGAGTTCTGTACTGAAGAACTCGGACCGCCACCTGTTCCCTTTACCTTTTTAGCACTCGGCAGTCACGGCAGACAGTCAATGACCATGTTTAGTGATCAGGATAATGCAATTATCTATCAATCCGAGAAGAAGGGAATCGACAAAAAAACCGAACAGTATTTTCTGCAGCTCGGTTCCCGGGTCTGCGACCTTCTGGAACAGGCAGGATATAAAAAATGCCCCGGCAATAAAATTGCCGCTAATCCTCAATGGTGCCAGCCTCTTTATATTTGGAAAGCGTATTTCGAAGAGTGGATCCGTAACTGTGAGCCCCAGCAGGTTATCGAGTTCAGTATATTTTTTGATTACCGCCCTGTGGCTGGTGATCCTGAGCTGGTTTCAGAACTAAGGAAGCATATAAACCTGTTACTGAAAGAAACACCATTTTTCCTGACTCAGGTAGCCCAAAATGCCCTGATCTTCAAAACTCCGCTTCGCTTATTCGGCAGCATTGTTACTTCTGCCAGTAAAGAACATCCGGGCAGAATAGATGTAAAATCACCGGCAATTGCTATCATTAGTTTTGCCCGCCTCTATGCCTTGCAAAACTTTGTTCAGGAGACAAATACTCTTGACCGGCTGGAAGCGATAAATAGTCTCGGGATTATTCTTGATTCAAAACACCGCGATTTGGTCACTGCTTATGAAAAACTGGTTAAATTGCGTTTATGGAATCAGGTTCTGGCAATCGAAAGCAATCTCGAGCCCGATAACTGGATTAATCCTGATCAGTTAGGCCATCTCGAAGAGATTATGCTGCGGGAATGCTTTAAAGAAATTGATGAGCTACACACCTTCATTCAAAAGGAATTTCTTTCTTAGATCTTATTATTAAAAACTCTTTCCCGCTAAGCTGGTATGCTATTTCCGCCATTTTATATGAGCATGACGGCTGATAATAAAATCCGCAAATAGTTTGCTCCAGAGTGTTATTCCAACAATCGCAGTCCAGGTATTGTAAGGTATTCCAAAAGCAACGATTAAGATAATAACGACAACAAATATCGATCCGGCAATGAGGTTTAACAATGCTGAGTACGGAGCGTATTTTTCAGGATTCTTTGGCGGTTCACCTTTCTTGAGCGCAACATAGGAATAATCCTTTTGCTTAATTATCTTCCAGGCTCTCCTCAGCCAAAAAAATCCGATAGGAAACAATCCTAAAAACAAGACCCAGGTAAAAATGAAGTGGATATTCACTCTCCTATGCTCTCTCCGGCTCTGAGATGCGGATACAGGTCATTTTTAAGAAAACTGTATCCGCATTCAAAAGCCTGAATATCAGAAGCTGATACTCAAAAACTTCTCGTTTTCTAATGAGCACCATTTACCTGAGAACTACCGCGGGGTAACCGGACATTTTCAACCAAAATTTGAATATGTTCCGGTGGCTCTTTGGTCATTCCTTTTACTATAAAAGCAACACTGAAATTGACTGCAGCTCCAACCGCTCCAATAGCTTCCGGTGTCAGACCAAGGAAGAAATTCTCTCCCCCGAACAAATGAACAAAACTTGTGCCTTGGACAAAAAATATTCCTTTATGCGCAAAAACATAGAACAGGGTAACTGCGAGACCGGCAAGCATACCGGCAGTAGCCCCCTCTTTGTTCATCTTTGTTGAGAAAATCCCCATCATCAGAGCCGGAAACAGTGAGCTGGCAGCTATTCCAAATGCCAATGCTACTGTTCCCGCTGCAAAGCCTGGCGGATTAAGTCCCAGCCAGCCTGCAATAACAATAGAAATAGTCATGGAAATTCTTCCGATAAGAAGCTCACCTTTATCTGACAATTTAGGCAGAAAGATACCTTTAACCAAATCATGTGATATTGAGGATGAGATTGCAATCAACAGCCCGGCGGCAGTGGACAGGGCAGAAGCTAAACCGCCCGCAGCTACTAAAGCTATTATCCAATTAGGAAGTAGTGCTATCTCCGGATTAGCCAATACGATAATATCTGCATTGACATATAACTCATTACCATCCCAGCCGGCTGCTTCAGCGTTAGCCAGAAACTCCTGATCATCTGACTGGTCATTATAATACTGGATCCGTCCGTCATTATTCTTATCTTCCCAGCTTAAAAGACCGGTCGCTTCCCATCTACTCATCCATTCAGGTCTTTCTTCCCCTACGAGACTTGCTTCCGGATCGAAGACGCTCAATCCTCTTTCAATACCGGGGGTTATAGTTCTGTGAAGATTGTACTTTGCCATTGCCCCTACTGCCGGGGCTGTCGTATAGAGCATGGCAATAAAAATCAGTGTCCAGCCTGCTGATATCCGAGCTGCTTTTACGGAAGGAACAGTAAAAAATCTCATTATAACATGAGGTAAACCTGCCGTACCGATCATCAAAGACAAAGTGAACAATACCATATTATGCATACTGCCGGCGAAAGCTGTTGTATATTCCCTAAAACCTAAATCCGTAACTACCTGGTTTAACCGTTCCAGCAACGCTACATCCGTTCCGGATAAGCGAGATCCCAAACCAAGCTGGGGAATAGGATTTCCGGTGAGCATAAAGGAAATAAAGATTGCCGGAACGATATAAGCAGTTATCAACACCAAAAACTGAGCTACCTGCGTATAAGTAATACCCTTCATCCCGCCAAACACAGCGTAAGTAAAGACTATACCCATACCAATATAGATACCGACTTCACTCGATACCCCCAAAAACCTTGAAAAGGCAACCCCTACTCCTGTCATCTGACCGATTATATAAGTGATTGACGCTACTAACAAGGATGTTACAGCTACCGCTGCTGCTGTCCGGGAATAAAAACGTTCTCTGATAAACTGAGGTACCGTAAATTTTCCGAACTTCCTCAAATAAGGAGCAAGCAGCATGGCCAATAAAACATAACCACCTGTCCAGCCCATTAAAAAGACCGACCCTCCATAACCCATATTGGCAACCATTCCAGCCATCGAAATGAAGGAAGCGGCAGACATCCAGTCAGCAGCAGTAGCCATGCCATTCGTGATTGGACCGACATTACCGCCGGCAACATAGTAGTCTTTGGTTGATTTGGCTCGTGACCATACGGCAATACCAATATATAAAAGAAAAGTGAATCCGACAATGATATAAGTTGTTAACTGAAGACTCATCTATATTCTCCTTTCCGTCTAATTCTCATGAACATCATATTTACGGTCAATTTTGCCCATCAAATAGGCATACGCGAATATCAGAACGACAAATGTATAGATCGAGCCTTGTTGTGCAAACCAAAAGCCCAGGGGATATCCCCACAAACTAAAACTGTTTAGTTGTTGTGAGAAAATGATGCTAAAACCCAGCGAAACAAGGAGCCACAAGAATAAAACAACGCCCAGTAACCTGCGGGTCGCTTTCCAATATGCCTTATCATCTCTCTTCATATTACCTCCTCCACGATCGTTTTTATTGATTTATAACCAGCTTTTCGAGTTCTGCTCCGGCAAATGAACTACTTTTTTAAATCATTCTCCACCCTCTCTGGTGGCTTGACAATATCATTTATCATATTTCTCCATGGTATTAATCTCTTGGGGAAACGAAATGCCCTTAATTTCTGGAAAGGTCAAGTTAATGAAAAGTGTCTCTGAATTCGCAGAAAATAAAAATACCTCTTAACGAACATGCCTTCATAATTACTCTTCCTTGATCAGTCTCTTTGAACAAACAAAAAATCTATCAACTGCAATCTCATGTCAATTAATTAACAATGTCTTTTACCGTTCGAAGTCATTTTGATGTCAAGTTTTATCTCAAATCTGCCTGATTACCCTCATTCATTTAAGCATGGCTGTTATTGCAAGTCGCTGCTTCCGATCTCGACGAAGTCAAGCGCCCCTTTTCTCCTCTGCTTCAATGCCGCATACTTTTCTCTATCTTCTGATTATGAACACACAATAACTATTGCCCGATCGTTCTCAAGGAATAATGATCAAAAGAAAAACTGCAATCCTGTCTTCAGGCGTAGCCCCTTCATTCGTTATCTCCCTCAGCATCTCCTCCGTACTCACCAATCCTGTTCTGATACTGCTGGCACCTTCATTCAATTTCGTCACTGATAATGACGCAGTTCCCTCTACATTGATCGTTCCTTCCTGAAAAGCGTTTAAACAGACAAATATTACTGTTATCATTATCAAGATCACTGCTCTTTTCATTGTTCCCCCTTTTTTGAGCTTAAGATAAAGCCTGTCTAATCTTTGTTAAGCCAAACAAGTCTTTATAATCTCATTTTCTTCCCTGGCTTGATTTCAAACCCCTCTACTATATAAGGGATAACAAATAGCATCTTTAGCATCAAATTACCCGGTTCAATATGCTCCTGACCCCCATTAACTCTGAGTAAAAAAAAATTCTCCTCTCATACTTTGATTTCAGAAAAAGCACAGACTCAATAGATCATATCATAAATATTGACATTCCCCGACAAAATAAAAATATAGTGATGGTGTTCTTTTGAGCTGTTTTATAGAAATAGAGGGAGTTTTACAAGGATACGATCCGATGGCAAAATTAGTAACAAATCAGCAGGAATTTCTGACTGAGATTATCGAGAAAATTCTTCCCTGTTCCGATAGTCTGCATTTCCTGGTAGGTTATTTCTACTTCTCCGGTTTCGAGCAGATCTATAAGAACTTAGGAGACAGAAAACTCCGAATCCTCGTCGGGATGAGTATTGAAAAGGATATCTCCAATAAGATCCGGGAGTTTCAGATTATTCAGGAAGTAAATCATTCACGCTTGGAGATTAAGAATAACTACTTTAAATCACTGGTTGATGTATTCAACGATACCGATTTCTTCGACAATGATGAAAAGCAAGAGGCATTCCGGATATTCTTCAGTAAGATAAAAGATGGTTCTCTGGAGATCAAGAAAACCGAACAACCTAATCATGCGAAACTATATCTCTTCGAGCATACTCCAGAACATAACCAGTCCGGACTTCTCCCAGGTACGATGATCACCGGTTCCAGCAACCTCTCTCTCTCCGGTATGAAAAACAGGCAGGAGATCAATGTCATCCTTCGTGACGAATATTCCGAAGGGAAAAAACTCTTTGATGATCTTTGGGAAAACCATTCTGTAGATATTGTCAGAGAGGGAGACCTTGATGACTTCCTGACTGAAGTAGTGGAGAAGCTATGGATAGATAAGCTTTATCATCCGTTCCTGTTCTATCTGAGAGTATTACTGGAATACTTCGAAATAGAGGCGAAAGAAGAGATCACCTTTCCCGATAAAATAACCGAAGGACGTTTCTTCGATCTGAAATACCAGAAAGATGCCATTATCAAAGCGCTCAATACTCTCGACCAGCATAACGGGGTTCTGATCTGTGATGTTGTCGGTTTAGGTAAGAGTATCATTGCTTCGGCAGTAGCATTTAATCTGAGAAAGAAAGTAATCATCATTGCCCCGCCTCATCTCCATTATCAATGGGATCAGGAATACCGCACCCTTTTCGGTCTCAACGCCGTTGTTTACGGCAGCAGCTCAATTGACAAAGCTTTGGAGCATCTCAAAAAAGTCTGGAATGATGAAGAAGTGCTTATTATAGTTGACGAAGCCCATAAATACCGTAATGAAAATACCAGTGACTATCTGAATCTTCACCGGCTATGCCAGGGCAACAAAGTTATCCTTCTTACCGCAACCCCCTTCAACAACCGTCCTCAGGACATTTTTGCCATGATCAAGCTGTTTCAGATCCCTTCCAAATCGACTATCCGCACGGTCGATAATCTCTCCTCTCAGTTTCAGGATGCCGTAAAGGAATACCGTTCAATAGAAAAAGCGAGAAAAAAGGAAAATGCTGACCAGAAAATCCTCAAAAAACGGCTGCAGTCCTTAGCTGCTCAGATCAGACTGGTCCTCGAGCCGGTAGTTATCAGACGTTCCCGCATTGACCTCGAGAAAATAGAAGAGTACCGCAAGGACCTTGATGCCCAGAATATAAAATATCTCTTTGCCGAACCACCGGTTATCAAGGAGTATTATTTGGGAGACCTTTCCGGACTGTATCTGAAAACCCTGAATAGAATCTATCCCAAAGATGCGGCTGCTTACCCGGCAGAAGAGCAAACAAAAGTAAAAAGCGAATTCATCGGTGCCAGATACAAGCCGGTTAACTATCTGCTTGATCTTGCCCAATTCAAAGAAAAGCTGAAAAAAGAACATCCCCACATTGACCCGGACTCCTTGAACATAGCCCAGATAAACCTTGCCGATTTCATGAGAAGACTGCTCGTTGCCCGTTTCGAAAGCTCCGTCTATGCCTTCGGTAAGACTCTCGACTCCATGATCCATTCTATGACTATGGTAAAAGGTTATTATGATAAAGTGGGCAAAGTCCCCGTTTTCAAGATAGGACAGCTCCCCGATATTGACAAGCTGCTGGATAATCTCGATGACAGCACTCTTGCTGAACTGGAAGATTACACCTTCGAGAAGGAACTGGACAAGCAATATGAAAAGGGACTCTTTTTCATCCCCAAAAGTGAACTAAGAGATGATTTTATCAATGACCTCCGGCAGGACATTGATCTGCTGAAAAACATCCATGATGAATGGTTCTCGGAAGGAATAAGACACGACCCCAAGCTGGAGAGCTTCCGGCTTGAGATCAAACAACAGCTTCTGCAAGACCCTGCCCGTAAGATTATCGTCTTCAGCGAATATGCCGATACGGCAGAATATATCTACAAAGAGTTGAACAGGAGATCAGAAAAAACACGTCCCCAAACAGGCACTAAACTTGCAGTCTTTACAGATAAACCGGTCAGAATTTTATTCTATTCCGGTCAGATCTCTACAACTCAGCACAGAAGAACGGTAAGGGAAAACTTCGATGCCTCTTCCTCTGTTCAAAGAGACGATTATGATGTTCTTATCGCTACCGATGCCCTCTCCGAAGGGGTAAACCTTAACCGTGCCGGAACTGTATTTAATTATGATATTCCCTACAACCCTACCAGAGTCATTCAGCGGGTCGGCAGAATTAACCGCATAGGTAAAATGCTTTTCGATAAGATCTATATCTATAACTACTTCCCGACGGATATCGGTGAAAAAGAGATCCGAAAGAAACAGGTTTCTACCCTGAAAAAGGCAATGATAGATGCTCTGTTGGGTGAAGATACCAGGATCCTTACCAAGGAAGAAGAACTGAGATCCTATTTCCACGAAAAATACAACGCCGCCTTAGCACTTCAGGAAGAAGAGTCCTGGGATACTCAATATCAGGAAGAACTTTATTATCTCAAAAAAACAAGACCGGAATGGCTCGAGAAAGCAAAAGAAATCCCTCACCGTGCCCGTATCAGAAGAACAGCAGGCAAAGATACCGCAGGGGTTATCATCTTTGGCAAGAAGGGTGAGGACTATACCTTCAGACTCGGAAAGAGCGAAAAGGAATCGGCAGCAATCTCCGTCGAGCAAGCCCTATCCCTCTTTCAGGCTGATTTTAGCGAAAAACCACAGCAGGTATCCAAAGATTTCGACAAGATCTATCAGAATGCCCGGAAAAATATGTTCGTTCCCAAAACTCATCTCTCTATCAAAGGACCAAAAGGGGAAGCGATAAACAAGATCGAACATCTGAAAGAAACAGTACCCGTTCTGAAGGATTATCTTACCGACCTCTATAATGTGGCAAAAGAACTCAACAGCCTGCCGGAAGGTCTCTATTCCTACATCAGAACGATTGACGAACGAACCCTGAAGGCTGATTTACAGGAATTGCAGAAACTTGCCCCCCAGGACTACCTGGCAAAGATCATCAAAACCGCCCGCACCATCGAAGAAGGGAAAGAAACCCTGATCCTCTCGGAAGAACTGATAAAAAAAACCTTGATATGACAAATCCCTCGCTAACAAAGAAGTTTTATGTTATCAAACTTTAGAATTTGATGTATCCCTTTTCAAGTCTATAACCTTGCTATTTGAGATGCTATCAAACGCTATTTTTTCCTGGAGCTATTTTTCCTTGACACTTGTTTCACTGAAATCAACTGTTTCAACGTACGTTGAAACTGCTAAAGGAGTGAAACATAATGAAAGAGCCATTTATAATTGATGCCATAAGAGGGTCCATAAGAGATATAATCAACTCTACGGGATTGTTAAGAATTATTGAGATAAAATCGAATACCTTGGGATACACACTAAAACAAAGAATTGATATCACAGTTCAAGTAGAAAACCAAAATCAACAGCGTTTTTATCTTCTCTTCGAGATAAAATCTGTTGGACAGCCAAGGTTTGTCCGTATGGCAGTCAGTTTTCTGAAAGAAATGATCTCAAATGATAGTAATTGTTACGGTATAGTCGTTTCAACTTTTATCTCCGAAGAATCAAGACAAATATGCAAACAAAACGATATAGGTTATTTAGACCTCGCCGGCAACTGTTATTTAAAATTCGATGGGATTTACATTCATACAGACGGAAAAAAGGATTTATATCCCGAATCACGATCCTTAAAATCTGTTTTCAGTACCAAAGCATCACGGGTTTTAAGGATTTTGCTGTGCAACCCGGGAAAAGCCTGGTATGTAAGAGACTTAGCAGACGAGTCAAAAATAAGTCTCGGACTCTGTTCCAATATCAAGAAACAGCTATTGAATTATGAATACATCTCTGAGTTCAAGATTGGTACCAGAACAAAGTTCAAGTTAACCAACCCTGAAGAACTCATTAATCAATGGTCAGAGAACTATACTTACAAAATCAATATCCTCGCTGAATACTACTCTATGGATGATGTAAACACGATTGAGAAGAAAATGATCGACTATTTCAACTCTAATCAGATCAAGTATGCTCTTTCACTCACTTCCGGAGCCTCTCTTACAACACCTTTTTTAAGATACAAACGGGTCTTCTCATATCTCTGCAGCAACTTCGACAAGGTAGCACAGGACTTAGATTACAAGATGGTTAATTCCGGCGGAAACATTGTCCTTATGAGGCCTTATGATGAAGGAGTTTACTATGGACTCCAAAAAGTTAGAGGAGCTTGTATTGTTTCAGATGTCCAATTGTACCTTGATCTAAAACATTTTGGAGAAAGAGGTATAGAAGCCTCTGAATTTATTATGGAGAATAGGCTGAGGAAAAAATGGTAACAAGAAAAGACTATCAGAAAAATGAGGTTGAAATCTGCCTTTCTGTATTGGTTGAAATTCTGACTATTTTAGGCCGGTTTCGGGAATCAATTGTATTGATCGGAGGATGGGTGCCGTATTTTCTTCTCGAAGAAAGAGGTGATGATCACATCGGGAGTATTGATATAGATCTGGCACTCGACTTTACGAAGATTTCAGACAATAATTATCGAACAATCTTATCCTTGCTTGAGAAGCATGATTACACTCAGGGAAACCAACCCTACATTTTCCTAAAAAAGGTAATCTCCGACGGAATTCAGTATAATATTGAAATTGATTTACTTTCCGGAGAATATGGTGGCACAGGTAAAAGTCATCGAACCCAGAAATTTCAAGATATCAGGCTCAGAAAGGCAAGAGGTTGTGATTTGTCGTTTGAGCATAATGTTAAAAGGAAAATATCGAATCTCATGCCTGACGGCTCGAGAAACGAAGTAGAGATAACTATCTCGGGAGTAGTCCCTTTTCTAATTATGAAAGGAATGGCTTTATGGGATAGATACAATCCCAAAGACGCTTACGACATTTACTTCACCATCTCAAATTATCCGGGACATATACAATCCTTGATTGAAGCCTTTCAACCCTTAGTTTCCAATAATCTCGTTATAGAAGGCTTAGGTAAGATTAAAGCAAAATTCAAAACAATAGACTCACCCGGGCCTGTTTGGTTGGTCAATTTCTTAGAAATTCATGATCCTGACGAAAGAGCTTTAACTCTGAGAGATGCTTATGAACGGATCAATTATTTCTTAGACTCCCTAAACATTGAGGAGTTTACATAATCAACTTTTTTTAAGGTTTTGACTTTTTTATACCCTTCTCATGACTATGAGCTATTTTGTTTCTTGCTTTGTTCCCAATAGACTTGCTATCCTTTGTCTCTTTGTCCCTCAGCCCCTCAGTCTCTTCGTCATTTTCTCTTGCTCCCCTCCCTCTGGTTTTTCTTTTCCGTAGAACAAGTTGCTAACTTGTTTCCGCAAATTACCAATTTGCGGTACTCTTCCTGCTTTGCTCCCGATGGACTTGCTATCTCTTCCTCAGGATTTTCCTCTAATATCTGATCTCTAATATCTAATCCCTATTTTAAGGCATACCCCCAAAAAAGTGAAGTAACGCCCATGTAATATATGGCTACG
>CAYXFD010000039.1:0-13625 GCA_964464175.1 uncultured Candidatus Cloacimonadota bacterium | reverse complement strand
TTCATTTCTAAAAGAGGGGTTTATCAACAGCCTGGGAGCTTCCAGCTCTGGTTTTGTCTTTTCTTCCTGGTTGTACTTCCTTGGCTTTTCTTTTTTGTAAAACAACTTGCCAACTTGTTCTTCGCAAATTACCAATTTGCGGTACGTTTTTCCTGCTTTACTACTAATGGACTTGCTACACATACCGTAGGCTTTTTCCCTAATCTCTCATTTTTCTCAGCTGCCCTTCCTTTGGTTTTAAACAGTGTTTTCAGCAGACTATGTTTCAGAGATTGGCATATATTCCAGTATAGACAGACTTTGATCTCAAGTCATTTGTTTAACCGGATGTCTTTTATCAAAGGCGTAGGGGCGGTTCACGAACCGCCCTTTTCCTGTTATTCCTTCCGTAGGTTTTGTCTTTTTTTCTTCCTGCTATCGCTTCCGCAGGCTTCTATTTTGTCGTATCCGGAGCTTCCAGCTCTGGTTTTGTCTTTTCTTCCTGCTATTCTTCCGCTGGGGTATCTGAATGTCTTTGCCTGCTTGGGTGGCGGGTGGGAATAGATAAATCCGGCATTACAAGAACGACGAAGGAAAAAACCGTACGAGAATAAGCTTCGGAGCTACAGTCTGACGAACGAAGTGAGGAGGTTGACGAAAGCAGAGCTTCGAAGTTGAAAAGTTGCTTTCGCCGAGCTCGGTCGCAGCCACACAGAAAAGAGCACCTCGGTTAGCAGAGAAGCTTATTCGAGAAGGTTTTGCGTCGTTGCTTGTATGCCGGCAGGTTCTTCTTTGATTCTTTCTTTTCACTGTCGAAAAGAAAGAAGGGAGATATGGATTTGATATGCTCTTTTTATATGCTATTCTTCTAATGGACTTGCTCTGCTTCAGTAGGTTTTTTATCTTTACCTGAGAAGTTTCACTCCCCGAGGACTCGCTATTCCTCACGCAGGTTTTTTCTCCCTCTCATCTCTAATCACTCTTTTATCAACCTTTAGGGTATTACAGAGTATCTCTACAGTCAGCTCGGGCTGACTGTAGAGATACTCTCTGGTATCCTAAGGTTATCTTTAAAGAAAATCATTCTGCACCGATAGTCCGAAAAGCCTTATTAAAGGGGTATTATCTCTGTTTTACCCGTTTTATTCTTGACAATTCCGGGCAGTTAATAAAGTTGATCACCAGGTTAAAACAAACGTATTAACCAAATGATTAACAGTCCGGTCTTCGGGCTATCTTTGGTGCTTTATTAACCGGAGTGAGGTGCAAATGGACAGAACAGAGATAAAGAATTTGATTCTTTTCGCTGCAATTGAATGTGTGGAAGAATGCGGTATGGATGGAGTAACCATGCGGAAGATAGCCCGGAAAGCGGGTATGAATTCTGCCCTGCTTCATTATTATTACGGGAGTAAAGAAAACCTGATGGAAGCAGTAAGCCGGGCTACCTTAACCGAAGGTTTGAGCACAAATATCCTGGACTATGAAGGGAGGTGGGAAACAGACACCGAAGGGGCTTTACGCGGGTTTTTGTATGACACGCTGACCGGCATGCTGACTTATCCGAACATAACCAAGAGCCATTTTTACGAAGTAATGGTCAATAATAACTATGAATGTGCGGCAATCAAGGAATTCAAGCAGTTTTTTGAGATATTATACACCTTTGCCGGGAGTGTGATGACCGGTAAAAGTGAACAGGAGAAAAGAACCGCATTTGTGCAGATGTTTTCCATAGTACTAACGACCGGTCTTATGCCCGGAATTTTTCCCGGCAGTTTTGCTCTGGATCTTTCCGATGACAATACCCGCAGGAATTT
Organism: uncultured Candidatus Cloacimonadota bacterium; assembly: GCA_964464175.1. Taxonomy (GTDB): domain Bacteria; phylum Cloacimonadota; class Cloacimonadia; order Cloacimonadales; family JAJBBL01; genus CAYXFD01. The sequence continues at coordinate 11,826 of CAYXFD010000039.1, read as the reverse complement.
CAGCGACAGTATTGTTGATCGTTTCACAGAAAGCAGTTTAACCTCCAAAAAATCCAATAAAAAATCGTAAACAGGGGAGGCAGGGTGAAAACAGTCAGGACCATTGTGTTGTTTCTTTCAGGTTTCGGGACTTTGCTATTTGGGCAGAGCGGCGGAACGTTAACGGGAAGGGTGATTGAGTTTGAGTCGAAAAAGGGGATAGAGAGAGTAAATGTTTACATTCCGGAAATACACCGGCTTACAGAAACAAATGAAGAGGGTGAATACGAATTAACCGATCTCCAGCCGGGAGTATATAAGGTTGAGTTTCAGAGGATCGGGTATAATAGCCGGATTCAGACAGATATTGTTGTCCGTCCGAACAGGACTGCTTTCCTGGACGGCGAGCTGAGAAGGGCGGTGCTGAATATCGAGGGGATAACTACGAGACAGAGAGAGCTGTTTGATACTGAAGAAAGCGGCAGTAATATCGTCTCCTATTCCAGTGAAGAGATACGGAGAGCTCCCGGTTCGGCAGGTGATGTCAGCCGCATAATGATGTCGCTGCCGAGCATAGCCAAGGTTAATGATGAGAGCAATAACCTTATTGTCAGAGGTGGTAATCCGTTCGAGAACACCTTTTTCATCGACGGCATGGAAGTGCCCAACATCAACCATTTCCCTCATCAGGGCGGAAGCGGAGGACCGATTGGAATGTTGAATGTCGAACTGATAAAAGATGTTTCATTTCATTCCGGCGGCTTTTCTTCGCTTTATGGAGATAAGCTCTCATCGGTGATGGATATAACTTTTAGGGACGGCAACCGCAAAAAATTCGGAGGTCAGTTAGAACTGAGCTTCCTCGGTTTTGGCGGTCTGGTCGAAGGACCCGTAGTTCCCGAGAAGGGGTCGTTCATCCTGTCGGTACGCAGAAGCTATCTGGACTATGTAGTCGATTGGTTTGATACCGGATCTTCTGTTGCTCCCCGCTTCGGTAATCTACAGGCAAAGATAGCCTATAATATAGATCCGAAGCATAAACTGACCTTATTGGGGATTTTTGCTGATGACCATAATTCCCCCGACAAAGAAACAGCATTGGAAAACCAGATGTCTCACTATGGGAATCAGGATCTGTACCAGGGTACTGTTGGAGTGAGCTGGCGGGGTGTTTGGAGTAATAAAACGATCAGTATAACTTCCGCTTCCTATACGGGAATGCAGTTCACTGAAGACTGGTACGAGCCGCCAACTGATGAACTGAGTCTCAGAAACCGTTCCTTCGAACAGAGTTTTAACCTGCGCAACGTAACCCGGTCTTACCTCTCCGATACCTATAATATTGAATACGGTTTTGATCTAAAATTCCTCGTATTCGATTATGACAATCATTATGGTGAAACTACCAATTTCTCAGGCGATGTGATACCTCCCTTTTCTTTGCATGATAAAGCAAAAACTGTTAAAGGCGGGCTCTTTGTAAATAACAGCTGGAGAGTGTTCCCAAAAATCACAGCTATTACCGGGGTAAGAACCGATTACTTCGAATATAATGATTCCTATTCCGTCTCACCAAGATTTGCCCTGACTTACGATCTGAACAGCAAAACAACCATCAGAGGTGCCCTCGGACAATACCGGCAAAATCTGCCCTTGTTATTACTGACCCAGCGGGAGGAAAACCAGAACTTGTCTAATCCCCGGGCAAGGCATTACATAGTTGGCTTCGACAGGTTAATGGGGGAAGATACTAAACTCACGGTCGAAACGTATCATAAGCAGTATGACCGATTTCCCATGGACATCACCCAACCTGCCCTTTTCGTGATAGACGGTAACTTTCACGAGTTCTATGATACCTTGACTTCCAAAGGAGAGGCAGCCTCCAGCGGGATAGAAATGATCGTGCAGAAAAAGTTAATGGATCAGTTCTACGGATTAGTGAGCGCTACATATTTCAGGTCGAGGTACAGGGGATTAGACACGATCTGGCGTGACCGGGGTTATGACAACAGATTTGCCTTGAGCATCGAAGGGGGCTATAAACCGAATCACTATAACGACATCAGTATCCGCTGGATATATGCCGGCGGTGTGCCATATACCCCTATCGATCCCGAACTTTCGAAACAATATAAGAGGGCAGTTTATGATTCCGAAAGGATAAATCAGAAAAGATACCCCGACTATCATTCACTCAACATCCGCTACGACCGAAGGGTGTTTTTTCGCAAATCCAGTCTCACTTTTTTCATTAGTGTCTGGAATGCTTACAACCGCAAGAACGTCGCAGGCTACTATTGGAACCCTGAAGAGGAAAGAGCAGACCTGATGTATCAGTGGAGTATGCTCCCCGTGTTTGGTATCGAGTACGGGTTTTAACGAAACCTCCCTGCTTTTCCTTCCGCAGGGTTTTCGGTGTGGTAAGCTCCAGCTTGCCACAACTCCTGCTATTGCTTCCGCAGGCTTCCATTTTTCCCTCGCCGTAGGGGCGGTTCACGAACCGCCCACTTCTTGCTATCCTTCCGTAGGTTTTGTCTTTTTTTCTTCCTGCTATCCTTCCGCAGGCTTCCATTTTGTCGTATCCAGAGCTTCCAGCTCTGGTTTTGTCTTTTCTTCCTGGTAGTACTTCCTTGGCTTTTCTTTTTTGTAAAACAAGTCGGTAATTTGTTCTTCGCCAATTACCAATTTGCGTTACATTTCATTACAAGTTGGTAACTTGTTTCTTCGCAAATTACCAATTTGCGGTACTTTTTCCCTGCTTCACTACCCATGGACTTGCTTTGACTTTCATTATCGGATTTCGTAGGGGCGGTTCACGAACCGCCCGCTCCTTTGCTGTTCCTTCCGCAGGCTTTTACTTTTTCGTATCCGGAGCTTCCAGCTCTGGTTTTGTCTTTTCTTCCTGGTTGTACTTCCTTGGCTTTTCTTTTTTGTAAAACAACTTGCCAACTTGTTCTCCGCAAATTACCAATTTGCGTTACGTTTTTCCTGCTTCACTCCCCATGGACTTGCTATCTCTCCAGAGGATTGTCTTTTTTTATTGCCGTAGGGGCGGTTCACGAGCCGCCCACTTCTTGCTATCCTTCCGCAGGCTTCTATTTTGTCGTATCCGGAGCTTCCAGCTCTGGTTTTGTCTTTTCTTCCTGGTTGTACTTCCTTGGCTTTTCTTTTTTGTAAAACAACTTGCCAACTTGTTCTCCGCAAATTACCAATTTGCGTTACGTTTTTCCTGCTTCACTCCCCATGGACTTGCTATCTCTCCACAGGTTTGCCTTCTTCCCTCGCCGTAGGGGCGGTTCACGAGCCGCCCACTTCTTGCTATCCTTCCGTAGGTTTTGTCTTTTTTTCTTCCTGCTATCCTTCCGCAGGCTTCCATTTTGTCGTATCCAGAGCTTCCAGCTCTGGTTTTGTCTTTTCTTCCTGACAGTACTTTTTTGTAAAACAAGTTGGTAACTTGTTCTCCGCAAATTACCAACTTGCGTTACAATTCAATACAAGTCGGTAACTTGTTCTTCGCAAATTACCAAATTACGTTACATTTCATTACAACTTGCCAACTTGTTCTCCGCAAATTACCAATTTGCGGTACTTTTTCCCTGCTTCACTGCCCATGGACTTGCTATCTCTCAACAGGTTTGCCTTCTTCCCTCGCCGTAGGGGCGGTTCACGAACCGCCCACTTCTTGCTATCCTTCCGCAGGTTACCTAATTTCTCATCTCTAATCTCTAATAACTGACAGCTCTTTTCTTCGCAGCGTCACTCCCCATGGACATACCATCCGCAATTCAGCGAAAACCTTAGAGTGCAAAACAACTCTCAGAAAATAAAGCAAGAATCATCATCCGTTCTATCTATCCCAAAATATAAGCAGAACTGTCCATACAAAGATACTCACAGCAAGAATAAAGAGTCGATTCTGAAAACTGATGCTCTGTTTTACAAAGCTGCTGAAAACGAGAATATTCCCGATCATGTGCAAACAGGCTGCAACAAAAATTGATCGTGTACCCCTAACCGCATATCCAATACCGATGCTTCCCAAAAAGAGTATCAGAAAAATCTTCAATTCGTTAACAATATTCGGTTGTCCACCAAGAAATGACAGGTGCCAGGCATACCATAAAAATCCAACGATCAGATATTGCACAATAGGCTTTAAGTTACTTAACTCATCCTGTAGATAGCCTCTCCAGCCCGTTTCTTCAAGAATACAATACACTGTCAAAGTCAGTCCCAGAAAGAAGCCATACAAATGCGGACTGATACTGATGTTGTTATCGGCACCGACAGCAGTAAACAGGAAAAGCGGAACGAGAGCCATGATGATACTCTTCAGTTTGGCTGTGCCTAAGAATGTGGTTGTCCTCTCTCGTTTAAAGACCCATATTACTATCAAGGCTCCAAAAAACGGACCAGAACCCCCAAACCAGCCTTTAAACATGGAAAGCCCATAGGGTAATTCCAACTGCTGATACCAATCCGGTGGCTGTATTCGAAAATAGAATGAAGTCAGTAGGGCTATGAGGTAAAAGAGAAGGATCCGAAACCACTTTGTCTTTAAAACTTTCATGCTGCTTCCTTTGTTAATAATTTCTATCTAAAGCAGTTAAATCCCTTCGAATTGTCAATGAAATTGCTCGGTGATAATGCTATTCCTTACTCCTGACAGTAATTTCATTCTGAAGGCAATTCTTTTTTCTGTATCCTTAACAATGTTTAATGCCTGGTTCGATTACATCCGCAGGTCTCTATGATGATGTAAAACAATGAATTAGAAATCTACACCAACGTTTAGGTCTTGACTCAGTGTATATTACTGAACGCTGAAAACATATTCTTGCAGTATTCGAGATCTGTTACTCCAAATTCATCAATTAACCCTTCAACGGTTTTTAAAGTTTGAGCCGTCTTTTGTGAGAAACAGTCATCGAAATCCTTTCTTGAGAGAAAGCCAGCGTTTATAAATAAACCCATATACTTTAATGAATATGAAGCTAATTCCTCAAGCTGAGTTTCTCCTACGATGTTAGTCCAATTGCTAGATATCAAAGTTGTGAAATGAATGTTTTGTACAGTGTGCCGTAACAATGTATGCGGGTGGGAAAATCCACTCTTCAGCGAGATTTGTCCATTGTTGTTAAAAGCACTAGCGAGGACGAAGAACAAGAAATTGAGAATCTGAGATTTCACCAGATTGAAGGCATTGCTCACAATGCAGTCTTCATAACTATCTCTTTCCCGAAATATTCGGTATTCATGGGAATCTGGAGTGTTAACAATCATTTTCTTATACAGCCACTGAGTAGCAACAAGATCCACTATCAACTCAAAAGCCTGAAGTTCTTCTGATTTGAGGTGTCTAATGTTGCTCGCGAGTTGCCCGACAAAAGCATGTGCTATCTCATGATTAGCTATAAATCCAGAGCAAGAATCGTAAAGACTCATCGATTCTTGAATATCAAAAACCGATATTGAGTGTTTTGTATAAAAGTAACGAATAGCACTCGCTAAGCCGTGATCCCGATATGTATTCAGGGAGTTTGCTAAGATATTTCCAAATTTTATAAATTCATTCTGAAAGCGAAGAGGGTCAGCGAATGTCTCTTTTTTCTTTTCAATCTCAAAAAGCAAAGGTCCTAATATATGACAAACACCAAATATAAGAAGAGGGGTTAACGGTGATGTTGCTATTCGAAATCCATGTATTAGACCATTTTGTGTTACCCAATTTCCAATACCGGCATTGATTTTCCACCATCTGTTATCTGTAGTTCCTTCAAGAAAACTCACTAAAATTGATTCTGGCAATTTCTTCTCATGGAGAACCTCGACTCCAATTCTTAAAGTATTATATGCGAATCTATTATAAGGAAATATCTCGTGAAACTCTAGAGAGTAAACTGCTGATGGTATTTCGATCATTGATAACTTTCTGGTATCGATAGGAGACTTCATATTATCAAACGACATATTTTTTCCAAAGGGGTAAAGTACTCTGAATTTGATCAATATGTTTCATAAAATAAATTAAGTGGTCAGTCAAGTCCTAAACGTTGGTGTAATCCAGCTTTATCTGCTTTAGCAATAAGATAGTTGATAAATGCAGAGCAGGATACTAACATATACTTAGCATCTTCAAAACCTGTGTTATCTTCATCAGTCAAAGCATGACGGATGCCGTCACCATCACTTGTGTAACCATATAGTTCCATGAAGGATCTTTTTAGAGAAGGGTGTATGTTGATATTCTGTTCTATCTTTTTCAATGCTTTGCCTAATGTTGCTTTGCTGTCTCCGATTATCTTCTTGCAAATGGCTTCAACGGCAAGTATTGACTCTTTAACTGAGTTTCGATAATCAGGATCCTTTCTGTTGGAGAACAGACGTAAAGATACTTCCAGATGAGTATGAACTTCATTAAAAGGATTAGATATGGATAAAGCCTCCTCTATCTCATCTAATTCAACTCCTGAAGTAATTCTTGTAATTATTCCACCGACGAATCGATATGCTGATAGTTCTTTTTCCATAATCTTGTTGCAGGTATCTATAAAACCTGCATTTTTTACTCTATAAGCTCCTAAATCATTGTTTGCAAGAAACTCAATCAGATCGTATGCTTCATAAAAGTCTGATTTGTAGAATTTATTCTTTATAATTGTTAAGTTAGTGGAGTAATCAAAACGTATTGAATCAAGGGGTTTTTTGTAAAAGTCTCTCCATAAGAGATGGATTAGAGACTTTCTATATCTATATTCTTTATCTGCATGCCACCGAGACTTTGCACTATCCCAATAATGTATAGTTGTAGCATTCCACAAACTGTTTCGCAAATCATTATCCATAGAGTCAATTTGGACTACACTTTTTACCGGTCGAAATCCATATCTTTCTGAAAACCTTTTCACACTATAATACCTCCAAGGTGCTCATACTCTAATTACTTTTACTTGTCTGATTTTGCTTCACATTCTTTACAGAGTTTCCCTGAGGAGGGTTTAGAAGAAATTGTTGTGTAGTTTGTTTTGGGGTATTTGGAGCAGTTTTGCCGCCAATGCCAGGTATTGCTGTTTTTCCGCTTTCGGTATTCTGTTTGAGATTCTTGTTCTATGATCTGTTCTCTTGACTTTTGCTTCAATAGATCACGCATATCTATCATCGGGAGGATGTACTCCCCAATAGGGAAATATGAGGTCATTGTTTTAAGATAGAGACGGGTTTGATTTATCAAACAGGGTAAAGCAGATCCGGAAAGGAGAGCATGGTATTCTTTACTCTCTTTCGACAACTCCTCTGTAAAATGGTATTCTGCACCTGTTCGGGTATAAATTACAAATTCGTCATAGCTTCGCTCACTATTGACAGTGATCTCAAGAATTACTCTAATGGTACGACTGTCCCCAGAAGGTATGAGAATTTCGAAGTTAAGATCGAATGGCAGGATATTAGTAGTCTTTTTTTCCTCTGTATTATTGATCTCGATTTTCGATTCAAGAACAACAAACTTTTTCTGTTGAATTTTAGCATGCTTTAATATCATTGCCAGGCATCATCTCCCATATTTGTTCTTTGTTTTTCCCCGAAGATTTCCAGTTTTCTTTCACATCGGTGATTATACACTCAAGTTTTTCCGGATCGGTAATTGTTAAATCAATACTAACACCAAGAAAATACATAATCTTAGCTAAGAGTTTCATGTTAACTAATTTATCCCCCGTCATAATCTGAGTAATGTAACTGGGGCTTGTTCCAATTTTGTGAGCTAAGTCTTTTTTGGACATTTTGCGATCTTGAAGCAGCTGTTCAATCTTATGAGCGATTATACCGCTTAATGTCTCGCTGATAAAATCTATCTTCTCTTCCTCATTCTCAAAAGCAAGAAGAGAATCCCAGTCCTTCTTATTTTTCGAACTCATAATCATATCCTCCAATTCGAGTGACTAAAGCTCTTGTTGTTGTTCTCATTTTTTTCGTGTCTTTTTGTATGTGAGTAATCGTTACAATCCTTTTTTCTCCCGATCTCCTGATCTCTTTACATAAGAACCGGTAATTCTTGACTTTCATTTCATAAACATCTTTGGTTCTTCGAGAAAATGCTACACTTCTATAAGTATCTTGAGTTGTTTTCCCGATTCTGACAAGATAAATGACACGTTTGAATTTCTTTTTCAATACCTCGTTTTCATCGAGTAAATTAAACAAATCATCCTCATACTCCTCATCGACATAAAAATCAATTTTCAAAACAGTATCGATTAAGTTTGCTATCTCTGAAAGATAGTTATCGGGCAAATGCTTTGCAACTCTCATAGACAAATTAACCTATAGCTTAATTTTGTCAACAGCTATTTTTGTTTTTATTGTGTCTAATCGTTTGTTCTTCAACATGACTGATCTCTTCCAATGTGAGTTCGTAAAGCTCAAAGACCATCCGGTCAATTTGAGATTCAAGATGGTCAGTGTTTTTTCCAGAATCTTTATCGGTGATGATTTGATTAGCTAAGTTAATGAATGTTGGTTGATCCGCTTCTGACATATTTATAGCCGGGAACTTATTAAAAAAAGTATGTTTCATTCTGAGTCCTTTAGCTCCTAATCCACCGCCCCCATAAAAGGCTTTGACTGCAAAATGAAAGAGGTTTGAATTCAATAGCAGCAGAAGATAGTCTAAATTTTTTCCTGTTATGATCCTTCCCGTATCAAGACAGTAATATTTTTTACCTTTATCGTAGCAATAAGTTGGATACTGTACCATTTCTTGGTAGATAATCTTATCTTTGTCGAACTCTCTGTAGTAGGTAGCAGCACATCGTTGGAGTGCATACCATTCATATCTGATTCCGGTTTCTGCTGTATTTCGTTTAGCTAGCGGGTCTTTATACTGAAGTAAATGCTGGTACACTGTAGGAAAACTCGTTTGAAACTCTCTTTCAGCTATTTCAGATGCACCCTGAATCGAGCTGTCTTCATGTAACGGAAAATGCCAAGGTATAAAAATCAGCCACAATCCCGCCCATTCTGCTTTGTAGCGTTTGATGTCCCGTCCTCTGAGGATAGGTTTGAGGAGTTGGTCTGTTCTCTGTCGTTCGTCATTATTTCGGCAACGATTCAATATCTCTTCTCTTTTGGCAGTATCAATGATAAAGGCTTTGTTGTAGCCGGTTTTAACTCCGTAATAGATACCGATATCCCATTCTTTGAGCGGTTTACCGAGTTTTTCTATCTTTTCCTTTATTCTTTGAGCGATAGGGGATGAGATAGTCCAGGTATCACTACTGAGATGAGAGATCTCGACCCAGTCAGGGTGAGAGATAAAGTTCTCTTTCTTCTTTTCTTTGCTGATATCGAGAGCTTTAAGAGACTGTTCAGTATTTTCGTTCTTTTTGATGAGCAGAATATTTGTATCCACAGTTGCAGATTCGAAGATATTGCTTCCCAGATCAATGAGAACAAGAGGTTGATGTTGGGCAAAGAAATTACGGGTTGCTTCACCGTATTTTGCTCTCATCCATTTATTGGAGGTGATGTAGCAGAGGATACCGTTTTGCTGGAGAAGATTCATTCCTCTTTCGTAAAAGAGGGAATAGATATCCCCTGTCCGGCAGAAGGTGGCATACCCTTCATTCTTATATTTATCAGCGAGTTTTCCTGCTTTGCTCTGCAACTGGATATAGGGAGGATTGCCAATAACAATATCAAAACCGCCTTCCAATCCGAACATCCATTTAGGATCGAACCAGTCTGTTACTTCATCGGAAAATGGGTTCCAGTTGGCAAGTTTCACTGCAGAAGCGTTTCTACTCTGACTTTTGATGATATGATCGGATAGTTCATTCTGAATTCTCCGGAACTCAATTTGAATATGGGATTTCTTATCTGCCTGATCGGCATAGAAATATTCTTCGCGGAGTTTTTCCAGTTTATTAATACATTCATCATAGGCAAACTTATCAGTCCAGTCGAGTTCTGTAGCAGAGAGATAATCGGAGATACTGAGCAGACTATCGGCAGCAACAAATTTGAAGGAGAGGTTAGGGAGAGGCTTTATACCGCGGTTTGGTTTGTTGTCATCAACCTTTTCTTCGACAATCAGAGTCAGAAAGAAGCGGAGTTTGGCAATCTCCACAGCGATAGCCTGAATATCAACTCCGTAGATAGAGTGAAGGATGGCTGACATCTTATATCTATAGTCCCAGTTCTCGGTCATCAGCTTGTCTTCCATTATCTTCCGCAATGCCGGGTCGCGGATAGGCTCAAGCTGTTTGATGACCCAATTTATGGATTCAGGGTCAATTTTCTGCCTGATGAGCAGCATCTTCTGCAGAATTCCCATCGGGAAGGCGCCGGAACCACAGGCAGGGTCTAAGACCTTCAATTCATCGAGGGCTTCGGAGATCTTTTTACTTTCCTCATTCGAGAAGGCATGGTCTTCGATCCTGTAGTCGAGAAGGTCACGGATCTTCTGTTCATAGTTGTCCCGGTCAGCGAAACGGGATAAGAGATACTCTTTGAGAGACTCATCAACCATATATTCCACAATCGGGCGGGGTGTATAGTAACTGCCGGTATTCTTACGGGCAGTCTCTTCCGTTTCCGGATTGATCTCAGCAAGCAGGTTTTCAAAGATCCTGCCCAGCATTTCCGGGTCAACCGAGATATCTATATCTACCGGAGTGTTTTCATCGATAGTGAAGTTATAGAGTTCGAGGATGGTGAAGAAATCTTTGAACCATTCGTCCTCTATCCTGAGATCGTAGGAATATCTCTGTTCGCTTTTTGAACCGTAAGGTTCATAGAAATCCTGATGAATATTATGGTCGAAGAGACCGCCGTTCAGGAAGGGAATGTCTTGGAAAAGCGGACTGTTCTTTATCTCTTCCCGCCTTTCTTCCGGTTTCCGGTTCATCACTTCGAAGAAGAGGGGTTCGAGGATCTTGTGATAATAGCCGGGATGGTTTTCTGATGCTTCTGTTGATAAAACATCTTCCGGGATAAGGGGAATACCGGCAGCGGATCTCTTTTTCTTCAGAAACCAGCAAAAGACTATCCTGCCGATAAGCCTGACGGCAAACTCACGTCTTACGGTATGATCTTCGGTTTGGGGAAGCTTCAAGACCGGAGAGAATTCCCGGACTGTGCTGCCGCTTTTACGGGAACCACCGACCAGTTTGGAGAACTGTTCGGCAATATTGCGATAAAACTCCTTGTTGACTATCTCGACGGAGAAGCGGGATTTCAGGTCTTCCTCGTCTTTGATCCTCCGTTCCTTGTTCAGAAGGTACTGTTCTACGGTATGCTTCTTAATGCCGGGTCCGAGCAGATATGAAAACCGTTTCGGATTGGTGAATTCGGTCCGGATAGCTTTGCCGCTCATCTTTAGTTCCCGGGTGATGAGGGATAGGCGGTAATTAAGGGAATTTTCGGAAATAAAGAGGATGAGAGCGTTTTTAATCTTGAATTCTTCCAGAAAGCGGAAGGCGTCGCGGGAAATACTGATGCGGGGGTCATGCTGAGATCTGTGATGCATCTCATAGACCCGGAGATTGAGAGAAGGGGAACTGCCGAGGAAATGGACAGCTCCCTGAAGGCATTTCGGTTTAAATTTAAGGTCTATGTTTTCGGAAGCAGAGGTGTAATCGAGAGGGAGTAAGGTCTTGCTGAAGAATTCATTCCAATCCTGACGGTTATAGGAAGAAGCGAAATCAAAAAACATAGAGTACCCTTTTTTTATTTTTTGTTTTGAATAGTTAGATAACGTTTGAAGGTTTTGGTGTCAAGAGAAAATAGGGATCAGGCATTCCCCCATTTTTTTTCAGAACCTCAATCTCAGTTGTAGTGGTTCGA
>CAYXFD010000038.1:0-13626 GCA_964464175.1 uncultured Candidatus Cloacimonadota bacterium | reverse complement strand
AGCTCTGAATACGAAAAAGCCTTCGGATGAGAAAGCAGGTAGTTAAAGTAAAAGATATATCATTCCTCTGCCTGTAAAAACCAAAATATCCGGGGATAATGATAAAGCAGCCCAATTATTTAGACTAACAAAGCTAACATAACTTCTTATAGCTTGATTTGTCTAAGAACAGTATTCAACCGGACGGTTAAGAATTACCACAACTTAAGTACCTTTTCCAAAGAAGTCATTTATTGCTGTTAATATTCATCTCACTGTTTAGAGCCTTGATCAAGTCATATTCTTTCAAGGACAAGAAATTCTGCCACGAAACCGTTGTTTTAGTTCCAACTCTCTCTCCCTTGTCTGTTTCCCGGTGAGCTTTTGATTTTCCTTGACGGATAAACGATTTAATCTGAATGAAGACGAAGTTCTTAGAATATGGATAAGGAAATGTATAGGTAAAGATAGATGAAGTGTGTAGCTATAGTTACTGCCGGTGGAATCGGTAAACGCTGTCCCGGAAAATGCAAAAAGCAGTTTCTTGATATCCACGGCAAGCCGGTTCTTATCTGGTCGGTGGAGAATTTCTATTTTCATCCCGATATCGAGAGCATCTTTGTGACAGCCCCTGCGGATAGTTTAAGCTATACGAAGACCCTATTGGATATGCATTTTCCCGACAAGAATATCGTTGTAGTCCGGGGAGGAGCTGTCAGGCAGGATTCGGTGTTCAATGCCCTCTCCCTGCTTGCCGACAATACGGACTATGTCCTAATCCATGATGGAGTAAGACCCTTGATAACGATTGAGGAGATATCCCGGCTTCTGGAACTTGCCTTTCAGCACAAGGCGGTCGTTCCGGCACATCAGATCCGCAATACGGTCAAAGAGGTGCAGGACAGCAAAGTGATTAACACAATTCCCCGTAACCAGCTCTATGAGGTCTTTACCCCTCAGATATTTGATTATGCCTTGATAAAGGAATGTCATAAACGGGCTCATGAGGAGAAGGCAATCTTTACCGATGACGCCGCTATTCTCGAACACTACGGATATCCGGTTTACATAGCGGAGTCATCTCCGTATAATTTGAAAATAACCGAACCGGCAGATTATGAACTTGTCCGGCTTTTGATGAATCAACGATTATAGCTTCTGCTTCCGGGACTGCTGAATTTCCTGTTTTCCCGGGAAAGAAGAGCAGCAGCTACCGTTTATCATCGCTGGGAAAGAAAAGATATTATTAGAAAAAGGATAGATACAAATGAGAAAGAATATTTTGAAAGTAGTTTATCACTCTTTATCGGTCTTAGATAAGATCAGGATTCCTGTTCCGGTTGTTGGTATCGGATGTGGTGTTTTGGGAATGAGTTTACTGAAGTTTTCACCTAAACTGGGAGAATATGCCTCTAAGCTTCTCAAGTCTCTGGAATACAGAGGTTATGATTCCACCGGAGCTGTGTTTCAGGACGACAAGAAAAAGATCGTCTCCATGAAGGATGTCGGAGCTCCGAGTACCCTTATTGAGACGTTACAGATCAACAAACAGCAGGGAAAGACATTCTGTGGTCAGGTGCGCTGGGCGACTTTCGGTTTGGTCGATAAAGTGAATGCTCAGCCTCATGTAGTTCATTGCAAGGTTCATCTCTACGGAGCACATAACGGCAACATAACCAATACTCCCCAGTTGAAAACCTTTCTTCTCAATCAGGGTCACAAAGTTCTTTCCGATAATGACGGTGAGATGCTTGTTCACACGGTAGAACATTACTTCGATATCGAATTGGAACGACAATCACCCGATAAGAAGGTTGATTCTGAGACGAGAAAACAATGTATGAGAAGAGCAATCATTTCTGCTTCCGAAGCGATGACTGGTTCTTATGCAGCGGTTATCGTCGATCCGGAGACCGAACTTGTTTATGGGATCAAAGCGGGGAGTAGTTTTTATTTCGGGGTTGGTACTATTGAGGGGGATAACAGTTTTACTCTTGCTTCATCTGATTTGACTGCAGTCCTGAAATTTACCAAATATCTGGTTGATATGAAAGAGGGTTCGTTTGTAGAATTCTGCGGTAATGAGTATCAGTTATACGCTTTCAAAGATCTCACTTTTAAGAGATTAACCAAACCGGATCTCTGTTACAAAAAAGGGGATAAAATCGATTCCACTCCTGTCAGATCGAAACTGAGAGTAGAAGATACTGAACTGCTGCCGGACTTCGAGTATTTTATGGAGCAGGAGATTCATGCCGAGATCGAGACTACCGGAAGATTGGTCAAGATTATCAATGGCGGCTCCAATACCGGAAGAAGAATGATCGAGTTCCTGAAAGCCCATAAGATGCTTAACGTTTTTGAGATATTAACGGATAAAATATTATCGGAAGAGGGTTTCGTTAAGCAGCAGAAAATTTTTGATGCTTTTATTGGCGACAAGCAGTCTGAGGAATTTCTCAAAAAGATCAGAGAATTTTATACACCGATCTATGACCAGCTGGTAAAAGAAGACTTTGAGCGCAGATACTTTTTTTCCAGCGAGAAGAACTATTTTATCGACCTTATCGGGAAAGAGTTTGATAAGAAACGAATCCTGGTCAGTAAGGCTCTGGACTCTGTTACCGAGAATAATGACTTCCAAAGCTTCGATGAGAAAATCGACCAGTTTACTACTCTTATCGGGAATACGCTCCGCAACAGCAGAAACATCTATACGATGTCCTGCGGCACCTCCTTTCATGCTACCAAAGTGGGTGCGATGTTCTTCAATGAGATCGCCGGAGTTGAGATCATTCCTGTTCTGCCTGGTGAATTCAGAGGGCAATATAATAAATGCCTGCAGAATAATGATGTAGTGATCGGTGTCTCCCAAAGCGGTGAGACGAAGGATCTGATAGACATCTTCAACGATATTGACAATATGCCTATCAATATGAGCAAGATAGTACTCGTTAACAATGTCAATTCTACTCTGGGGCAGGAAAAGAGTGATGTTTCCATCCCTATCTACTGCGGGCAGGAGATCGCCGTCCCGGCAACGAAAAGCTTTATTAATCAGATTACCCTCTTTTACTATCTGGCGATAAAGACTGCTGAGATGAAAAAGGGGCTCATCGAAGAGGGATTGATCTCCAATGGTGATTTTGAGATCTCTACTCAGAGCCTGGAAAAATACCGTAAATTTTTTGAAGATATTCCTCTTTTGATAAAGGAGACGATTGAATCCACCAGAGACCAGATCGATTATGTCGCAGCCAAGATCTACATGGAACCTTCGATCCATATCTTAGCTACCAGATTGATCGGAGTCGCTAAAGAAGGAGCTCTGAAGATCAGGGAAACCGTCCTCAACCATACGGAAGGGCAGGAGGGTTCAGAGTTCAAACACGGACCGAACACGATTCTCGGCAAGAACACTATCTTTGGGCTGAAGAATATCAAAGCCCTCAACAAGTATCTGGATAAGATATCCGATAAAGCTGAAGAGTTAGGGAAATCAAGGGGGATTGATTATGAGACCCGGCGAGAAGTGACCAAAGCACTGGTGAAATATATCTTTGATAAGACATTTCCTTTTCAGTTCTCGAAAGAGGCTACACAGCTCTTCAAAGATATCACCGAGGATTACAATGTCTTTCCTTCCCTTTTTCGCAATTATCCTCTTATCTATATTACCGGTCCGAAAGAGAGAGATGTCAATTTGACCATCTCCCAGATAAATACCCATAAGATCAGGGGTGCAGATACCTTTGTCATTGCCGAAGAAAACGAAAAAATACTGGAAAATGCCCAGCGGAACCCATATAGTGATTCATCTTATTACGGTTTCGGATACATCATGCTGCCCCAGACAGGCGATACTCTGATGACTACTTTCTCTGCTACGATCGTTTTACAGCTTCTCGCTTTGAAGATGAGTATCAGAAAGATGAATTATCTTGATAGGCTTGGTATGATTGATCACGGCGTACATCCCGATGTTCCGAAAAATGTCTCCAAATCAATTACGGTTGATTAGAAAAGCCAGAGTTGAGTTTTAAGCAGACAAGGAGTTCCACAATGAAGATAGGGTTCGGTTATGATGTTCACCGGCTTGTTGCCGGAAGGAAATTGATCCTGGGCGGGGTGGAGATTCCCTTCTCCAAGGGTCTGTCAGGTCATTCCGATGCTGATGTTCTCATTCATTCCGTGATAGATGCCCTCTTAGGTGCGCTCGCCTTAGGTGATATCGGCAGGCTGTTTCCCGATAGTGAAAACGCTTATAAGGACATTGACAGCCGCTTGCTCCTGAGACGAACCTTTGCTCTGGTCAAAGAGCATAGCTGGCGGATCGGGAACATTGATGTCACTCTCTGCCTGCAAGAACCGAAAATAGCTGATCTTTGCAGTTTGATGAGAGAGAATATAGCTGCAGACCTGGAAACCTCAGTTTCGAATATCTCGATTAAAGCTACCACTGAGGAAGGCTTGGGAATCAGCGGTTCGGGGGAGGGAGTTGCCTGTTACGCAGTCGCTTTATTGTTGAAAGGATAGAGTTCGGATAAGACTTCTAACTCCTGACACTATTCGTTTCATTACTTAACTATTCCGTCCGGACTGTTATTAACTCCTGTTCCGGGGATTTAGTACTCTTTCCGCAGAGCCGGCAGCAGACTACCTAAGATAATAATACTTCCCGATAGACATCCAATCTGAATCGCCGGGTATTATAGTCAGGGTTTTGCTCTTTTCTTTTCCGAAATTCGGGATTTCTTCCGATGCTCTTATTAGCCGCACCGGAGGGTGAGGGGAGCAGATAGACCTGCCAGCTTCTTTTACCATTGATCAGTATTGTCTTTCCCTTCCTAACGGAAAAGCTGTATTCCGGGAAAGCCTTCCCGAATAGTTTCCTGCTGTAACTACTCGTAAAGATCAATGTGACGATACTCTTGTTATCTCTCAATACTGCCGGGATATTTCTGTATTTCAGAGGTAAGAGACAATTATCTCCGGAGGTGACGGAATAACCGGAAGCCTTCTTCCCTCTTTTCAGAGAGGGGGGAAGAATATACCTTCTCTTCTTCAGGTCATAGATTTTGCGTACTGCGATATCGATAACATCCGTAACAGCAGTTTGCGTCATTTCTAACAGTGCCTTGATCCTGAGAAGACTATACAGCTCACAGTTGTAGATTTCACCGTAAAGCCTCCAGAATAGGTTTGTTTTACTGCCGTAGTAAAAATCCATGTCCGCAGAAGTTCTGGGATTTTTAATCAGATAATTGTTGAAAATCTCCGTAACGAGATCAGCTGAATCTGACTCTCTGGTTCTGGTCAGGATGATAGGGGGGAAGCTGCCGATCAGCAATCTTTTGGCAGTTGGGGGTATAAATGGGGGGTAAGGGTGATATTCTCCATAGGGGAGAAGATCCTGTTCAGAGGATGAGCTCATAGAAGATCAGATCACTCCGGCTAAGGCAGGCAGAACAGTCTTTCAGGCAGCCATGACATTCGATAATGCTCTTTTTTACGATATTTCTTTTAACTAACTGCTCCATTATCTGTTCCGTGACCTCTTCCTTTTGCTTTGCCAGAACAGACAATTCTTTTAAGGAGATCTTTTTTCGTTCTCTGAGAATGGTTAACAACTCAGGTATCATGATTATGCCAATATCCCTGCAATCATTTTCCGGTCACTACCCTCCTGAGCAAAGAAAGACTAATCACAACCGCTGGAAGGATTCTCACCGGCAGCTTTAACGGTAATTCGGGAAGCAATTGCTTTAGCAATTATATAACGGGTCATATCAAGACAGATTATCATGTTGGAGTCAGAAGGCTCGTTTTTGAAAACCGAAATGGTCTTCCCGGGATTTAAGCCGATCTCTTTGGTCATTTTGTGCTTGTTACCGGAGATGATACAAAGAGAACCGGCAGGACAACTGCTCAGGGCTATTGTTTCCCGGTCACCTTCAGAACTAACCGTTTCATCTCTTCCTCTCCGGTGGCGGTGTCTTTTACAACAGTCATTTGCACACTTTTCAGGATCCTCTTTTATGAGGTCACCACCTTGTCTGTCATTTTTCCGGAAAAAATTCATTCATACTCCTTATCGATCATTTACTTTAAGTTTATTATATCCCGGTTCTCTTTTCAGGTCACTGCTTTTCCTGAAACCTTCTTTTACTGCTCATAAAACGAAGACCAAGATAGATTATTACATATAAACCGATACTGAAGGCTATCCATAGCAAGGCACCGCTGGGATTGGCAAAAAAAGTGCTGAACTGATAGAACAGGGTTGCCACGATCCAGGCTAAAACGGTCAGATAAGCTATGGAAAAGAGTGTCCATTTGAGATTGGTCTCCCGGTATATAGCCCCGACTGCTGCCACGCAGGGCATGTAGATGAGGACGAACAGGAGATAGGCAAAGGCGTTGTTTCTGCCGCCGAAACGACTGATCATTTCACTGTCGCTCTCTATCTCAAGTCCTTCTTCCTCTCCGGAAAATCCTCCCACGATGGCTGTGAACGATTCCCTTATCCCGTCCCAGAAGACAAATTCCTCTTCCTCTTCCTCAGACTCCTCACCTCCGCTTAAGGCTCCGTAAATCGTATCAAGTGTTCCGATGATCACCTCCTTAGCAAAAATACCGGTGAACAAACCAACGGTTGCCGGCCAATTATCTCTGCTGATGCCCATAGGGGCAAAGAGCGGGGTAAGGAACTTACCGGTCGCACTCAGGACAGATTTTTCTGATTCCTCGAATCGGAAGACACCATCTGTGCCGATCGAATTGAGGAAAGACAAAACGATTATTGCCAGAATGATCACTTTCCCGGCACGGAGAATAAAACTCTTCAATCGCCGCCAGGTATGCATTAGGACACCATTGATAGTTGGGACATGATAGAGAGGCAATTCCATGACAAAGGAGGAGGTCTCTCCCTTGAAAAGTGTATGCTTAAAAACAAACCCGGTGAAGATGGCCAGAAGAATTCCGATCAGATAGAGCAGAAAGATTATCCTCCCACCAATAACAGGAAAGAAGAGAGCTGCGAAGAGGGCATAGACAGGTAATTTTGCCCCGCAGGACATAAAGGGATTGATCAGGATCGTGAGAATCCTGTCTTTTTCATTCTCCAGAGTCCTGGTTGCCATTATTGCCGGTACATTACAGCCAAACCCTACCAGCATCGGAATAAAGGCTTTGCCGGGTAAGCCGATGTAGCGCATGAAGCGGTCCATCACAAACGCTGCCCGGGAAATATAACCCGAATCCTCCAGTATGGAAAGAGAAACAAAAATGAAGAAGATCGGAGGAATGAAGGTCGAAACGGTTGTTATACCGCCACCGATACCATGAGCCAGAAAGGTTATCAACCAGGCAGGAACACTAAGGGATTCCAGCAGATGAGCAAATCCATCAATAAAGATAGTGCTGAAAAAGATATCAAAAAACTCGATAAAAGGTGCTCCCACGTTGATGGTCAGCGAAAAAACCAGATACATGATACCTAAGAATATCGGTACTCCCAGAAGACGGTTGAGTACGATCTGATCAAGAAAGTCAGTGAAAGTCTTCTGAAAATGACTCTCCTTTTGAATTACATCTTTCGTTAAACCGTTGATAAAGCCGTAACGTCCGTCAAGTATGACCAAATCTGCTTCTAATCCGGTATGTTTCTTGATCTTAGCAGCGTCAGCAGTCACCTCTTCTGCCAGTTCATTTCTGCTTAACTCTGCTGCCAGAGGGTCACCTTCCAGCAGCTTGATCGCCAGCCACCGTTTATCAACATTCCCTTCGGCAGCATATCTCTCTGCCTGCTTCTCCAGCTTCGTGATTATCTCTTCAACTACCGAATCATAATAGACCTTTGTCGCTGAAATCTCTGCTCTTGTCGATGCTTCTGAGATGGCATTTTTTAACTCCTCTATCCCGGTCTTCTTGTTTGCTATGATGGGGACGACGGGACAACCCAAATGCCTGGCAAGATGCTCGATCTCGATCTTCACCCTTCTCTGTTTCGCAATATCGATCATATTCAGAGCAATTACCAGTGGCTTTTTCATCTCGATGATCTGTGTCGTCAAATACAGACTTCTTTCCAGATTAGAAGCGTCCAGAATGTTCACAACTAAATCCGGTTCATCGGTAAGGATATACTCCCGGGCAATCTTCTCATCCATGGAATAGGCAGAAAAGGAGTAGATCCCCGGCAGATCGACAACCTCAATGCTTTCCTCCCGGTGAATATATTTTCCCTCTTTCTTCTCTACCGTTACTCCGGGCCAGTTACCAACCCTTTGCTTGAAACCTGTCAAGGCGTTAAACAGTGTCGTTTTACCGCTATTGGGATTACCAACCAATGCTATTTTCATTTTCTTCATGATTTATCCTTATCTGTTTTTTCTATCTGACAAAGCGAACATCTCCCCTTGATCCCTATCGAATAGTCCTGAAGAGAAAAACCGTTATTTTTTGCTAAGCGTTTGATAAGCTTTTCCAGTTCTTCATCACTCTGTTCGATTATCCTGCCGCACGAAGAACACTGCAGGTGAAAGTGGTTCGGATGACCATAAATATGCTCATATTCTTCCCGGTGCTCATCACACAGGGACTTCCTGATCAAACCGGAATGTACCAGATAGGGGAGAGTGCGGTAAATAGTTGCCCGGGAGACATTCTTCTTGTCTTCCCGCATCCATAAGTAGAGCTGTTCTGCATCAAAATGAGAATGAGTTGCAAATACAGCATCTAAGATCGCTTCCCGGGACCTGGTCAGTTTTAAGTCATGAGACTGTAAATATCTGACGAATACCTTTCTATAATCCATTGAATTCATCTCCTGCCAACTTGTAATCTACGAAACACCTTTTTCTGCAGAGAAATATTCTGTCAAGCCCTAATTGAGAATAATTCTCAATATCATAAAGAATGACTTCTCTCTCCCTGCCGGGAGGGGAGTTATCATCCAGTTTTTTTTACTATTTTTTCCCGGCAGAATTTTTTCAGGTGCAGCGGCAGGAATGATAAGCATAGACAAAATCTGCCGGACTGTATATTCGGTTCAGAAAGGAAAGTTATTTTCATCAGCAAAAAGAGATTGTTAAGACTGGAGGATATATGAGAAGGATGAGCGTGTTAACAGTTCTATCTTTGATTATCTGTTCTCTTTGGTGTGCAGAGAGGATAGAAACAGACGTCGAATTGGACATCATGGTCGGGCAGATGCTGATGATCGGTTTCAGGGGAATGGAAGTGAATGAGGAGAGTCTTATTGTACAGCAGATCAAGGAGTTTCATCTTGGCGGGATTATTCTCTTCGACTACGATGTAGAGCTGGGAATTGCTGAGAGAAACATTGAAAACAGATCTCAGTTGGCAGAGTTAACCTCACAGCTTCAAAGTTTTTCTCTGATACCCTTATTTATAGCAGTTGATCAGGAGGGGGGAAGAGTTGCCAGACTGAAGGAGAGACATGGATTTCCGAATTTTTACAGTGCCGGGGAGCTGGGACGGCGGAATGATCTTTCTCTGACTCATGAAACTGCGGCAAAAATAGCAGAGACTTTGCAGAAAGTAAACATCAATCTCAATTTAGCACCGGTCGTAGATCTGAACACGAATCCTGAAAATCCGGCGATAGGGCGTTTGGAAAGGAGTTTTTCTTCTCGTCCTGATTCCGTAGCTTTTCAGGCGGAAGCATTTATCGACGGTTTGCAGGCAGGGGGAGTTTTGAGCTGTATCAAGCACTTTCCCGGTCATGGAAGTGCTTTTAACGATTCTCATTACGGACTGACCGATATTACCAATACCTGGTCTGAAGCAGAGCTTTTTCCCTATGAGTATCTTAGCGAAAAGGAAAATGTTCGGATGATCATGACCGGTCATCTGTTTCACAGCGGTTTTGATGAAGAGCATCCGGCAACTCTTTCTCATAATATTCTGAACGGGATATTGAGAGAAGAATTGGGTTTTGACGGGGTTATTATCAGTGATGATATGAATATGCAGGCTATCACTGATTACTATGGAATGGAGGAAGCGGTCTTATTAGCTCTGCAGGCGGGTGTCGATATTATTCTCTTTGCCAATAACATGCAATATGATCCCCTAATCTCTGAAAAACTACACAACTATATAATTAATCTTGTTAAGGATGGGATAATCTCCCGGGAGCGGATATCAGAGTCTTATGAGCGGATAATGAGAGTCAAGGAGATGCTTGAGTATTGATACAAGACAATCTGTCAGGATGATGAATGCAGTTAGTATCTGTTGATGATCTCTGCCTTGTCAAAAAATCGGGAGCTCGATCGCCAGGGTTATTTCTCTTCCTGCTGCCGGATAACCGTATTGCGGTTCGTAATAGTTATCTAACAGGTTACTGATATTTAATGTTGTGTTGAACCTGCTATGAAGATATTTGATTCCGAAATCATGGATCCAATATGCAGGCAATGTATGGAAGTCATCATCCCGGTAAAAGGTATAAGACCGGTCATACCATTGAGTCGAGAGATTGAGATTGATGCTCTTCGATAAGGCTAACTGATGATTGAACTTCAGTTTAACTTCCGGATATTCCAGCAATTGAACACTGCTGTTCTTCTTATCCAGCTTCAGAAAACTTATTTCGTAATCGTGGATCAGAACAGGAAAAGGGCTCCATTGCAGATGGACTTCGCCGCCGTAACTGCTCATTTTTTCCTGATTGTAAAAGAGGGTTCTGTCTCTCCGGATCAGGTCATCGACCTTGTTATGAAAGAGGGTGAGATTGAAGGTACCTTTGCTGCCGGCGAGTGAAAACGGGGAGCGGTAAGAGGCTTCTGTTTTGTACGCTTTTTCCGCTTTTAATTCCGGATTTCCTGAAGATTCACTGAACAGCTCTTGCATTGTCGGGAACTGATAGGAGATACCATAAGCAAGTGAAACGGACTGATCCCTAAAATAGTAATTCAAACCTGCCTGAGGTTCAAAGTAGTGATTATACCCGTTCAGATTGGAATGAGTGAAACTGCTGAGAGCATTTCCGGCTATCAGAGAAAAACTCTCTCTTTCTACAGGATAGCGAAGAGTATGGTAGATCTTCGTCAGGGTCTGGCTGTTGTCAACCCAGATATTCTCATAGCCGGGACCTCCTGTTCTCTCATATCCCTTCTGTTCGAAGCGGATTCCAAAATCGTTCTGGAGATATCTCCCCTTTGTATGATTTACATTGAGATGCAAACCGAGGGTATTTGTCCGGATAAGGGATTCCCAGGAGGGGTTTGTAAAAAGGGGGTCATTGAAGCGGATATAGGTGTCTTCCGATTCATCATAAAAGGAGCTTGCACTTATCTCGAATCCTTCAAACATGCTTGAACTTACTGCGAGTGAAGCGTTTTTCTTTTGCCATTTTTCGATTCTGCTGTAACGGTCGTCAGGGTGGAAGTAAATAGAGGGGGGATTTCCTTTTTCCGGAATGTAGCTGTAGCCTGTAGTGAAGGTGAAAGTATGCAGACCGGCAATATCGGTAATGTAGCGCAGATTGATGTTATATTGTTCCCGTTCGGCATTGCTTCTTCTCTTTCCTTCGGTTTCCAGACTGTTTTCCTGAAAAGTATTCATTTTCCGGGGCAGGATAAAACCGGGGGTCTTTAGAAATGAAGAATTGAGATAAAATTGAGACCTGCCCAGGGCATAGGAGGTATTAAGAGATAGCTGAACTCTTTCGTGTGAACTATATAAGAGTCTTGTCCGGAGAGCATTTTCTTCTCTCAGGTCATCCGTTATGATGTTAAGGATACCCCCCATAGTATTGAACCCGTACTGATGAGAAACAGGACCTTTGATAAGCTGAACCTGGGAGACATTGTTTGCTGAAAGGAGGTGAAGATCATAATTACCGAAATATCCGTCACTGATCGGCATTCCATCAATAAATACCCTGATATGCCGGTCTTCGAAGCCCCGGAATCTGACGATACTCTCTCCCTTGCTCTTTTCCGTCAGAAAAAGACCGGGCATATCTTTCAAGAGATCTCCAATCGAGGCTTCGGTATTTACCGTATGGGGCTTTATGCTTCTGGTATTGACATTCCCAATGGTTCTGTCGGGAGATTCCCAGATAAAGATTACCCGGTCCAGATCATAGACTTTACGGACCTCAAGAGAATCGCTGCTTGTTTCTTCGGTAACCGACAACAAGCTGCTGATGGCAAAAACCAGGGAAATCCCAAGCAGGATCTTTTTTAAGTCAAGCATCAATGTGTTTTATTATTACTGCAGGATGATCGAATCCTGCTTCTCCGGTTTTAGTTGAGCAGATAATTTGCCCTGCGAACCGGAGTATTCAATCTGCCTTCTCCCGAAAGAGTGATTGATCGCAGTGAGTTATGTTCATGCTCAAGCATATCTTCTCCAACTGCACGGTAGATATCTTCCGTGTCTATCAGCCAGTAATACTGCTGTATGTTCTCCCAGGATAAAACTGCACTATCGTCGTTTTCGAATTCCAGCAAATAAGAAAACGAGTCCTTATCTGTCGTAACATAGTCGGTAATAAAGCTCTTCAGCGGGATGAAGGCAAGCGTTTCCGAATTATGTTCCAGATCGGTAGTTTCCAAAGAGTTTATCTGAAAAGAGGTGATCTTCTCTTCATTGATAACTTCAACCTTGCGGTACATCTTTAGATAACCGAGGAATTTTACATTATAGGTAGTTACGATATCCTCATCCGGAAAAAAGGAGCGATAGCTCTTTTCAGGGACAAGAAAACCGGTCTTAAAAAGATGCCAGGGTAAATCCGGTTCGTCTCTTACTCGTGGAGACCAGTTACCGTCTTCATCATCAGAAACTAACTCGTAATCGTATAAGGATGGTGTCTCGTGATCGATGAACTGGGGCAGGGAATATGCAGTAACCATATCTTCACCATATTCAACCTCAGTCGATTCATAGGTGTCTAATTCATCGCTTCCGGGTACCAGAATGATTATGTTGGGGGTTTCGGCAAGTTCCGGTGGGTCATATTGCACTTCGGCAGGGTCATCTTTACTATCACTGCAGGCAGCAAGCAACAGCATACAAACAAGCATTGTCAAAACTAATTTCATTATTCCTCCTAATTGTTTTGTTAAAAATCAGAAGGCTAAGATATCGATTGATCTCTCGCCTTTCCAAAAACGGGAGGCATATCTGTTTCCGGATATACCCTATCGGCAGCAAGCCGTACTTCGATGAGCTTAGGTCTTACTGCTCGGCTCAATTCACGAAGTAAAGATCAGCTTTCTCTGTCAAGCGAATTCGTGCCTGAGAAGAGTCTCTTCCATCTTGCTGCCCGTCCGCAGGTTTTTTCTCTCTAATCTCTAATCCCTAATCCCTTTTTTTCTATTTCTTCTTTCTCCGGACTTTTCAAACTACTTTCTTTTGGGCAGCCAAAAGAAAGATAGCAAAGAAAAACTGCCGGCTGCAACAAAACAGCTAAAAACCTTCTCGTGACTGCTTCTCTCGAAAAACTCCTCACTTCGTTCGTCAACCGAGGTGCTCTTTTCTTTGTGGCTGCGACCGAGCTCGGCGAAGCCAAACAGTTTCTTCGAGGCAGCCTCTCGTACGGTTTTATTAACCCAAATAATGCAGTAGAGTTTTGATTATCGATTGAAATCTCCATTTTTTGAA
>CAYXFD010000037.1:0-13903 GCA_964464175.1 uncultured Candidatus Cloacimonadota bacterium | reverse complement strand
AAGGGGGAAGATTTAATCCCGAGATATCGGGTGTTCCGGCATCGATACCGGGAGATAAGGGAGAAGATTGATAGAACAATTTGTCGTTTAAATCTCCGCCTCCTGCTACCTCTCCAAAGAACATTGGAGGTGAATCTATGATCCCTTCTCCCCAATGAATATTTACTCCGTATGTGCCACCTCCAGCGACGTGCAAAATAGAAGGATTGGTTCCCCCCTCTATCAGGCTGTGGGAGATATTAACAGTTGCAGGACGGATACTGTTCTTGTAAGTGATGTACTCATACTGCTCATTGCCATAGATAATGCTGTTTTTGATGTCAAAGGTTCCGGGACCCTCCAAAGCAAAAGCTCCACCGGGAACATCTCCCATAGTTTGATTGTAAGCAATTATGTTATTGGAAAAAGTGAGGTTGTTATAGGGAATCAATCTGACATACGCTGTTGGAGCCCAGGTACTGTGATGTATATTATTGACTACAAGACAGTTTGATATGTGAATATTTTTGAACCGTTGGATTACTAGATTAGGAGAATAACCTTCTCCATACTCTACCGTTGGCTGATTACCCATGATTATTAAGTTGTTTAAATACACATCACCATATTCATCAGGATTGTTACCTCTGCTATATATTCTTAATAAACGTCCCGCATTATTAATAAATTCGCTGTCTTCGATCCTTAAGTTACCATTCGAGCTAAAACCAAAAACTGCTCTGTAGCAATCGGTCATTCTAAATCCCGAAAACTCAACATTGATCTTGACTCCGGGAGCAAGATGCTCTCGCATAGTAATAGCATCAATATGATCCATTCCATCATTGTTAATGTTTCTGATAGTTAAATCTCTTATAGTAATATCAGTTACCCCAATTGCAAAGATTACTGCAGAAGGTCTTGTGGGAGTACTGCCTATAGGCTCCTCAAGAAAAGTGTGATCCTTTCCGGCTCCTTTGAGAGTTACATAAGACCGCATATTGAGAGGAAAAAGCTGGTCATTAGCCGCTGGTGAGTATGTTCCGGGTGCAAGATGTATTGTTCGGTGGTTAAGGCTGTCTGCCTTGATCTGCGTTAACGCCCACTGGATACTCCGCAATGGATCTGCTGCTGTTAATCCGCTATTATTATCGTCACCATAGGGTGAGACATAAAGATCGCTTTCTATCTGCTGCAGCCACTGCTTATCTATACTCAGTTCCAGATATGGTGACTGGGTCACGAAACTCCAGCCGGAATCGAATACAGTAAAGGTATCTACAATTACATGAACAGGTGTTGTTTGATAAGGATGGATACTTATTTCAGCATCAGATCCGGCTGTATTATTGTAAATATTACATTTCTTTTCTGAACTGAATGTGAGATTTGAATTCCCAGAGATAGTTATTCCCCCACCCATTGAGAAAGAATGATTCCCCATTATTGACACATTTTCAACAAAAGAACCTGAATTACCAAATGCTATTCCACTCGACTTGTTATTCGTGACTAGCAAGTTTCTTAGCGTGGGAGATGAATATAAAACACAGACACCCGCTCCATATTGAGCAACTCCATTCCGGATTGTAAAACCGTTCAGCAAGGTATTCTCACTTTCATTACTAATAATCTTAACTACATTGCCTGAGTAGCTGCCGTCTATTATAGTACTTTGAATATAACTCATATCTCCGTTAATCAACTGTAAACTGCTCACTACTATATCTTTTCCGGAAAAATCTATGTTTTCATAGTAGATCCCCGGATAGACAAGAACGGTATCACCTTCGGCGGCGGCATTGATCCCATCCTGAATATGAAAGAAATCTCCGGTTCCGTCCTGCTTTATCTCCCAGATAATTGCGGATAGCAAGCTATGTATCAGGAGAAGAACGGCTGATAAAACTGTTCTGGAAAGAACTTTTCTGTTTATCATTGAATAGTACCCTCTTTGTTTAAATTTCGGGGTCTTGCCGACTGACATCTCACACCCGTAAACCGGCGGATGTTTCTTGATCTCCGGACTCTCACCTGCCCTCCTCAGATTAAGACCGGAGGAGAGGGATAATAATTTCATTATTACTCTCTCCACATCCTTTTTGATCGTCATAAACAAGACCCCGAATTGTTTTCTGAACGGTTAATCTATTTCAAAAGAATCATCTTCTTCTGTTCAGTCAACTCTCCCGCTTTGATACGATAGAAATAGATTCCGCTGCTGACCCGGTTACCTCGCTCGTCTCTGCCGTCCCAGATAATGGTTTTGATACCTGCTGACTGTTCTTCATTAACCAGCTTTTTGACTCTCTGACCTTTGAGGTTGTAGATGATCAACTCTACCCGGGAGTTATCAGGAAGATTGTAAGTTATTACGGTTTCCGGATTGAAAGGGTTTGGGTAGTTCCTGAGGTTTAGGGTCAGGGGAGTTGGGATTAGATGATCATCTGTACTCAGGTATTCCGGGCCGTTATACTCAAAACAGCCGATATCAATGACCGCTTCTCCGTCACCGAGACCGTCCCAGATACGCTTGTTGAAAAGAAGGTCATAAGGGGGGAGATTTAATCCCGAAATATCGGGTGTCCCGGCATCGATACAGGGAGAAAAGGAAGAAGACTGAAAAAAAAGCATATCACTTAGATCATAACCGTCTTCCACTTCTCCCAGAAAGAGTGGCGGAGAGTCTATGATCCCCTCTCCCCAGTAGATATTTACTCCATAAGAGCCGATCCCGGCAATGTGCAAAATAGAAGGATTTGTCCCACCCTCGATCAGGCTATGGGATATATTGACCGTTGTTGGTTGAATGTCGTTGCGAGATGTTAAGAATTGGTAATCATCGTTACCGTAGATGATACTGTTATGGATATTCAATGTTGCCCCACCACAAAGAATCATAGCCCCTCCCGGAATAGTTCCAACAGTTTGATTAAAGGCAACTATATTATTTGTGAATATAAGTTCGTTAGACGGAGAAAAACCGACATGTGATATTGGTCCCATATCGCTACAACGCAATAAATTATTGGCAATGAGAGAATTAGTCATTGAAAGATTTCTTACTCTTGTTGCGGCTATTCTTGCGCTGCTGTGCAATTCCAATGAATAATCCGGTCGATTACCGGTAACCACCAGATTATTCATCACTACGTCCCCATACTCTGAAGGGTCTAATCCTCTTCCGATAATCCTTAATATGTAAATACCGATATTATTGATAAATTCGCTGTCTTCAATAGTAATATTACCGTTTGTGGCATGGTACAAGCCTGCATTTATGCAGTTCTCTATTCGTATGCCGGAGATCTCGGCATCTATCTTTATTCCGGGAGCAAAAAGCTCATGATTCCAGATAGCCGGTCTGAAATTACCCCCTATTACACCGGCATTTCTGATTGTCATATCCTTGATACCGATACCGGTTACACCGGTAGCAAAGAATATTGATGTCGGATTAGAGGGATCGTCATAAACAGGCTCTTCCAGAAAGGTCTGGTCTCTGCCCGCTCCTTGCAGGGTGACATAAGATCGCATATTGAGAGGGAAAAGCTGATCATTCGCTACCGGAGAGTAGATACCGGGTGCAAGATGGATAGTACGGGGGTTAAGACTGTCTGCCTTGATCTGCGTTAATGCCCATTGGATCGACCTTAATGGTTCGGTTTCACTCAAACCGCTATTGTTATCGTCACCATCGGGTGAGACATAGAGATCGCTTTCCACCTGCTGCAGCCACTGGTTATCTATACTTAGCTCCAAATAAGGGGTTTGGGAGACAAAGTTCCAGTCGGGGTCAATGACACTGAAAGTATCTACTATTACATGAACTGCCACCGATTGATAGGGATGCACCCCTATGTCAGCAGCAAAAGATCCCGTATTGTTATAGATATTGCACTTGTTCTCACTGCAAAAAGTGATCCCGGAATTTCCGGAGATTGATATTCCGCCACCATGAAATACGCAATGATTCCCCGTAACTGTTATATTTTCAAGAAAGGAATCTGAAGAAGAAAAGATTATTCCTCCTCCAGGATTACCCTTCACTATCAAATTTCTTAGTGTTGGTGATGAATTACGTATTAGGATGCCCCGGACAAAGCCGTTTTGAATAACAAAACCGTTTAAAATAGCCTTTACAGATTCATAGGTGTTTATTGTAACAACAATGCCTGAATTGTTGTCAAAAATAGGAGTATTACCGTCAATTATTGTGTTATGTATAATACCCATATCTCCCGTGATTAGCTGTAAACTACTCACTACGATATCTTTTCCGGAAAAATCGATATTCTCATAGTAGATCCCCGGATAGACAAGAACGGTATCACCTTCGGCGGCGGCATTGATCCCATCCTGAATATGAAAGAAATCTCCGGTTCCGTCCTGCTTTATCTCCCAGATGATAGCGGAGAGGAAGCTATGTATCAGGAGAATGATAACCGGCAATGCTGCTCTGGTAATAATGTTTAGGTTCATCATTGAATATTACTCCCGTTACTTAAAAACCGGGGTCTTGCCGACGGACATCTCACACCCATAGCCGGCGGATGTTTCATTATCTCCGAACTCTCACCTGCCCTCCTCGGATCAAGACCGGAACTGAGGGGTATAAATCTCATCTATTACCCTCTACATCCTTTATGATTGTCATAACAAGACCCCGAATTCTTTTCTGAACGGTTAATCTATTTCAAGAGAATCATCTTCTTCTGTTCAGTCAATTCTCCTGCTTTGATACGATAGAAATAGATTCCGCTGCTGACCCGGTTACCTCGCTCGTCTCTGCCGTCCCAGACTACCCGGTGTTCTCCCGGATCTCTATGCCCTTCAAGGAGGGTAATGATTCTCTGACCTCTGACATTGAAGATGTCTAATCTTACCCTGCCCGGGTAAGGAAGAAAAAAGAGGATCGTCGTTTCCGGATTGAAGGGGTTTGGGTAGTTCCTGAGGCTTAGGGTCAGGGGAGTTGGGATTAGATAATCATCTGTACTCAGATATTCCGGGGCATTATACTCAAAACAGCCGATATCAATGACCTCCATTCCGTCACCGAGACCGTCCCAGATACGCTTGTTGTAAAGAAGGTCATAAGGGGGGAGATTTAATCCCGAAATATCGGGTGTCCCGGCATCGATACCGGGAGATAAGGGAGAAGATTGATAGAACAATTTGTCGTTTAAATCTCCGCCTCCTGCTACCTCTCCAAAGAACATTGGAGGTGAATCTATGATCCCTTCTCCCCAATGAATATTTACTCCGTATGTGCCACCTCCAGCGACGTGCAAAATAGAAGGATTGGTTCCCCCCTCGATCAGGCTGTGGGATATATTCACCGTTGTTGGTTGCATGTCGTTTGAATAAGTTAGAAATTGATACTGGTTATTACCGTAAAATATGCTATTCACTATATTAACTGTCGCTCCATAACCGAGATAAAAACTTCCTCCGGGGATGAATCCTATTGTATTGTTAAAGGCAATGATATTGTTAGAAAATGTAAACGTGTTGCTAGGTGAAAGGCTAACATAGGACGTGGGTCCTAGATCACCGCAATGCAACAAGTTGTTAGCAAAAAGTGAATTCGAGATATGGGCATTTCTAATGTAACTTGCCGATACTCTGGCATTACCTGCTCCTTCAAATGAATAATCCGGTCGGTTACCGGTAACCACCAGATTATTCATCACTACGTCCCCATACTCTGAAGGATCAGTACCTCTTCCAAAAATTTTCAACATGTGCATACCGAAATTATTGATAAACTCGCTGTCTTCAATTGTAATATTACCGTTTGTGGCATGGTACAAGCCTGCATTTATGCAGTTCTCTATTCGTATGCCGGAGATCTCGGCA
Source organism: uncultured Candidatus Cloacimonadota bacterium (assembly GCA_964464175.1). Lineage (GTDB taxonomy): Bacteria > Cloacimonadota > Cloacimonadia > Cloacimonadales > JAJBBL01 > CAYXFD01. The sequence continues at coordinate 8,065 of CAYXFD010000037.1, read as the reverse complement.
TCTATCTTTATTCCGGGAGCAAAAAGCTCATGATTCCAGATAGCCGGTCTGAAATTACCCCCTATTACACCGGCATTTCTGATTGTCATATCCTTGATACCGATACCGGTTACACCGGTAGCAAAGAATATTGATGTCGGATTAGAGGGATCGTCATAAACAGGCTCTTCCAGAAAGGTCTGGTCTCTGCCCGCTCCTTGCAGGGTGACATAAGATCGCATATTGAGAGGGAAAAGCTGATCATTCGCTACCGGAGAGTAGATACCGGGTGCAAGATGGATAGTACGGGGGTTAAGACTGTCTGCCTTGATCTGCGTTAATGCCCATTGGATCGACCTTAATGGTTCGGTTTCACTCAAACCGCTATTGTTATCGTCACCATCGGGTGAGACATAGAGATCGCTTTCCACCTGCTGCAGCCACTGGTTATCTATACTTAGCTCCAAATAAGGGGTTTGGGAGACAAAGTTCCAGTCGGGGTCAATGACACTGAAAGTATCTACTATTACATGAACTGCCACCGATTGATAGGGATGCACCCCTATGTCAGCAGCAAAAGATCCCGTATTGTTATAGATATTGCACTTGTTCTCACTGCAAAAAGTGATCCCGGAATCTCCGGAGATTGATATTCCGCCACCATACCATGCAGAATGATTTTCAGTAATTACGAGGTTAGCCAGAAAAGAGTTAGATGCTGCAAAAAGTATCCCTCCACCAGAATTACCCTTCACTATCAAATTTCTTAGTGTAGGAGATGAATCTACAATCCATATACCTCTTGACAAACTATTTTGAATAGTAAAACCTCTGAATATTGTATCAGCTGTTTCGTTATTGATAAATCTTACCGCATTTCCTGTCTGGTTACCATCTATGATAGTGTTATATACATAATCATCGTTTCCGTTTATCAACTGCAAACTACTCACTACAATATCTTTTCCGGAAAAATCGATATTCTCATAGTAGATCCCCGGATAGACAAGAACGGTATCACCTTCGGCGGCGGCATTGATCCCATCCTGAATATGAAAGAAATCTCCGGTTCCGTCCTGCTTTATCTCCCAGATGATAGCGGAGAGGAAGCTATGTATCAGGAGAATGATAACCGGCAATGCTGCTCTGGTAATAATGTTTAGGTTCATCATTGAATATTACTCCCGTTACTTAAAAATCGGGGTCTTGCCGACGGACATCTCACACCCGTAAACCAGCGGATGTTTCTTGATCTCCGGACTCTCACCTGCCCTCCTCAAAGCAAGACCGGAGAACCGGGACAATACTTTCATTATTACCCCCTCTACATCCTTTTCGATCGTCATAAACAAGACCCCGTATATTAGTCTTAATAGTTAACTTATTTCAAGAGGATCATCTTCTTCTGTTCAGTCAATTCTCCTGCTTTGATACGATAGAAATAGATTCCGCTGCTGACCCGGTTACCTCGCTCGTCTCTGCCGTCCCAGATAATGGTTTTGATACCTGCTGACTGTTCTTCATTAACCAGCTTTTTGACTCTCTGACCTTTGAGGTTGTAGATGATCAACTCTACCCGGGAGTTATCAGGAAGATTGTAAGTTATTACGGTTTCCGGATTGAAAGGATTAGGATAGTTATTGAGAGAAAAACCTCTAACTTCAGGATCAGATTTTTCAAGGCTTACGTAGTAAAATTCGTACGGTCTCAGATCAAGAACAGTGCCTCTGTTACTCTCGTTTTGAGGTTCATAAAGAACGAAATCTCTAATTATCCTGTTACTGCTTCGTGAACCGTAGTAGAGTTCAAAGTGTACTACACCGTTAAGATCATTATCGGGAGGAAATGCGAGAATCTGTACCGGATCACCATCTAAAACAGTTCCCCCGATACATTCGTTATCAAGAAACATACCGATCTCCAGGGCTTCCGGATCGTTTAGTTCATCGATTGTGACGACAGAATACATCGGGGTTTCCGAATAAGCAAAACCCTCGGTCATTTCCCGATGTTTCGGAGGAATAGGGGTACCTCCTCCATAGACAAAGCTGCAATCCCGATCGACGAAGATCTTATACATCTTACCGTAGATCATAGCAGACCTCTCAGCTGGAAAATTGGGATCTCCAGGTGTATATGCCCAGTCTTCACTGTAAACAGCTTCGATATAGTCCCAGATATCATCCAGAGCTCTCCGTACGGAGAGGGTTTCTTTCAGGAAATAACCGACCCAATTCTCGCCCTCATGCAGTTCTATCAGAGTATTGTCGGACATTTTGAAGCCGGAAGTCGGGATCTCCAAATCATCGGGAGAATGAAGTTTATAACCTACCCTGGAATCCAAAACCGGAATATCTGTGACTGTCCAAACAGGAAAGTTTTCATTTATTGGAATCTCCCATTTATTCCATTTTTCTTCATCAATAACTCGACATAAGGTATGCAATGTAAACTCCTCTGTTTGTTCCTCAATGGGAGCCAAAATATAGAGAGCATCTTCACCCTCTTCGAAGAAAAGGCGGTCAATGACCGGGAATGATAACCAACGGTAACGATAACTCTGCACTCTGGTAAGATGATAATCATGCCATACAGCCCTTATTGCTCCGATATCGGAAGGAGAACCGTCCGGATCAACTATTCCGGGGTAACCTGAATCGATCAAGGGTGAAACTATGGTGGAATCCCAGATCGGTTGAAAAGTCTCGTCGAAGTAAGGATATTCATTGATAAGGGAAGTTTCGTAGCATATTGTGAAATTAGCCGGAGGATTCCCGGTATCGATCAGTTCGTTCTGATAAGTTAAGCTATAGTCAATTAGGAAACTTATGTGTTCATTTCCGGGACAAGCTTCGATGGCAGGCATATCGTTCATAAAGAAAAGGGAATTACGGATAATGACCGACATTGTGTGACTACCGGAATAATAGGCATTGATCAGCGACCCGAAATCATCAATTACATAGTTCTGAATGAAGGAATTATTATGGACAAGAAACTCAACGGGGTTTTCCGAATAGGAAGTCTGAAAACACAGAACACTGTAAGAACCGGATTCAATGGCGTTATGATTCTCCTGGAACAGGTTATAGGATATAACATGCTCAGCCGGACAATCATAAAACAAGACAATCGAAGGGTTATGAACACCTAACTGAGCAAGTGGTCCCCAAACATTTCCAATGAACCGATTTTCACACAGAAGAACATCGGAAGTCTCTTCAAAGGTTATAGCGGCTCCTCCGTGATAGGACTTGTTACCCTGAAAGATATTATCGATAATCCGGTTTGATGCTCCCCCGTTAACATGAATCGCCCCGGAAGACCCTGCACTGGATGTTCCTGAACCGGAATAGATACTGCTGCTGTTATTGTAAAAGGTATTTTCCTCGATAATGATCTCACTGCAGCTGTTTAGATATATAGCCCCACCGGAAAAACCGATATTGGAGTTGAAAGTGTTTCCAATTATCTCTGCTCCGTTGCAATTTTCGGCATATATACCCCCGCCCATTTTTATATTAGCAGCATGAGAATTCTCGATAGTATTACCGATCAATTGCGGATTTCCTCCCGAGATCCTGATCCCGGCACCGTTGTATTGAAGATTGATCGTACCGTCATCATAACCATTGATTATCTTCAGGTCTCTAATGATATCACCGGCTGTACCATTAACAATATGGAATGCTCTGCCTGTTCCCTGGCAATTTATTACCGGGTTATTAATGCCTTGAATATGAATTGTCTTTTGAGTACCGTCCCAGTTTATTCTTCGATTGTTTGGTCCGGAATAAACATCAGGTCCAAAGACATAGATCTTTGCAGTTTGACCATTTTGTACAGCCTCTACTGCCTGTTTAACGGTTTCGAAATCTCCCATGCCGTTTTGAATTACCGTGTAAGTCACATCATAACTTAAGAGTATTGATGCTGTGAGCATCAAACATATAATCAATATTGCCTTCATATTACCCTCCTGAGGTTTGAGACATATTTTATTGAGATTGTGTTGATTACGAGCGTGTTGGTTATGTTTTCTAAATTATTCCTAATAGAAGTCCGGTTATTGGTAGCCCCTCTGTCCGGTCAGACAAAGGGGCTGCTCCGAATGAATTTGTTTAGTGAAGTGCAGCAGATGATCAGCAATAGTGCTTTCAGTTTTGCTGATCCCGCCTTCCGGTTATCCCGGCAAGCCGGGAGAACGGTTGTTCTTAGCTCCCTTTCGTTTTCCTCACCCAACATAAAAGAATGCCCTCCTGATAGAATGCCCCTCTGCATTAATCTGGTATTTATTCTGATGCCCTTTAGTTTAGCTGTTCTGTTAAGAAGTATTCCTTTTATGAGCCAATAATAACTATCCTGTTTTAGCAGTCAAGGAATTTTTAAATTATTTTTCCGCGAGTATCTTTAATGCTCTATATTGATTGTTTAAATTGTTTTAGTAATGTAATTTAGCGTGGCAATGAGGCGATTACTCAGGTAGATTTTTTGGGCAGTTGCCGGCAGGAAGGGAGAGGATAATTATTCCAGTGCTTCTACCGGGAGGGAGAATTCAATTACTTTCATTGTGCCAGAGAACCAGATTATGGTACCTGCCGGCACTTACCTTCACGATACCGGGAGTTGCAGGAACTTCTTCCAGTCCGTATTCGGTATAACCCCAATGAACAACAGTCCCGTCGTTCTGCAGGGCAAGGTTATGGACTCGCCCGGCTGCTATTGAGACAAAACTGTTTCCCTGGGGTACTTCTGTCTGTCCGGAATTGTTGTTTCCCCAGGCTATAATACTGCCGTCAGATCTGAGAGCAAGGCTGTGAGCGCTTCCGGCTGCAATGGCAATAAAGTTTTGCCCTTCGGGTACCGTAATTTGTCCTTCACCATTATCCCCCCAACCTATGATAGTGCCGTCCTGTTTCAAAGCGAGGCTGTGAAAATTCCCGGCAGCTATGGCAAGATAGTCATTCCCTGCCGGAACATCTGTCTGACCATAGTCGTTCCAGCCCCAGCCGATGATGCTCCCATCCTTTCTGAGGGCAAGATTATGGTTATGAGCGGTTGCTATTGCAGAAAAATCGTAACCTGCCGGTACATCTGCCTGACCGTATTGGTTCCAGCCCCAGGCGGCGAGGCTTCCGTCTTCCCGGAGGGCAAGACTGTGCTGTGTTCCAGCAGCGATGGCGGCGAAAGAACTTTCTTCCGGAACGGAGATCTGATCGCGGGAATTGGAGCCGGTACCGACAAGCGAGCCGTCAGCTCTGAGAAAGAGGCTGTGATAACCTCCGGCGGCTATCCCGGTAAAGTCACATATCCCGGGTATCTCAGTCTGGCTGTAGTTATCATAGCCCCAGCCGGCAGCATTGGGGATAAACTCATAGATTTCAGTTACGACGATACTATTCTCATAACCCCAAAGAGTTGAGTATGCTTTGAGAATCATATCCCCTGCCAGATAAAAAGGCTCGATAAAAACTGTCGAAGTATTATCAGGGATCTCTTCATTTAGGGTATAATGGATAACTGCCCCCTGAACTGCGGAAGTGATAGCGACAACAACCGGCAGGGAAGAGAGACCCCCTTGCGGTTCTATTTGGGGAGGGGGGAGTTGAGGGAGCGACACGTTGTAGTAGGCTTCCGCTACCGGACTCGGGTAAAAAACGGTTCTGAATGCTTTTGCTTTTACAGTCAGGGAATCGGTCTCTGCAAAAAGTAAAGCTTCAGTGAAAAGAAAGGAATTTTCTGTGGGTTCAGTACCGTCGAGGGTATATCTGATCTCTGCTTCCGGCATTTCACATGATATGCTGACCGTTACCGGTTCGCTGTAAGTTCCGCTCTCCGGTGTAATGTCCGGTCCGGGAATATTCCAGTCCATTTCCGTGTTTTTTTTGCTGCAGGAAACAATGAGCAGAATAAGCAGCAGACAATAATATAATGCTTTCATACGCCCTCCTTATATGAAAAACTGCGGAAAAATTGAACCCTTACTTGATGAGGATAATCTTTCTTTGGATATGTTTATCACCGGAAACAATCCGGTAGAAATAGACCCCCGAAGCGACAGAATCTCCCCTCTCATCTCTGCCGTCCCAGCCTATACGGTGTTCTCCCGGTTCTTTAAAATCGTGGAGCAGGTTTTTGATTCTCTGTCCCCTGACATTGTAGATATCTAACCTCGTCTCTCCCGGAGCGGAAAGGGTAAAAACTATCGTAGTCCGGGGGTTGAAAGGGTTGGGGTAGTTGAAGCTGTAGATATGTTCCGGCAGGAGAGATTCATCATCGGCAGTAGTAGTGATGTCGAATTTAGCGAGAAAGATGTCGGTCAATCCGCTGCCGGTCAGCACATACGGCTCAAAGAGGGCATAGCCGCTGAAAATTCCGGTGAGGACGATATTCCCTCCCTCTCCGGCTGCGGTGGAATAAGAGAAAACGTTATCATTATCCCCGGCAGGGATTGCCCAGAGCCAGTTTCCTTCAGGATCGAGAGAGGCAGTAAACCCTCCGGAACCGTTCAGGTTTATATCCCCGAATTGGAGATCATTCCAGTAATAACCGGTAAGAAGCAGATTTCCACTGTTATCCGGGGCAAGAGAACGGGCAACTGCCGAAGCTGAACTCCACCCCTGTTCTGCCCAGAGCCAGGCTCCTCCGGAATTGAGTTTGGCAACAAAGATATTCGGCAGATAGGGGCTGCCCGAATTCAGTTCATTGTCTCCGAAATCTGCACTGTCCCGGAACTCCCCCGTCAGATAGACATGATTATCGGAACAGGTTGTCAGCGAATGAGGAGTATCTTCCAGTTCACCCCCGGCTCTTTCAGCCCAGAGCCAACTGCCGCCGGCAGAATATTTGGCTATGAAGATATCCTGCCACCCGCCGGCAGTAAGGGAAAGCCCTCCGAAATGAGCAGTTCCGGAAAAAACACCGGTCAGCAGGAGATCATCGTTACCGTCAAGAGCTATCGATACCCCTTCGGCGTAATCCTCTCCACCGGCACGTACTGCCCAAAGCCAATCGCCCTGGCTGCTCAGCTTGGCAAGGAAGAGATCGGCACTGCCGTGACTGCTCAGCTCGATATTGCCGAAATTAGCGGTCTCATAAAACTTTCCGGTCAGATAGACATTACCGCCGCTGTCGAGAGCGAGTGAATAGGCACTATCATTTGCCGGTCCGCCGGCACTTCTCGACCAGAGCCACTCGCCGTTAGGAGCGAGCTTGGCAATGAAGATATCTTTCTCCCCGCTGCTTACCAGATAATGCCGTCCGAATCCGGCACCTCCGGTAAAATATCCGGTTATGTAGATATTTCCGGCTCCATCTATAATGAGAGAATTGGCAGAATCGGAACCGTAACCCCCCGCTTTTTTGACCCAGAGCCAGTTTCCGCTGCTGTCAGCTTTGGCAACAAAGATATCTTCCGCTCCGGTGGCGGTTACGGATAACGAGCCGAAATGAGCTGTGTACTGAAAGGAACCGGCAAGATAGATATTTCCTGCCGAATCTACTGCAACACTGTTTGCTTCATCCCAGCCGCTGCCTCCGGCAGAGAGAGCCCATTGCCAGTCCGGAGAATAGGCGTTGAGGCTCAGAGAGATGGTAGCCAGGATCAATAAAACCACTGATTTTTTCATATCAGTTTCTCCCCCCATTGTTTGTTAAGATGTTGTATCTTCTTTTCCTGCAACCTACAAACCAATTATGGAAGTCTTGTTTTCTTTGTCAAACTTTTTGTGAAAAAATAGTTGTTAGTTTTATCGGAATAGTAATTATGCCTGCCGATCTGAGTTGTTATCTAAGAATAAGGGGAAATTAAAACGTAGAAGAGAAGGGAAAGGATGAATACGAGACCCGGGTCGTCTGTACCGCAATTTGGGAAATTGCGGGGAATAAGTTGGCAACTTGTTTTACAAAAGAATGAAAAGCCTGCGGAAGGAGCAGCAAGGAGTGGGCGGTTCGTGAACCGCCCCTACGAAATTGTTTTGATCGTCAGTAAAAAAGCAGGATTTTCATGAGCATTTGTACTAAGTGAAAAGTAAAACCAGAGCTGGAAGCTCCCAGGCTGTTGATAAACCCCTCTTTTAGAAATGAA
>CAYXFD010000036.1:0-17346 GCA_964464175.1 uncultured Candidatus Cloacimonadota bacterium | reverse complement strand
CGTTGATGAGAAGTATGTTCATTTCTAAAAGAGGGGTTTATCAACAGCCTGGGAGAATAACTATATTCTCTGGTCAGAGAGTTTCCGCAAGCACCTGGGTTTGACAGAAGAAACTGAAATAACTCCTCAGGGAGAGATTACTTTACCGGCAGAACTGGACATTTCATTCGGGGAAGCTATCAATAATGCCCGGGAGAGGAGAATAGAATTGTACCTCTCCCAATCTTACCGGGATATGTATGAGATACAGTGGAAGGCAGAACGGGGGAATTATCTTCCCAATGTCGCTTTATCCGCAGAATACAACAAGTTTTCCCAAAGAGACGAATTCGGGATCAAGCCGGATAGCTTTGGTACTTCCTATCAGGTAATGCTCGGATTACAAGTCCCGATATTTACCGGCTTTGGGAATAGGGCAAAGATAACACAAGCGCGTCATCAATATAAAAGAGCTTCGCTAAACCATCAGGATTTGGAAGATAAGATCGAGTTAGATGTTCGCAATGCTTATCAAAAGTTATCTTATGCCAAACAGAATTATGAAGCTCAGAGCCTCCGGGTAGATCTGGCAGAACGGGGATTGAAGATAGCCGAAACCCGTTATGAGAATCAGGTTGGAATAAACCTGGAAGTTCTGGACGCTCAATTGGAATACAAAGTAGCCCGTTTATCCTATCTTCAGGCAGTTTATGAAATGATCATGGCTCAGAAGGGGATGCAAAAGGCTATGGGAATAAATCTTTAAGAACAGTTTTCAGGAGAATAGAATCATGAAGAAGTTAGTTATTTTAATGACAGGCTTACTTATCCTGCTGATATTTGCTGCCTGCGGTAACAATGAGCAGGAATTCAGAAATATCGAACAGATCCAGCAGTCTGAAGGGATACCGGTGAAAGTGGAGAAGATCTCTCTGCAGCCCTTCGTCATCTCAGTGAACTATAATGCCAATCTTTACGGGATCAAAGAAACGACCTTAACTTCGATGATCGCAGACAGAATTGAAGAGGTTCATGTCCGCGTGGGAGACTATGTGGAAGAGGACGATCTGCTCCTCAGTTTTCCGGAAGACAATCCTTCGGCACAGTTCATCCAGGCAAAGGCTGCTTATAACAATATCGTCCAAACTTACGAAAGAATGAGTGCCCTTTTTGCTGAGGGTGGTATTTCTCAGCAGGAACTGGACCAGCTAAAGACATCCCGGCAGGTAGCTGAAGCTAATTTGAAAGCCTCGGAAAAAATGATTATGATCAGGGCTCCCTACAGCGGAACAGTAACCCACCTTAACTTCAGGGCTGCCGAATCTGCCGGACCCGGAGACCCTTTACTCACGATAGCCCGGATAAATAAGTATCAAACGCAGATTTGGGTTACGGAAAATGATATCAACCAGATTAAACCGGGATTAAAAGCTATTGCCCGCTGGCAGAATTATGAACTCCCGGGCAAAGTCACACAGGTTGCCCGTTCCATTGACAAGAACCGACAGGCATTTGCCGTTGATCTGGAGTTCGATAATCCCCAAAACTTTCTCCTGACCGGAGTGATGGCAGCAATTGAACTTTTCCGTTATGATAATCCGCAGGCTATCGTCATTCCCCGTCAGTTTATCTTCTCCGACAGCGAGGGAGATTTCGTCTTTCTGGCAGAGGGGGAACGGGCTCTGACGAGGTACATCGAAACGGGAGAAAATGACGGTATGAATTTTGAGATTGTTGCTGGTTTATCAGTTGGTGACCCTCTGATCAAAGAAGGGGCAAATCTAATCTCTGTCAATACAAGAATAAGAATCATCAATTAGGGGTAACTATGTTTTTAGCAAAACTATCGATAAATCGTCCGGTGATGATGACCATGTTTATTCTGGTTTTCATCGTTTTCGGAATCTTAGCTTATTTAGGGCTGTCCCTGAATCTGATGCCTGATATTGACATCCCGTTCGTTACTATCCAGACTCTCTATCCCGGAGCAGGTCCGCAAGAGATCGAAACTCAGATCAGCAGAAGGATCGAAGATGCTGTGGCTACTGTCAGTCAGGTAGATTTTATTCAATCATATTCGATGGACAACGTCTCTTTTGTCTTGCTGAGATTCGATATGGGTAAGGAGATAGAGGTCGCCCTCCGGGAAGTCAAAGAAAAGGTCGATGCCATTCTGAACGACCTTCCCCGGGATGCCGAGAGACCACTTGTCTCTTCCTGGGACTTTGCCGCAATGCCGGTGGTCGATCTTGTCTTCTCAGGAAATTTCTCTCCCATAGAACTCTATGATTATGCCGATATGAGGCTTCGTGACCGCTTTTCTCAGATAGAAGGGGTCGCCAGGGTCGAAATGAGCGGTGGGCAGAAGAGAGAAATCCAGGTTCTCCTCGACAGAAAGACCGTTGAGCAGTATGGTATTTCCCTTCCGCAACTGACAGGGATCATTGCTGCCCATAATCTTGATATGCCGGGGGGACAATTTCAGCAGAGCGGTCAGGAACTCTCGGTCAGATTAGCCGGACAGATAAGTGATCTGAATACGCTGGAAAACCTTGAGATACCGACTATCCACGGAGTGAGAAGATTGAGAGAAATAGCGGAAGTCAGGGATACGGGAACAGAGATCCGGGAAATGACGACATTTTTTGACAGAGCGACCGGTCAAAGAGAGGAAAATATCATCCGCTTCGGGTTAGTGCCAAGCCCTGAGGGTAACCCCGTTGATATATCCAGGGCAGTCCGCAAAGAACTCGGACCAATTAGAGCAGAACTGCCGGAGGGGCTGAACATCAGAGTCATAAATGATAGTTCTGTCTTCATTGAAAGCACTGTTAACGATACCTTGATGAATATCTTACTCGGGATCCTCTTTACCGGTTTGATTCTCTTTGTCTTTCTCAATGATCTCCGCTCTACTTTAATAGTAGCCCTGGCAATGCCGACCTCTATCGTCTCAACTTTCCTGTTGATGCAGATGTTCGGCTTCACTCTCAATATGATGACCCTGATGGGTTTCTCGACGGCGGTAGGTATTCTGGTTACAAACTCGGTTATCGTTCTGGAGAACATTTTCCGCCATAAAAATATGGGTCATACTCGTAAAGAGGCAGCAGGAGTCGGGACTTCTGAGATTGCTGTAGCCGTTATTGCCTCAACTTTGACAAACATCGTGGTCTTTCTCCCCATCGCCACTATGACCTCTCTGGCTGGCCAGTTCTTCAGGGAATTTGCTCTGGTCGTAGCCTTTGCAACCATCTTCTCGTTATTGATCTCTTTTACAGTGACCCCATTACTCGCCTCCCGCATCCTGCCGGAAAAACAGAAACCGAACAGATTCAATGAAAAATTCGACAGACTCTTCAGAAAACTGGAACGTCTTTACCAACGGACATTGGGCTTTATCCTCAAGAATAAGAAAACAGCAGGAGCTTTAGTAGGTTCTGTTTTCATTCTCTTTATTCTCAGTTTCTTCGTCGGTGCTCAGGTCGGTTTTGAATTCATGCCCTTCCTCGACGAAGGTACCCTTTCCCTGGAACTCGAGTTACCTGAAGGATATGACCTTTCGGAAACCGCAAAAATAGTTGAAGAGATAGAAAGCATCATCATTCGGAGACCTGAAGTCGAGAGTATCCTTACAACTATCGGCTCCATGGGAATGCTCAATGTCGGACCGAATGTTGCCGGAGCAAATATCCAGCTCATAGACGCTGCCGACAGAGATCTCTCCTCTCATGAGGTCGCTGATCTTTTTATGAGCGAACTGGCAATGATCCCTAATGCCACTGTCAGACTTGAAGTCCAGTCTGGTTTCGGCGGAGGAGGTGATGCGCCGGTAAGCTTGTTCGTCATGGGACAGGATAAGGAGATAGTCGAAGACTTAGCGCTGGAGATAATGGATAAGATTGCTCAGGTTCCGGGATTAACTAATTTAGATTCCTCACTCCGTCCGGGGAGACCGGAACTGACTTACCGCCCTAAATACGACAGAATGGCTGCCGCCGGTGTTACAGTGCAGGATCTGGCAATGACGCTCCGTTCTTCAGTCGAAGGATTAGTCGCTACTCAATACCGCGAAATAGACCGGGAATATGATCTAAAGGTACTCCTGGAGAGACCTTCGATAGATAGTCCCTCTAAGATCGCTGATATCCCGGTTATTACTAAACAGGGTACATTCACCTTTTCGCAGCTGGCAGATCTGGAATTTGCAGCAGGCACCAGTATGCTGATGAGAAAAGATAAGTTTTCGGCAGTGGAGATAACGGGCGGACTTGCTGCCGGTTATCCCCTCGGTAATGTTGTCGGGGGTATCAGACAGATATTAAGCCGGGATATAGAACTCCCTTCAGGTTACCGGATTGACTGGGGCGGAGACAGTCAGATGCTCGATGAAACCGTTACTGATATGCTTCGCACCTTCTTTATCGCTATTCTTTTAACCTACATGCTGCTGGCTGCCGTGCTGGAGAGTTTTGTCCAGCCCATCTACATCCTTGCCACTCTGCCGCTGGCTCTGATCGGGATTTTCCTAGCCCTCTTTATTACAGGGCAAACTATGAATATCGTATCAATGATGGCTATCATCATGCTCATCGGTATCGTGGTCAATAACGCTATCCTTCTGCTCGATTACACCAATCAGTTAGTAAAAGAGGGAAAAAATCCCAAAGAAGCGTTGCTAAGCGCCTGTCCGACAAAGCTAAAACCAATCGTTATGGCTACTCTGGCCATAATTCTCGGGATGCTTCCCATGGCTATAGGGGTCGGTTCTGCCGGAAAGGAACTGCGTCAGCCGATGGGTATAGTGAGTATAGGAGGTTTGATCGTCTCAGCTCTCCTGACACTCTTCATTATTCCTTCAGTTTATTATGTCTTCCGAAGAAGGAAAAAAAGAGCTTAATCAATAGATATTACGGGAGATCACTTAGGTGATCAGAAAAAATAGAGACCGGTTCTGTTTTTTTCCACTCTTCTGACCATAGATTAAAATGGTTCGAAGTCGTTGATCTCCCAGTAATATTTTTCAGCTTCTTTCTGAATATTGAGAACATCAACGTAGTGTTCTGTTTCCCACTGCCCCATTTTGTTGAAAAAGCTTTTGAGTTCCGGCTGGTCGGCATCCTGAGCCAGATTCTTGTAATGCTGCAAGGAGTCTTTCTCTAACAATACGGCTGTGGAAATAGCGGAGAAGAGTATCTGTTTTTCCCCGATCCTTCTCAAAAACTGCTCACTGAATATCTTCTCTGCTTCTACGTCTGCAGCCTCTTGAGAATAGTCGGTAAGTTCCTTCCCTTCTTGAATATCGTTATAATAACTCAGCAGATAATTGTAATGACGTTTCTCTTCCTCGACCCGATCCTGGAAAAAAGCCCTTACTTCTTCATCCCGGGAATCATCGAGTGCTTTCTGATAGAGCTCGATACTGTCACGTTCCGCTAACATCCCTTTCTTCAATGCCTGTAATAATTCTTTCTTTTCCATAAAACCTCCGGCTCTTAACTATTCTTACTTTTCTGTTACCAGACTGCTGTTAAAGCCCCCTCTTTGTCAACTCATTTTCTCTGGCTTCTTCTTTGGAGATGGCTGTCTCTTTGTATTTCATCCATTCTCCGGTTGGCCTGGACAGCAGACTCAATCCTTCGGAGGAAAGGGTAAAAAAGAAAGCTTAACAGCTTGCAAAGAAGAATAGATATTATCTGTGATATCGATTTTCAGGTGTTTTTTCTGAACCTGCGCCAGCAAATCTCCGACATACTCCCTTTTTGAATTTCCCGCCTCTTTACAAACCGGTTTTGCCGGCTTGAAACCTTGTTCCTTCTGCAGAGACACCAGGAGTTTTTCCGAAACAGAATATAGCGGTCTGATTATTTCAAATCTATCTTTAAAGAGAGACTGTTTGGGGGTTAAAGTACTTACTTCCCGGCTGAAAAACAGATTGAGCAGAAGAGTGGCAACCACATCGTCTCTATGATGTCCGAAAACGATTTTTTTGCAGCCTTTTTGTTCAGCATATTCCAGAATAACTCTCCGTCTTTGGCGGGAACAGGAAAAGCAGGTATTAAGGCTTTTCCCGGAAGACTTGACCTCATCATAGATTGAGGTCTCTATCACCTTCACTTCCCCCTGCAGATTGTTGTTTTCGATAAAGGAAAGATCATGTTCCGGACTCAGTCTGATGTGCAGGGCTTGCAGTTCAAGCGGGTAGTATTGCAGCAGATGAAAAAGAGCAAGGGAATCTTTCCCGCCGGACAGAGCCACTAAAAGCTTTTCACCTTCCCGGAATAACTGCCAGGTTTGATTTGCTTTATCGATCTCTGTAATGATCCTTTTCTCTAAACGGGTCATTCTATTGCTCCAAAAGGTGAATCTGAAGGATTAGCTGCCGGTAAAAAAATGGTGCTGAAGGGGGGACTCGAACCCCCACGAGCTATTCGCTCACTAGGTCCTGAACCTAGCGTGTCTACCAATTCCACCACTTCAGCGTGAATACAGAGAAAAAAGATACCGTTTTTCAAGTCAAGGAAAATTGTGTTATTGAGGACAGGGAAAACAGCGGTTGAACTGCAAATGCGGTAAATACCCGCTATCTTGAACTCAGGATAGCTCAGTCTTGATTACTGTTTCCTTCTCTAAAGAAAGAATATTACAACAACAAACACGGCTACCGCTGAAAACTGAAGCAGATAGTCAGCAGTGCCAAGTTTCTTATCATAGAGATAAGTTCGGTGGGGATATAGGCGAAAACCCTTCAAGTCAAGGGCTATAGCCCTGTATTTGACTTCGGTAAGATTAGTGGTCAGGACAGGAATAAGCATGGATATCAGAACTGAAAGCTTATTTTTGACAGAGAGCTTTTTCAGATTTATATTCCGCAGATAGATGGTCTCCCTGTAAGCGATGAAAAGCCTGTAATAGTCGGGAATAAAGCGAATAACGGTTGTGATGAGAAATGATATTTCATAGGGAAACCGCCAGGCTTTAAAAGCGAGCAGATAATCCGCAGAGGAGATACTGAAGAGCAGTCCGGCAACAAGGATCAGATTTATCAGACGCATTGCCACGGTTATTCCGAAGAAGACTCCGGCATCAGTGATCCTGAAAAGATATAAACTCCAAAGAACATCTCCCTCCCGCCTAAAGACTATCTGAATGACAGCTATTATCAATATTGCCTGCCAAAAGTGCCTGAATCTCCCCGCCAGTTTAGCGAAGAGCAGTTTTCTTTCGTTCTGCAGGAGTAATAACAGCAAAGCAGACCCCATGACAAACAACTGTGCCCCGATATTCTGCCTGAAGACTGCGATACTGGAAAGAGCAACGGAGATTATGATTACCGTTCTGGTGTTAATAAACCTGGTCATTTCACCATTCCATGATCCTGACCCTACCTTCACTTAGCAGGAAGGGGGAATTGTTACCTTGCCTTTTCTCTTTCGTTCTTTGCTGCTCCGAAGCTTCCAAAACCGGAAAAAGTTCTCTGAAAAGCTCTTTTCTGTGAGTCAGGATTAGAGCTCCGCAATGATTCTCTGTTTTTTTCTTCAACAGCTTGATCAGAAGGGTGATCCCCTCCTCGTCAAGACTTGCTGTCGGTTCATCAATGATCCAGTATTTTTCCCGGAAAAGGGGAAGAACGGAGAGCATTGTCCTCCTCTTCTGACCGTAACTCAACTCCCAAACAGGAGTATCTCCGACCTTTTCAGCTCCCAGCAATTGCAGAGCCAGTTTCCTCTTTTCTGCTTTCCCTGCCGTATCGGGTTCACTAAAACGGTTTTGCCAGATCTTCAGATCTTCATCAGGGGTTATTCCCATCAGATTACCGGTTAGATCCTGCTTTATATAGATGACATTCTCCAGGATCTTTGAACGGTCTAACCTCTTCATTTCTTCATTATTCAGCCGGAGAGATCCGGTATAGCCTTTGGTTAATCCGGTCAGAAGGCGGCAGAGGGTCGTTTTCCCCGTTCCGTTACCTCCGTTGATCAAGGTAAGACCATGAGAAGGAATATCAAGATCAAGCCCCCCGAAGACAGGCTGCCCCTTCTCATAGGCAAATGAAAGACCGGCTATGCTGTAAAGGTATTCCATAACGTTTTCTGTGAAGCTCTAAACATCAGTAGAATCAATAACGGGAACTCTCTTCTCTTCCCGGTTCAGAGCGATAACCTGGTTTATGTTTCGGATGAAAACAGAGTAAAATGGGGAAAAAGCTCTCTTCATTGAATATCTCCTTGCCTGACCCTTTGGTTGTTTGACCATCTCTTCGTCCTCCGGATTATCAGGATTGGTTTTTACTGTTATGCTCATCCAGATTGATGATCATATCTGCAGATTGCTCCAGATATACCGGGTGTTCTGCCGCTATGATCAGTTTCCCCTCTTTTTTCAATTCCTCTAAATAATCGACAAAAAGGCTGATAATATTCTCTTCCATTCCGGCAGAAAATTCATCGATCAATAACACCTGCGGGGATATGGCAAGAAGTCCCGCTAAAACCGTCAGCTTCTTCTGTCCGAATGATAGTTCCGCAGTCTTCCTTTGGCGTAAATGCCCGATCCTGAACCGCTGCAAGATATACTCCAGCCTTCTCCCGATCTCCTCCCTCTCTATGCAGAGATTTTCCGGTCCGAAAACAATCTCTTCTTCGACCACAGGCATGAAGATCTGTTTGTCCGGTTCCTGAAAAAGCAGATTGATGTGCGGAGCTATCTCCTTTAACGATAACTCCGTAAGAGGTTTATCCTGATACAATACCACCCCTGTCATCTCTCCCGGGATGGCCTGAGGGATTATGCCGCACAGGCAATTGAGCAGAGTAGTCTTGCCGCTTCCGTTTCTCCCCTTGAGCAGGACGAGTTCTCCCCTCCCCGCTTTGAAATTCAGAGGTTTCCAGAGATCTTCATTGTTCCCGGGATAACGAAAAGTCAGATTTTTTACTTCCAGCAGCATTTAATAGATCTCAATTCTCACTATATCTTTTAACCATCTGTTGCGGAAAGGATCATGAGGCAGGACAAGACGGAATCTGTTGTTGTCTTTGCTTTCCGGCATCAGAGCAGCCTGTTTTTCTCTAATTTCTTCTTCCGAAATGACCAGCCGGTTCCCGTCCCGGGTAGAGAAATAGTAATTAACCCCCTCCGGTATTGACAAAGCCAGGGTTTCCATGATATCAGTGATCAGGTACCCTCTAAGTTCTTCTGTACCGGTAGCAGGCAGACTGCTCATTCTGATATCTGAAAAATCGCTTCCGGTTAAGAAATAGTCTTCTCCTCCGGCTGTTATCTGCAAACCTTCCGAGAGGCTCATCTCTTTTTGTCTGACCAGCAGAAGAATACTCAATAATATCACTAAAAAAACAACTATAATTGCAATCACCCCTATCTGTCTCTTAGTCTTCATCATCTTCCCCTTTGGTTAATCCCGACAGATCGGCAAAGACCCCGATCATATCTTCTGCTCCCGCAGTATAATGAGTTCCGGAGAGACTCCCCGTCTCTTCCTCATAATATTCATGCATGCCGTGATCGGAAAAGACATAAAAATTCCCCTCCCACACTGCCGCTAACCCGGTGAGAAACGCTCCAGTCCTTCTTATTGCTTCCATCACCTCCTTGCTGTTTGGCCCGTACGAATGTCCCAGATCATCTATATCGTGAAAATGAACAAAAACGAAATCATGATCTGCGGTTTCTTTCAATGCTGTCCGGTAGATGGCTGGATCAACCAATCCGCTCTCCTTATCCGGCAAATGTAGAACCTGCCTCAGGGGTGACAGATATAGCTGCATCTCTCCTTCAATGATCACCCCCCTCCTTGCAGCCGTTCCGGTTTCGGTCTCAAACGAGATCAAGCCCGGTTCTGCGAAAGAAGAGAACATTTCTTTCCTTTTTTCTTCAGCCTCCGGTCGTAACTCACCAGTTCCGAAAGCATAGTAATTGTAAACGGTCTTAGGGGGATAAACAACCCTTAATGGTTCAAATCCGATATCGAAGAAGGTATCGCTAAAGCCTTTTTCTGAAGCATATTCCCAGAGTTTGTAACCCAATCCGTCAACAAAAACAGCTAATGTCGGACTTTCGGCAATTGAACTCATCAGCAGATCATAGATCATCAGACCGGACATTGAGGGAGGATTCTCCCAAATCCCTTTCAGAACCTTCTCCCCCTTCCGGTCAACCCCGGCGGGAAGTAGCTGCTTAGCTGTCAGCTTTACCAGACCCGGTTCTTTAGGTTTATGCCACTCCTCTACCCCATTATGGTAAATAAAAAGAAGAGAATCCGCTTCCGTCTGAATAGTTAGTAAAACTTCCGGGATCGTTAAAAAACCTCTTTGGTAATCACGGCTGCCCAAATCTTCTAAGACAATGTTTCGCCTGATCAGGTCATAAGTGCTCTGATATGAGAGTTGCCCGGTACCGTTAAGATGATAGACTCCCTGATCCTTTGCCCGGGTAGCGAGAAATATCTTTGTTACTCCGGCTAACTCTGCTCTTGATGATCCCTGCTGCAATAACCAGCTTCGACCCTTTTTCTTCAGACTAAACTCAGAGAATAACTCTCCGCAAATGATGACAGCTGCCATCTCCTTATTCTTTACTATCAGTTCATCAACTCTGCTCTCCGTTAAATGCTCCGTCAGTTCCTTCAAATTGCCGCTTTCCGTTATCCGAAAAGCTTGCTCTCCTCCATATACTTCAATAACCGGGTCTTGGGAGAGATAAAACACCGACCCAAAACCGATTACTATAACCACGAAGACAGCAAGATAGTATCCTTTCCTCATCTGTTCTTTATTCCTTCTCTGACAACAGTTCAAAGCGATGTGCCCTGAGCTGCCTGATGATCTTGTAACTGACAACACCACCGCCGATCCCCGAAAGGAGAGAGGCAGTCAGTGATATCAAAAGAGGGATGAGAGGCAGCCTCATTATCAAAAGTGCCACTAATAGCGAACCTGTGATATTTGCCCCTGCACAGAAGGTCGTTTGAGCCGGCAGAGAACTTTTATTCCGGAAAAAGGCGGCAATAAGCTCGACCGTAACGCCGGGTGCCGTATAGATTACAATGCTCATGACGCCGTGATGACCGAAATGACCGAGCATAAGAGTGACTACCCCCTGCACAAAAGCGGTCAAAAGAGCCGAACCTCTTCTCGGCACAAGTACCACCACCAGAGCGAGCCAGAGCATATAAAAACCACCGGCTAAAGAGCCTCCCGGTATCAGTAAAGGTCCGGAGATAAGATGGACAAGCGGTGTTATGATCGGCTTTACAGCCAGACCAAGAGCAGATATGATCGCTATGATGATCAGATCACGAGTCGAAAAACTACTCAGCCAGCGTTTCAATTAACCTCCCTTTTCCTTTATAGATCCCGGCTCGGAGAAGGTAACTGGAAAGATCGTCTCGATTCGTCGCTTCACCTTTCCAAATTCTTTCTCTCAAGAGAAATCCGGGAGGCATAAAGGTTTCCCCTTATACCCTATCGGCAGCAGGTCATACCGTTAGCTTAGACCTCACTGCTCGGTGCCGTTTCCTCATATCTCAGAAGCTCTATTTGTCAATAGAAAAGGGTGGAAAGGAGTTCCGTTTCTTTACAGAGAGTTGATTGGAATATTCTTACTAATTGATAGATAAAAAAAATTCTCGATAATATTGATACATAAGATAACAAGTTTGCTGAAGGAGTTTGCTTTCGATACAAAAAATACCTCCTATGACCTGTTTATTCGGACCATCTATGCTTAGCTTGCAGCTTATCAGCATCAATTTCATTTAGACTGATCCTTTACGCTATTGCAATAAGATTCGATTCTCTGTTTATCTTCATCTTCTTTGTCGCCTTTATAATATATCTCAATCAATACAATCTGATCAAATTCTTCGGTATAGGAATAAATGATTCGTATTCCTGATTGAGAGCCTTTACCTTTACGTGACCGGCAGGCAAATTTCCTGGCTTTATAGATAATGGGGTTTGTTACATGAGTGCTTTTTAGCCGATAAATGCCTTTATTATCAATATTCTGCTTATGATATAGAACCAATTGATGTTTTATGAAGATCTCCAGATCTTCTTTAAGTGTTGGAAACTTTTTAACTAACTTCTTCAGGTCTCTAACAAATTCCGGAGTTCCTGAAACCGAAGCAAAAAACATCTAATTCTCTCTTACTGAGTACATCGGGGTTCTATAGAAAACAGACTCATATTCAATGATTCCACCATCCTCAGTGGTTAGCCATGGTACATCGTTATGGCTATAATCACTGATTTCAGAAGCATTCATATCTGATAATCTGCACAGAACTTTATCTATGACCTCAATTTCGTTCGCTTTCAACAGAGATAAGTTAGCTTTTCGTAAAGGCAGGTACTTCTTTTGACGAAACTTATAGTGTTTACTCTCTATCTTCTCTAACACTTGTTCTTCAATCATAGATTTTACAACTATCTTGAACTCAACAGGTGTCGGACCATAATGGTTTTTTTGATATGTCGCTCCTATTAATTGCTCCTCATACTTTTCATAATAATTGAAGTCAATGAAGTATAGCAATTTATAGATCACGGTTTCACCAATATTGGGCTTAGATCCGACCTTGGATAGAATATAAAGAAGAATCTCTTTAAACTTCTCTAAGTTCTTTTGCGGGATATTGATTCTTACCTGCTCTTGTTCCCGGAGACTATTACTTTGACCGGTAACCGTTACTTCGATATCTTTTTTCAGACCCAGCAAGATATCGGAAGTTGTATTGAATATCCTGGAAAGCTTAATTAACTCCATGATATTGATTCTCCTCTCACCATTCTCAATCTGGGAGAGTGAAGAACGAGACACACCGAGCTCATCAGCAAGTTTCTGTTGCGTTAATCCCTCTCTTTCGCGTAGTTCCCTGATTATATTTACTATGTGTTCAGTCATTACTGCCTCCTTTGAATACATAATGCCAATGTTAGCTAATCCGTCAAGAGAATGTTTGATATTCTAACTATTCCTGTCGTTTTTAATTCTGCCACCCTCACATTATGCAGCCTTACCCCTGAGCCGGAAGCCGAAAACCAGACGCTTCGCTCATTTCTGCTTGACATGGGAAACCGGATAAGCTTTCCATATTTTATCATTATGTGAAGGAGTTACCATGAAAATCCTGTTTCTAATAATGCTTCTCCTCTTCTCTGTAGCCGCAGAGGCATTTGTAATAAAGGACGGTGCTGAGGAAACAATGATCGATCTAAGCAAGCTGCAGGAATATGAGCGGATCGAACTGACAACCGAGCGGGAAAAGAGAGGAGAGATCATCATAGACCACTGGCAGGGTATCCCCTTGCGGGACATTCTGCCTTCCCACGGATTAGATTCTTTTGACCAGTTGGTTTTTACTTCTTCTGATAACTACCGGATACGGCTCACTGCTGAAGAGATCGGAAACTACGATCCGATTATCGCTCTGAACAGAAATGATTCCGAACTTGCCGAAGACAAGATTCGTCTCGTAGTTCCCGGGATGCGGGATATGTTCTGGATAGACGGAATAATGACCATAGAGACGGAAACTTACCGGGAATTACCTCTGCCCGATTTTATCTTCTTCGCCGAAGACCTGCTTTCCGGAATGGAAATCGTGACAGACCCGAAACCGTTCAGGAAGGTTGAAGGATTCTTTTTCTTTGATCTGATCGCTCAGGTTTATCCAAGCCATAAAGAGGAGTTCTTTCTGGCAGGGCGGGATGGTGTTGCTCACAGGCTCGATTTCGATACCTATCTCAGAAATGCTGTGCTGGTAAGCGACGAGGAGGGGATTCATCTCCGCAGTCCGGATATGCCTGCCGGAATGTGGATCAAGTCACTTGCCTATATTCAGATGATGGACAGAGCGATCATATTCAGGAACGAATTCGCAAATCTGTCGGAAGTGAAAGAGCTGCGAAACTGGGATAAGATACCCGATACGCTATTAACAACCGGAAGGGAGTCTCTCTCCACAGATATCGATTTCTCCGATCCTGTCTGGAGAGGGGCTGGGCTGCTCAGATGGCAAAAATAAAACTGCTCTGTCTCTTACTCTGCCTCCTCTCAGCCTGTTCTTCCGGTTTTTATGAGATAACCGGAAACGTTGATACGATCATCAAAACGAACCGGTCTGCTGATCTGTCTGAGATATTCGAAGAAAACGGGCTACAGCCGGAATATGCCCTGCTGATCGCTTCCGACGGTACAGCCCTGCTTGTTTCGGAACGCTCTTTCCCCCATCTGGAAATAAAGCGGGATAAAGGGGTTTACTCTACAAGCTCGGAAATACTCCCCCCTGTCAGCAATATCAGAGATTTAAGCGAGATATCAATTTACAGCTCCGCTTACCCCCTTCAGGATAATCACACACCTTTCTCAAGAAGGATCCGGGATTTCGAATTCCTTGGTGAAAGCTCCAGAAACGGACATTTTATCAGAAAATACAGACTAAAAGATTAAGAAAAGCAATTATTTCAGGCACTGTTCCTTTCCTCAGTCAATAAAGCCAAAGCCCATAAATAGAACCATACCGCCTAATCAATGAATAACTGCAGATAACTTTATCGTTTGTTAAGCCTGCCGGCTCCCTCCTGCCTCAGAATTCTCTCCCTATCAGGATTTGAGGGATGAAGACAGGAGATTTTATCTCCTCATTATAATTGGGTGGTCTGTTTGTTCTGAATATCCCGAAACCTATTCCGGGAGACGGCTGCAGGTAAAATTTACTTTTCCCGAAAGGGATTTTGTAGCCGATCTTGATTTCTCCCCACATCTCTATTCCGGGGTAATACGAAGCGGTGATCTTTGACCAGATCCTGTTATACGCCGGATATAATTCCCCTTCAAGGAACAAGCCTCTCCAGAAATATCTTCTGTAACCGAGTACCAGTGTATAGCCATAGACGGTAAAGCTATCATGACTGAAATTCTGGAAGCAGGGTCCAAAGTACAATTCGTTATTATTATCAGGCCTGTAGTTTACATGAAGAGTATAAATGTTCGCTAAAGGGTATGTTAAACTCGTGGAAACACTCCATTTGGAACTGTCGTCACCGGCATACAGAAAGGAAAAGCAGGATAGTAATACTATCAGGAACAAGGCAATAGCTCTGAGCATCAGGATCTCCTCTAAACTTTCGTCAACAACCTGAAAAAGCGCTAAACTGTCAACTCCGTTTTCCACCGCTATAGAAGCATGTAACTTCCGACGATGAGAGTAAAATTTCCCTTTACGAAAGACTTCGTCCGGATGAATGGGTGCACTACACTTACCGGATACGTTATCTGAGTTCTTTCTCTGAGATGTTTCTCCGGGCTTCCGGAAGATTATTCAAGACCGGGGATGCTCTCAGCCCAGATGAATTTTAACAGCCCCGACACTCTTCCGTTGCCGGTGTTCATAGCATAGAACTGCTGGATATCCTCTTCCCCATATTCAAAACGGATCGTCTTTTTGGGAGAATATTCCTCTTCTGCATACAAGATGTCGCTTTCCGGATCGGGATTTTCGGGATCCTCTGCTTTATAGATCCGCAAAACTCTGCCCGGCAAGACCTCAGGATCGAAATAAAAATTCTTCATCCGAAGTTTTACCGGTTCGGTTTTAAGCAGATAATAGGGATAACTCCGGAATAGCTCTTTCCCTTTGGTCTGCAGGTTTGGGACCGGATCCAGGCTTGCCAGATGGACTATGGTTCTTGTTCTCAGCCTGAGCGGGGTATTCCGGTCATTCCTGTATTTCTCCGGTTCATATTTCTTTATCTGCTGCACGCCATGACTCATCTGAAAAACGAATCCCCGGTATTTCCCTCTTTTGATTACCATCTTACCTGACATCGAATTTGACATTTTAACCAGCAACTGTACCATTATCGGTAATTCGAAATAGTGCTGCATCGTTTTTGACAGCAGGTGGATCATATCGTGATCAACCTTAATATTCAGCTTCACCAGTCCTTTGCCGATAAAGTCCACATATTCTTCCAGCTGTTTTAACGGGGTCGGCTTTTTCATAGTTCTGCTTCCTCCTTCTTTGTTTTCATCGGGCTATAGTTGTTTTCCTACCCTTAGGAGACCATTAGGATATCCTATAGTCGGACCCCCTCCGTTTGTAAAATATCCTAATGGTCTCCTTAGGATAATTAATCCCTCTATTATATAA
Source organism: uncultured Candidatus Cloacimonadota bacterium (assembly GCA_964464175.1). Classification (GTDB taxonomy): domain Bacteria; phylum Cloacimonadota; class Cloacimonadia; order Cloacimonadales; family JAJBBL01; genus CAYXFD01. Next base: position 1,193 of record CAYXFD010000036.1, on the reverse strand, counting down.
AGGATAACAAATGGTGCCGGCAGGAGGAGGGGTAAGTCCCTCGGAAGCAGAGCAGTAAACAATTCAGCGACGTGAAAAAAAAAATAAGACCAGAGGAAAGAGCAGCATGAAAATAGGGATTAGGGATTAGGGATTAGAGAAAAACCTGCGGAAGGATAGCAAGAAGGAGGGCGGTTCGTGAACCGCCCCTACAGAAAATACTATGATAGTAAGTTTCATATCAGGTTTTATGATACTGGAGATATTCCAGGCACTGGGATGTAGTTTCCCTGCTTAAGAAAGAACGGGTAAAGATTTCCTATGATAAATTAGACAAAAAACAGTTTCTCTGACCTTTTTCGTAAGTAAGGCGGTTTTATTAACAGATATCCTCGGATTTGACTTTGATCTTATTGAGACATGAATAAATTTTTTCTTGACACTATTTCCTCATTACAAATTGATACTCCGTATATAGAGTTCATAAATAATGAACTCAAACAAAGGAGGATAGATGGCTGAATACCGTAAACTCAAAACAAGCGATACTTGGCATTGGTGTAAGAATTGCACAAAATGGCCAACAAAAGATTACACCTCAACTCATTTTAAACCATCGAGTGGAGAATTGTGCAACGAATGTAAAGCCAAGGATCGTGAAGAAACTTGCCGAAAGTAGCTTCTTCACAGATAAACGGTAACTCATTCAAAAACCTTGAGTTACCGTTTTCTTTTTTTTAGAATCACATGTAGTGTTTTTGTTGCAATATGTATTGAACGTTAAAGCTCACTCAAAGGCCTAATGTTAATCGATGTGCCAATCTGAAGATAATAACGGCTGTTATGAAAGATAAGATCATCTGGCCTTGTTTGCAACTTGTTATATGAGTAGCTTTTCATGCTGCGTACTCTTTCATTTTAATTGTGGATTTCCTCTCTCTGCCAGCACTTTAGCCCCAATAGACAACTTAGCATTATTTGATAAATAACCTGCATTGGAATAATTTAGAATCCATTTACTTTTTTATTAAGAGTTCTGCAAAATAGGGTTCTCGGAGTAGAGAACTAGTCAGTAGAACTCATAGGAATGACAGAAAGGGTAAAGAAAGAGGAAAAACCTTGAGATAACTCAAGTAATGATAGTTTAAATTGATCTTTTAACCCAAATAATGCAGTAGAACTACAACGAGCGGAAAAAAGGTTGCATATTTACT
>CAYXFD010000035.1:0-17396 GCA_964464175.1 uncultured Candidatus Cloacimonadota bacterium | reverse complement strand
GATGCTGATGGTTATGACAAAGGACACTTCCTGCGAGTATATGAAGATATCGTAAAACCCGCTGTGGCAAAAACTGAATTCACAGTCAGACGAGCAGATGAGGTAAAAGAAACCAATTTTATACATCTGGACATCCTCAAGAAATTGATTGACGCCCCTATAGCAATTTGTGATTTAAGTTCTCGCAATCCAAATGTGCTTTTTGAGTTAGGTATACGGCAGGCTTTCGATAAACCTGTAGTTTTAATTCAGGAAAAAGGAACTCCCAAAATCTTTGATATCGGACCATTACGATATCTAGAGTATGATAGAGGCATGAAATATCATGATGTTTTACAAACTCAGGGGGACCTAACAGCAGCAATTATTGCAACGAAAGCTGCGGAGGGTCAGCAGGGCAATGTGAATTCTATTGTACGTCTTATGGCTTTAAGCAATCCGGCAAGCATTCCGACATTGGAAGGCGACAATAAAGAAGCGTTTGCAATTGATGTACTGCAATCTCAGTTGAATGATATGCGAAAAATGATGGAAATTTTTCTGATGGAGAACAGGCGCGGCATTTCGAAGGGCAGTATCTCGTCAATTGAGTATGAAAGAATTTCAGGCAAGCTAGATAAGTTAACTAATATGAAAAAAATGATGCCAAGAAAAATTCTGGAAGAAGAATTTCGACAGCTAATGATGGAAACAGAAGAGCTGTCAATGCATTGTGATGAAAAGACAGACCTTAGAATGTTTCGCTATCTCATGGAGCGGATTCATAGAGCAATGACTAATGAGTTAGGTGAAACACTTTAGTCACATAACAAAAAATGCAGCCGACGCAAAAAACGCGCGGCTGATTTTGGTGGTAGTAAAAAAGAAGGAAGCAAATGAGGAAGTTCCAAAATCCAACCGATAACACAGGCTATATGCCATTAAAACGGCACATAGCCTTACCCGTTATCGGTAAGATTTTGGACAGAGGTAAATGATGAGACTAAGAAGACCTGCCGATTTTTAGATTAAGTGCCAAAATGAGCAACGTATACAAGTAAATAAATATGGAAAAATTATGCGTAAACTTAATAATAGTAAACAGATAACAATTAACGAGCAACATAGATTAGGTAGACTTGGAGAGCAACATTTGCTGTTTTATTAGTACATCTAATCTTATGTTGTGCAGAGATAATACATGACATCCCCAAAAGATCATCCCTGCTTTCAAGCACCGGCAGATAGAAGCATTAAGATCTGGCGATATTTGGATTTTACCAAATACGTTTCGATGCTTTCTTCACAAAACCTCTTCTTTTCAAGAAGCGACCTGTTCGATGATCCATATGAAGGAGCAACTTCGCATGCAAATATAAAGTTAAGGTCAACTGTCTATAGTGATATTAAAATTACAAAGCAACAAATCGATCAGTTGGCAGAGTTAGCTGAGTGGAGCAGACAATGGACATACATAAACTGTTGGCACATGAATGAATATGAATCCGCAGCCATGTGGAAGTTGTATGCCCAAACAAACGAAGCCGTGGCCATTCAATCTACTTACAAGAGATTGAGGCATTGCTTACCGGAAAATGTACATGTTGGAATTGTACATTATATCGACTATGAAAATGAATGGTTACCTGAAGGTAATACGATGCGGCCTTTTGTCTATAAGCGTAGATCATTTGAGCATGAGCGTGAACTTCGAGCTCTTATCCAAGATTTACCTATAACCGACAAAGAGATACAAATAGGTTTACCTAATCAAGAATTTGGTTACAAAGTATCGATTGATCTTAATGAGCTAATAGAGGCTGTATATATTTCACCAGAATCACCAAAATGGTTCTTGGGGTTGGTTAAAAATGTCATGCAGAAATACGGTTTCAATTTTAAAGTTCATCAGTCTCTTTTGGCTAAGGTCCCAGTCTATTGAAAACAATGCACGACCATTTTCTTCACCTGACCAGTGTTCCGCTGCCATCCACACTGCCAAGTGAGAAATATGTTAGACAACCAGAGCAGGAGTGAAAATGGCGACACTCAAAGAGTATTTTCAAAAAGATGCAATAACATTGACTTTGCAAAAGGATTTCCCGATATGCAGCGCCAAAACGTGGTTAGCGTTTTACCTGTCGCACTTCCGCAGTTAGGACATTCTGAAATTCCCTTGTCACCAATTCTTTCTGTATCAAGAAGTAAACCTTGATTAGAATAGCAGTTTGAATGCAGAATGTTTTTCATCGATAGATATAGAGCAAGAAAAGCCAATTATCTGAAGCAACGTTCAGAATCAAAACCACTTTCGTCAACCCTCCTGGCTAGTTGAGAGAGAGTATAATAACGCTGAGTTAGAGATAGTGCTCTTGCTTTTCTTCCTTTTATCACAAATTGAAAAACACCAGTAATGGGGTTGAAGGTTGATAAACCAATATGCCAACGAAGCATAGTATCCCTAAATCTTTCATAGTTTTTTTCTTGACCTTGAGGGACAACAATTATCGATCTTTCTGCATAAGCTCGGCTTTGCTGAGCTTGGAATACAGCTTTCTTTGGATTATTCAACTTAAGTTCAAATGTCCATATTTCAGGTTTTTCGTAATCCATCTTAGCCGTGAGCCGATACGTACCACTTTCAAGTTGCTCTACATGCCCACTTTTGACCATCAGTCTTAACGTTTTTCGGATCGATTTTGAACTAAATTCTGAGTTGGTAACAAGATATTCAAATGTACGAGGAGCCTTGGGTTTAAGGTTTTGCAGTATCGCTGGGCCGATAAGACCAGGAACATCTATGTTGTTTTGATGATCAAAAGAGGATTTATAGCGTAGGGCAATAAAGTCGGGACGACCTTGGTTACACGTAACCTCACGATAGATTGCGCTAAATTTTCCGACTTCAGGAAGACCGCCCTCTGACTCAAGCAAACACTCGAAAGCTTCAGCCATTTCCTTTTCATTAAAGCCAAAAGATGAACGGGATGTACGATTCAATTCTCTCATTATAATCTTACCATTTTGCGATATTCCTTAAGTGAGTTCTTCAATTCTCTGAGCTGATTAGGTCCTGTCGGAAGTTCAAAAGAAATATTCAGGTGACCCAATTGAGTGTATAATGTCATAGCGTTATTTAGAATCAGTTCAGCTTCATCTAAACGCTCCACTTGTGTTGGAAGAGCTGATAAACGTTGAGATAAGGCATTCAGACTATACCAATGAGCTAAGCAAGATATTTTATCAGACCAGTTCACAGCACCGGATGCTGGACCATTTTGAAGGATAACGTCATATTGTGATCCACTGAGTATATGTTGCAGTAGATTTTTTGAGTACAACTCCTGCATTTCAGGTAAGATGAGCGGACATGATAACAATGGCTTAGAAGAATAACGTTTTCTCGGACGTTTCCCTCCGGTTGACGGCTGAAAACGACCAAGTGTAAACTGGCGGAGATTCTGATACCATCCCGTTGCAGTATGTGTAACACCAGCGGCTTCTAAAAGGAAACTACTCCAATCACTATATCCAACAATGACGTCGTATTCGTTAAGAGTGGTCAGGACATGACAAAAGTACATGAATCGACCGAATGGTGGAGATTCCATAGCATTCTGAATGGTTGCTGAATCTCGGCGGAGAATAATATAGAAGCCTTTTGTGTCGATTTCTGTTAGTGCATCGAGAAAGTCATCAACAGCATCCTTAGAATTGAAAGCTGTTTCGGATACTACAAGCGAAATTAGTAAAGGTTTTGGGGAACTTAGTGCGGAATGATAGTCTGCTGATTCGACAGCAAAACTCAAGGCGATTTGACTCCCAAAATCACTAAAGTCATCGAAGATGATTGTCGGGGAGATCAAATAAGTCAAATTACCACCAAATGTCTGGTGTTGATAATCAAGACAATCTTTTATGTATCCTTGAATTCGTGTTCCTGAAAAATGTGCCCGTCCCAACATGCTGTAGTTCTTATAATAGTCATATTCGTTGAGATGTCCATAAAGAGAGTTGTTTAGAGTGGCGGGGTAGAATTGAGGATCAAACAAAATCAAAGCTTCTGGATAGCTGATACCCCAACTCTTAATGTTTTCTTCCAATCGTTCACGTCTTTCGTTAAATGGACTCATAATGATGCCGTTAATAACTCTATGATTTATACCTTCCTCAAACTTGTCACTTCGTCCATATCCACTTTGAGCCAATATACTCATTATTCGCCTCCTTCTATATCGACTTCATTCAATGCACTTTGGAACATTTCGATACTACGGTAACGCAAAGCAGGTCTTTTATCGAGAAGGCGCATTATGATCTTGTTTAGTTTCTCAGGAATTCCTTCTCTGTGTTCTAAAGGTTGTATTGGCGAGTTATTCAAGATGCTTCGCAACACATCAAATGGTGCCCCTGTATTATGAGAAATGAAAGGATGTACTCCTGTGACCATTTCATAAAGAACAATCCCAAGTGAAAACAAATCGGACCTGAAAGTCAGTCTCGTTCTTCGATTGATATAGTCCATTTGTTCCGGAGAAAAATACTTCTTTGTTCCAACTATGAACATATTGGACAAAGAATCCTCTTCAAGATCAAAAACAAGTCCCATATCAAGCAGAACAAATTCACCATTACTGCTTCTTTTCATAATGTTCTGAGGTTTAATGTCTCGATGTATTTTAGAAAACTTCCAAATTTCCTTGATCGCTTCTGAAATATGAGTAGCAAGGCGGACTACATCAGTTATAGATAGAGGACCATTGTCTTTTAGGTGTGTCCAAAGGTTCAGACCTTCTATAAATTCCTCACTGAAGTAAATTATTGGCTGACCGTCTATGTCTCCTTTATTTAACCCGATTGGTCCTATACTGACTAAGTGAGATGAAGAGCATTGCTTCATGGTTTCCACTTCACGTTGAGCTCGCATAGTTACTTCATCGACCAATTCAGTATATTGAAAGTCCGTCTGTGATATATTGGGAGCCATAAACTTGATCGCATATTTACGCCCATCAATGATACCGGAAAAGACTATCTTTTGACCACCTCGGTCGACTAGCTGAATATTTGAGGCCGAAGGAATTAAGGCGCTAATCTGTTCTATAGTTAACTGCGGAACTGTCATAAACACTGTCTCCTATCGACTTTGCGTTAGTTATGGTCTCTGTTTAACTACATTAGAATAAATCATAGTTTAATCCATATCAATCTTGAACTAAAAATTATTGTATTGTCTTTATTGTCAATGTTATTTCGTTTCCGGTCAGGGTTGGGCTTTTTCCTGTTCAACTGAAACACGGATTCAGGAGTGGGAAATCTGGTTATGACATTCGGGTTCCCTTTCTTCAAATCCCAGAAATAGTGGATGTTACCGTTGGAAAGGATGATGAAACGAACTCCGAGATTGGCTGCGTAACGGCGGGCTTGTTCTTTGCCGTCGAGCGGGTCTTTTTCTTCGCATTTTGCTTCTAAAACAATGAGGGGAAAGCCGGAAGAGTCGAGTAAAAGGTAGTCCACATAACCGTTACGGCAGTTCTCGAAATCCTCGCCGAGATTGTCGAGGTCTTGCTCCCGGATCTTGATATTCTTTTCCAGCCGGATATTGGCTTTCCTGCCCTTGCCGTCAAAGAAGCTCCAACCGGCTTCTTCCAAAAGCCTGTTTATCTTGATACGGGCATGAGCTTCTTTGTTATTCACTATTAATCCTAAAAAACATTATTCAGATTTCAAAGAGCATTTGGATATATATTAGGTTATTATGTCAAGAATAAATATCTACCTTGAGAATCTTTTTCCTTTAAGAGAGTCAAAAGTGAGAAGCAGGATCAATTTGCTGCAAGTTTACCGGATTTGCTATTCAAGCTGATAAGGTAAGGGGGGGGGAGATTACCTTTATAACAAAGTAAGATGGAGTAAAGAATATTAACTTCGTAAACGGTTATCAGTTTAAGACGGGGCGTGCCCACGTCTCTACGAAAAAGTTTCACCATGTAATCAGGTTCATATACCGGTTTCGGGAAAACACCCGGGTATAAGCTTGCAACTTGAATATTCTTAGAAAGCGAATGCAGTCATGGATATTGATGGCTACATAAAGAATAAGTCCTTTAGAATAGTTCTGACAAGGGCTGTTTAATCTGCACCACTTAGCCTAATCAAGCTGCAAGGAGTTTTTTCTTGATCTCAGGCTTATAACGATCAGACCAGAGGATAAAGTCAGCATTCTTTTTGTTAAGAGCATCTAATAACTCATGCTTGAAAGCTCTTTCGTCGTTAATTACGGCTAAACCCAAAATCTCTTTTCCTGATATTTTTTCACGAGTTGTCTTTATATCCTCCCAGGCAAAGAGGAAATGAGGAATGTTCAAAGTATTAATGTTGTTAAAAGCCTTAAGTACTATTTCTTTCTTAGGATAAGCAATCTGAAAATCAAAAGCAAATTCAATGCCGGTATATCCTCTGGCAATGAACTGCTGAGTATAGACAATATCCTGTTCTTTTAGATAGTTCTCAACATCTTCTTTGAATATAGAACTGATTTTATGACTGGCAAGAAAGAACATATCACTAATCTCAATGATAGATGATAAAAGATTGTGCTTTTTCTTGGCAAAATCTTTAATGTTTGCTTCAATCATTAGTTCTTTGGCATTGGTTATTCTCACTCCATAATTCAGGAGAATTTTATCTAAAAAGTCTTTCCTTTTTGCTGATCTATAGACATCTACCCCTTCAAGAGATAGATTTCGTAAGGTTTCACCATCGTCTGATAACAGGATTTTACTGTTTTCTTTCTTAACGAAAACATTAATAGTATCATTGAATAAGCCCACAAAAGGAGTATTAATTACAGACCATCCGGTTTCCTGGTCTGAAGCAAGGCCGGTATTATCTTTTAACCACTTGTAATACTGATCAATTAAGTTACTGATTTCATTCATATTATACTCTTGTGGATAAATAACGGAGTTCGTACGTTTATAGTCTGGGCAAAGCTTACAATAATATCGGGAATAAGATCATTACTGACATTCTTATGAGGAAACTCATCATCGTCTATCGGCAGAGCCCAGGCAAGGGTTTCGTAACCTTCAACATGATAATGGACATGATGGGTATCGATCTTCTGACCAACATAAGGGTGAAATATTGCCGGAACGCTTGGTTTAAGTACTTCCGGGTTTTTATGTCCTTTATTATAGTCAATTCTGATAATTCCAATCTTACTATCATCTTCTTGAACGTGAAGATTCATCATAATCCTAATTTTAGCACTCTGATAGATATTCCACAAAAACAGGTAAGAATCTCCATTATAGATCCCTTCTAAGAAAATCTTTAGTTGCCATAAAGAGGGGGCATTGATATTCAATGACTTTTCTCTATTATTGTTACTGATAACATACTTCGGAATCATTAGCAAGTCGTCAGCAGTCTTAGTGCTTATCATTTTATTACTCCCCCTGACAAAATCATAGTTGGAATACATGTTTTGACATGTCAAGAAATATTCACAGGTATAGTATTCCTCCATTCCCATTTTTCTGCAAGTTTCCCGGATTTGCTATCCAAACTGATAAGGGAAGGGGGGATTACCTTCTGAGCAGCATGGCATAGTGCTTGATCATGCCGAATTTTTGATAGAAGTTTTGCAGATTCTCGTCACAAGAGAGGTCTATGCATCCTAAATGCGAAAGATCATCCAATAGTTTTCTCATCAATTCTGTGCCGATACCTTTTCCCTGATAATCAGGCAGAACTTCCAGCATAGGAATATAAGCAAACCTTATTCTGTCCGACAGGGCATTTATAAAACCGACAATCTTTTTTGTCTGCTGATCGGTGGCGATAACAATATACTGACTGTTCTGCAATATTTCATAATGCTGTTCCGGAGTTAAGGGCTTATCCCATCCGACGAAGAAACCCTGCAAATCTTGAGGGTCAATATTGTCCAAAGATCTGCTGTAAGTGATCATTTTATCTCCCAATACTAATCTGATATCAATAGTGGAATATGCACACTCTCGGAGTCAATCAAAACTTTCCTGTGTTTATACCCACCCGCCCGCCCTGATATTGATTTGTCCCTGACCTGCATTTCGCTTTGCTCATTTCAATTAGTACATTCGATAAAAAGCCACACCGCTCAAGCAGAGTCTGGATACATCAAAAGATCGGCATCCGGAAAAAGAGCATGAACTTGTCTGTCCGGGAGTATTCACAACCTGTCAGGAAAAGCAAAAACATTGGATAAAGAACCGGAACAGCACTTTCTTATCTCATTCAGCAGGAAGGAGTATGCCTACCCATTTTAAGCCTAAGTCATGGAAAAATGAGTGACTTATTCAGAAAGATCAAGAGAGAGTACCGGGCAGGAAATTGAGATTAAAGCTTTTAAATTACATCTTTAACACTCCTACGCTATCTTTTAACAGATAAACAAATGACACGATGAGATTAAAGTCAGCAGGAAAAGATTTAAGCGCAGAATAGTAACAGAACATTAATTTGAAGCCGGGGAAAAAAAGCTTTACAAAAATAACTCCTCTGTTTTTATTGATTCGCAATTGGGATAGCTGGTTAATATTGTTAAGTAGGGTTGTCGATAGGTTTGATTGTTTTTTGGGATTTCTCCAGCACTTCAGGACATGCTGTTATTCCATTTTAGTCATCCTAGTAGGAGAAAGGCACAGATCAAACTACAGGCAGGTAATTTCAGTCTTTTTTTGCTTTTACCATGGAGGGTTTTATGAATAAGAATAACCTCATTCTTTTAACAGCATTGATAATCATTTCACTTTGCGGAGAATCTGTTCTATTGGCTAATATGTCCTCTGGAGAAATGAACATGATGCGAGATAATGTGTTTCCTGAAAATTCCGGTCGTTCAGAACCGGCAGTTACCATTATAGCACGTCCGGCTTATGTAGATATTTCGGAAGAAACATCACGTAGTGCTATTAAGGTAAAAGGTGAGAACTTTCCGGAAGCAACTGTAAGATATCGTATCATTAATGGCGACAATCAATACAATTGCTGGGATTATGAAAGTCAGGTATTTGTGAGTTCTACGAATTATGCTGATGGTCCTCAAGTTCCAGGAGATATGATAGAAGAAGCAGTATGGTGGATTTTCTATGAAAGAGGAAGCAACATTAGTACTGAGGCAGTTTTATCATTCAGAGTCGGACCAGATTATGATGAGGAATTGCTCTCGATCGAACTTCCCGATGCTTCAGCTATTGTTGATTATTTTACTTTAAATCTCGATTACTCAAATAGCGATCCACCCCTTAGAAATAATGCTGATGTTACTTTGGGACAAGCAGTGAATGAAAACGAGTTTCTTTCTTCAGTCAATTTTAAGTTAGAAATTGATCTTGAGCAAGATACATTACCAATCCGTATCGATAATAGTGAAATCATTACTCAAATCATTTCATCAGGCATAACTGGCAATACAGTTCATCAAGTTACTACCGTCATAGGAGAATGGCCTGGAGATACAACAATTATAGTACCTTCAGGCGATGAGGAAGATGATGATCAACCCGTCGAACTATCTTCCTTCACTGCGAGTGTCACTGCTAACAGCTTCGTTGAATTACAATGGATAAGCCAGACAGAGACCAACATGTTGGGCTATAATGTGTTTCGAAGCTCTTCCGAAGTTCTTAATGAGGCAGTGATAATGAATACTTCAATTATCAATGCCCATAACAGTTCACAGCAGCAGGTTTACATCTATGAGGATGTACATGTTGATATCGGAGAGACTTACTACTATTGGTTGCAGTCGGTTGATTTGGATCTTACGAACGAGTTTCACGGACCGGTATCAATAACTGTTCAGGAGGAAGAAATGATCGAACCTCCTGTTTATAGAACGAAGTTGTACAACAATTATCCCAATCCCTTTAATCCAGTCACAACTATAAACTACAGTTTGAGTGAAGATGTTGATATGATGGAGTTGAAGATTTACAACATCCAGGGACAATTGGTGCAAACTTTGAGAGAGGGACATCATAAAAAGGGAGAATACTGTGTAAACTGGGACGGATTGGACTATCTTGGAAAGCCTGTGTCTTCCGGGATATATTTCTATAGAATGTCCACGCCATTTTATGATAAGGCATACAAGATGATGATCTTGAAATAGTATCATTTCAAAAGACAGCATATCCTGAATTTGAGCCTGAGTTTAACTCAGGCTCTTTTCATATACGACGCACTGATTGTTCTCCGCAATTTACCAAATTGCGGTACATCAAGGTCATAGCATCAACAATGTGACCGGTTATCAGGCAAAGAGGAGCGTATTCATGTCTCTACCAAAAGTATCACGTGAAATCTAAGGTTACCGTATTAAGCAGGACAAATCTATCGAAAACAAGGATGCTCATAATCTCTTTATTGACAGAGATTAAGATCAGGGGTTTCTGGCAAAAAACTATAAGAGGTGATAATGAATATCAGATTAGAGGCAATAACGAGATTGAATTGGGAGGAAGCCCTCGAGCTGCAGGTAACTGATGACCATAAGGAATATGTGGCTTCCAATCTCTATTCGATTGCCGAGGCACAATTCATTCCCGGGGTTGATGCTTACGCTATTTACCGTGAGGATAAGATGGTCGGCTTCGCTATGTTTGGTTCCACCGATATTCCCGCTGCTGATGACGGAACAAAAGACCCACGGTTCTGGATCTGGCGTCTGATGATAGCCGAGGGTGAGCAATACAAAGGATATGGTAAAGAGGCGATGAAGATCATTATCGGGAAGGCAAGAGAAGCAGATGAGAAAGTGATAATGGTTAGCACAGAGCCCCAAAATGTAAAAGCGATAAAGTTTTACAAGGATCTCGGATTCGAAGAAACGGGGATCATTGATGACGGAGAGGAAGTTTTCAGACTGCCGCTGGAGAAAGCGAACGATTAAATCCGGTACCGGGATTGTTCCCGGCTAAGATATAAGGAGAATGGTATTACTATGATTTTCAGAGAGATAACTACAGATGATATTCCGGCATTGTTTGAGGTAAGAACTCAAACCGACGAGAACAACTTCACCAGGGAAGAACTGCTGTCACTCGGGATAGACTATGACTCAGTGAGGGAGAGGCTAACAACTACCTGCAAGGGGTGGCTGTGTGAAACAGAGGGGAAGGTTACCGGCTTTGCCATGGGAGACAGAGAGACCGGAGAGTTATGGGTCATTGCAGTATTGCCGGAGTATATCAAAAGGGGGATAGGGGGGAGGTTACTCTCGTTGGTGGAGAAGTGGCTGTTTTCAAAAGGGTGTGTAAGGTTGTGGTTAACTACTGATATCGACGTTGAGCTCCGGGCATATTCATTTTATCTCCATAATGGCTGGCACGATGATAAGATAGAGGATGGCTTGAGATATATGTACAAAGAGAGGTGAGCTGGAAAAGTCCCTCTGCAGGATACCGCTGCTAATAATCAGTATCATTCCTGAGGTTTCAACTCGTTTTGCTGATCCAGCTTTCTCGCAGTCAATTGCCTAACTTGTTTAATTGCTCTTGCAATTGAGCAATACAGTTTTTTTCTTCTCTTTTGGAACGGATCACGATCAGGTTCGGTTCTGTTTTCCGTAACTGCCGGAGTTCCTCTCTGCGGCTGTTAAAGGTTTTAAAAACCCAATAGATCATGCTGCTATCTTTTCTGAACAGACGGGGAAAGGTTTCCCGGTTGCCGTTACAGACGGTCTCTCTGCTTAAAATGCGTTTGAAAGAGCGTAAGAGGCAACGCCAAACGACAAGATGAAAGGGAAAATCGAGCCAGATAAGGAAATCATAATCAAAGTCAATGTATTGCTGCAATAATCTGTTATTGCCGTCAACGATCCAGTTATCTTCAGAGAGATAAGGCTTCAATTCTGCGGCTATTGTTTCCTCAGCCAAACACTGCCAGCCTCGCTTCCAGCGGATTTCATCTATTTCAACACGCTGTATTTTCAGTTCACCTGACAGCTTACGGGCTAAAGTGCTTTTTCCGGAGCAACTGACTCCTCTGATCAAGATTTTCATAGAATAGGGGTTCCTTTGAAAACAAGGCATTCTGAGAGAGACCGGGAGTCAAGAGGAAAAAGATTAACATTTCCTTAGGGATTGCTGAGGTTGGTTTTTTCTATACCCGCCCACCACCCCAAAAGGATTTGTTCCTGACCTGCATTATCGCTTCGCTCAATGCAGGTCAGGAACATTAATCAAAAAGAAAAAACATTTCTCTGCCTGTAAATAGCAGAATATCAACTACATAAACGGTTATCAGTTTAAGACGGGGTGTGCCCGCGTTTCTACGAAAAAGATTCAGGCAGGATTAACACGCAGGTTTAGCAGGAACTTTAAGCAAAAGAAAAAGCAAAGAAAAGAAAAGTTCTCCGGCTGCAATTAAAGTACAGGTTTCTGACAAAGTAAGATGGAATACAGAATATCAACTTCGTAAAAGGTTATCAGTTTAAGACGGGGTGTGCCCGCGTCTCTACGAAAAAGATTCAGGCAGGATTAACACGCAGGTTTAGCAGGAACATTAAGCAAAAGAAAAACATTCTTCAGCCTGTATATACCAAAACCTCCGGAAAGATTACACAAAGTCCGTTGGTTTAGACGAAAAGAGCTGAAGAAACTAATTATTGCCTGATTTGTCTGAACAGCTTCCACTCAATGGTAGTAGTTTTTACAGATCTGAAATTTCGCTTCGCTCAATGCAGGTCAGGAACATTAATCAAAAAGAAAAATCATTTCTCTGCCTGTAAATAGCAGAATATCAACTTCGTAAGCGGTTATCAGTTTAAGACGTGGCGTTCCCATGACTCTACGAAAAGATTCTGGCAGGATAAACACGCTCTCAGGGAATGCTTGAAAGAGTGAGGGAATCTAATCTCCGATAAGCAGAAGAGAGCAAGATAACGGTCTAAAAGGTTTGGCAAAGAATTGAAATAACCTATATTTTCTAAGAGATAGTTTTTTTAATCAAAGGTCTGAAAGAATGCTTTCAGCGAGGAGTATATAGCCAAGCAATGTCAGTTTACTATTCAATAATTATCCCGGTATTACATGAAGAAAAGATCATAAAGAGTGTAATTGGTAAGCTTCAGGATATCTTTTCCGGCACTGACTATGAGATCATTATTGTGGACGGTTCTGCCGGCAGGACAACTATAAAAGTTATCGAAGAGAGCAGAGTTGTAAAAGAGGTTTCAGAAAAGGGGAGAGCTGTCCAGATGAATAAAGGTGCCGCTATCGCCAGGGGAAAGGTCCTGATATTCCTTCATGCGGATACAGAGCTGCCGGAGAGAGCTCCCCTTCTGATCAAGAATGCCGTTAAGCAAAATGTTAAAGCCGGTGCTTTCGATTTACAGATAGACACGAAGAACAGGATTTTGCAGCTGATATCCAAAACTTCCCGGTTGCGTTCCAGAATAACCAGGGTTCCTTATGGTGACCAGGTTCATTTCTTTCAGAGAAGTTATTTCTTTGATATCGGCACTTACAAAGAAATTCCTTTAATGGAAGATGTCGAGATCATGAGAAGGATCAAAAGACGGGGTGACAGAATTCAAATCATCAAATCAGCGGCTATCACCTCCGACAGAAAATGGCAGCGTGACGGGGTGCTTTACGGGATGATACGGAATCCTCTCTTATCGGCGCTTTTTTTTCTTGGTGTTCCTCCCCGAAAATTGGTTAGGTTGTATTATAAAAAGAAGATAGGAGATACCTATGAGTAATTACTACAAAGATGATGATCTAAAGAAGTTTGTTAATATTACGAGAGTTAATCCTGAGCTGGGTAATAAATTCTTCGATTACTATGGGAGCGTAATGGCTGAAGGAGCGCTCACGGAAAGAGAAAAGGGTTTGATTGCCCTGGCTGTATCTCATGCCCTGAAGTGTCCTTATTGTATAGATGCCTATTCCAAAACCTGTCTGGAAAAGGGGTGCGATGAAGAAGAGATGAATGAAGCGGTTCATGTAGCTGCTGCTATTGCTGCCGGAGTAAATCTGGTCCATAGCGTACAGATGATGAATAAAATTGACGAATTATCATTATGAGAGGTGAATTATCGAACATAGCGTACAGATCGAACTGTTAGAAAAAACGAATTACTGTTTTGCCAATCAGCTGGCAAAAACAGGTTCAGAAGAAGGAATAAGAGCATTATCAATAAAGACATTACAGTTGAACATCGGGAGAAAATGCAATCAGGCTTGCCGCCATTGTCATGTTAATGCCGGTCCTGACCGCAAAGAGATGATGAATAAAGCAACCATAGATAAGTGTGTGGAGATAATCACCACTAATAAGGAGATCGAGGTTGTTGATATAACCGGTGGTGCACCCGAAATGAACGAGCATTTCACTTATCTGGTCGAAACATCAATCAAAGCGGGAAAAAAAGTCATTGAAAGATGTAATCTCACGATCCTGGAAGAGGAAGGTTACGGCTATCTCTATGATTTCTTAGCTGAAAACCGGGTAGAGATCGTGGCCTCCTTTCCCCACTATCATCCGAAAACGGCAGAGAATGTCAGAGGTCAGGGAGTATATGACAAGTCGTTGCGGGCACTGAAAAAGCTCAATCAGTTAGGTTACGGGACGAAATACGGTTTGAATCTCGTTTACAATCCGAATGGGTTTTATCTTGTATCATCACAGAAGATGCTGGAAAAACAGTTCAAGCAGAAGTTGCTTAATGAACACGGGATTCATTTCACCAATCTATTATGTATTAATAATTTCCCTGTAAACCGCTTTTTGGAGAGTTTGGTCGGAAGAGGAAAATTCGAGGAGTATATGGATACTCTTGCCAGCTCCTTTAATCCGGCAACTTTGGACTGTTTGATGTGCAGGAATCAGATATCGGTGAGCTATGACGGTTACATATATGACTGTGATTTCAATCAGATGCTTGATATTAAAGCAGAACCTGTAATGCATATAAATGATTTCGATTATCAGAAGATCATCAACAGAAAGATCAAAACCAATAATCATTGTTATTGCTGTACTGCAGGCGCAGGAACAAGTTGTGGCGGTGAGTTAGCCTGATATTGAAGATGAATGAATGTCTCATAATCATGGTTAAACAACCTGCCCCGGGGAAGGTTAAGACCCGCTTAGCAAGAGATATTGGAGAAATCCCGGCCGCTGAATTATATGCCTGTTTTCTTGCTGATCTATGGGAAAGAGTCGGGCAGCTTGCTATCCCGGTCATCATTTCCTGTGAACAGCAAAGCTCTGTTGAGTATTTCCGGAGTCATGATAAGGCTGAAATTATTATCCAGAGAGGTAATAATATCGGAGAAAGAATGTATGATGCCTTTACTGAATGCTTTAGGAAAGGTTACGGAAGAGCGATACTCATAGGCTCGGATTCACCGGATATACCACACTCTTATTTCTGGCAAGCGATCTCGTCTTTAGAAGCTTGCGATATGGTCATTGGTCCTACCACTGATGCCGGGTATTATCTGGTTGGATTTAAACAGGAAACGCTTTGTGAGGATATTTTCAGGGAGATAAACTGGAGTACGTCTAAGGTATGGGAAGAAACGCAAGCCAGGATCCTGCAGAACAGGATCAATTGTCATATCCTTCCCGAATGGTATGACATTGATACTATTTCAGGACTGCAAAAGTATTTTTACCAAAACTCCCGCTCAATGCCCTGTTCGGAAACCATCCGGTATCTTTTAAAAATGGAGGTCTTGTCGTGAAAAATATATTCGCTGCACTAACACTGCTCTTAGTATTAACAATGTCTGCTTATGCCAGTGAGGTTTATGAACTCTGGGATAAGATCCTGAACGAAACGGTCAGCGATGGCTATAAAAACGGGGTTGAACTGACAGTCGTAGATTACCGGATGATAATGGTCAAGCCGGAATATACTGAGCTTCTGGAAACTCTGTCCAGATACAGAATAGCTGATCTGGAGAGCAGAGATGAGAGATTGGCATTCTGGATCAACGTTTACAATATTGCTGCGGTAAAGATGATCATTGATAGTTATCCGATAGAATCGATCAGAAAAGCCGGTAATATTTTTCGTTCCGTCTGGAACAGGGATATCATTGATATCGGAGGAGAGCTGTACACTCTTGGGCAAATTGAGCACGATATACTCAGAGAATATGATGAACCGAGAATCCATTTTGCCATAGTCTGTGCCTCTGTCTCCTGTCCTGATTTAGCAGACAGCTCATATCGTGCTGCAACTTTAGATGAGCAGTTAAACAGGCAAACTATGGATTTTTTGAAAAACAGCGGCAAAGGTTTGAGAATAGACAGGGCAAACAATACGATCCATATTTCCCGGATCTTCAAGTGGTTTGAAAAGGATTTCGGAGACAGGGATGGGGTTCTACAGTTTATCGACAGATATCTCGGTAATGGTTATTTGCAGTATAGAGTCAGATACCTTAACTATGATTGGGATCTGAATGAGTAGGTGGTTAGATGAAATATGATTTTCATCAGATAGTTATCGGAGGGGGCAGTGCCGGTTTAACGGCAGCTTCCGGTCTGGCCGGACTCGGGGCTAAAGTCGCTCTGGTTGAAAAACACAGAATGGGGGGAGACTGTCTCAATTACGGTTGTGTACCGAGCAAGTCTTTTCTCAAAGTAGCTCATACTGCAAAACTGCTTCGTGAAGCCAAACATTACGGACTTGATGCTGACTATCGAGGTGCTGATATCAAGTTCATTATGGAACGGGTCGGGAGGATCATCAGAGAGATAGCTCCTCACGATTCTCAGGAGAGGTTCGAAAGTCTGGGAGTAAGGGTATTGCGAGGAACTGCTGAAATAGTTGATCGGCATACCGTGATGATCGATAAGCAAGAAAAGATCAGAGCCAAACATATCCTGATTGCAACCGGTTCAAAACCACGCATACCTGAGTTGAAGGGATTGAGAGATATTGATTACCACACCAACGAAACCATCTTTGAGCTGGAGACTTTGCCAAAACATCTGATAGTTTTAGGGGGAGGACCTATCGGCTTAGAAATCGGACAGGGTTTCAGGCATTTAGGTTCCCAGGTTTCGATTATTGACCATAATAACAGACTATTTCCGAAAGATGATGCCGAAGTCTGGGATACGATGAAGAGAGTTTTTCAGGAAGAGGGTATAGATCTGGTTCTTGGAGCCACTCCCGAGGAAGTGCTGAAAGATGGTGATAAGTTCAGGGTTGTTTTAGAGCAAAAAGGGAGGAAAACAGAGATCATTGGTGATGTTTTACTCGTTTCTGCCGGAAGACTACCCGATACGGAGGGGCTTAACCTTTCCCGGGTGGGGATTAAGACAGATAAGAGAGGGTATGTTATAACTGATCTTTTACAGTGCAATTTTTTAACCTATTGCCTAACAATGATATACCG
>CAYXFD010000034.1:0-17528 GCA_964464175.1 uncultured Candidatus Cloacimonadota bacterium | reverse complement strand
TCTGACTCTCCCTCATCATATAAAGCCGTGACATAGTAACTGTAGGTAATGCTGTTAATAACATCCGTGTCGGTGTACTCGGTTTCATTGACTGTTTCTTCGTTGATCCGGTCTCCGTCACGATAGACATTATAGCCAGAAACAGTCCGCAAGCTGTCAGGAGGTTCATTCCAGGTTAAAATTACCAGCTCATTACCGGCTGCGGCAGAGAGAGAGGCAGGCGGCATGAACTCAAAACGAAAGGTTTGCCAGCTAAGATAGGGGTAGCCGTCATTGCAAAACATATAGATATCTGCGACCCAGATACTTTCGAAATTCCAGTAAATGTAAGTATTGTCTGCATAGGGATAGGTCATCTCTTCGGTGGTTCTCCCACCGTAACCTCCATAAGGGAAACCTGTTGTCTCCATGTTGTAATAGGTATATGAGGGTCCTCCTTCATAGTAGGCTCCCACAATTGGACCGGCATATCCGGTACTACTAACAGCACCGGTTGTGAAGCACATATCAAGGTCACCAAAACAAGCAACTCCAGCTATTCCCCCGGCATAGCTTGTTCCGGATACTTCAGCGTGGCTATACGAATTAATAAGCTGAGACCAGTGTGTATATCCTACTAATCCCCCGGCTGTACCTCCGGAAACAAAACCTTTTGTATAACAAAACCGAATACTACCCCAAATAAAACCTGAAATACCACCGACATCCACATTCCCGCTTATATTTCCTTCGACAAAACAGTTTCCAATATATGCAAGATGTACCTGTCCGGCTATGCCTCCCACGTGATCATCTCCTGTAACGGAGATATTTGTCAGTCCCAGATTTCTAACTGTGGCTAAATAGCTGATACTGGCGAAGAGACCTATCCCCCACCCGTCCGGACGGTTAATATAAAGTCCGTCAATCTTATGACCCTGCCCATCATAATGACCTCGAAAACTAAAGGTATCACGTTCATTTTCCGGTATTATCTCCCTCCAACCGTCAGGCCAGGGATAGTGATAATTCTCACCGATAGGTTCCCATCCCTGACCATCAAACCAATTAACCGTTTCAGAGGCATCGATATCGGAGGTTTGAATAAAGAAAAGATTTTCCGTAACATTGACCCTTGAAAACACAGATAACCAATAAAGATTATCCAAAGAGGCTATCTGATAAGGGTTTGTCTCTGTTCCGTCTCCCGCAGCAGGCGGGACGGCTGTTTGAGAAAAAACAGCCGTGATAAAAAACAATAGAGAGATTGTAATACAAAACTTCCACATCTTTACCTCCTTTAACCCGGGATACCGACAAATAAATACTCTTCCGTTATACCATTCTTGCAGGTATTACCTCAAAACAATCATTTTAATATATCTCCCTCTTCCTTTCTTTCTCTTTGGTTATTAGGTTTTCTCTCTTCCGATGTTTTTTTTAACTGCTCAAATTTAAGTCAGGTTGCTGAAAGAGATATTTACCCTGTCCGGATATCTTGTCTGAACCTCAATCGACAGATCATAATAATTCAGAAAACAGTATTGAGGTTGATCTTGACTCTAAGCTCTTAGCTCTTTGCCCTTAGCTCTTACTTCAGATAAAGCATCTTTCTTGTTCTGTCATAATCCCCCATTTGCAGACGGTAGAGATAGACTCCGCTCGGGAGTTCTTTGCCTGCCATAGTTTTGGGGTTCCAGACATGAGAGTGTTCTCCCTGGGGCAGCTCTTCGTCTATCAAGACTGCCAATCTCTGCCCTCTGATATTGAAGATCTCCAGTTTGACCTCTCCCCCCTTTTCCAAAAAGAAATCTATCCTCGTCTCCGGATTGAAGGGGTTGGGGTAGTTACAAAAAAGCTCCGTTCTTAAGGGAAAAATCTCAGGTTCTGTGGAGACGGTTGGTGTAGCACGTACTATGTTTGAACGCTCAGACTCTCCCTCATCATATAAAGCCGTGACATAGTAACTGTAGGTTATGCTGTTGCTAACATCCGTGTCGGTGTACTCGGTTTCTTTGACTGTTTCTTCGTTGATCTGTTCCCCGTCACGATAGACATTATAGCCAGAAACAGTCCGCAAGCTGTCAGGAGGTTCATTCCAGGTTAAAATTACCAGCTCATTACCGGCTACGGCAGAGAGAGAGGCAGGCGGCATGAACTCAAAATGAAAAGTTTGCCAGCTAAGATATGGGTAGCCGTCATTGCAAAACATATAGATATCTGCAACCCAGATATTTTCGAAATCCCAGGTAATGTAAGTATTGTCTGCATAGGGATAGGTCATCTCTTCGGTGGTTCTCCCCATTATGAACGGAGGGTAATCACCTGTATAGCCTGTTGTCTCCATGTTGTAATAGGTATACCAGAATGCTCCTTCGTAGGAATATGCTACAATTGGACCGGCATACCCGGTACTAGTAACAGCACCGGTAGTGTAAACTCTGCTCATCGAGTCATTATAAGCAAATCCTGCTATTCCCCCGGCATGGCTTGTTCCGGTTACTTCTGCGTGGCTATACGAATAATAAAGCTGAGACCAGTGTGTATATCCTACTAATCCCCCGGCAGTGCCTCCGGAAACAAAACCTTTTGTATAACATTTAGACACAGTAACACTCGTGTTAAAACCTGAAATACCACCGACATCCATATTTCCGCTTATATTCCCTTCAACAAAACAGTTTTCTATTGTTGCACTATATGCCTGTCCGGCTATGCCGCCCACGTGATCATCTCCTGTAACGGAGATATTTGTCAGTCCAAGATTTCTAACCGTTGCTCCCCAGCTGATACTGGCGAAGAGACCTATCCCCCACCCGTCGGGACGGTTAATATAAAGTCCGTCAATCTTATAACCCTGCCCATCATAATGACCTCGAAAGCTAAAGGCTTCGCGTTCATTTCTTGGGATATTTTCCCTCGGTTCGTCCGGCCAGGGATAGTGATAATTCTCACCGATTGGTTCCCACCCCTGACCATTAAACCAATCAACTGTTTCAGAGGCATCGATATCGGAAGTTTGAATAAAGAAAAGATTTTCCGTAACATTGACCCTTGAAAACACAGATAACCAATAAAGATTATCCAAAGAGGCTATCTGATAAGGGTTTGTCTCTGTTCCGTCTCCCGCAGCAGGCGGGACGAGTGTGGATGGTGTAGCACGTACTATATTCGAACGCTCGGACTCTCCTCCATCATATAATGCCGTGACATAGTAACTGTAGGTTATACTGTTGATAACATCCGTGTCGGTGTAATCTGTGGCAGTGATTACTGCGTCGTTGATCTGTTCTCCGTCACGATAGACATTGTAGCCCAAAACAGTCCGCAAGCTATCAGGAGGTTCATTCCAGTATAAATTTACCTGCTCGTTGCCGGCTGCAGCAGAGAGAGAGGCAGGGGGCATTAACTCAAAATGAAAGGTTTGCCAGCTAAGATAGGGGTAGCCGTCATTGCGAAACATATCGACATCTGCAACCCAGATGTTCTGGAAATCCCAGGTAATGTAAGTATTATCTGCATAGGGATAGGTCATTTCTTGGGTGGTTCTCCCATATAAAACGTCATAAAAGAAGCCTGATGTTTCTCTGTCGTGATAGCTGTTAAAGGCATGGGTTCCTTGGCCGAATAATGGCCCTTGTGAACCGGTACCGGTTACAGCACCGGTAGTGTAGACCCTGTTCATCATGCCAATATAAGTAACTCCTGCTATTCCTCCGGCATAGAGTGTTCCGGTAACTTCTGCGCGATTATACAGATTATGAATACTATTAATTGACCAGCACACTAATCCAAAAATCCCTCCTGTAGTGCCTCCGGAAACAAATCCTTTTGTATAACATTTAGACACCGTAACACTCGTGTTAAAACCTGAAAGACCTCCGACATACAAATTTCCGCTTATATTCCCTTCAACAAAACAGCTTTCTATTGTTGCACTATATGCTTGTCCGGCTAAGCCTCCCACGTGATCATGTCCTGTAACGGAGATATTTGTCAGTCCCAGATTTCTGACTGTAGCTCCATAACTGATACTGGCGAAGAGACCTATCCCCCACCCGTCGGGACGGTTAATATAAAGTCCGTCAATCTTAAATCCCTGACCATCATAATGACCTCGAAAACTAAAGGTCTCGCGTTCATTTCTTGGTATTTTTTCCCTCCGATCGTCAAGCGAAGGAAATTCATAATTCTCACCGATGGGCTCCCATCCCTGACCATCAAACCAATTAATTGTTTCAGAGGCATCGACATCAGAGGTTTGAATAAAAAAAAGATTTTCCGTAACACTGAGTCTTGAAAACAGAGATAACCAATAAAGATTATCTAATGAGGCTATCTGATAAGGGTTTGTCTCTGTTCCGTCTCCCGCTGCAGGCGGGACGGCTGTTTGGGAAAAAACAGTCGTGATAAAAAACAATAGAGAGATTGTAATACAAAACTTCCACATCTTTACCTCCTTTAACTCAGGATACCGACAAAGTAATACTCTCCCGGTTTTTTTCTAACTGCTCATATTATAGTCAGGTTTTAGAAATAAAAATTTACCTGTCCGGATATCTTATTCGAACCTCAAACACCAGAACAGACTACTTCATAAAACTGTAAAGGAAAATGATCTTTACTCTTTGCTCTTTGCTCTTAGCTCTTTGCCCTTAGCTTTTACTTCAGATAAAGCATCTTACGTGTCTTTTCATAATTATCGCTTTGCAGACGGTAGAGATAGACCCCGCTGGGGAGGTCCTTACCTTTCGCTGTTTTGGGGTTCCAGATAAGAGAGTGTTCTCCCTGGGGCAGCTCTTCGTCTATCAGAGTTGCCAGCCTCTGCCCTCTGATATTGAAGATCTCCAGCTTGACCTCTCCCCCCTTTTCCAGATAAAATTCTATCTTCGTTTCAGGATTGAAGGGGTTGGGGTAGTTCTGGAAAAGACTCGTAACGGCAGGTATTGCAACGATATCATCATCAGTGTTGACCGTATAACTGTATTCATAAACGCCGACATTCACTTCAGAGGCAGAATAGAGATATCTATTACCAGCTATCTCCTGAAAAAACATACCTGTTCGCCAACCGTGTTTGGAAAAATGAGCAACCGGTTCAGCTGTACCTGTAACACCCGGACTGATATCGAAAACATAGATCGTCGAATGAGCGGCAATAAACATAACATCGTCTTTTATAAAGGGGTGTCCTTCAACTTCAATGTCGAAAACGTGCTCAGGGTTCATCGGTTCGGAGAGGTCATAAAATGAGGTTTTGTTCTCTACATTGTCATCTGGCCATTCCCACATGTATAAGACAAGATAATCATCCCGTAACCAGATTATCGGAGAGGGATGGAATACAAAGTTTTCAATGGTTGCGTATAATGAAGGTTCATTTTGATTTAGTCCGTTATAAATCCGGAGATCGTGCCAATAAGAACCTGCTCCGGGAGCTAAGAGATACAAGAGATCATCATCAATAAAGAGTGACCAGTGTGGTAGATTAAGTTCAAAGAGTAGTGTTACCTCACCAGGCATACTTATATCAAATTTCAATAATTTTGGCAGTGAGGGGAGTAACACATAGAAGGCATTTTGATCTGTTTCGGCTTCAATTGGGGGAGCAGCTATCTGTAGCCAGGGCATAAGATCGATTGTGTTTCTCAAGAGAGGGTTAAGAGGATCAGAGATGTCGTACAGCTCTATCTCCATGTTTTCCTCCCAAGGATAACGGCGAATATATAACAGACCATCAATTATTCTGAAACCGATGTGGTTTTCACCTTCAAACCTGTTTATCTCTTCAATCTGCAAGGGATTTGAGACATCATAGACGGCAATGCCGTCAATAGACCACGTACCGGAGCCGATAAAAAAAAAATCTCCAATCATATATCCGCTATGGTTGTATTTCTCCTCTCCTATGCTTTCGATAAAAACAAATTCATCTTCCTCAAGTCTATATCTCTTAATTCCGTACGTGCTGGTTGTGATATAGAGATTATTATCCCAAAAATCATAACATAACCCTCCCTGACTGAGGAGCATATACATATCTAACTCTAATTGCTGGACGTACGAGTAGTCGGTCAAATCCATTACTACAAGGTTCATTGGATTCAGATAGACCAGATAATCGTTGATAATTGCAATAGAGAATCCGTAGATAATCAGGTTCGGATCAGTTATTAAGGAGATGCTGTGTAACAATTGCCAGTCATTCAGATCGGAGATATCCCAGAATGATATTTCCAGTTGATTATTGAATATCAAGACATTGTCCTGATAGATATTGAAAGAATAAGTTTCATCTTGATGAGCAAGAGATATATCACCAGAACCAATTACCGAAATGTCATCAAGATCACTGAAGTCAAATATCTGATAACTATTCATTCCGGTTCTTGCCAGGACAAGATCATCGTTCAAAATCAATGCAGGAGTACTATTGTTCAATGGGTCAGTATTGACGATCTCCAGATTGGTATTCAAAAGAGGATAATAGCTGCCGTAGGTGTAGGTTTGAAGAAGAAGATGATCGTTAACCTTATGTATATACCCGATTGCTGCTACTTGTTGATTAAATTCCAGCCATTGAACGATCCCGGGATTGGATGGATCTGCTACATCTATCTTATAAAGCTTATTGTATGCTGGAGTATCATAAAAGCTTGTACTGGTAGAAATGAAGACATAACTGCCGATTTTTTCCAGAGACCAGGCATCAATGATCGAAGTGCGGGAAAGTAAAGCCAGAGTGCCATCGTTTGAGATAGCATATATTTCCAGACCGTAGCTTGTCACCAAATAGAGAAAGGGGTGTTCTACCAGAAGATTGTTTGTCCGATTAGAATGTGGATGATAAGTTGTCACGGAAAACTCGTTTATCATTTCGATTCCGAATTCCATTGAGTACATGCAAACACTAAAAAGTAGAAGTAATACGGCAATGTATATAGCTTGTTGTGACACAGTCATTATTTGCTCCTTGGAATTTTCATAGTCCCCTGAAGAGAAATCTCTTCAGGGGACTCGATCAGTTAACTACGGGGTTATGGGTGGTGTTGGATCTTCTAACATATCATGGAATTCGAAAAAGAAGTAGTTTGTTCCTGGTTCAATTGGTTTAATCTGCTCTTCTCTGCGGAGATAGTGATAGACAACAACCCTTGCTTCTGTAGAAGTTGCATAGGGTATTGTTTGTTCAAAAATTGTTGTACCTTGACCAAAAGGCATACTATCACCTACTCGAAACCAATAGTTAGGGTGACCCGGAGGATAATGATTATCGTTAAGGAATAGATATGCAGTACCTCCATGATAGACAGAGTATATTTCTATGTGGAAGTCAACAAATCCGGGTTGGGCATCTAAATGGCTTTCGATAACCATAAAGATCACTATTACTAAAATTATCCATAAAAGACTCGATTTCATTTCACACCTCCTTTTTTTTCTAATGCCCGATTCATTCGGTCTTACCGGCAGGCAGCGGTAAGACCGGTTCGCCTGATGAACTTGTTTCTCGGATTGGGAAAGATTCTCTGTAATTGCTGGCTTCTCTCTGAACCGGTTTGTTTGGAGGTAAAGATTGCATAGCAAACTCCGGAAGGAGTTAATCTATAATAAGAGGCATAGGGATAGATAGATAGATAGATAGATAGATGTAAAATCAGCCTGACAGAGCTTTTCGGCAGCATAAAACTATCCCTCGTTAATATCGTTGAAGATTCGCTTTTCTCAATACCCTTGATTGACCAATAAATTATTAAGGACTATTTGTCAATGAATTATTTATTTTCAAGTCATATTTTCGGCTTCTCTTCCTTTCTTTCTCTTTGGTTATTAGGTTTTCTCTCTTCCGATTTTTTTTTAACTGCTCATATTATAGTCAGGTTTTCAGAGAAAGATAACTGTATTTCAACCCGATAACTGATCGAAACTTTAATATCAGAACAGACTACTTCAGAAAACAGCATTGAAAATGATCTTTACTCTTTGCTCTTTGCTCTTAGCTCTTAGCTCTTTGCCCTTAGCTTTTACTTCAGATAAAGCATCTTACGTGTCTTTTCATAATTATCGCTTTGCAGACGGTAGAGATAAACCCCGCTCGGCAGGTCTTTGCCTGCCATAGTTTTGGGGTGCCAGATGTAAGAATGTTCACCCTCCTCAAGCTCTGCATCTATCAGGACTGACAGCCTCTGACCTCTGATATTGAAGACCTCCAGCTTAACCTCTCCCCCCTTTTCCAAAAAGAAATCTATCTTCGTCTCCGGATTGAAGGGGTTGGGGTAGTTCTGGGAAAGACTTGTAACAGCAGGTAATTCTATAATATCGTCATCCGTATTCAATTCGTAACTATACTCATAAACACCTATATTTGAAAGAGAAACACAATATAAGTATTTCTCTTCTCCAATCTGTTGCGGGATCATTTGGTGAGCAAAACCATGATTGATAAAGAAATTAAAAGGAGTTAAGACTCCTGAAGGATTGCCGCTGACATCAAAAACGTGTACTATCGAACCGGGACTATGGAAAACAATATCATCTATTACAATAGGGCGGCCGGACATGTTAATTTCGAAAGCTAATTCGGGATCAGTAGGTTCGGAAAGGTCATAGAATAGTGTATTGTAATGATACTCCTCAGTTGAGCCCGGCAACTCAACCCACATAAAAACAGATAGAAAGCCATTGGTTATTTCACTGTTAGGGGGCAAACTGTATTCCCCTATATTGCTGAGTGTGTTTACTAAAACAGGATTGTTATTATTCAGTCCCGAATAGATCCTTAGATCATTAACATCAGATGTACCGTTTGTACTGATGTGATAAAGAAAACCATTATCTACTGTACAACTGAATACATAACGAAATGGTAATTCAAACTCGAACAGTAACTCATGTTCTCCGGGTTCACTTATATCGAACTTCAATAGCCTCATTTCATAGTATAAAACCACATATAAAGCATCCGGTTCTGTTTCATCTATCAATACGTACGCATCACTATAGAGCCAACCCCCTAAATCGATAACATCTCTTGTATATGTGTTAAAAGGATCTGAAACATCAATTATTTCCAGATATGATTCGTACTCAAAATCAATAACCCTCTGAAATATCAGCAGTTCATTATGAGTAAAAAAAAAGCTCCCTAACGATCCAAGATCAATACGGCATAATTCTTCTACCTGATAAGGATCAGCCACGTTAAAAACGACTATTTCGCTATCTGAGAAACCTGATCCTGAGAAAAGATAATTGCTATTGATATAAGCAGTCATATTCGAGAAATAATCCGCTATAGTTTCAATATAACTGAATACACCTTCATCATAATGAAAGCGTTGGATTCCTCTTCGGTTGGTTGTTATATAGATGTTATCATTCCGGAATGCTGCAGAACTACCTAAGGAACCGGAAAAAAACTCCATATCTAAGAACTGATAGAAAGAATAATCATCTAAGTCGATTACGATCAGGTTATTAGTGTTAAGATACAATAAGTAGTTCTCAAATACAAATGAACGAACTGAATAGTTTATGTAATCCTGTTCATCTATGTAAAGATATTGCAGCAACTCCCAGTTATTCATGTCCGAAATATCCCAAAAAGAAATCTCCCTTTGATTTCCTAAGATTAAGACCGAATCCCGATGAGTGTTATAATAAAACACTGCAGATAGATGGACAGCTGAAATATCACCTGTTCCTACTAAAGCAATATTCTCCAGATCACTAAGATCATAGATATTATAACCTGCTGCGGTTTCGGTTAAAATAAGACTCTCACCGATCTTAGCTCTCAGTATTGTTGCGATTGGAACACTATCTGTCACGACTTCCAGATCATAATCGAGCAGAGGATAAGAAAACTGTGGAAATCGAGACATATCTATCAATAGATGTCCGTTAATATCAATAATGTTATCGATACTCTGAACATCATCATCAAATTCCAGAGAAGTCATGGTTTGAGGATGATGAGGATTTGATACATCGAGTTTATATATCTTTGTATTAAAAGGATTGAATCTCTTTTTTCTGGTACCAATGAATATAAAGTTATCGACCTTCTCAATCGTATTCCCGTCAATAATTGGAGTTCTGCTGAGCAGGATCAACTCCCCATCATTATTAATGGAATAGATTTCCAAGCCATAATCTGTCAGGGTATATAGATGGGGGTTATCAATTACGATATTCTTTTTCATTATGCGAGAGCGGTTCGAAGTTACAGAAAACTCATCAATCTTCTCAATAGTAAAATTATCAGAGAGTAACGAAGTGTTTATCATTATAATGAAGAAAACAATAGTACTCATGCGAAACATATATTTCTCCTTGTTAAGAATTTAATATCCCCTGAATCAAAATTGATTCAGGGGATATTGTTATGAAGTTTAAACTTCTACGGTGTAATTGGTGGTGTCGGATCTAAGTATAAACGAAAATCAAAAAGCAAGGTATTAACCTGATATAAATCGGGGTTGTTTACATATTGAGTAATGCTTTCCCCTCCACAGGTAACCTTTACTTTAACTTGATAAAGCGGCAGATTTTCTTGCCATGTTACTATACCATCATGCGGTCTACTTTCTCTATAAGACTCCCAGAAGAGCTGATGATAAGCATCTCTTCTATATGCTATTAAAGTGAAGGGTCTTCCCGATGTTAAAACAGTTGCTTCAAAATCATACACATTCTGGGCAAGCAATTCACCACCACACAATAATAGTAATAATACACCTAATAATAATACTCTTCTCATTTTGCACCTCCATTTATTCTTTTTTGTACCCGATTCCTTCGGTCTTACCGGCAGGCAGCGGTAAGAACGGATTGCCTGATGAACCTGTTTCTCGGATTGGGAAAGATTCTCTGAAGCAGAGATCTAACCGTATCGGTTTGTTTGGAGGTAATGATTGCATTATTTACTCTGTAATGAGTTAGTTTATAATAAGGGACATAGGGATAGATAGATAGATAGATAGATAGATAGATAGATAGATAGATAGATGTAAAATCAGCCTGACAGAGCTTTTCGGCAGCATAAAACTATCCCTCGTTAATGTCGTTGAAGATTCGCTTTTCTCAATACCCTTGATTGACCAATAAATTATTAAGGACTATTTGTCAATCTTTTATTTAATTTCAACTCAATTATTTTTCTTCTATTCCTTTCTTTCTCTTTGGTATTAGGTTTTCTCTCTTCCGATTTTTTATAACTGCTCATATTATAGTCAGTTTTTGGAAGTAAATATTTACCCTGTCCGGATATCTTATCTGACCCTAATCGACAGAACATACTAACTCAGAAAACAGTATTGAGGTTGATATTTACTCTTTACTCTTTACTCTTAGCTCTTTGCTCTTAGCTCTTACTTCAGATAAAGCATCTTCCTTGTCCGGTCATAATCCCCCGTTTGCAGGCGGTAGAGATAGACTCCGCTGGGGAGGTCCTTGCCTGTTGCTGTTTTGGGGTTCCAGATAAGGGAGTGTTCTCCCTGTGGCAGTTCTTCGTCTATCAAGACTGCCAATCTCTGTCCTCTGATATTGAAAATCTCCAGCTTAACCTCTCCCCCCTTTTCCAGATAAAACTCTATCTTCGTTTCAGGATTGAAGGGGTTGGGGTAGTTCTGGAAAAGACTCGTAACGGCAGGTATTGCAACGATATCATCATCAGTATTGACCGTATAACTGTATTCATAGACTGAAATACTGGAATGAGACACGCAATAAAGGAAATCAGTATCATCAATATGCTGAGAGAAAATTTTATACGGCCAGGCATTGTTGAGAAAACTTGTGGATGGCGATATTGTTCCGGAAACATTCTGGCTGAGATCAAAAACAGAGACAGTCGAACTTGCACTCTGAAAAAGCAGATCATCTTTGATATGGGGACGACCGGGCATACCGGTCTTAAACGCTGGCACAGGATTTAACGGATCGGTAAGAGAATAGTAATTTGTGTCAAGAAGCTCTCCGGCAACAGATGAAAAATGTCCTGCCCAAACGAACATAGCGAGATAATCATCAAACAACAAAGAGTTAGGAAATAAACTGTAGCTTCCGATATTATAAACTGTATTAGTAAGGATAGGTTCATTATCTTCCAGTCCTGAATAGACCCTCAAATCATATATATATGTATTGCCTCTTTGTGCTATATGATACAAAATACCTTCATCTATATTCAGAGTAAATACACTATACGGCAAATTTAGTTCAAAAAGCAGTTCGGCTTCTCCCGGTTCACTGATATCGAACTTCAACAATTTGTACTGATCGTAAATTATGACGTATATTACTCCGGTTTCTGACTTATCAAAAGTAACCATTACATCCGAGGATGCATACCAATCGTCAAGGTTAACTACATTTCGCAGAGAGGGATTCAAAGGACAGGAAACATCCATTACTTCAATTGCCTGAGCCGGTTCACCTAAAGAAATAAATGGATGCACTATCAGTAGATCATTATTCGCTTCAAGCAGTCGATTATAATCACCTTCACCTATCCTGTTTATTTCTACTATCTCGTATGGATTTGAAACATCAAAAACTACAGTACCGGTTTTGTTCCAATAGTATCCACCTACATACAAATCATCTCCATTCTTATAAGTAACTGAGTTTGAAAAATAATTCCCAATTCTTTCGCTCCAATGAAACTCCGTAGTCAATACGAATCTCTGTATGCCTTGTTTAACAGTTGTTATGTAGACATTACTGTTCCAAACTGAGCCATCAAGACCGGTACAAGGATACTCCTCCATTTCCAGGATTTGATGATAGGAATAATCATTCAAATCAATTACTACTAGCTTAAGACCATTAAGGTAAATCATAAAATTGTACACGATGTGAAAATCAAACCCATAATTAACTAACTCCGGATCCTGAATATAGGGAATATTGTGGAATAGAGTCCAGTTATTGGGATCAGATATATCCCAGAAAGACATCTCTCTTTGCCCCCCGACAATCAATACTGAATCTTGATAGACTTTGTAACGAAACCCTTGATAAATACTATGTCCTTCAGATATATTTGCTGAACCGACTGTTGTGATGTTGTCCAAATCATTGAGATCATAGATAAGATATTCGAAGGCAGCAGTCTCTACTAAAACACGTGTTTCGTCAATTTGAGCACGAAGTAGTGGCTCAATCGGTGTTTCCTCCATAACTAATTCCAGATCATAATTCAATAGAGGATATGTATAATCACAAAAGGAACTCATGTTGATCAATAGGTGACCATTTATATGGAAGATGCCGTCAACATAACGAACGTTTTCATCGAATTCGAGGGTCTGGACGATTTGCGGATTATAATGATCGGTTATGTTGATCTTGTAGATCATAGCATTGAAAGGATTATAATACCTTTTCGTAGTACCAACATAGACATTATCATTAACCAACTCCAAAGTTCTTGCATCAATGATTGGTTTTCTGCTTAGTAAATTCAATGATCCGTCATTCTCAATAAGATAGATTTCCAGACCGTAGTTGGTCAAAGTGTATAGATAGTTATCTTCTATTCTAACATTATGCCTCACAACATTTTGCCTGTTAGAAGATATTGAAAATTCATCGATCTTTTCAATCTGAAAATCGAGAGCAATTAGATTTGCTATTAAAAGACCGATGATTATGCATAAGAACATTAAGCGTCCCAACTGTTCCTCCTTTTTATTTTTTAAAGTGCCTCATATTTTCGGGTATTACCCTGGTCAATCTTTACACAAAAGATCCCCGGAGGTATAAATACTTCCGGGGATATGTCGGTTTACTCACCCCCACCCATTGGATTTGGAGGAGTCGGATCTAAGAAAGTCCGTAGATCTATTAAGAAGTAGTTGACTCCATGCAGCGAGACCGGATGAACTTTTCGATAGCTGCCACTTGGAGAAACAGCTGTAATTCGAATATTTGCAATAGTTGGTGGGGCAAGACGACTATATTCAATGATTTGAGAATAGCGGTAACTACGAGATATACCATCTACTAAAACCCATACAGCTCCACCGTGTTCTTGTGTCCATAACTCAAAATCGAAACCACTTGAACAGATAACATCAAATTCAAAGTCGTAAGTATATTGAGCAAACAGCCCAACACTTCCTAATATCAGCAAAGCTATTGCCAATAAAAATATCCTTTTCATTTCACACCTCCATTTATTCTTTCTTGTACCCGATTCCTTCGGTCTTACCGACAGGCAGCGGTAAGACCGGATTGCCTGATGAACTTGTTTCTCGGATTGGGAAAGATCCTCTGAAGTTGTTGGCTACTCTCTGAACAGGTTTGTTTGGAGGTAATAACTGCATAGCAAACTCTGGAAGAAGTTAATCTATAATAAGAGGCATAGAGATAGATAGATAGATAGATAGATAGATAGATGTAAAATCAGTCTGACAGAGTTTTTCGGCAACATAAAACTATCCCTCGTTAATATCGTTGAAGATTCGCTTTTCTCAATACCCTTGATTGACCAATAAATAATTAAGGACATCTTGTCAATCTTTTATTTATTTTCAACTCAATTATTTTTCTTCCTATTCCTTTCTTTCTCTTAGGATATTAGGTTTTATCTCTTCCGACGTTTTTTTTAACTGCTCAAATTTAAGTCAGGTTGCTGAGAGAAGTATTTACCCTGTCCGGATATCTTATCTGACCCTCAATCGACAGAACATACTACTTCAGAAAACAGCATTGAAAATGATCTTGACTCTTAGCTCTCTGCTCTTACTTCAGATAAAGCATCTTCCTTGTCCGCTCATAATCTCCGGTTTGCAGACGGTAGAAATAAACCCCGCTCGGTAACTCTTTTCCTGTTGCTGTTATAGGGTTCCAGATGAGAGAGTGTTCCCCCTGGGGCAGTTCTCCGTCTATCAGGACTGCCAATCTCTGCCCTCTGATATTGAAGATCTCCAGCTTAACCTCTCCCCCCTTTTCCAGATAAAACGCTATCTTCGTTTCAGGATTGAAGGGATTGGGGTAGTTCTGGAAGAGACTCGTAACGGCAGGTATTTCAACGACAACATCATCCGTGCTTACCGTATAGGTGTATTCATAAACGTTGATACAAGAATATGAGGCACAATAAGCATACTTTCTGCCCTCTCTCTCCTGAAAGAACATCCAGTATGCCAAACCGTTGTTCAGAAAAAATTGAGCTGACGGGTTGATTATTCCTGAGACATCTCCGCTCATGTCAAAAACAAATACTGTCCTTCCATAATTATGAAACAGAAGATCATCTTGAATATATGGCCTTCCCGAAATATTTATCTGAGCAGTTAACTCCGGTAAAAGAGGATCTGTAAGAGAATATAGATAGCAACTCTGGGAAACTATTGACCCTTGACCTCCATAGATCGCAAGATATGAACCGGTGATACTAACAAAGGGGTAGCTGTTGTTAACTCCAACATTCGAAATTGTGTTAACATGTACCGGAACATTATCCTGGAGACCATCATATATATGAAGGTCATAACGGTTACTAACTCTAATGACCCTATACAATATACCGTTATGAATCACCGCTTTCCCCCAACCCGTCTCACCTACTGTCAATACTGCCTGAAAACAGAGTTCTGCAGTATCAGAATCACTGATATCAAATTTCAATAAGACTCCGTTATTTGGTATAAGAAAATAGATCATCTCCGGTTCAAATTCATCGATATAAGGGTAAGGAAAATCTACAGAATCATTCACTATCCAAGGGTTAACATCAAGACTGTTAGTCAATACCGGTAAAACCGGATCCGTAAAGTCATACACATGAAAGAGACCAAAGTCAGTCAACACATGCTGCACTACCTGACTGCCATATAGCAAAAACATTTGACTATCACCCGGATTAAACCGGTGAACCTCTTCTATTTGTTCAGGGTTTGATATATCATGGATAACTAAACCATCTTTCGAACCCCATCCCGAGTTCACGAAAATGTAATCGCCATTAGCTTCAACAAACGCATTTATATTATCTTTCCCGTATTTTCCCATGAATACCGGAAAGTCTGCAAAGCTATACCAGTGAACTCCTGAATAACCGGTTGTAATGTATATGTTTTCTTCCCATGATGTGTAGTCTAATCCGCCAGAATAAATGAATGTAGGATTCTCAATTAAATGAACAGCAGAATTATCCGATAAATCGATAACAACGAAATTTAGCGATCCGAGATAGAGCAGATAATCATCAATAATATGGAAAGCTCCAAATGTACCTATTGTAAAATCCATTCCTAAGTCGCTAATCTCTATGATACTCAATAGTTGCCAGTTGTTAATATCTGATATATCCCACAAGGAAATACTGCGTTGATTACTAAACATCAAAATTGAATCACCATATGAATGATAGTAGGTTATACCGTAATCATGAGCTTCGGCTATGTTACCGGAACCGGCTAAAGTAAAACCGTCCGCATCATTTAAGACATAGATCTGATAATTGAGATTTCCGCCCCCGGTCAAAAAGTAGTTACTATTAAAGACTAAAAGCGGCAGATTTCCCAAAACATTCTGGTTGATATATTGCAGGTCAGGATCAATAAGATGAGAATGAAGAGTATTCGTTGCGGTCCTAACCGAAACCACAAGAAGGTCTTCAACTCCTAGAATGCTTATCACCATACGCCAGTTTTCACTTGTCAAAGACTGAATTATAGTTGGATTATAAGGATCAGAAACATTGAACCTGTATATTCCGACATCATATTGGTCAAAAGCTCCCTTTCTTGTCCCAACATAAACACTGTCATTGAGCTTTTCTATTGTCCATCCTCTAACGATTGCTGTCCTGCTGATTAAAGCTAGTTCGCTGGTAGTACCAATGACATAGATCTCCAAACCATATTCTGTTAACGTATATAAGTATGGATAATCTATCTGCATCTTCTTAGAAATATTAGCAACTTCAAATACATTGGCATGAGAGAATTCGTTTACCTTATCGATTCGGAAATCTAATGAAAAGAGCTGTATGATACTGCTGTTAAGTAGTATGATCGTTAAGAAAATAGTCTTTTTAAGCATTGTAGCCTCCACTTTAGATTTCAAGCCCCCCGAGGGATTACTCTCGGGGGGCGAACTATCCTGATTATGGCGTAATAGGTGGTGTTGGATCCTGTATTGGGAGACTCAGATCAATGTTAAAAACATTATTATATCCTAAGTTGCTACGATATTCATAGAATGTAGTTGACTTGCATGGTGTACTGGCTCTAACAATGACATGAGTAATAAGCCTGTGTTGCCAGAAAGTCTCACTGTGATAATATGAATTGGGGGCAGAAACTTGCGGCCAAGCTTCAACGGTTTTGAATGGCATGCTTGTCCAATACATTTCCAAACTCAACTCTCCAGATCCTCCGATGATATTGAGTTGGAAATTTCGTTGTACTTGAGCATAAAGGCCAACACTCCCTAACATCAGTAACACTACTGTCAATAAAAGTATTCTTTTCATTTCACACCTCCATTTATTCTTTCTTGTACCCGATTCCTTCGGTCTTACCGACAGGCAG
>CAYXFD010000033.1:0-19667 GCA_964464175.1 uncultured Candidatus Cloacimonadota bacterium | reverse complement strand
AAGTGGTGCACTTTTCGGTTCCGAAACTGGTGCACTTTAAAATTCCGTTGACAACCGCCCTCTCCCTGCTTTGCTTCCGAAGGGTTGCTGTTCAACTGTAGGTTCTTTATTTTTTATTCTGTCACATAAAGGAAGTAATCAGGCAGATTACAGAATCATTGAATGGTTCTTTTTCTTATTACTACTTACTTTCTTTGCAACAGCTCAAAGAAAGTAACAAAGAAAAGCTGCCGGCTGCAACAAACCAGCTAAAAACCTTCTCGTGACAGCTTCTCTCGATAAACTCCTCGCTTCGCTCGTCAGACAGTATCTTCGAAGCTGTCTCTCGTACAGTTTTATTAACGCTGTTTTTTGCAACGCCGGAATTAAAAAACCGGAGGAAGGATAGCAGGTCCATTGGGTAGTGAAGCAGGAAAATCGTAACGCAAATTGGTAATTTGCGGAGAACAAGTTACCAACTTGTTTTACAGATTAAAAATCTGCAGTAGTGAAGCTTCGAAGAAAAGATAAAAATCCTGCGGAAGAGAAAGAGCTGATAGAGATTAGGGAAAAGCCGGAGGAAGGAATAGCAAGTCCATAGGGAGCTGAGCATGAGGTAAAGATGAAAGGGTTCACGCAGATTAGCGCAGACATATCCCGTAGGGGCGGTTCACGAACCGCCCTCTCCCTGCTTTGCTTCCGAAGGGTTGCTGTTCAACTGTAGGTTCTTTATTTTTTATTCTGTCACATAAAGGAAGTAATCAGGCAGATTACAGAATCATTGAATGGTTCTTTTTCTTATTACTACTTACTTTCTTTGCAACAGCTCAAAGAAAGTAACAAAGAAAAGCTGCCGGCTGCAACAAACCAGCTAAAAACCTTCTCGTGACAGCTTCTCTCGATAAACTCCTCGCTTCGCTCGTCAGACAGTATCTTCGAAGCTGTCTCTCGTACAGTTTTATTAACGCTGTTTTTTGCAACGCCGGAATTAAAAAACCGGAGGAAGGATAGCAGGTCCATTGGGTAGTGAAGCAGGAAAATCGTAACGCAAATTGGTAATTTGCGGAGAACAAGTTACCAACTTGTTTTACAGATTAAAAATCTGCAGTAGTGAAGCTTCGAAGAAAAGATAAAAATCCTGCGGAAGAGAAAGAGCTGATAGAGATTAGGGAAAAGCCGGAGGAAGGAATAGCAAGTCCATAGGGAGCTGAGCATGAGGTAAAGATGAAAGGGTTCACGCAGATTATAGCGGACATATATTATTTTTTGAATACTAACTCAATTTCAGGATATGTCTAATCGCAATGAAGAGTGACTTTTAACTCAATTTCAGGATATGTCTAACCACAATAAACAGTTACTATGTTTGATCTGCTGTAGGGGCGGTTCACGAACCGCCCTAATCTGTCTTTTATATATGCTTATTCTTATGATAATTATCTCAAGCCAGCAATGTGCGGATGAATTCTCCGTTTTTGAGGGTACCAAGTAAACCATTCCGGCAGCTTTCCTCGTCGTATTTTCCTACTTTGTCGGGTGCTAATCCCTTTTTTCTGATAATAAAGGGAACGGGGTCATGAACATGAGTCCGCAGGTCACAGGGAGTAGGGTGGTCGGGAAGGAAAGCAAGGGCAATGGGTTCAGAATTCTTCTCAACAGCTTCCATTATTGGTCTGACAACTCTTTGATCCAGTGCCTCAATGCATTTGATTTTCAGTTCGACGTTCCCTTCATGTCCAGCTTCATCAGCAGCCTCGATATGCAGATAAACAAGATCAACTTCCTCAATTGCTTTCAGGGCAGCGGCAACTTTTCCTTCATAATTTGTGTTATATAGTCCTGTTGCCCCTTCAACATGGATGACTTTAAACCCGGCATAGACACCGATCCCGTGTAAAAGATCCACTGCTGAGATAACAGCTCCGGTTTTACCGTAGAGTTCCTTATAAGTCTTCATTTGCGGCTTTTTCCCTGCCGACCAGAACCAGACAGAGTTAGCCGGATCTTTACCTTCTTCCATCCTTTTCAGATTAACCGGGTGGTTTTTCAGGAAGCTCTGGGACTGAATGATCAGGTCTTTCAAAAGCCGGGCAGTCTCTTCTCCTTCGAATGACTTTGCTTTTGGCAGATAATCTCTCCAGGGTTTACCCGGAACATCGTGAGGAGGGGTTAGATCAATGGCGGGATTCCCTTTTTTAAAGACGAGCAGATGCCGGTAACTCACTCCGCCGTTAAAGCAGATAAGCTCGTTTCCGAACTCATCATGTAGTGCTTCAATTAATGCTCTTCCTTCTTCGGTTGATATATGTCCGGCAGAGTGGTTTTTGATCAGATCGTTTTCAAGGCAGATAAGGTTACAACGCATTGCCAGGTCGGAAGGCTGTAATTCTACTCCCATAGCAGCAGCTTCCAAAACACCCCGTCCCTGATAAACTTCATGGACATCATAGCCCAGGACTGCGAGATTGGCTACTTCAGAGCCGGGAGGCATGTCATCGGGAACGGTTTTGAACATCCCACAGGTTCCCTTTTGAGCTAATAAATCTATATGTGGTTTTGAGGCAGCCATCAACGGGGTTTTGTTGCCAATGCTTTCGATGGGGTAATCTGCCATACCATCGCCAAGAATAATAATCGTTTTCATTTTATGCTCCAGCTTGGGTTTATTTGTTGATATTTCTTGTAATACCGTATCTAATATGGAATCAGAACATTAGCAATCGGAGTAGTTTTCCAGAAGATGCCGGGCAAATATTTGATAATCTAAGTCCAGAGTAGTTATATATTCTCTTTTCTCTTCCAGGCCCTGCAGAGAGGGGGGGAGTTCAGGGTCGAAACTGAGCAGTTCCTGGATCTTTTCCGGGAACTTGGCTGGGTGAGCAGTCTCCAGAGAGACACAAAGCTTCTCCGTATCCTGCGGATGACGATGCAGATAGTTCATCAAACCAGCCCAGCCTACTGCACCATGAGGTTCAAGCAGCAGGCGATGTTCTCTCCATTCTTTACTGATGGTCAGTTCGGTCTGAATATCGCTGATACTGACGGCATACATGTCCTGCCGCAATTTCTCTAAATCTGCCGGCTGAAGCATTTCTCCCTTTTCATTCATCTCTCCGCCGTAAAGGGCTATCAAGCGGGCTACATTGCTGGGATGACCGACGTTCATAGCGCTGGAGATGCAATTTCTGGAGGGGGAGATAACATGGTATTCGCCGGTCTCGACATAGCGGGGGAATTCATCATTCTCATTGGTAGAGACGACGAATTTACCTACCGGTAAGCCCATTCTTTTGGCCAGCAAACCTCCCATCAAGTCACCGAAATTACCGGAAGGGACACTAAAGATTATCTCATCAGCTTCTTTTTCGAAGAGGGAGGCATAGGCATAGAAATAGTAAACGATCTGGGGAATGAGCCGTCCGATATTGATGGAGTTTGCTGAAGAGAGAGGGAGATGTTCCAGTTTCTGGTCAGTAAACGCCTTTTTTACGAGAGCCTGACAGTCATCGAACTTGCCGTCTATTGAGATTATTTCGACATTTTTGCCGAGAGTAGTCATCTGTTTTCTTTGCCGGGCAGTAACTTCAGTTTTTGGAAAGAGAACCACAACCCGGATATTGTCCAGCCCGTAGAAGGCATTAGCTATAGCGCTGCCGGTATCTCCCGAAGTAGCTGTTAAGATCAGCAGTTTATTCTGATTAAGGGAGAGGTAGTATTGCATCAGCCTTCCCATCAGTCTGGCGGCGAAATCTTTGAAGGAAGCCGTAGGACCTTGATCGAGACGCATTACATAAGAACGGTTGAACACTTTCTCGAGTGGAACGGTGTAGTTATAGGCATCATTGACAAGTTTTCTGAGTTCTTCTTCAGGTATTTCCTCCGAGAGGTATTTATGCACGACCCGGAAAGCTATCTCGGTGTAGGGGAGGCCTTTCATAGCAAGTAACTCATTTTTGCTGATCACAGGAATGGTCTCAGGCATGAAGAGTCCGCCATCTTGTGCCAATCCTTTCAGAAGGGCATCTTTAAAGCGGACTTTGGGGGCACGTTTATTTGTTGAGTAATAGAGCATTATTTTTCTCCGCAATTTTTTATTATAGGTCATATCTTTTACCAGAAAGGAGGTAGCGGGCACGGTAACCGTGCCCCTCCAAAATTATGAATTAAGCTGTCGGGCTA
Organism: uncultured Candidatus Cloacimonadota bacterium; assembly: GCA_964464175.1. Taxonomy (GTDB): domain Bacteria; phylum Cloacimonadota; class Cloacimonadia; order Cloacimonadales; family JAJBBL01; genus CAYXFD01. Next base: position 15,509 of record CAYXFD010000033.1, on the reverse strand, counting down.
TCCATCAGCCTTTTCTCATTCGGGCAGAAGAAGCTCCGCCAACGGAATAATTCGGGGCATCATGTTTCAGTTCTTTTCCGTCAAGCAGGGCAAGTGCCTGATCAAGGTCTTTAATCACATCTTCAGGGTGTTCGGCACCGACGCTGAGGCGGATTAGATTAGAGGGGATAGCTGCTAATTTCCTTCCCTCTTCTCCCTGCTGGGAATGGGTTGAGATAGCTGGTATCGTGGCTACCGACTTAATCCTGCCGAGGTCAGTAGCACGCCAGATCCTGTTAAATCCGTCAAAGACGAGGCGGGCATTCGCTGCACCACCTTTAACCTCGAAGGACATTAAATGTCCGTAACGGTTGACCGGTTTCATATATTGCGGGTCATCTTCGGCATCAACCAGGAACATGTATTTTTTTGCCAGGCTGTGCAATTTATGATTTTCCAATCCGAGATACTGAACTCTCTCTACATGTTTATGATTGGAGAGAAATTCAGCGACTCTGAGAGTGTTGTTAGACATAATGTCCATCTTCATTCTCAAAGTGCGGACATCGTTAATGATCAGGCTGCAGAGCATAGGTGAAAGGTTAGGACCGTAATCACGTCCGGGGAGAAGCTTCAGGTAGGTACAAAAATCGGCTTTCAGATCGTCATTATCGATCTTTGCCGGGAAATTTTTTCGGGCAATGATAGCTCCGGCTGTTCCGTATCCGCTTGTTGTCAGAGATTTAGTAACGGAATGGATAACAATATCAGCTCCGAAAGCCAGAGGTCTCATCAGGGCAGGGGTAGCGACAGTGGCATCGACAATGAGGGGGATACCGTATTTATGTGCCAGTGCTGCGACTTTTTCAATATCAAAGAAGGCGAGGGTAGGATTGCTGGGGAGTTCACCATATAGGAAGCGGGTGTTCTCATCGATCAGTGATTCCCATTCTTCGAGATTAGTGGAATCAATTACTTTCCGCCATTCACAACCGCTTTCTTTATCTTTTCGGACAGCAAAGAGCTGATATGTACCGCCGTAAACCTGGGAGGTTGCCACAAAGTTACGGGGTTTATGGGGGTCTTTGGGGTCAGGATGGAGAAATTCATCAACCACTGTCCTGATCGCCGACATTCCCGAGGAAGTCACGAGGCAGGAGGTTTCCTTGCCGGTACGGTATTCTTCCAGCAGGGCTAAGAGGGCTTCTAAGTAGTACATACTGGGATTGGCTATTCTGGCATAACACCAGGTCGGAATCTGATAACTCAGAGCGAGTTCCATTTCGTCCGAATCCCGGTAAGATTGAGAGGTAGATAAATAAATGGGTTCAATAATAGAACCCTGGTTAAAATCTAAAGCTTCCTGCATCGAGTATAGACCGTGTACGGCTATAGTATCGAATCTGCTGTTCCGCATTTGGTTCCGGTAGTTTTCTTTCCATTGCATAGCCTGTTTGGCTGCTTCTAAATATCGTTGTTTCCCGTCCATGATAATGCTCCTTTTCATTTTATCTGTCACAAAAAGGAGTTCAGGGAATATTGTGTCAAATATTTTCTCGGAGGGTAATAATGGATTCGGTCAAGCTGAATGAAAGATAAAGAAAGGGAAAGAGCAGTAATCGTCAGGGAAAAGCTGAGGAATAATTGAAATCAGGAAAGTAAAAAGAAGAGTTCTCTTAATGATTAGGGGGAGTGTGTAAGATATCCTGTTCCTTGTTTTTTATTGCTGTGCCTATCCTTTCTCCGAAACGGATTGTCGTTTCATAAGATAACTGCGTGTTATGTAAGATGTCTTGATCGATAATGAGACTGTTTTCCTTAAAAAGCAGAATAACGGAGGAACCGCCAAATTCGAAATATCCCTTTTCATCCCCTTTCTGGTGGGGTTTCTCGGGTATGAAGGTCTGTCTAATGCTCCCGACAAGAGTAGCACCGATCTCTGCCATGATGATATTTCCGAACTGAGCTGATTTGATAAGCGTATATTCTCGCTTATTCTGACAATAGGTCCTTATTTTCTTTTGTATTGAGATTGGGGAGACGGAGTAATATTTCCCTTTGATCTTGTGTGATTTTCCGGGGATACCTTCAACCGGAAAATGAAAACGGTGGTAATCTGCGGGAGTCAATCGAATAATGAGCATACTACCGTTGTAATACTCAGCAGCCAGTTTTTCGTTATTCAAAAATTCAGGTAGAGAGAAATCGTGTCCTTTAGCGATAAAATGAAGTCCTTTGTCTAACTTATCATAGGCAAGAATCTTCCCATCGGCAGGTGAGACCACAGTGAAGGGATCAGGGTCGATTTTCCGGTATTCATGCTTTATCTTTCTGATAAAGAAGTCATTGAAGGAGGAATAATCCTTCAGTTCTTTCTCGAACCGGTCAATATCGATATTGAAAATCTTGATGAAAGACTTGATCTTTAGAGAGGAACGGGGGCTTTTCATAAATCTGCCATAGATCCGGGAAAAGCTCTTGCGTTTGATGACCGTCTCCAGAGCCAGATTGCCGAAAGGATCATGATAAAGCCATTTAAGCCATTGTTCCGCAGGGATACGCTCTTTTTTAAGCAGTTTAGTCTGACGGTCTATATAATAGATCGATGGTATTCTCTTATAAGACGGTTTACGGTATAAACGTGGTTTCATAATACTCTAAACAATAATTCTCAAGCCATCTCTTGCCAGAAGATACTGCTTTTCGATCATCTTTATTTTCTTGCCGGAACCTAAGACGGTTACCCGGAAGAATACGATTAAAACCTGGATCACTTTATTTTTTCTTACTGACATTTCCTCTATTGAGCCGGGAAGGCGTTGATCAAAAAGGTTAAGCGGAAGGAAGAGAGAATTGTTCCGGCAATGATAAAAGCGAGAATCAATACTTTAGTATAGTCTTGAGCTTTCAGGGTTCCTGTCATCAAAGGTTCCCGGGCTAAATATGCCGAAGCTCCGTACAATTCTTCTCCGATGAGGGTATAATCACAGGTAGCGATAAAGAAAGGAATCTGAGTTATAGAATCAGATCCGGCTATTTGAATAGCTCCCTGGGCATTTCCGGTTTCGGTCATAATCAGGGCTTCCGCGAAAAACACACCCAGGAAGAAATTAGCAACGGTTTTCTGTCTGACCATAATACCATTTACACCGGCAACGAAAGCGAACTGATCTCCTGAAATATAGAAAATATCATCCCGGTTGAAAGTATCGGGTCTGCCGGCAGCTACGTGAGCCTCTTTTACAGTTTCCATGGCAACCGGAAGAACGATATAATCGGCAACAGGCACCATTACTTTGGTATCATATTCTGCGGCTTTTCGGGCAACGTTACTGAGTATGGAGAGGGCGGCAAGGGTTGCGATGTCCTCAATATAACCGATACCAGGAACAAAGAGGATCGGTTTTCCCATTTCGGTTGCTCTTCCGATGGCATTATCGATTTCTTCCAGACCGGCAATAGGACGGATAAACATATCATCACCGGCCATAGCCTTACGGATCAGCAGGAAGACAAGCAAACCGAAAACCAAAGTTGCAATAAGGGCGGGGAACATGTTGCGGGTAAACCAATCAGGGGTGGGAAAGATGTATGTTTCGTCCTCTTGATCATAAATATCATCCTGATAGAAGAGTGCCTTACCATCCGATTTGATAAAGATATACTCAAAGCTCCTCTTATCCCGCTCCCGGACATCAGCAAGGTATTTCATTCTTTTTCGGTCAGGAGTGATCTTATTAGCTTCGGCGATCAGAGGATGTTCTGTTTGCATCCATAGCAGGTTCCGGTAATACTCAAGATCACTGCTGAGCAACCAGGCTGATGCTTCGTCATCTTCTGTTTGAGTCAGTTCATTCTCTAAAGCTGTAATCTGTTTCTGATAGCGGGTAATATCGTTTTCAATTTCCGCAAGAAAGATATTCGTGCTTATTTCGGTATCTCTTTCTCTGTCGAAAGTAATACCTATACTGCTGTCAACAAGCAGGAGATTTTTCTCCAGATCATATTTGCTAACCATTTTGAAGATCGATGTTTCATAAGGAATACTATCATCGAACAATCTGGCAAAGGGACTTATTGCCCTGGCAAGCCTGAATTCCCGATCCGCTTTCGCTCTTTTGTAGAGATAGTAACTGTATTCGGAAACGATCTCAAATTCTCCGTCATTCACTACATCCGGAGCACGGTTTTCTAACTCGCTGTATTCGATAAAACCAAATTCATCGTTGTAAAACATCTTTTGGGTCAGAAGATAACTCTCTTCAATATCTTCATTGTTGAAAGTCGGTACGATTTCCACCAATAGACCTTCGCTTAGCAGTTCAAATGAAGGGATGGAGACCTTTATCATCTTGTCCGGTAAAAATTCGTAAACCTCTGTTAGAAAGCTGCCACGGGAATCATAGAATTTAAAGACAATACTTTTTAACCTGTTTACCCGATTATCTGTGTAATCATAATTAAGAGAGAGTTTTGTTCTTTCCTGGTTGAGGAACCCACCCTGGGTCATAAAGACAAGGGGCTTACCGAAGAGAAGCTGATTGTAATCACCTTTATCATCAGGTTTATCCTGAATGATGTACTCGGGTAAAACAGGTCTGCTCCGGGATTGTCTGATCTGGGGTTCAACTATTTCCGAAAAACTTTCGTAGCCCGAGTAGTCGGTAAAGGAAAAGACAAAACGGTATTGCTCCAGATCATTCCAAGCTACCGGATATAACTCATCACCGTTCAGGATACTGATTTTTCCGTCAGAAGACTCTAGGTAACCCGTTATCGTTGAGGAATAGGGAAAGGCGGTGGGAGAGGCAAGAATATGAAGGGCGGGATTAGGGAAATCTGTTGCAGGATCTGCGCCTTCCTCTTCAGTATTCGTTCCTTGTCTGTTAAGTATTTCTTCTCTCCTCTTTTCCTGCGCAATATAAGCTTCCATGCCGGGAATCAGATTCTCGGTCAGAAGATAGACATTCCGCAGATAGATATCATCTTCAAAGATCGGGTTTAGCCATTCGAACTGCATTTTTTGCAGATCAGAGAGAATAACTGCCGCAAATTCTCTCGGTTCTTCGGGGGGATTATCATAAGCGATCCCTTCGACAATTTCACTCGGAGGATGAAAACGCCGCTGCTGATCAACAGCAACCACAGTATAATAATAGGGTTTTTCAGGAAGCAGCATCGAGTAAAGACCTTCAAAACTTCTAAGAGTCAAGCCTGCATAAACGGTCTTCACCTCGTTTTCGGTTTCATCCAGTTCAGCCATCTCGACTGGCTGAGAACGATAATAAAAGTCATCTTTGTTAATTACCCCGAGAACCGAATAGTGATTCAAATATCTGCTATAGATACTGATATCCCGCGGCATTTCGCGGTAAAGGGGACTGTCCGGAGGCTGCTGCACCTCCTTTTTTAAAGAAGCAGGAGAATAGAGACTGACAAACTCGGTAAAGTCTCTGTCATAATAGTACAACCTTGGAGAGACAACTCCGAGTTTAGGGTCAACTTCAATCTGTCCGATATAGAACAGACTGTCAGGGGTTATTCCCCGGTAGATGCGGTATTCTATGATCCGTTTTTCTCTCGGGAGAGGTATCCAGGAGAGCAAAAGACCAGAACCGTCGTCGTGTGGTAAATCATCGACAGTAAAGTCCTTTACCCGGTTGTCAGAAAAATCTAAAGCTGAAATTGTAGTGATAAAAGAAACAAAGAAAACTCCAAGAATGATAAGAAAAGAGATCAGTCTTTTCATAGGAACCTCAAGAAGGATAAGAAAACAGATTAATGACAACTACTTGACTTAAATCAATCTATTGCCGGCTTGGCAGAATTAAATCCAGCGATCAGTCAAGTACCCTAAAGGTATAATACCAGCTCTCTTTGACCCCGGTAATCAAGAAAACCTCTCACTTGTTTTAAGGCAACAAGTGAGAGGTTCATCTGAATAACTATTATTGGATCAACTTGAGGACATCTCCGACCAGGAACTGAATTCTCCCGATCAGCAGTGAAAGACGCGCCATAACGGTATAACCGAAAGAAGCGCCAAAGCCGATCATCATGTACCAGACCCCGATCCGGGTGAACTTTCCGTATAATCCTTCGTGCGATTTCGAGAAGAAGAAATAGAGAAGGATAGTTACGGTTCCCACAAAGATCAGGAAAGAGTTTATATCAATGATCGGAAGCATAGCACTCCGCATCTGAACCAGAACCTGAGCATGCATGGAGAGAGGTACTCCCAAACCTACTATACCGAGACCAAAAACGATAGGGTATCTTGATAACCAGCTCAATTTACGGTTAAATCTGAAGATATAGAAAGAACCGAGGATAGCGGGTAAGATCAGGATATACTTATGCTGCAGGAAGATCGGAGTATAGAGGAAGGGAATAAAGGCGTTATTGTACACCAGTGGGATAAAATAGCCAAGCGACACACCTATCAGAAGATGTTCGGCAAAGCGATAGAAGGGGTTGTCTCTGTAAAGAAAGGAAAATATACAGAGAGTAAGAAAGGCTGCTATCCAGTTACTTATTGTTTCAAACATTTTTTCCTCCTATCACATCTTTTTTTCACGTTGTTTTTCGAAGAAATAGCCAACATTTCCGATGATAATGAAAACGATAATCAATATATGAGCAACCGTCTGAGCATTCATACCGATACGGGCTGTCCTGAAAATATAAGGAACACTTTCATCGGTAATCGCGACGTGTTCTTCCCGGGCTCTTTCCTGACTGAAAGGCCTGTCCTGGGCAGCGAAGAGATCAACCATCTTTTCATACTCAGCAGCACCTTTCAAACCGGCTAAGATGCCAATCAGCTGACCTGTTTGCAGATATGGATAAACGTCAGCAGCCATAACTGCGGTAATCCCGGCAGCGACATTAACCCCGAATCTTGGACGGGCATAAGTGTACCAGACTGCTCCGAAGGAGGAACCGGAAGTCTCAATCACCAGGTTCATCTCATTGTAGTTGATTATTCCTTCCATCATCGGCAGATTGGCAACCTGTCGCCCCTCAGCATCAGTTTCGACAGCCTCGGCAATATCATCTCCCATCCCCAGAACTATGGGAAGATAAATGGCGGCAGGTTTGTAACCAATATTGATATAGTGTTCACCCGAGACAATATGGTCGAATTCTTCCTTAACGGTATTGAGAGCATAGTCAACCAGCGGAGCTGCGGTTGGCGTGAAACAGATCGTAAACACCTTTACATTACGAAGAAAAGCATGCCTGAGTATTGCCACTTCCATCGGAAACAGTTCCGGCATAGTCGAAGCATCGTGCATAAAATTGATCAGGATAGCCCTGTCTTCTCTGCCGGCAAAAGAATCTATCATCTGGTAGATATTCTCAGTCGGTTCGGTTGTATAGGTCTTGGAGTCATAGACGAAGATAAGAGGGATGGTTATTGCCAGAGCAACCATCAAATATATCCACCGTCTGTCGAGTTCTTGTAGTCTTTCAAAAAAATTCATTTCTTCCCCCCTTTCCTTAGTCGCCACTACCGAGGTAGGTTCTTTCAATGCCGAGCATTATTTTGAGTGAAGTTGCGGTCATACCGAGTCCCACACCAAGAGCGATCCCTCTTTTCGCTGCCATATTCGGAACATTCAGAATCCAGGTAGAGGTATCGGGTATCCAGCGCCCTATTGCCATGCCCAAAGGAACTTGAGCAAGCATCACAATTACAGCAGCGACCAAAAGCACTGTCGCTTCCAGAGAGCGGGCACGGAAGGCTTTATAGGCTGCAGAAGCTATATAGAAAGCGAGTAATGAAAACATTGTGGAAGCCATTGGCATCTGGACATTAGCGAATAACCACATGTATGGAGTACCGGTTTGGGTACCCCAGATAAATCCAGCAGTGGAAGTAAACACTAAAGCTGATAAGGTGACCAGGCTGTATTGCCAGTTAGGGAGACGGCGTGAGATTTTAGCCCAATGAACCATAAAAAGGCTCATAACTCCCAAGACAACGCCAAACGGAGAGATTGCTCTTACCCAGCTCAACCACCATTGGTAAAAATCTTGCGATAATTTATGTGGAATAAAGGCATGCAATACAAAGAGGAAGCCGAGGGTAATAACTATTATTAAGGGTATCTGTCTTTTCATTTCCTTTCCTCCTATTTATCCGGAAATATATTAATGAAGAATGTTGCCTGAGCAGTTGTGAGAACCGTACCTAAAATGATACTGACCAGAATGAGGAACTTTGTGACATCAACTGCCTTAAGTGTTCCCATCATCAAAGGTTCCCGGGAGAGATAAGCAGAAGCGCCGTACAGCTCTTCACCGATCAGGGTATAGTCACAGGTCGTGATAAAGAACGGGATCTGAGTTATAGCATCAGAACCAGCTATCTGAACGGCACCAATGGAGTTTCCTGTTTCGGTCATAATAAGAGCTTCAGCAAAGAATGAGCCCATGTAGAAACAGGTAGCACATTTTTCGCGTACCATAACACCATTAACTCCAGCCACAAAGGCAAACTGGTCGGTTGTGATGAAGAAGACACTCGATTTATCATAGGTATCCGGTCTTCCTGCTTCATAGTGTGCCTCTTTGACGATTTCCTGGGCAATAGGAAGAACGATATAATCTCTTACCGGAACCAGGATTTTGGTATCATATTCAGCCGCTTTTGTTGCTACTTTACCTAAAATGGCCAGACCGGCGAGGGTTGCTACGTGTTGAATACCGTCTAATCCTGGCTGGTAAAGGATTGGCCGCCCCATTTCTGTGGCTCGCCCAATGGCATTATCTATCTCCTGAAGACCGGCAATCGGCCTGATATACATATCGTGTCCCTGTTTTGCTCTTTTTACCATAAAGAAGACCAGGAAACCGAAGAGAAGAGTGGCGATCAAAGTGGGTAACCTTTCATTATTAAACCAGTTCGGTTCAGGGAAAAAGTAAACATTTCCATCCTCATCTTCATAGACATCTGTTTCGATAAATCCGGCTTTATCATTGGTTTTAACAATTTTGTACTGGAAAGTCCGGAGTTCTCTTTCACGTCTTTCAGTTATGAATTTCATCCGGGCACGATCATTGGGTTTACTGTTGGCTTCTTTAAGGAAATCATATTCATAGGCAGCTAACAGCCCTTCATAATGATCAACATACATCTGATGTTCTGCTTTCTCCTCTTCGGTCTCCGCCTGATCCAGTTTTTCTTGGTATTTTTCTATTTCCATCCGGTATTTTTCTCTGTTTTCCTCAACTACAGAGAGGTAGATATCGGTATAGATGGTTTTCTTTTCCTCTTTATCAAAGAAGGCATTGAATCTGGTATCAACCAAAAGCAGATTCTTCTCAGGATAGTATTTAGGTGTTCCTTTAAATATTGAGGCTTCATATCTGATGTTATCATCTGTTTCTCTGACAACTCCGGCAGCACGGGCACTTTGTCTGAATGTTTGTCCTAACCAGGGTTTTTTATAAATAATATAAGAGTAGGCGTGAATTTTCTCATCACCGAGATACAATTCTTTGGGACGGTAAGTCAGGTAATTCAGATCGAAGGCCATATTTTGAGTGAAAACATGATCATCCGGCAGCTGTTCTCCTGCAACCCGGAAATGCATCTCGAAGTTTATCGGACGATGAATATCATATTCTGTCGAGGTTAAGGAATACTTTTCGGGCAGGGTAATATCAAACATTCTTCTTTGATAGAATTCGTTGACAGTTGTTATCAGATTACCTTCATCATCATAGACATCGAAGTAAATGTTACGGATTTTATAATTTAGATTAGTCTCAAACTCATAGTTAACCCTTATCTCTGTTCTATCTTCGTTAAGGATGGAAGAATTTGTGAGAAAAACTACCGGCCTACCCCAATAAATAGTATTATAATCGCCTTGATCATCCGGTTTATCGATAACGGTAAAACTGGGAGGGGCAGGTAAATGCTGTTTGGTAATAATATTGAACTCTTTCGGTTTGGTGAAGGTTTCGCCGCCATACCAGTCCAGAAGGGAAAAGACTGCATAGTAGTTGTCAATCTCAGCAACATCAAAGGGTAGATCTATAGCATGATCTTCGTTACTTATAATGCCTTCTACAATGTCTATGAAACCGGTATTTACTGAGGTATAAGGAAAGGAAGACTGGTGTCTGTAAGCCAGAACACCCGGATTCTGATATTCCGGCGTAAGAGGTTCCATCTCAGGATCCTCCAGCCTGGCTATTCTGTTTTCTTCCAGTCTCATTCTCTCTTGTTCGAAGTTTTGGAAAGCCTGCAGATCATTCTCGTGCAAAAGATAAACATTGAAAAATCTGATAATATCTTCATTTAGCGGCAGAGACCATTCAAACTGCATCCTGGCAAGATCTTCCACAAAAACCGCATAAAAATCCCTGGTTTTTTCAGGAATGTTTCTGCGGGGAACACCTTCTGCCGGAGGAGCATGAGGGAAAAACCGTCTCTGCTGATCGACAGCAACAACTGTATAATAATAAGGTTTGTCAGGTTTGAGTTTCTTCAAAAGATACTGATACTGCCTTAAATGCAGTCCGGCATAATGATTTGTCGTTAACTCGCCATCATCATCTTCCTCTTCCAGAGCAATCTTTTCTGTTTTGTAATAATATTCCTTTTTGGGGATAACGGAAAGAATGTTGTAATGATCTAATTTAGCACCGGTAATAGACATATCCCTTGGTATTTCTTGATACAGAGGGCTTCCGTCAGGTTGTTGCCTTTCCTGGCTCAATCTTGCCGGTGAGGTAATGCTGACGAACATGGTGTAACCGCTGTCATAGAAATATACTCGTTCTCCTGCAAAGCCTGTTTCCGGATTAACTGGAATGTTACCGATATAAAAAAGACTGTCCGGACCAGCTCCCCGGTAAACCCGGTATTCGATGATCCTTTTGTCTATTCCCAACGGCTTCCAGCTTACCATCAAGCCGCTGCCGTCGTCGTTAGGAATGTCTTCAACCTTTAGATTGCGGACAATAAATTCACTCTCCTCATCTTCCGTAACTCCTCTATCCGCCAGGGCGGTCAGAGACGAAAGAACCAATAAACAGCAGAAAAGGAGTGTTAGTTTGAAACACCACTTTCTCATAATTTGATCAATCATATTCATACTCCTTATGAGCTTAATAAAGCTTAATAACAGTCATTATCAACATATTGAACAGACTCAGTTAACAACAAGGTCATAAAAATAGTGTATAGGTTGTTCAATTAATACATCCATTTTTTCTGTCAAGTTTTTGAATTCTGAAAGCAGGTTATCAGGTACAGGAGGTCCCGGTTCATTATTCATTCTTAAAGGATCTATTGCTTTGTTATTTAAATACACCGTGTAATGTAAATGAGGACCGGTAGAAAGTCCGGTCTGACCGACATATCCTATCACCTGATTTTGGGTTACTCTGACACCTTTACGTACTCCTTTGGCATAACCGTTCAGATGACCATAAAGAGTCTCATATCCGTTGCTGTGCCTGATCATGACAGTTTTTCCGTAACCGCCGGTCATTCCGTTTACTGTAGGATGACCCCCTTTCCAGCCGGCATGACTGACCACACCGTCTGATGCCGCTACAACGGGTGTACCCATCGGAGCAGCATAATCAACACCGTTATGAGGTCTGACAATCTTGAGGATAGGGTGATATCTTCCGGTGGAAAAGCGGGAGGTTATCCGGGTATAATTAAGAGGGGATTTCAAGAACGCCTTACGATAAGATTTTCCTTCCCTGTTGTAATAATTACCATTACTTTCACCGACAGCAAAGCGATAAGCTCTATTACTATAATTCTTGCCATCATATTCAGCTGCTAAGATATCTCCATACTGGACAAATTCGCCGTTGAGCATGTATTGCTCGTAAACCAAAACTACTCTGTCACCTTCCCGGGGGTCGATAAAGAAATCGAAATCCCACTGGAATATTTCGGCATATTTCACTATCAGGTGCGGTCCTTCTCCCAGCGCTCTCATTGAAGCATAGAGAGAACCGGATATGGTGGTATCAACTTTCCTGAGGACTAATTCTGTCTTTAAGGTATCTATCCTTGCCTGGTAGATGCCGGTTGTATCTTTGATCACCTGATAGGAGAGAATTCTCTCCCTGACAGGAAAATAGGATAACTGGTGAATTGCATTCAGGGTATCCACCCTGACAGAAAAGCTGTCTGCCGGCTGGCAGCGGCGAAGATTATAGATGCTGTTTAGCTGATCTAAAAAAGGGGTGAAAACCGAATAGCCCAACCCTCTCTTCTGTAAAGCCTGAGCCAATGTTTCACCCTGCTTCAGTGACCCCTCAACGTAAAGATAGGGATCAGCTTCTTCATATTGTTCCTCAATGACTTGATTTGTACAGGAAAGCATTATGAGCAAGGTAATCGCAAAAAAGAGTAAGGCTGCAAGAGCTCTATTTTCGATTTTCCCGGTCAAGAAATCAGCAGGCATCAATTACTTTTCCCTGAACAACCGGTAAGAGATTAGACTTTGCCGAATGTTCGAAATTAAATCTGCTGGTTCTCAGATAATCGTCTAACTTTTTATGTTTTGTTTTGGTTTCTCTTAATGTCAATGAAGCCGCCAATCATTAAGTTTAATGGATCATAAACGCCAAATTATTCTACTAAGTTATCAGTAGTTCAATTCTGTCAAACAAAAAATAAGGTCTCAAGTATTGCCGGAAGTTTGTCTGCAAGGAATTATTGCTGCCAAGATCCCGATTAAGGTTTGGGTTTCGTAAGATCTCCCTGCTTTTCATCAACTATACCTTTTTAAGAATTCTTTGGGGTGAGCGGGCAATTATCTCGGAAACGGTATATATCGAGCCGGTCACAATAATAATATCATCTTTGCCGGATTCACTTACTGCATGGTCTAAAGCACTATTTATATCTATTTCGGTTGAGAATTCAAGACCATATTTCCGGGCAGCAGCAGTTTGTTCTTCTATGTTAGCAGCCCGGTCTGAATTATTTCTGCTGATGTAAAGCTTACCGGCTATGTCACTGAGAGCTGAGATCATCAGATCAATGTTCTTGTCCCGCAGAATAGCGAGGATGATTTTTAATCTCTTACCGGGGAATAACTGTTTGAGATTACTGACTAAACTGATTATCCCTTCCTCATTATGAGCACAGTCAAGAATTGTCAAAGGCTCTTTCCCCACTATCTGCATGCGTCCCCGCCAGTTAATCCTGGTCAGGGCTTTACTGATAAGGGTAAGATCAGGCTCTAAGTTGAGTTTTTGACAATATAAGGCAAAAGCAGAGAGTGCAATCGAGGTGTTTAGTGCCTGATGATTTCCCACCAGATTGGTTTGTAATCCGGTTATTCTTTCCGGCAGACCGATATCTTCATTCCTGTTGATAAAATCAAAAGAAGTAGCCTCATTGGTTATCCTGACATTCTCCGCCTGAAAATCCCTGCCGTAGCAAAAGACGGGAGCTTCTCTCTCCCGGGCGACCCTGCTGATTACTTCCAGGGCTGAGGATGGCAGCTGACCCAGAACGAGAGGCACATTTTTCTTGATAATACCGGCCTTTTCAAAGGCGATCTTCTCTATCGTGTCTCCTAATGTTTGCGGATGGTCAATAGAGATACTTGAGATAATACTGACCGTTGCCTTGAAGGGATTCGTTGCGTCCAGCCGTCCTCCTAAACCAACCTCAAAAATACTCGTATGAAGGTCCAGCTGTGAGAAATAGTCGAAAGCTATTGCCGTGGTAATTTCAAAAAATGAGGCTTCAGTTTCCTCAAAAAGATTAGACCAACTGTTGTAAGAAGAGATCAGGGCTCCGGCCGTAATATTCTTTCCGTTTATCCGGAATCGTTCCCGGTAATCGATAAGATGGGGTGAGGTATTCATTCCGGTCTGCCAATCATGGCTTAGACAGAGGGCTTCACACATTGCAGAGATTGAACCCTTGCCGTTGGTACCGCCGATATGAAATCCCCGCAACTTCTTTTCGGGGTTTCCCATCCTGTTCAATATCAGATGTATTCTGTCCAGATCGTATTTGATGTTACCGGAATTTCGCCGGGAAATATTTTCTATGAAATCCTTAAATCTATATATCTTACGCGGGTGATGCATTTATCGCCTGTTTTATTCCTGACTATTTAAGTAATACGGTTAATTCCTGCTATTCAGAAGATTTGAAAGCTATCAACCCCCTGTCTTATCTGGGTAGAACATGGTCCGGATATTCATCAACATGGGGACAGGTTACGGTTATCTCCCCGGTTTCATAATTTCCCTCAACGTAATAACGGGATTCCGGAGTACCTTCGGGGCACACATAAAGAGGGCGTCTTAAATAGCCGGTTCGGTGCAGATCGGTTGTGTCACCGGCAAAATTCTCTTGCCGTTCATTCATATATCTTCCTATTGCCGTTTCAATTTCTCGCATATTCTTTATACACTGCTCAGTGTTCTCTTTTCTCTGAATGTCGAGAACCTGAGGTAAGATGAGGATAAAAGTCAATATTAAAGCAGCAAGAATACTTATTATTGCATAAACGCTGATTCCTTTCCTATTACTTAACATATCTGCTCCATATTTTTTTTGATAGCTTTTCTCAGTTAGGGTTATCGTCAAGGTTTTTTGTTTGTCCAGCAAAACCAGACTGCTTGATCCTGGTTATTTCTATACCTGTTCCTAATTCCAAAAAGATCTTGTTCCTGGCCTGCTTCATCGCTTCCCTCAATCCAGGTCTAGAAGGATTAGCAAATGAAAAACCATTACGTCCTCTTTAAAAAGCAAAATTTCCGGGATGATGATAAAGCGGTCTATCTATTTTGACTACAAAAAGCACAAAACTACTTATTGCTTGAGCTGCCGGAAAACAGTCTTGGCAGTTTTTTATAGCAGCTGTTTATAACTCATTCTTTAACAACTCACCCTTATACTTGAGGAAGCTTCTCCGGAACTCATTATTAAAGAGAATTCTCCTCCAGTTACCCTTAGCATACCAGAGAGTATCTCTACAGTCAGCCCGGGCCGACTGTAGAGATACTCTCTGGTATGCCTTAGATTTCCCTGAGGCAAATTCGAGATATACAGGATTGCTAAATGATCACAGAATAAGGAGAGAAAGGGGTTCAAATTAAGCCGCTGGAAAGCAGGGTTATGAGCTATATTCCAGCTAGAGATCGGAAGAGACGCTAATCCTGATAGCAGATTTAGCAGGTGAAGCTTATCCTGATTAGAGCTTTTACTATATACAGGGAGTTTATCTGGTTTCGCCGGAAAAAAATAATCCGGAGATATTAGGGACTTGTCAGCAGGTTTTCCGATGAATTTTGATCATCACTATCTATTATACCGGAAGAGATTTTTTGTTATTCAGCACTAAGCCGGGAAAAAATATTCAGGGAAGAGCAATTTTTTCAAAAGGGAGGAAAGGCTTTATCTAAGGGTATCTTAGAACAATTATCGGAGGTCCGACAGACAAAAAAAGAAGCAAGTGAGAAATTTTTTCACAAATAGGTTGACAATAAAAGTGAGGTAAAAAATATGACCAAACCTG
>CAYXFD010000032.1:0-22866 GCA_964464175.1 uncultured Candidatus Cloacimonadota bacterium | reverse complement strand
GTTTCAATTCCATAATGGTCTGATTAGAACCCTGCAAACCGCAACAAAAAAAACGCATGATGATTGAATGTCAAGTTCAAAAATGAACTTAAAAGGTCGTCGATGTATAATAACGTACAAATCGTGGGAGATAGACGACAACAGATTGCTGGAGCATTTAAAGCTGCAGTCTGAGTTATTCTTCACAATATTTGCCGGTAAAAGATCAATCAAAAAGACTAAGCGACGATGAGAGCAAGTTTATCAAGTAATCTTAAATCACATTATCAAAAGGGTTAAACTCCTTTCCCAGAAATTCTTTTTTGAACAGATTTTCCGCTCTGAAGCGGAAGAAAACAACAGAATCATATTCTTTGTCGATAATTCTTTTTAGATCTGATTTCAGCTTCTCGAGTTTAGCTTCAGTAATATCTCCCTGAAAAACAGAGTTCTGAATCCAGGTAAGGTATTTCCGAAATACCTTCAACACCTTTCCCACTCTTTTTTCATTAACATCATAGATTGCTATAACATGCATCATCACCACCAGATCTTAAAAGCGTTGTAAGCTGCATTTTCGAGAACACATTTTATTAGTTTATAACACTCGAGACGAATTAAATGACGATAGGAAATATGGCGGTCAAGAGTTCGGTGTTTGATAGTTGTTTGCAGTTGCTGATCGTATTCTTTGACAAAAACTTTCCGGGCGTTCTCATTCATATAGCAGTAGTTTAGATCGGAATCAAAATCCTTTTCCGTTATCATATTTTTATTCAATACTTTGAAGATTATCCTGTCCACGAGAATCGGTTTGAAAATTTCAGCAATATCAAGCGATAGGGAGTATCGTCTGTAACCTGGTTTGTGCAGAAAAGATATTGTAGGATCAAGTTGTGTTTTGAATATTTCCGAGAGGACAGTTGTATAGAGAAGCATATTTCCGAAGGAAATCAAGGCATTGATCGCATTATCCGGCGGTTGTTTGACTCTTTGGGTGAAAGCCATTTCCGGATTGCTGATAATCATAGGGAAAGCTTCAAAGTAATGTTTCCGGGTCATTCCTTCCAGACCCATCAGCTCTTCGATAGAACAGCAGGAAGAGAGGGCAGTCATTCCTTTTTCTATTTCCGAAACTATGCTCTTCAGTTCACGACCTCTGTTTGTGTAGTAGAGCAGATTTTTCTTCATATTTGTCATCGCTGCAGTTATCGTTTCCTTTGCCAGAGGAAGCTGTTTCACAGGCGAGGTAAAGTACTTTGCCTGTTTAACTATCAGATCACCAGAAAGGAGAGTTTTTCTCGGCATGAAAGACCCACCGTAAAACCCGTAGTAGTTGAAAATATGAACTGCTATTCCAAATTTTCCCAAGTAATTAAAGAATTTCGTATTGAAGTCGAGTTCCCCAAAGACATAGAGATTTCTGATAGTTTCCACCGGTATAGCTTTCTTATTGTCTTCTTCATCAACAAAGAAGATAGTATTATCTTTCCTTTTCAGTCTGCCGTTTGAAAAGATATAGTAGTCTCTTGTCATTACTTAGTCCATGATGGCTTGATAGAAATCCTATTATATGTAACAGAGTTCATAATAGCTGCACTGTCGGCATATCGTCTTGTTAATTACCAGAGGGATTTCTTCCTTGCTGACTATTGTCTCTATATCTTGCAGTATTATTTCCAGCTCTTTTTCATCTTCTTCGGTTAGAAAGACTTGAGTTTTCTGTTTCTGTTTCGGATAAACGAGTTCTCCTGTCAAGTCGTTAACCCCCTTAAGTTTTAGATAATAGAGATAATACTTCAACTGCCAGATATGAGCTTCCTCCATCTTCGAAGACTTCTTGATCTCTCTAACAACACCGTCAGAACCGATAAAATCGATCTTTATCGGACCGATAGTTATCTCTTTCTTTTCCCTGGCATAAGATTGTTCATGAATCAACTTTCCGATCTCCACAAGTTCGGAAGAGTGTTCCATGTTGATCTGATGAGAAAAGAGCCAGAGCTTTCTCTTGCAGATAAGATGATAGTTAATCTGGGTAGCGGTAATTTGAATGTCATCCATTGAAACACATACAACTTATATTAGGTGAGTTGTTTTTCATAATCAAAGCTTTTCAAGAGAGAGATTAGTTGTTTCTCAGCAGAAGAAAGAGCATCTTGGGTTGCATTACAGTTCGCCAGAAATGATTCACAAGGTTTAGCGATGAAAACATTGGCATCGTTGATTGTCTCAATTACCAATTCGGCTTTTGGTTTTTCAGAATCATCAAGTAAACGGGCATATAAGGCAGAAGCAATACTATTTGCATTGTTGCTAACAGCAATTGCCAAACTCTCCATTAGAGAGAATGTCCTTGCCTGGTTGCTTGTTATTCTCCAGTTAATAAGGGATTTTGCTATCGCCGGTATTATCCTCTCCCTTTCTTCTTTCGGCATTACGAGACAACTGCCGAAAATGTTCTCAGATTCTATCCAGCCTGCTTTTCTTAACTCCTCTATCATATCGGAGCGTATTTCAGGTTCGAACTGGTTGGTTAAAACGCAAAACAGGGTTCTTAGATCAATTGCGATATCATAGATATATAAACCGTAAGCGCGATTACTACCTTGTATCCATTTCCTATAAAGGCTTTTATCCGTACCTTTAAGCACTTCCGCTATCTGACTATCGCTTAGTGGATTGTTGTCTTTATCCCTGACTATAACTTTATGCAAATGTGGTTTATCCGATCTGTCGAAGGATATCTTCTCTTCTCTCAGTCCACTAAGGAGGGGATGTATTGGTCGCATTGCCGATACTGAAAAAGGGCTCCTTCTTTTCAGTGTACGCTCTTTACCTTTGCTTGCTGCATGCATCCAACCGCCAAGGAGTTGATCTACATATCTCGGATCACAAGCAGATAATACTTCACCTTCTCCTATTTGACCTTGAGTATTTATCTTTGTAATGAAGGTAATAGGAGAAGGCTTAGCTTTCAATTCGTCAACAATTGAGTCCATGATTGATCTCTTCACCTGTTGTCCGCTCGAGAAGGGGACGAAAACTCCGAAAACAGGGTCCCAATAACGTTTCTGTCCATCTTCGACACAGAAGACCGTGTGATCAGCGTGTCTCAAACCTCTCAGATATACATAAGAATCCATGATATACCTCTCTTAACTTGTTTTTTTCATTGTTTCGTAATGTAACTTGATTAATGTAATCAAATACTTTACGGTATCGTTTGGCATTTCGTGAACAATTTGAGCCATATTGCGACACAACTCAAACTTGTTCGTTTTAGTAATGATCTTAGTAACGGCATCAATAAAAGCTTTTTTTGTTATGCTTTGCATCAGATCTTGAACATCATTGCTTCTATCGGTCTTTTTTCTTTCTCCTTCAGAGACATACTCAAGAAGAAATTCCGCAAACTCATTGGATTTTTTCCATAGTTCTTCATTGTTCAGCATTGCTACCACCCATGTTTTGTAAGTATTAAAGGTTATAATCCGGTCACTTTCTGATTCACCGGAGATCTCTTTAGGTTTTTTCTTACCCCTCATATATTCACTAAGCCCAGCCGGCATTAACGCTTCAAGACCTATTTCACCCCTTTGACAAGCTTGTTTAAAACCAATACTCCCTCCAAACAACCTCATTATTCTTTGCTCATCTTGCCAGTATTGGTTTTCACCAAACAGTTTCTTGTACAGTGCATGCGGATACTTGATTTGCTCAAGATTAAAGGGGATGAATCCAATCGTAGTATTAGTTTGCCCAATATTAAAGATATATCCGATCATATTATCAAGGGGTCTTTGTTGAGCTATTCTTGTTAAAATCTCGACCCAACTGACAGTACTGAATTCGAGAATGCCATCCTTTCTTTTTTCAGGTTCTTTTATTCCGTAGATCGGATGCTCCTCCTGAAAAGCTCTTTTGTTGTATAAATGACATATCCAGAGACTATTCCAGGTGTTGACTTGATTGCCCTTTAGTAATTCGTTCTTTTCCAGATAGTCTCGATAATATCTCCAGCCCTTATAAATGTCCATCAACAAATCAGTGTCACTGAAGAGGATATTTAAACCCCCTTTGGTACAAAGACTCAATGCTCCTCCTATCCATGAAAAGTAAATGTCATCTTTAGTATTTACTATATCAATAGAAGTAATTTGACAAGAAGTCCCAGTTGTAATATTTTCAAGTGTTGGGTATCCTAAAGCGGTACTGTCATCAACTACCAACTGATCCACCTTGTCGGTTTTGAATCTATGATATCTCTTATGTCTTTCATCTTTCGTCTCATAAACATATTTTGTTCCCGCTTTTTTATGTTTTTTCGGGTAGAATTCTCCTAACATAATTTTTTCCCAACTAATTTTAGGATTTTCCATTGGAGAATTCCCAGCAGTCATCAGGTACTTATGATGATCAAAAAACAAAGGAAAAAATATCTCATCAAATAACTGCTCAGCGGTCAAATTGCTTCCTTTCTCTTCATTGTATCTTTTGAGGAACTCTCTTCCAATTGTCGTAGTGTACATAATATCTCCTCTCTATAAAATTGCAGTTTCAAAAGAATTGCTTGAGATTTCGTTCAGTAGTAAACCCAAAGTATTGCTATAAGCACGCTCGGGTATCAGGAACGGATAATTTCCCTGTTTTAATTGAGCCAGTTTCTTATATGAGATTGATTTGTAATTAACCGGTATCTCCATTTCCATTCGTGTGTAGCGGTTATTCTCAATGTAAGACTCAGCATCAGTTTCGGAGATACAAGGTACCGTGTCAATATCCAACAGTTCCAATAAAGCCGATTTGTGTTTATGCCGGAGTTTTTTAAGTTTCCATTTGTTTCTTTCGAAAACAGCACTGAGGTCAATATCCAAGAAACTGATATCCGGATAAACAAAATCTAAAAGCGATTGTATATCGGTTTCTCTCAATATGTCATTATCAGGAAGAATGTCGTAACTCTTTTTCAATACATCCGGCAAATAAGGACGAGCCTTCTTCTCATCAATCGGAGGCGGCAGTACATATACTTCTTCCAATTGTTTCTCCCCCCAACGCTTATGTCTATTGATTCTTCCGAATCTCTGTATCAGCGAATCCAAAGGAGCAGCTTCAGTTATCATTAGATCAAAACTTATATCCAGGCTAACCTCAATTACCTGAGTAGAAACCACAATACAACCGTTTCGTTCTTTACAGTAAGTATTCATAAGCTTTTCTTCCAAGTGTTTCCTGTCAGATCGTTTAAAACGGCTGTGAATTAGCATAGAGGGATATTTATCCCATATATCTGAAATCTTTTGAAAGAGTTCTTGAGATTTACCTACGGTATTGCATACGACAAGCACTTTTTTCTTATCTTTGACTGCTTTTTCTATGATTGAAAAGACATCTTCAAAGCTCTCCGTTTTCTTGACAATATGTCTATCATAACCATGCAGAACTGCATCTTTCAAAGATATCTCATACACCGTGTGAGAACCTAATACATCAATAATTTTTTCATACAAAACTGTTGGCATGGTTGCAGTTCCTATATGGATACGACAATCTATAGCGTCGAGGATTTCGATTATCTTCAATACGATAGCTTGAATAATGCTCGAGTATGTGTGAATTTCATCCAGAATGACATCGCATCCTTTCAAATCCATCAGCATACTCTCATACCCTTTTATCCCAAAAGCAATTGCAGCAATCTGATGTGGAGTCAGAATCTTAACCGCAGCTCCAAATTTATCCTGCAAAACGACCTCTTGATAACTATTTCCTGTGCTGATAATCCGTGATGTGGAATGGAGAAATCTTATATCGTCAGTATGATCTCCGATATCTTTCCTTATTCTTTCATACATTGCGTTTATCGAAGCCTGATAAGGGAGAATGTAGAATACTCGATTCTTACATCTTTTTAGTAAGAAATGTGTCTTTCCCGAACCGGTCGGAGCCTTAAGAATCGTATGTTTTTGCGGAGAGTTCGTACTTATCAATGATAAGGGATAGTCTTGCGAAACTAAACTATGATAGTAAGACAAATCAGGCAGCTTGAAAACTCTTTTTAAGCTATCATGAGCAGATTCTTTCAAAGCTGATGCATAATGATCGGCTCCGACTAACAAACCTCTCCATTCTGACCAGCCGTTCCCAATGTTCTCGCAGTACTCGACAGTTTTCTCAAAACTGTTGTTGGCATTTTCTATCGTAATCTTCTTTGCCTCAATTCCGAGATATTCTAATATATCAAGTGCTATAATACTCCATTCACCGAATCCTTGGGAGTGATTTCTGAAAACTGTTTCAGGGGACATCGAATCTATCATGTCTATGATTCCTAAATGATTTGCGTCATCATAGATTGATTTATGATGACCTATGATCATTTCGATAATCGGGTATTGATGGTCTTCCGGGAGTAAAGACAAAAAGAAAAGTGAAGCGATTTCATGTCTGAACGGGTGATAAGGTCTGATATTCGACAACATCGCTTGAAAAATCGGACTTGCTTTACCGATGTCATGAAGCAGCGCTCCTTCTCTGGCAATAACCTGGTCAAAGCCCCAATACTCTGCTGCCTTGGCTGCTGCATCTGCAGTAGCTATCAAGTGATCCGTCAGAGACACTTCGCCATCTTTTTTCTTTGCGAGAATATGTTTATACTTCGTCATTTGTTTCAGCTGTTGGTTTGCCGGTTATTTCTATCCAACCATACATCGGTTTATTATCATCAAAACGATTATAACCAACCATAAAGGATTTATCCGTCATTCCGAATCTCAATTCGAAGCCCTTGAGTTTATCGAATTCTTCTTCTTTCATTGTCAAACATCCCCCTTTAGGCAGCAGTAAATCTTCATTTCTGCATAAGCAGATATGTTCCCTGGACGCTTTTTCACCATCAGCTTTTTTACTGAACGCCAAGTATAAGCAAGGATGAATCATGACCCCTCTTTTTAATATTGATGTTTCTAAACCTAATTTACCTTTTGCTCTTTTCCCGAATGCTCTTGCTCTTACTGTCTCTTGTTGAACCGAAATGCCATGATATAAAAGCTTATGACGAAGAATAGATTCAACTTCTAATTTTTGACGGATACCTTCAATGATCGATGGTGTCAGAAATTGCTGACTGAATGTCTCTCCATCTCTCACGGCAGTCCATGGTTTTATAAAACCAAACTCCCCTTCATACCGGACGACATGATAAACCATTATTCCTCCTCTTTAGCTTATAGCTCCAAAACCAATTCCCGTCGAATTACCCAATCCTACGTTCCAGATAAACTGTTTTGTTTCGTTTTCCCCTTTAATGATGACGGGACGAACAGAAACGGGATTCGATACACCTTTATATGAGATTCTTTTCTTATGACCATTGTGAAATGAAACATCGAAAGCTATTGATAATGACTCATCGGGAGTTAATCCAGCAGCTTTCATCTTTGTCCGGATTGTTTCGGTCAGCAAAGTACCGGCGTTATCGTCATTATGATAATAATACTCCTTTTTATTAGCAACCGTTCGGCAAATCAAAACGGGACTGGCTAAGCGAAAGAAGTCTATGTTGGTTAAATCGGGTGTTTCTTGGATAATGATCTCAGAGACTCTCATTCCGAAACAGAATGACGAGTTTTCTTGAACAGACTTAATTATCTCATGCAGAAAATCATTATTCCATGAACTGATAAAAAAACTTGAACCATTTTCGAAGGAAAGAGCATCTGCGACTTTCTTTCCTCTTCGAAGGTTTGAAAAAGAGTGCAAAGATACCTTGCTTGGATATGCGTACTCTTTTGTCCAGTTATGGATTAGGTCGGTCATCTGCTCCTGATATGTGAACGGAACAGGTTCTGAATTCTTTGTTAGTTTTAAATGGATTCGCATAGGGACTCCTTATGCTTAATTCGGAATATTGTCATTCAGTGGATTTCTTCTCTCTCTTATTCATTAAGAACTGTGATCAAAAACTCTCAATACTCCCCTTATTAGCTCAAGACCGATATTCGATTCAGTTAAACGGCACCCGGGAAGAAGCACTGTTAGGGGTGTTTTCAGTTTAAGCTCTTTCTCGGTGTTTGATTCGGTCTCTATCCAAATTCCGATCTCCCCTTGAATAGCCGACAACCCTGATGTGTTTCCGTATTCAAGATAATGAACATAAGTTATTTCAGGTTTCGGCATCAAAAACTCTCCGTTTCCCAGATTCCAATCTTCTTCCTTATCAAATGGTTTGAGTTCCAAAATCTTAGCTAAACCGAACCCATATTTTCTCTCTCCGCCTATGACTATTTCTCTTTCTTTCTTTAAGAAGTCTCCCAGTTTTAGTTTAAAACCGTTTTTGTTCGACATTTCCTCATCGAGATCTATGCTTAAGATACCTTTCCAATGCAACTCTAAATGAGAGTTGTTTGACTCATCTTTGGATGAGGGAAGTATGTGTTCGATTTCATGAAGAGAGTCTTCTTTAGCTGATTGCTGTTCAGCAGTTATTGAGGTGGAAACGAAAGTATCGGTGAACAGATATCGGAACTCCTTTTCTGAATACTCACCCAAATGGAGTTCTCCTTTCTTGTATTTTGGAAAACAAGGTTCACCATTGATGACCGGATAGAAATTAGAGATAACTTCGAAAATGGTCATACATGAATCTTTCCTCATCTCTTCTTCGGTTTTTCCTAGATAGTTTCCCAAAGCAGCCGTCAAAGCACCCC
The DNA here is from genome assembly GCA_964464175.1 of uncultured Candidatus Cloacimonadota bacterium. Classification (GTDB taxonomy): domain Bacteria; phylum Cloacimonadota; class Cloacimonadia; order Cloacimonadales; family JAJBBL01; genus CAYXFD01. The sequence goes on along the minus strand of CAYXFD010000032.1, from coordinate 14,176 downwards.
ACATCGTTTTGCCGGGAATGAAAGTCATCGAAGGGGATAGAACTCCATATTGCCCAGCCCCGATATGAAGAGGCTGGATTGGTTTCACTTTCAGTTCATACCATGTTTTAGCCATTTTGATCTCCCTTTTCATCCATCGCTTTGAGATGGTAACGTGTATAGACAAGAAGTTGCTCGATAACTTCTTTAAAGAAAAGCATATCGTGCAGACTTGACGCAAGTTCCTCAAAAAAACTCTGATCCAGTTTCTCACTTGTTTTTTGAGGAATGCATTTAATTAGTTTCCCGATGTTCGGTTCAACTATTTGCTCCCATAGTGATTTGCTTTTACAGAAAACATAGAAGGCATATAGACCGTCTTGAGCCAGAACTCCGGTTGCTTTTTCAATTTCGTTGTTTTTGCCGTTGTTATTGACACATAGAGCTAAACTGTGACTGGCTTGTTGGATAACCACATCTAAATATTCAGCAGAAGAGCTTGTGTTATTAGTTTGAGGTTGTTTCTGTTCCATCTTTACCTCCTTCAATTACTTCTATCATTAGCTCAGATAAAATCATTCTTCCGAAACCTCTGGTTGTCATTCCACCGATACCGAGAGTTTGATAGTATTTTTTGCTTGTATCTAAGGCATCTTTAACAAGAGCTATTTTAGGATACTTATTTGCAATATTACCAGCATGAGCCCTATCAAAAATACTAACATTACCGTATAGTATGGTCGCTCTCGGAATTGCTTCCGAAGTAAAGAGAGCACCTTGTTTAGCAGCCCCGGTGTTTGGATCAATAGAAACAGAAGTACGGACTTCCAGATTTGAATTGATGATTTGTGATAATATTGTATCAGGAACAATTATTAAATCCTTTATATCAATGCTTCTGCTTAATTGAGGAAGATTTACCTGTAGTTTCTCTTTCTTAACCGGAAGAAATAGCCAACCAAGATTGATATGATCCTTAACAGTTTGGCAAGAAGAATCGGATAGTACAAAGTCATTCTGTTCTTGAGGTTCTGAGGAATTTAAGCCTGCTTCCTCTAAAACTCTATATGAAGTTACCCATTTTGTTCCAAATCTCGTATAGACAGGGAACAAAAGAATATTCATGTCTGCAAACGAAAGAAGACCCTGTTCTGCTCTATCATTTTTTGCAAAGCCAAATGACTTGCAGACTATGCAACGACCGCAGTGGCTAGACTTATTGTGGTCATCTTCTTGGGTTTTAACACTTTCCTGAGGTTTTTCATCTTGTCCGGCACAGTTCATACACGACCAACAGTTATTATCAAAACTCTTAACCCAATCAGGTGCCTTGTCTAACGAAAGAACAACCATTTTTTGTGTCTTTCTACTTTTTCTGTCACTACGATACTTTTCCCCCTTCTCTTCCTCTTTAAACCAACTCAATAACTCCAACGCCATATAATATCGCCATGTTCCGGCAATACTTGTTCCAGGTATTTTCGGTATCTTAGTAATTGGGTCTCTGACGATAGTGTTATCCACTCTTCCTATGGTGTAACCGCCTGTTCCGATATGAACCGGATCAGTAGTTACAGCATATAGTTTGTAGCTCTTTACAAAATTATTATCAGACATATTATACCTCCTTTAATGCAGTATGCCAATAATCGTAACAATCTATAAATCTTTTCATGTTGGATATAGTTATCGTGTTAGTGATATTCTTCCAATCATCGGTATCAAATAGGAAAGCCAGATGCTTCTGATCATCTTTTAAACCTTTCGGTTTTATGGTATTGATGACAGCGGAAGCTGCCATAGATTTGATACTTTCGTCATTACCTTTCCAATCTTGCAACAGCGAATAGAAGAGGGTAACAAGATTATGCAGTTGAGAAAACCTCTGATTACTTTTTTTAAACAACTCACCAAACTTAACAAACTTTTCCCACTCTTCCCATGCGTATGGTCTTTGCTGCCTCCACATGTGTTTTCTCCTTCCCGATTCATAGAAGATATCGTTTCTCCTGACATTGCAGTCTAAGTATTCGAAATCAATGGTATTGGGGAAAAAGGCAAATTTCTGAGTTTCGTTAGTGTCCGAGGTTAATGAAAGATTTTTCGGTTCTTTTGATGGCGGAAAGTAAAACTCATAATCTCCCTGCCCCTCGTACTTGATATAGAGAGAGTAGTATTTTTCTGCTTTATTAGCTGTTTCATAAGAATTCACTCCGGGGAATATGTCCTTTTGGATTGCCTTTAAAGAGAGTCCGTCGCAAGATGTTTCAATCTCCTGTACATGATGCAGTTCTCTCCGAATATTCCTTAATGCCTTTATTCCACTATATAGAGGGCTTTTATAGTTCTGAACCACAACCCCTATATGTAGAGGGAGTTTTCCATAAACATAGTGAAATTGCTCTTTATACTTCTCTCGAATCAATTGAATTATATAGTTCACCTTTGAAGCCGGAACGGCAAACTGCCATGAAATTGGTGTTGGTTCTAAAATAGAGAAGATAGACTTGAACGATTCTGAAACAACCTTTTTAGGGAACACAGTCTTTTCTAATGTATCGTCATTGGATTTCTTAGACAACCTGATCCCTTTATGCCAGATTTTCCGGATCTCATTCAATTCCTCATCTGAAAGAATACTATCTGCTTTTTCATCCCTTCTCTTCTTTAAGATTACAGATCTTGCTTTTTCAATAGATGTCAAAAGGTAGGCTTTTTCTCCTCTAACCAGAAATACTAAACCGGAACAATTCCATTCTCCGTCTTCTATCATATCATCCTCTAAGGTTAGTACGATTCTCTTTGATGCAGAGTTTTTTATCACTTCACTTTCAACAATATTAAGAAAGCTCTCTGTTGATTCCCATATACGTCGTAAACGAGCCGGTGAAGGATTCTTGCGGAGAAGAAATTGGAGAAGGATTGAAGCCATTGTTTTGATCTGGTTTTCGTCTAATTCATCCCAATCAATATATGCTTCTTTCAATTTATCGTTATTTACTGCCGGTATTTTTGCTTTAATAAACTCTTCCCAATGTGATCCGTTACTTCTGTCAAGAAGGATACTAATTATTTGGTTTTCAAAGAAAGCAAATGTCGATGCATCCTTCATTTTTTGCATATTAGTTCTTCTCTCATGAAAAAATTCTTCGATTCTTGAGGCTATTCCATGATTTGCGAGGAAAGAATTATTTGATCTCCATATTGCACCAGTAAAACCGCAATCTGACATTAACTCACTCATTGCACTATGTGCTAGATTCCGCACATAAGGAGCGTCACTCTTTATTGCTTTAAAAATTGCCTGAATAGATAGTTTATCGAAAAAGCATATAAAACATTCGTTAATCTTTTGGTGATAACGATTTACCATGTTATTCACTTTCTCTTTCCAGTCCGTTCCTGACTTTAGGTGATTATGAATTTCTATAAGCAGATTGGTTAGTTTTTCACAGTGACTATAGAAAACCTCATCTCTGTTAACCATAGTGCTCAGCATTTTACCATTCAACCATTCCATTAGTTCGAAACGGAGTGTAATAAGTGCTATACGACTGTTTTTGTCCTGTAGTTCATCAAGCCAGATAGTTTCCCCTTTTTGTTCCTCCCACCAATCTTCTCTCCGTCGTGTTTTTCGTTTTCCACATTCCTCACAAACTTTTAAGTCATCATCATAATTTGATTTTTTTTCGTCTTCTGCTTTCTTGTTCTCAACAGGTCTTATACGACACACTGGACATATTTGCGAGCAGTCTTGCCAAACTGAAGCAACAGGTGAATTAGGTCTGCTTCCAAAATATGGAGAATAAAGAAATAATTTCTTAGCATTATCAAGAAGATAGGTCAGATTCATTGTTCCCCGAGAGGCTTTGGTCAAGAAGAATGCGGGGTTGATTTCTCCATCAAATTTTTGTTCGAAAAAACTGTTAATTTTTTTCTCGATTTCCCTATACTCTTCTTCCAATATCTGAACATTGTTCAATAGATGATCAGAACTCCGAGAGTCATTGTTTAAGTCCTTCGGTTCTCTTCCCATGTATTGAGGGAAAAGGAAATATATACCGGTTTCATCACGATAAATCTCATTGGCTACACAGAGATCGGTTTCCAGGTATTCTTGAATCTGCTTATCGACCTTTTGGATTCGATCACGATACCACTGCATAAAAGCCGGTTTCATACCCTTCTCTGCAAGTTTCAGTTTATCATATTGCACACCGAATATCTGCCATTTGATTTTCTGAGGTTCTTTGATATATTCAGTTTTTAATGAGTCTTTCATATATATTTGAGCTAGTACCGCCTTGAACATGGAAGCGGTCATGTAAACCTGATCCCACAGAGTAACATCATTTGCAGGGAAACGACTGTCACTAAGCAAGTTAGTGAACCATCGCTTTATTTCAATATGAATGTAGTTTCTTATTGATATCCAATCATTATTATCTACCCATTTCGTTTTGGTTAACTTCTCTTCAAGTTGTTTCAAGAAACACTCTCGTCTTTTATCAAGATCATTAACTTCAACTTCTTTGATACAAGTACCAAAAGCATTGCATATATAGGGCTCAGGTTCTATCTTTTTGTCATCCTTTGGAGATCCTTTGTCTATTCCTGAATTGACATTTTCACAACCTCGAGTAAATAGAGTTTGTAAATCTGTCTTTGCTTTTCTCCAATCTTCGTTAAGAAAGATATCAAGTATCTTTTTATGAGAACCATTCCATTCGATATCGATATCTTTTAGGAAGGTAGATTCGATTGTATTAGCAAAATCAAAGTTATGATCAGGATAGCTATTGAAGTATCCGTATTCACTTTGCCAAAAATTGATGTTGGTCTTATTAAAGAACATGAAAAGTGAGGCAATCTCAGCTTTTAGTATATCCTCTTTCATTTTATCACTTAATTTCATTCTTCCCCTCCGTGTTTTTATATGGATTACGGGCTACAGGAACTATGACTTGTACGTATCCATCTCTATCAAGTAGCTTTATCGCTTTCATTGCCGCTACACTTCCCCAGCCGAGCTTGGTTTTGGCTCCTATCTTTATTGGTTTTATGAAAGGCTCATCTTCATTCTCATCTTTCTGCCCCTCAAATATCAGTTTTAGTGCTTGAGTGAGTAGGTCAATATCATCTTCCACTTCTTTTTTTAGTTTTTCAATTTGCTTACTTATACCTTCTGCTGGAATATAGACAAGCTGAAGTCTTCCATTAGCTCCTGCGGGAACGACCTCATAATGAACCGGATTTGTACCGGCTTTTCTCTTATTATCATGAGGGTTTATCATTTCTAAACCGAGTTTGTTGAAGAACGTCGGATAGAATATCAACCTTCCTCGTTGGACTTGAAGAGCCTTTTCTTTTATCTTATTCCATATTGTTTCTAAATCTTCCGGTGTACTCGGAACTTTGACCTCTTTACCCAAATTGAAAACCGCATACAGCTTCAAGTGCTTACTAAATTTCTCCTGAATTACATTATCGGTTTCATCTTTTGTTTTTTTTGAGTATTTATCGATTATTTCAATCAACTCCCTAAACTCCACCGAACCGGAACCAAAAAGACGAGAGAAAGAGAGAAAGTAATTGATAAAATAATCCGGCTTACTTTCCATTACTTTCTTAGCTGCTGAAGCGATAATCCCTTTCCAACTACTCCCTCTCATCATAGGTACTTTGAATGTCTTGTCTTTGAGAACCGGATTATCTATGATATAGTACTTTTCATCGTCAGCTGAGTAGTAAGGTGTTTGTAATTCTAGCAGTCCGCATATAGCAAAAGAATAAGGAATAAGTGTCTCAACAAACTCTTTTAGTGATTCGTCATTTAGAAGTATTCCAGAGTTTTCATAACACTCTTTAACTTTGTCGTATATGCTTTTTAAATGATTGAACTCTTTATACTTTAGGTAAGCAAGAGGAAAATCTTTGATCCTAAGGTTTTTCACTACCTTAATATGTTCATCTGTGCTTCGAAAATACTCAACTATTTCTCCGATATCTTCTAAATTTGTGTATGTTTTTAATCTTTTGTTAAACTCTAATCTGATATCAGCATTAATGGTTTTCCTGTTGATTTCAACAGTACAAAAGTCTATATAATCTTCCAGTGATTCAATCTTGTTTTTACTAAAGTTCCGATGATAAGAATCATAGCTCTTTAAATCAGAGTTTTTAGTCATTTTGACCTCCTCTCTTTGCCTCTCCCATTATTAGTATCCCTGCATAGGAAATAAGATACCCCGAATATCTTCCATCCTGATCTTGGTTTATGAGTGGTAAAATCTTAGCAGCTTCAGTTTCTTTCTCTTGTGTTGAGCCAAAAACACAATGCCTCAACCTATGCCAATTGGAAAGTTCTTGATACTCTTTCTTTTCATTATTGCTCCTCATATCACCTTTGTTTTTTAATGAATTGTATCTTAGTATCAAACTATTATCAAATCTGATTTGTTCTCTGTATGTTAACCTAATTCTTAAAAGGCTCTTAAGAACCTCTAGATATGTAGTATCGATATTAACATTGGATGTCGTTCTTATCTTCTTAGGAATTTTATCTATAATTCCATATAAGGCTTCCGCTGGCATACCTTTAGTATTGTCTGGTTTGTCAGCAGCCAATAAATCCTGAAATACATTGATGTGATCTATTGGTAGTGTTTTATCATCTACTAAGTCATTATATTTAAGATCTAGAAGCAAGCTGCTTGGTAGACGAAATTCTGTTTTAAGATAATCGACGATCTTAATTCTTCCGAAACCCAGGTTGTTCTTGCCTCCTATGAAAGCATGCTGTTGAATAAAAATGAGAAGAGGATAAAGTATTTTGTCTCTGATGTGTATATTGGACACAGAAAAAGCAACTTGAAAACCCCCGAAGTAGTATTTTGGGGGAGGATACCAATTGCTTGTTTTCGGAGGTCCATATTGGTTAACTCTTCCCGTATCAATTGTTATTTTGCCAAGCCCAAGATAGTTTTTGAAATCCTTTGTTTCAAACGTTGAGATTTTGCTCTCATCCACCTTCATAACAGACTCAATTCCTATCTTACTTTTCCAGCCTGTGCAACCGAAGTAGCGAGCACCAGGCGAGAGTTTGAGACAGTCACAAATCTCTTCATCAGTCGCATAGGGATGATTTTTGATGTATGATTGATACTTATCGTAATCGAATTCATTATTCTTGAATCTATCACCTTCAAACATCTCTGAAAAATCGCAGATAACTTCAAACCAAAATCGTAACGATCCCATAATACTTGCCGGTTTGATTTCCTTCATTTTCTGATTCTCATCACCGGTAAATAAGGGTGTGATAGTTTCGAATGTTACCGGAACTTTTATCATACTTCCTCCTTGGAGTTTACTTTGATTATCATCATTCCATCTCTTTCTCAGCCAATACAAGCTCTCTGAGGTGCTTTTTCAAACTAAGGGCACCTCTTTTGAAAAAGCCGTAACTGATTGCTGCCGATATTCCCCCTCCGACAATGGGGATAGCCTTCCCGACGAGCTTGGCAAACATCATCTTGGTCAGTTTGATCCCAATAAGGCGGGCTATTTGCCTCGAGACTACGAACAGGGTGTATCTGGTTAATGCCTTGCGTGGAAGTCTTCTGACCATTTCCTTAGCTATCATTTCCGAGAGAGTTTTGACCCCTGCGATAGCTGTTTTAACTCCGAACATTGTTCCCAGAAACAGAGTCATTAGACGGCTCGTCTCATCATCTAATTCATCGGAATCAAAGAAGTCAGGCCATCCGTACAAATAACATAGTTTTTGGATCAGAATCAAGGCGTGGTATATTATCTGAGCTAAATCGGCAGGTATAGTACCGAAAAGATACCCAAGCTTGCCGGGAAGACCTAAGGTAAAAGAAATCGTGCAGACAAACATCAAATGATATCTGATCGCACTGTCGGCTAAAGAGTCTATCATCTCCTTTGGTATCTCGGCTTTTGCCGGTGTTGTTTTTATTGCTTCTTCGGTCTTTGATTTCGAGTAATACTTGGATAGTGTTCTTCTCAGATAAGCATCTCTATTGATTCTGATACCTGGTGTTTTGAAAGCAATAGCAAGTGCCTTGTTCCATAATGCTTCCGCTTGAATGTCGTCAATTTGTTTGGCATTCTCTTTCACATTACCTCCCATCTATTTTCTCTATGATTTCGTAAAATGTTGTATAAGAGAAATCGTAATATGGACTCTTGGGTTAATTTTTCTCATCTCCATGCTCCATAAATGTGCTGCCGACATTTGGTATGCCACCCAGAAATCCTTTTCTGTAAAGCCTGTCTATAGCATGCTCTTTGCGAACAGGATAGTCGGACACCGAAGTTAATTTTGTGCTCCCGTCCGGATTTCTTTCAGTAATCCAGATGGCATCTCTTCTCAGAATATCTCTCTCATTCAAGAGAGCAGTGTTGTGGGAAGTGAAAAGCAACTGCCCTCCCTTGACATTTCGAAGGAAGGTCTCGATAAAGTGTAATTGAAGATTAACATGCATCGAACTCTCAATTTCATCAATCGGAACGATACTGTTTTCTTGGAGAAGATCACACATCAGCCCGATGAACTCGAAATACCTTCTGGTACCGGCAGATTCCTCCTCGAAATCAAGAGCAAAGGAACCTTCCGGGGTATTGTGAGTGGATAATAAGGATATAGCCTTTAATGTATCTGAATCTAATTTCTTCCCTTCTTTTTCAGCGATTAGATGTCTGATCTCTATTGGTATATCTTTGAAAGCAATCTCTCTTTCTTTTACTTCAAGAGAGCTTATCATAAAATCTGCCTTCTGTAACCGCTCAACAAAATAGCTAAGATAATCACGATCCGATTTCATATTCGACAGATAGTTGTTGATATTATAACTCATCAAACTTGTCCGAGGTTCAACAATGGGGGCAAGGCTTTCTCTGAACCAGTTCCGGGCTTCCTGAATAGGACCTGAATACCTAAATCCGCCAATACCGGACAGGATAGATTGATTATGTAACAGTATCTCCAATTTGTTTTTCTGTTCTTTACCCTGAAAGTCTGCTCCTCTCCAATTATAAGTGTAATTGTAATCATCAGATTCCGTACCTATGAGTTCTCTTTCGAAGACTAATGCCGGTACTCCTTTGGGATAGTGAGTTAGTTTTTCCAATAAAATAGCTTTCCGGTTCAATTCCAGAGTATATTCGTAAAGAATTGAGTCATGACAGAACTCAATCCGGAAAATAGTAGGTTTTTCAGTATCAAGGGCAAAAGAATCAAGGGGAATGGAATCCTCTTTTTCCATGCCGGTTCGAAGCACAAAGGAACGAAGAAAATAAAGAGCTAAAAGAATGTTCGTTTTTCCCGAGGCGTTAGCACCATAGAGCATTGCCATCTTCAAAATACGGGTTTTGGGTTTTGGGAGTTCATAGACATAGTATTCTTCTAAAGTCTTATCGGAAGTAGCCCGGAAATCTAAGCAGATTTCTTCGCGTATAGAACGAAAGTTTTGAACACTGAATTTTACTATCATGTTATCCTCCAATTTGCACTTGTTCTGTAATATTGGACACATAATGTATGATAATAATTAGATCAAGCATAATCTTTACAGTCATTGTGTAAATAATATCCTTGTTTTGTTGTAGCGAGGGCGTCTCTGTACTTGTTTTGATGTAGCGAGGGCGTCTCTGCCCTCGCCAAAGGAAAACCAGAGCTGGAAGCTCTGGATACGGAAAAGAAAAAGAAAAAGGGAAAAGATATAAGTTCCGGGTATCTTGATTGTAGCAAGGGTGCCTCTGTACTTGTTTTGTTGTAGCGAGGGCGTCCCTGCCCTCGCAAAAAAGGAAAACCAGAGCTGGAAGCTCTGGATACGATAAGGAAAAGGAAAAAAGAATGATGTTCCGGGTATCTTGATTGTAGCGAGGGCATCTCTGTACTTGTTTTGATGTAGCGAGGGCGTCCCTGCCCTCGCCAAAGGAAAACCAGAGCTGGAAGCTCTGGATACGAAAAAGAAAAAGAAAAAGGGAGAAGATTGATGTTCCGGGTATCGAATGACGATGATTCTTCATACTACTCTTCTATAGCGGTATTTCCAGTTTTCAAGACCGGCTTTTTCCGGGTTATTCCAGATGTACTCCATCTGATAAGAATATTCTTTCTCACATCTAATTATATGGTTGTAAGCATCTTTATGCCAGAAACTATTTTTCAAGTTCAGTAGTTTTTTTATCTGATTAGCTGAGTATGATTTCCAGGTATGAATAATCGTAAAAAGCTCAAAACCAGCAAATGGTTCAACTATAAGATGGATATGATTAGGCATGATACACCAAGTATGTAAGATGTACCTCTTGAAGTCAAAATACTCGAGTGTAGAGATAACTATCCCGGCGACATCGTCCCTTTGCAGATAACACTTACCATATCCTTTATCTAAAGATTCTTCGAGAGCAGTTGAAAAAAGATGATTCAGTTTGCTAATCTCGTTCTTAGTTAGCTCTGTTCTTTTGAGGATAGCAGCCCGTTCAAATTTGTACGATTGTTTGACAACTTCAGGAATAGAGTCAGCGAGTCTGAAGCAAACGCTGTATATAGCGTTTTTCATTGTCCAGTGAGGGAGCAATTGACCTCGCTTTTTTACTACTGTTTGATCATCTGAGTTACTCATTTCGGATTCCTACGGAAGATTTAGAAAGCTAACTTTGGCAGCAAAAGTGTCTTTGCCTTGCTCTGAACTTTGCAAGAGTGTTGTTCTGTTTTGATGTAGCGAGGGCGTCTCTGTCCTTGCAAAGGGAAAACCAGAGCTGGAAGCTCTGGATACGGAAAAGAAAGAACGTAGCGAGGGCGTCTCTGCCCTTGCAAAAAAGGAAAACCAGAGCTGGAAGCTCTGGATACGATAAGGAAAAGGAAAAAAGAATGAAGTTCCGGGTATCTTTGATAGTAGCAAGGGTGCTCCTGTCCTTGTTTTGATGTAGCGAGGGCGTCCCTGCCCTTGTTTTGATGTAGCGAGGGCGTCCCTGCCCTTGTTTTGATGTAGCGAGGGCGTCCCTGCCCTCGCAAAAAAGGAAAACCAGAGCTGGAAGCTCCGGATACGATAAAGAAAAGGAAAAAAAGAATGAAGTTCCGGGTATCTTGATTGTAGCGAGGGCGTCCCTGCCCTCGCAAAAGGAAAACCTCTGTCATGTCTTTACTCATTGTCTATCTTCTCTGCCATTCCGAAACCGGCACTGTTCTTTTCTCCGAAGCCGCACTGATAGCCGATTTTAATCAGTTCCGGGTCGGTATCTATAGTAAAAGGGGCTTCCATACCTATTATGTGAGTAAATCTTCCGGTCTGTTTATCTCTTTTGAATCTGATATTTTTGCGGATGGAACCTTTTCTTTTGACAATGTAAGCGGGGTCGAAAGAAAACCCGAACTGCGAATTACTCGAAAACTCCCTTTTATGTACGAGTTTGTATTTCTTGAGGAGATTGTTCCGCAGGTTACTGATATACTGTTCACGTTCTTCAGGTATCATATAATCAAGATAGTGCTGAACCGTCTTATCACCGATCTTTTTGCCGGTAGTAACTGCTATAGGGGAGAGGCAGACGAATTTCATAGAAGACTCGAAATGAGGCTCCTCGACCGCTTCTACTGAAGTTATCAGAGCTTTTAGGAAATGCTCTTTGGTGAAATGAAGAGTGAACTTCTGATCAGCAAAAATGCCGAGTACTAGGTGTTCGTAGTTCTTTTTCACAGGGGTGGAAAACATCAGATAGCAGGAGGTTACATTCGTAAATCCATCCTTCCCGAGACAACCGTCATGGAAGAAAAGCTTGGAGAAGGTGAAAAGTTTGAAGGGTCTTCCTTCCTCCTGAAATCCGGTATTGTGAAGAAAGTCGGAAAATTCGGGGGAGGATTTACGAATCAATCCGTAGATAACATTCTGCAGCTGATAGCTGTAATTGAACGGAACTGTAGAAGAGGAGTCAAATCGACAAGTGAGCTTTAGTCTCATAATTACCTACACTTTATTAGTTAAAAGCTTTTATACCCTTGTTTCACAGAAGAAATATCAAGCGTGGAAAGTTTATGAGAACAATAGTTATTCCTAAAGTTATGTTGTCAATTAAAACTTCAAAAAGAGAAGTTAAATCGTTTTTATTCAGAATTTTTAGTGGGTGGTTTTCCGGATCAGATCAAAAAACAGAGCTGGAAGCAGCGGATACCTTTGATCGTAGCGAGGGCGTCTCTGCCCTCGCAAAAAGGAAAGCCAGAGCTGGAAGCTCCGGATACGAAAAAGAAAAGGACAGAAGTTCCGGGTAATATTGAAGCAGAAAGAATTCCTCTGATTCCTTTGAAGTAGCGAATGCGTCCCTGCTCTCGCAAAAACTGCAAACCAGAACCGGAAGCTCCGGGTAAAGGTAAAGAAACAAGTTAACAACTTGTACTGTCGATCTGTCAAAGCCGGAACTATCTTTGGAATAGACATTCCCTGGCAAAGTAATCGAGTTTTTGGAAAGGGTCTTGACACTATCGCTTTCCGGGGAATATTCGGAAGAGAGGATTATTTTCTCAGGAAGAGTATCTGAAGATGGTATTACAGGATGATTACAAAAGTGCAAACAGTAAACGGATTTTACAGAACAAACAGACTCGCGGCAGACGATGAAGAGAGATAGTAAACAATCCCTCTTACCGGGGCAGGGATCCGATGCGGAAAGATGAATAACGAGATCAACAAAGCGACCCTTACTTCCGGTTATATTCCGAAACAATTGTTCTACCTGACCCTGCCGATGATTCTGGGAATGCTCGGGATCGTTATCTTCAATCTCACCGATACCTTTTTTGTCGGGAGATTGGGAGAAGAGCAACTGGCAGCACTCTCTTTCACCTTTCCCATTGTGATGATCATAAACAGCTTTTCTACCGGGATAGGCTTAGGTGCCGGAGCACTTATCTCCCGCTACGTCGGAGAGGGGAATCAAGATAAAGTCAGAAGACTGACCACAGATAGTCTGACCCTCGGCTTTCTTTTCATCCTCTTTATCTCGGTAACCGGTTTACTGACTATCAGACCACTCTTCACCCTGCTCGGAGCTGAAGGAAACGTTCTCGAGTATATAAATGATTATATGTCTATCTGGTATTTCGGTTCGATCCTGATTGTGATCACTATGGTTGGCAACAACATCATCAGAGCTTTGGGAGACACAAAGACCCCGGGCATGATAATGCTCATTTCTGCCGCGATCAACATGATACTGGATCCACTCCTGATCTTCGGTATCTGGATCTTTCCCCGGTTAGAGATACAAGGTGCTGCCTTGACTACTCTCTTTTCGCGGAGCATAGTGACTATAGTCGCCATCTACATCCTTCATTTCCGCCGCCGGCTGATTATCTTCAAAAGGATCAGGTTCCGGGAAGTAATCCGATCATGGCGAGAGATTCTTCATATTGGAATACCTTCAGCGGCAATCAGATTGGCATTGCCGGTCGGTTCCGGTGTTATTACCCGTTTACTCGCTTCCCAGGGAGTTCTTGTCGTAGCCGGTTTCGGGGTAGCTACCCGGATAGAGTTCTTTGCTTTAGCTCCGATCATGGCTCTCTCAGCAGTTATGAGCCCTTTTGTCGGTCAGAATGTGGGAGCCGGGATTATCTTCAGAGTGAGGACCGGAGTCAAGACCGGATATGGTTTTTCTCTTGTTCTTGGAGGATTATTGGCAGTCATCCTCGCCATTTTTGCCCGCCCCATAGCCGGAATTTTTAATGATAATCCGCAAGTTATCGAGACAATTGTGATCTATCTGAGAATTGTACCGGTCTCTTACGGCTTAACAGGTATTATGCAGGTCAGTTCGACTGTTCTCAATGTCTTCAAAAAACCTTATCTTGCCTCAGGAGTTATGGGATTACAGATTTTTGGCATATACATACCGTTTGCTTTCCTCGGTTCATATTTACTCGGTTTCACCGGAGTTTTTGCCTCTCTGATGCTCTCGTATATTATAGCCGGTCTGACCGGTTACAGATTAGTGAACAGAGAGATCAGAAGAATGGAAGAGTAGTTTTAGAAGTCCTGGCCTTTGTTTTGCTGTAGCGAGGGCGTCCCTGCCCTTGTTTGATGTAGCGAGGGCGTCTCTGCCCTCGCAAAAAAGGAAAAACCAGAGCTGGAAGCTCTGGATACGGAAAAGAAAAGAACGTAGCGAGGGCGTC
>CAYXFD010000031.1:0-30449 GCA_964464175.1 uncultured Candidatus Cloacimonadota bacterium | reverse complement strand
TGTCTTTGCGGTCTGCTCTCACTATCTGATCCTGTCGTAACTCTGCCTGCCTGACAACGACCATCTCATTCATCGTCTGGGCTAAGAGAAGAGAAAACACTATTAATAAGATAGAAATCAGTAAAAGTTTCTTCATCTGATAGATCCTTTATATTTTTTCAATAGTAATAAGTTAGTTTTCGTATCGGATTTTATACTCTTCTCGCAACTTAATCGATTCTATAAGAAACAGTTCAAGCTAATTCAAGCGGAAATTTGCCATTTCTATCATCCGTTCCCGAGACCATTCATTTGGCTGCCAGGAGCGGACATATATTTTGGGTTCCGGTTCGTTGAAATCTATCAACAAAAAGAGATACCCCTCGTCAGCATAACCTGTAGAATTATAGTTCTGCCTCATACTGACCGAATAGATGCCCGGTTCATTATTCTTAACTACAATTTTTAGAGAGTTAAAACCTACGTGAATGTCCTCATATTTAGAAAAGAGATTTCTCAGGGCTTGAAGGTAGCTCTTTTTTGTATGGGTAATGTATTCTATATCCGGTTCCTCTCCAAAAACCCGGAACTGAAACTCCTTGTTTAAGGGTGCTCGTCTTAATACTCTGCCGACAATGATTACTGCCTCATCAGAAAAAAGTGTTTCAATAGTTTCAATGTCTCTATAGAGGAAGGATGAGCGGTATTTTTCGACAAACCTTATCAGTATCTGCCTCTGTTTGAACTCCTCTTCATCTTCGATATTCGCTAACGCTGCTTCATACATCCCTTCAAAAACAGTAAACTGAACATCACTGAGCATTCCCCTGTGATCAAAATTGAGGACAATACTTTCGGTGCTCTGCTTATTAATAGATGGATAATGTGCTATGATCGGAATACTGCGCAGTTCCCATCCTTCATAGGTAGGATTTATAGTCACATGGGTGTCTGTATCAATGATCTGTATTCTGTTTAGCTCAAGCAGACTTCTGATTTGCCTTTGGAGATACTCGTCATCGGGATAGACATTCCTGATCTTTCTTACATCATTAGCCCGGATCAATTGAAGAAACTTATCGGTTTCTTTCTGAATACTCTCCTGAACGAGATCATAATCAACGGAATCATCGGCTGCTACTACCTTTCGTTCGGGAAGGTTTTCCTCTGCAGGTTTTTCTATACTAACTGTTATGCAGGTGCTGTAGTCCGGTTTCTTGACCAAATTCCACAACTCACTTACAGCTTTAAAATCAAAGCGCTGATCATAGTACATATAATCAGGATAAATATCAATTCGTCTCAGGTTGCGGGAAGCTCCGAACAGAGAGATAGCTGCCCTGCCGTCGCGTCCTTCAATCAATATTTGATTGGAACCGTCCCAGAAATGAAAGCGCATATACTGAACAGGTTTGTCTTTATAGATCATGTTCAAGAGTACCTGTTTTTCAGTTGGCGATATTTCCCGGATAGAAGCTAAAACAAACCTTGTGTTTTGCAGCATTTCACGGATCTTTGCCGGTAAGACTCTGTGGAAAGCAATTCCTCTATAGTTCAGAGTCTCTTCGGGAAGTGAATACATGAGCAGTGTTGAGTAGTAGAGATACTTGAGCGCATTCCCTATATTCGTATTATTTTCTGATTCCAGAGCTAACTGATAAATATCGTAGATCAATTCTCGACGCTCATTAAATATCTTTTCCAGTTCATCTTTATGAATATAGACAAAGACATTCATGCGGCTGCCTACGGGATTTCTGAACTCCTGTAGATTACGGAGAGTCTGGATCGAATAGCTCTCAAAAACATATCTGGTGTATTCATTAGGCTCAAAATTCAACTCTTCTGTCATGTTTTCAATAGAGATAGAAACATTTACAATGATGTTTTCTGATAAATTACTTATTGCTCTGTCCCGTGCTTCCTGATATAAAGAAGCTGTCCCTTCTCCATAATAATAATCACCGCTTTTCCTTATCTGCTCTATGGTCATGGGGAATAATGAAGATGATAAAACAAGCAGCATTAAGGTTATCATTAATAAAACAAACTTCATATTTCGACTCCTAAAAGCATTTATTCGATTTGTTAAAATGGTGTCAAACTTTTTAAGTCACCTCTTGCCATCCACCCGTTTTTTTCAGAAGCATGACAACTGCACCTCCTGATTAACTGATCCTTTGAATGGAAAATTAGAGTACCTCGACTCAGTTTGAGTTATCCTGTATGATTGATCCTCTCTGGTAGTGTCTAAGTATCTAAACAAAACTTGATAGCAACCCTAAGAGAATCTCTGAGAAATGCTAAGCGACTGTCTTGTTCTTGACTGATACCGAAGCTGGGTCAAAGATTAAAGACCTTTTTTTCTTCTCAGCGCGCCTTCTATCTGGATTCTAAATGTATGGTTATAGATTTTATCTACATCCGGCATGAAGACTTTGCTGTTAGTGTATTCGTATCCAAATATCATGGTATATGGATAACCATCCGTAATTAATGAGAGAGCAAAATTCCAGCAGAGCCTGCTTCCGTTTCATCGAACAATTCAATAGTTTATGAAATATTTTTGAGTTCAATAGAATTATCAGGAAACAGTAAGTATTATCTCATGAATCTAAGACGCCGATTAAGTTTTATATCGGTTTCTTGGGCTACATATCACAATAATTATAAAGATGATGGTAGTATTCAAAATGAAGATGGCTCTAATCTCCGAAATGGGTGGCTCAAATCCTGCGAAGAGGTGGCTCTCTTGGAGCGTACACTCTGCTCTCTCGTTCCGAAATATCCAGTTACAATAATACCGGCATCCTATCTATCGCCTTATCCTTTGTCGCTCCGACTTTTTCTACGTATTGCAGGGTCGTCTTTACTTCGTTATGCCCCATCAATTTCATTACGGAGAAGACATCAACACCACTCTCTATGAGCATACAACCGAATGTATGCCGTGAACAGTGAAAGGTTAGGTCTTTATCTATCTCTGCATGCCTAAACCATTTCTTCAGGCGATTTGAGGTCTTCCCACCAGTAGGTATTCTAAATACATTCCCCTCAGATCTGATCTGCTTCTGCTCTTTCAGTATCGCCTTGGCATTCGGATGGAGTTTCATCTCGATTTCTTTTTTCGTCTTGAGCATAATGATCTTGAGACGACCATTCGTGATATCTGTCCACTTGAGATTGTTAAGGTCAGAGAATCTTAGTCCGGTAAAACAAGCGAAAAGAAAACCCTTCTTTATGTCGGGATAGGCACAGTCAGTCTGCATGAGGCTCTTGACCTCTTCGACAGAGAGACGATCAATAGATTTCTTCTCGTACTTGATACTTATCCCTTTCGCTGGATTAGCGAGGATATGTCCGTGCTTCACGGCTTGATTTAGAGTAGCTTTGAAGGTTACGAAGTAATGTAATGCAGTGTAAGGAGTGATGTCCAGAGATAGGAGATAATCCCGGTATCCTTCGCATAGTTTGATATCAACATTCCTGATATCGAGCTTGTCTTTGCCCAAGAATCTTGAGAAGTGATCGTAGGATATCCTGTAGTTAGTATCATTACTCTTTTTCTCGCTGAAAGCCTTAAAGAATTCCAGAAAGTCTATAACTTCGGGTTTTGATATCAGCACTCCGGTATCTCCTTCGATGAATTTTCGCTCCATCTCGTCTCTAATTGCAAGAGCAACTTTTATGGATTCTTTGTCTTTTACTAAAGATGATTTCTCGCCGACTACCTTAAGATTCAAGCTCTTTCTGATCCGCTTACCGTTAATGTAATAATCGAGAAAAAGTTGATACGGGATGCCAGGTTTCGTCATGCGGTATCTCAAATTGACAGCATATCCCTGATTATGGTTCTTCAACTGTGCCAGTATAGCAGGTATTTTTTTGTCCATCAAACCTCCTCATAAAGAAAAATACTTTAGATATCATACCCAATAATATAATCATTTTTCTCCCGCAGGCAAAAAAATGTGTGCCCAATATGTGCCCAAAAGTTTGAAATCTGAGGCTAATCAATGAAAATAAATGTTGACAAAAGATAAGATGTTTTTGATGTCAGCAATAGTAGTTTCCTCTTTGATATTAAGGCTTTGATTGATTCAAGACAGTCTGGAAAAGATGGAGCTAAAAGGGGGATTCGAACCCCCGACCTACTGATTACGAATCAGTTGCTCTACCGACTGAGCTATTTTAGCTTTCATAAAGAAGGTGGTGTTAATCAAAAAAAATAGTCTGTTTTGTCAAAACATTTCTTCGGTTGGAAAACTGCTCTCTCCTAACTAAACTGTGAGTTTTTGCGACAAGTATTCACCCGGCTTCAGATAATCGATACCGGCAGCTTTGATCTCGAGCAGAGTAAATTGGGGGTCATTGGTATCCTGCCAGTGATCCCTGAAGTAGGGGCAGTTTTCAGCGATCCGGACTTTGGTCTGTTTATCGGAAACGATTATTGCTATTCCGCTGAACCGCACATAACCTGTCCCCCTGTCTTCAGGGAGTGGTAAACAGAACTCTGTCTGAGGATTACTTCTTAGGTGAGTAACCTTATCATCAGCGGTTCCGGTCAAAATCCAGAAACGGTTTTCCAGAAAGAGCATAGTAACCGGTCTTACCCGCGGCTGTTCGTTCTCCACCGTTCCCAAATAGACGGTCTGCATGGTTTTGAAACGCTGCCAAACCTCTCTTTTCAGTAACTCCTTCCTATCCGGCATAATCCCTCCTGAGCTGTTGAGTAAGATATATTTTATAGATAGCTAACTTTAGTGATAAAGATAAGGGGCAAGTCAAAGACTTACCCCTTACAAATAGCTTCTCCGTTCTAACCGGTAAAACCGGCATGTTCATTTACTTGAGCATCAAAGCCTTGTTAACCAAGGTATGATCTTTTGTTTGAAGCATAAAGAAATAGACACCGGAAGCTTGAGATTTTTGGTTCTCGTCATAACCGTCCCAATCTATCTGATGTTCTCCGGCAGGGAGAAAACCGTTTATCAGTTCTCTGACAAACTGCCCTTTGACGTTATAGACAACCAGCCGTAACTCAGCTTCATTCGGCATGGAGAAATGAATAGTAGTCGAGGGATTGAAAGGATTAGGATAATTCCCCTTCAGACGTAACTGCTCACTGAAAGTTGGTAAATCAACCGAAACATAGGAATAAAGATCATTGGTATGTCTCGGGGTGATAAAATCCCCTTCATTACGGGAATTGGGAATACCGGACAGATCGATCGTTTCGGTAGGGATAACTTCGCCGATATAATCTACATCATAGAAAGAAGTGCGGAAATCTGCTGTAAGTACTCCATCACTAATGGTATATACCTGTCCGTTAGCAAAGGTAGCAGTACCGTCGGCATTTGGGAAATTGACATTTTCCAGCTTAACCAGTCTTCCCTGATAAGTCATGAAATTATCGAGATAGTCAGACATAGTAACCACCAACGGCTCGACAGTATTATTGTGTGATGTCGCCGGACCGGGATTCTGTACCGGTACTATCTGCCATTGGTTTCCGTACATATCTAACGTTCCAACCAACCCTGTGATACCGTCATAGACTTCATAAGCAGTAGTAACAATACCGGAATTATCTTCGATGAGAATACCGCCGGAATTGTCCTGAATAAATTTCTGATTACGGAACGCCTGCTGATAGGTCAGGATAACTTCATTAGCCAAGCGATAGATCTGTCCGATCTCTCCTGCTTTAAGTTCGGCAATGGTATTAACATCAGTGGCTGTTTCTATCGTGTAATTCGCAGTTGCTATCATACTTGGATTTAATCCCGAAGCATATCCGCGGGCTTTTATCGTCATAGATTCTGCTACTTCAATGGGATCGGTAAAAACCGGAGAGGCATCTGTCGGGTCGGAATTATCTGTTGTATAATGAATTGTGGCATCGGGAGTGGAGGTGGTAATAGAGACCATTATCGATCCGAAATAGGAACCACCGGCTGGGCTGAAGGTCGGCATAGCAACAGATTCTTCATCACCGAAATCTGTCATCAGAATGTCATCGATGTTGAATCTTCTGCCATCTGTCCCTGACAGGGTACGAAATCTTACCCTGACATTTCCTTCGACATTAACAGTATGAGAAAAAAGGGTGAGTTGATTAACACCGTCCAGGTTGATATCACTTCCTATCTGTGTCCATTGATTACCCTGATTAAGGCTGTACTCAACAACAAAGATCGGGGCTGTGGGAGCTCCATCGTTGGAAAAATTCGATCTGGAATAATAGAAAGATATCGTTCCTAAGCCATCAGCTTTGTCTTCGAGCATAGTCATTGAGGCTGCTAAATCATCTTGATGTCTGAAACGGGCAGATTTTTCTCCGTTTTTAAGATCATTCTCGTGGGTTCCGATCAGAACATTGTCCAAAAGCCAGTCCTTGCCGCTCAGATTTACGTTGCCGGCTGCATAACTTGTCTTGTTCTCCTCATCTCCTTCGAAATCAACAAAATAATCAGTCCGCAGATAAATATCAGCAGAAAGGCCGCTTTGTCCGGAAGAAATTTCGTTACTGCCGGTAAAGGCAATCATAGTGGTCATCAGACCAATACCAATGAGAGTAAAAATTAGTTTTTTCATAGCTAACTCCTTTTATTGCTATTTGAGTTAATAAACATCTTCATCAGATACTTAATTCCATTCAATGCAAAATAACATCATTACTGTTCTTTTGTCAAGCGGCAAAATGACATGCAATCTGTGCAGATTTATTTGCCTGACCGTTTGAGCGTTAGAGATAACAAACAAAGAGAAATCCCCCCCTAACTGACTACCCTACTATTCTCCGAGTTCCTTTAAGATTTCGTCATAGAGCGGGTATTGACTGCAGAAGGTATTAACCTCTTTTTTGATAACCTCTAAGCTTTCCTCATTGTCATAACTATCATAAACCCGTTTGATGAAACCGGCTATGATTTTCATCTCAGCCTCTTTCATGTTCCGGGATGTAACAGCCGGAGTACCGAGCCGGATGCCGGAAGCGACAAAGGGAGTTCTGGTATCGAAGGGTACCGTATTCTTGTTAGCCGTTATTGATGCCTTATCTAAAGCACCTTCCATAACCTTGCCAGAAGGACCGCCCTCCTCTTCTGTACCGAGATTGATGAGCATCAGATGGGTATCTGTACCTCCGGAAACAAGATTCATACTCAGGTCTTTCAGGGCTTCCGCTAAGGCTGCAGCATTCTTCTTTACCTGTTTCTGATACTCTTTGAACTCAGGGGAAAGAGCTTCTTTGAAAGCTACCGCTTTGGCTGCAATGATATGCATTAATGGTCCGCCCTGAACTCCGGGAAATACCTGCTTATCTATCTCTTTGGCATGTTTTTCTTTACAGAGGATCAGACCTGCCCTTGGTCCTCGCAAAGTCTTGTGAGTCGTAGTGGTAACTACATCGGCAAAAGGTATGGGACTTTGGTGCAAGCCGGCAGCAACAAGCCCGGCAATATGAGCCATATCGACCATCAGGGAAGCTCCGACACTATCAGCGATCTCTCTGAATTTCTGGAAATCCATTGCTCTCGGATAGGCACTTGCCCCGGCTAAGATCATTTTTGGTTTCACTTCCTGAGCAAGTTTCATCAGATGGTTATAGTCAAAAACCTCAGTCTCTTCATTTACCCCATAATGGATTATGTTATAGAGAGCACCTGAAAAACTCAAAGGGTGTCCATGCGTCAGATGACCTCCGTGAGCTAATTCCAGAGAAAGAACAGTATCTCCGGGCTGTACCAGGGCAAAGTAAGCTGCCATATTGGCTTGGGAGCCGGAATGTGGCTGAACATTGGCATGCTCTGCTCCGAATAGCTCTTTTGCTCTTTCGATCGCAATTCTTTCTACTACATCAACATTTTCACATCCACCGTAATACCTGCCGTAAAGCTTGTAGTTTATCTGTCCTGTTTTTTTACTCCATCGATAGGGATAACCTTCGGCGTATTTATTAGTAAGAACTGAACCGGCTGCCTCTAAAACTGCCCGAGAAACAAAGTTCTCGGAAGCAATCAGTTCAAGGTTTTCAGTTTGTCTTTTGATTTCATTCAAGATAGCTTCAAAAACTTCCGGATCTTGTGATCTGATATGTTTCATAACTCTTCTCCCTCTTCGTATTGTTTTATCTGTTCGATACGTCTTTTGTGTCGCTCTTCATTACTGAACTCCGTTCTTAAGAAGACTTCCACTACCTCTTGAGCTGTAGGATTCGCTAAAAATCTACCCGGTAACACAAGAATATTAGCGTCATTGTGCTCGCGGCTCAGTCTGGCAAAGACCGGAGAATGGCAGAGAGCTGCTCTAATCCCCTTTACTTTATTTGCTGCGATTGAACTCCCTATTCCGGTACCGCAGATGATAATTGCGCTGTTATAGCTACCCTCAGCTACTTTTTCCGCAGCTTTGATCGAGATAGGGGCATAATCAACCGGGTCAATACTGCCAGTCCCTACATCAAGAACCTCATGTTCTTTCTGTAAAAATTCTTTTAAAAACTCTTTCATTTCAAATCCGGCATGGTCTGCTGCTAAAACTAATCTCATGGCTACTCCAAAAAATCGGTTTTCTGTTTATTGGTTGACGGTTTTAGGCTCACTCACTGTTCATTAGATACAGAATCTCTGTTAATTTATGCTAAAGAATAGCGGATCAGGCATAAAGCGCTGAAAGGGCTATCGAGTAAAGCTTACTCTTTTCATTATCTCCGCGGGAAGGAAGGATAGCCGGAGATTTCGCTCCTACCACATAAGCTCCTACTTCTCCGTTCGCTAACTTAGTTACTGCCTTATAAAAAACATTCCCTGCCTCAATACTGGGAAACAGAAGACAGTCAGCATCACCGGCAACGACACTATCTATCCCTTTGATTTCGGCACTCTCTTTATCTATGGCGACATCAAGAGCAAAGGGACCATCAATGATCGCGTCTTTGATCTGACCTCTCTGAGCCATTTTCGAAAGTATTGCTCCATCGACACATGATTCCATTTTATAATTCACTTTCTCCGTTGCACTGATAACAGCTATCTTCGGTTTGTCTATCCCTAATGATTTTGCTGCACTTACCAGATAGTTGGCAATCGCTATCTTCTGTTTCAGATCAGGAGCCGGGATTACCGCTACGTCTGAGGCTATTAGTAATTTGTGATAATTAGGACATTCCATGACCGAGATATGACTTAAGGTCCCGCCGGGGGGTAAGAGCCCGCTTTCTTTATTCAGGATAGCTCTCATATATTTATCGGTGCTGATCAACCCTTTCATCACAAAGTCACCTTTGCCTTTGTTGATCAGGTCAACCGCCACTACTCCTGATTTGGCTTCATTCTTTTCATTAACTATCTGAAAAACAGAACAGTCAAAACCCTTCTTATCGCATAGTTTTTTGATCTTGGTTTCATCTCCGACAATAGTTGCATCGATCAACCCCATCGTTACTGCCAGATGAACGGCTCCAATGGTATGTTCATCCTGACCATAGGCTACAACTAATCTTTTTCGGGGACGAGTTTTCAGATACTCGAACATATCGTCCAATTTCCTTATATCCACTATTCCTCCAATTTTTTTTTAGAGCAAAAAACTCCCTTTCTCTCTAATGGTCAAGAACTTTATCAAGTAACTACCATAAAATCTCAAACTAAGGCAAAGGTCTGTTCAAACAGCTATTAACAACTCTCATCCTTAGATTGAAGCGAAGACCATTTGTAGATTGAGATATAGTCTTGAATACTAATCCAAACAGAGTACTGCCGGCGCGTAACATTTCAAAAAACATTTCCTTGTTACAGTACGGTTAAACGCGAAAAATTCCTGTTCTGGGCTTAATCTCTTGTTTCCGGAGTTTTCTCTCCCCAGAATTGCTGCAAAATCGTTTTCAAGAAAGCGGGCGAATTGACGAAAAGGCAATGCTGCCATTCCTGAGGGAAAAGTTCTTTATAATTCCGGTAAGAGAATCTTTTATCAAATAGAATAATAACCCCTTTATCCTTCTCTGATCTGATGACCCTCCCGGCAGCTTGTAGTATCCTGTTCATCCCGGGGAAGCGATAAGCATAATCAAAGCCTCTGCTGTTTTTCTCCTGAAAAAAATCCTTGATCAACTCCTGTTCCAAAGAGATCTGAGGTAGCCCGACACCAACAATAAGGGCACCGATTAAACTCTCTCCCAGCAGATCGATACCTTCTCCGAAGACTCCCCCTAAAACAGCAAATCCGAGGGTGTTTCTCTCTTTCCGGTTATGAAATTGCCTCAGGAATTCTTCTCTTGCTTCTTCGGTCATATCCTGTTTCTGCACTATCTTTAGGAACATCTCCCGATCCTCTCCCCGGGAGTAAACCTCTAAGACCTGATTCATATATTGATATGATGAGAAGTAAACAAGATAGTTCCCTTTTTTGGCAGAGAGAGCAGCTTTCAAGTATTCCACGAGTTCCTGTCTCGTTTCAGTTCTTTTTTTGTAGAGAGTTACTATCTGGGGACAGATTATTACGGCTCTGTTTTCCTGGGGAAAAGGAGAGTTAACAACTATCCTTCTGTCTTCCTCTTCTCCCCCTAATAGTTCGATAAAATAGGATAATGGGGTCATGGTTGCCGAAAAGAATACGGCAGCTTTAGCCTTCTTCAGGTTCTCTTTCATTAGCTGCGAAGGATCAAGACAGAATATCTTTATCCTGACATCATTCTTCCCTCTTTTATCGTAGTAGAAGACAAAGTGTTGATCAAACAGTTCGGATATTCGTAAAAAGGCAGAGGTCTCAAAATAAAGCTTCAGCAGTTCTTCTTTGTTTTCTCCGCAAACATCTTTAACTAAAAGAGGTTCAGCGGTATAACAGAATTTACGTAAAAGCCCGATAAGCTCTTCCGGGATCTCTTTCAATACAATTGCTTCTTGGGCTGCAGCTTCAAGCTCTTTCTTCAAAGAGAGAAAATAGTTATTGAGTTTAGTGAGATGCTTAGCAAAAGATGCTGAAACATCTCTGATTTTCTTGCGGAGCACCAGATACTCTTTTTTGAACAGTTCTGCTGAGTGCATCTCCCGTGAGCGGTCAACAAGATTATGAGCTTCATCGATCAGGAAAGTATATGAATCCTGCTGTTCCTGAAAAAAGCGTCTCAGATAGACACGCGGATCAAAGGCATAGTTATAATCACAAATAATAAAATCAGCCCAGAGAGCCAGGTCAAGAGTGAACTCGAAAGGACAGATACGGTGCTTTTGAGACAATTCAACTATCTTTTGCCTTGTTACCAGATCTTGTTCTAATCCCTCCCTGACAGCCTCTCTTAATCGGTCGTAATAACCCTTGGCATATTTGCATTCATCGGGATGACAGGCTGCATCGGGCTCAAAACATATCTTCTCCTTAGCCGTTATCGTTACAGTCAGGGAGTTCAGTCCTTGTTTCATCAGCAGTCCAAGACATTGTTCGGCGATACTTTTCCCCATTGTTTTGGCTGTCAGATAGAATACCTTATCGGATAACTCTCTCCCTAATGCCTTGACCGCCGGGAAGATGACTGCGGCAGTCTTACCAATACCGGTCGCAGCCTGAAAAAAGAAACGTTCACTTTTATCTATGGTTTTATAGACCTCAACTGCCAGAGATCTCTGTCCTGGTCGATATTCGGGAAAAGGGAAGGTGAGTGAAGCTGCGGAGAGGTCTCTTATCTTCTTACGATTCTCGATAGTCCGGGCAAAAGAGAGATAGAGCTTTATCAGCTCTGCAAAATATGCTTTCGCTTCCTCGCAGGAGATCGCTCTTCTAAACTCCTTTGTCTTTTTATTATCAATGTTGAAATAGGTTAACTGGATATCTATCTGCTCCAGACCTTCGTTGTTCATATAGATAAAAGCATAAGTCCTGACCTGAGCCCAATGAAGAAAGAAAGAATCGGCGAGGATCTCCTCAAGAGGAAGGGTGGTTGTCTTTATCTCCTCCAGAACCAGACCATCCTCTGTTTCCCAGAGACCGTCAATCCTGCCCCCTACCGAGATAGTCATCCCGTCTAAAATAAAAGAATGCTCTAAGGTAACTTCTGCCTGATATCCTGCTCCCCGGCTTTTCTGTATCTTTTGATGTCCTTTTATCCCGGCTAAATTTCTGGAAGTGCCGCTAAACTCAAAGGAAATATCTCCGCTGCGATAAACAAACTCTACTAAATTCCGGACTGATATCTTCAATTATCTCTCACTCTCTCTTGAACTTTTTTCAGGAGCTCATACTCATCATTGATGGCATTCCGAACTCTTTGTACGACACCACTGCCTCATTAGGAGGTTATGTTTTCAAAGTAATAGATTATCAGCTCTCATTATCTATCCGGATAATGTATCGGTAGCTGTCTGATAAAAATTCAGGAAAAGGAACAACTGTGTCAGGGTACATCAATAATGATCTTGTTGACCCACAGAGCGGAACGGTCACGATTTTTCCTGAAGTTTTCGGTCAGGAACTCCCGGTCAATATCAACCATATCGTTAAACAACTCTTCTCCATTAATGATTACTTTCACTGGTAAGTCGAGATTTATCATTCCGGGATGAATATAAACAGCTATTGCGGCAACCAGAGAGGTTTCCAAAATGAATGAATTAGCCCGAAAAACGCCTCTGACAGCTCCCGATTTCTCCTCATAAGCAAACAATTCCTGATAGGTTATGGGAGGGAACTGCCCGGGCAAGATATACTCTTCTGCTCCCCGTTTTATAGTCAAAGTGAAACTATCTCCCCTCTTTTTGTTATCCCTGACAGTGATCAGTTCCTCAATTGTTTCGGTAAAATCACCATCCATGGCAATTATTATATCTCCAGTCATCAATCCCATTTCATCAACAACCGAATCTTCATTTACCGAGCCTATTCTTACCCCATATTCTTCATAGCTGTCATCTTCGATAAAACCGAAGAGAATCCTGTCTTCCGGCAATAAAAGTGTCTGCTGTTTATGCCATTCTTGTTTAGTTTGGAGAGTATCTAACTCCACTATCTGCAGCCAGTCGCATCTCCCCCATGAGATTGAATTCGCTTCCCACTGGACAGCAGGCTGGAAAACATTTCTTACCTGCTTCTCCATATCTGAGAACATCAGGGGAAGATCGGTCTCCTGATATTCGTAGGTATGCCCAATTCCATGATATTCCTGATAAAAGATATTGGCATCCATCTCTTGAGCAGTTGCGATCATCAGTCTCATCTTTTCTGCGGGATACAATCCATCCAAATCGGTATTTACCGCCCTGAGATAGCGGTTACTCATATTTCGGGGATAGACGGGAATGCCGGTGACAGCTGAACCGACCAACATATTCCCGCTCAAGGGATAGAAAGCCGCAAAATCCTCAGGAGAAAGAAGGCTGAAATGGAAGGCTGCCGATCCTCCATCTGAGAAACCGGTCAGAAAGATCCGGTCATCATCAATATTGTAGTATTCTTTGAGAAAGCGGATCTGATACTTAATATTATTTATTCCTGTTTCTGTCCACCAGGCTGTATGAAAGTTACCAAGAGGAAAAAGCGATATCCAGTTTCTTGCAGCAGCAGCCAAGAGAAAAGGATTATCCTGCAGTCTCTCTCCATATTCTTCAAGGAATTCAGAACGTGAAACACCACCATGCAGATAAATCAGAAGAGGTGTTTTCTTCCCTGACTCGTATCCGGAAGGAAGATAGTAGTAGAAGGGTGCATGTATTGTATCGTTTATTACATGAGATTCCTTGAGCAAAACCTCCAGTTCCTCCGGTTGTTGATAGGGAACGAATGAATTGAGCAGCGAGTATAGTGAATCAGGCTCGATCGTACTGTCTGAACAAAAATGGGCAAGAGCTCTTTGGAAATCAGAAGCAGAGAGAAAAATCGATCCGCTTAGCAAAATGATAAGCAGTAATAATGTTTTAACTCGAATCATAGTCTCCTCCTTGATACGGAGACACAGGGTTGTAAGGGAGTTAAATTGAGTCAAGAAAAAGGTTTCTCTTCCTTACTCCAGCCGGTAAAGAGACGGTTATTTCTATTCCCGCCCGTCACCCCAAAGACACCTGAACGGGGGATAATGATAAAGCAGTCCATTTTTTTAGAGCAACAAAACTAACAAAACCTCTGATCTTTTGACCTGTCTCAGAAAATCTCCCGGTAAATTAACAACATAAAACCTCTTTCTTCTCTTCTACTCTCACATTCCGTAACCTGGTAGCTCATTTCTAAGCATTAATGAAAAGAAAAGAGAATCTATCTCCAAAAGAGGTTGAAAGTTTAGTTTTGGTGATCATTGATGATAGTTTCCGGAAAAATAACTTGCTTTATCCAGCCTGATAAATTTGTTAACCTTAAGATATAGAATTATATTCCTAATATATTAAGGAGTCCGTAATGTATAAGATTTATGAAGGAAGTTTAGTTTCTGAGAAAGCAAAGTACGGCATTGTAATCAGCCGTTTTAATGAGTTTATCGGCACAAAACTGCTCAATGGCTGTTTAGACTGTCTGCACCGGCATAATGTTAATGATAAGGAGATCGAAGTTGCCTGGACACCGGGAGCTTTCGAAATACCGGCAATAGCCCGAAAGCTGGCTGAATCTAAAAAATATGAAGCTCTTATCTGCCTGGGAGCAGTTATCCGGGGTTCTACTCCGCATTTTGATTATATCTCCTCAGAAGTGAGTAAAGGAGTGGCTCAGGTTGCTTTGAGCTCTTCTGTACCCGTCATCTTCGGAGTCATTACCGCTGATACGATCGAACAGGCGATTGAAAGAGCAGGGACCAAATCGGGCAACAAAGGTTGGGATGCCGCTCTTTCTGCTATTGAGATGGTTAATCTTTACCGGAGCATAAAGTAAGGATGGGATTAAGGCGAAAAGGAAGAGAAATAGTCTTACAGGTCTTATATAGTCTCGATTATAATCAGGATTATCCCTTATACGAAAACAGAGGTGACAGAGAGTCACAACTGCAGATCCTGAATAACACCCTGGAGGGGAATGAGATAAAACCCGACAGCCGGATCAGAGATTTTAGCAGAGACTTATTGACTACGATTATTGAGAATTTGATCCCGATTGACGAGATTATCATCAATCACCTTGAGCATTGGAATATTGACAGAATGGCAGTCTTAGACCGAAATCTGCTTCGTCTGGCAGTAGCAGAGATAGTATTTCGCAATACCCCTCCCCCTATCGTGATCAATGAAGCTTTAGAAATCGCCAAGAAGTATTGCGGTGATCAGACAGGCAGACTGCTCAATGGTGTCCTTGACCAGATCGTCAAGAATATTGATAAAGAAAGAGAAGAACAGAATAAGAATTGATCTTTGGAGAAGAGAGAAGAATAATGTCAACCGCAAAAATCAGTTGCAGCATAGGAATTCTGATCCATAATGAAGCAGGTAATATCGGCAAGCTACTTGCTGCTCTGCTTGACCAGAAGCTTACCATCACTGAGATAAGAGAGATAATTGTCGTTTCCAGCGCCTCTACCGACGAGTCAGATAACATTGTCAGAGAGTATGAAAAGCGAGATAAGAGGATAAAGTTGTTAACCGAACCGGAGAGAAGGGGCAAATCTGCTGCCATCAACACTTTTCTGGAGAAAGCAAAGGAAGAGATCGTTGTCATCAGCAGTGGAGATGTTTTACCGGCAGAGGAGACGATCGAAAAAATGCTGATTCCCTTTGCCGATAATAGTATCGGAATGACCGGTTCTCATCCTGTTCCGGTGAATAAACCAGACAGCTTTGTCGGTTACTGGGTTAATCTGCAATGGAAACTGCACCATCTCATCGCCTTAAGATCTCCCAAACTGGGAGAGATGGTTGCTTTCCGCAAGGTTATGAAGAGTATTCCTCAGGATAGTGCAGTTGATGAAGCGAGCATTGAAGCGATCATCAAAGAGCATGATCTCAATCTGATCTATGTTCCGGAGGCAATAGTCTATAATAAGGGACCGGAAAATATCCCGGAATTCATCAAACAGAGGCGGAGAATAGCAGCGGGACATCTCTGGCTGCAGAAAAGAGATTCATACCGGGTCAGTACTAACAATCCCCGGCTTTTGCTCTCGGTATTAGGGGAAGAGATCAGAAAAGAGCCGCTAAAAATCCCCGCTATTGCAATGATTTGCCTGCTTGAAACCTGGTCGCGGTTTCTCGGTTGGTACGATTTGACCGTTCTGAAAAAGAATCCTTTTAAATGGGATATTATTGCTTCGACCAAGCAGGTCGATCAAGGAGAGAGACGATGATCACCCTCTTATTTAATATCCTTTTTTACCGCTTGTATCGGCTCTTTGGTTTCCCGAGAATGCTTCCGATCAACTATACTATCAGCGTGACCAATAACTGTAATTCCCGCTGTCAGACTTGTTTTATCTACAAAACAAAAACTGCTCAGATGAGTCTGGTCGATTATAGAAAAGTATTCAGGAAAATCGGTAAAGCACCCTACTGGGTGACAATAAGCGGTGGAGAACCGTTCCTCCGAAAAGACTTACCGGAAATACTGATTGCCCTTGATAAGTATTGTAAGCCCAAGATTATCAATATACCGACAAACGGTATTCTCACCTCCCGGATACTCGGAATGGTCAAACAGATATGCAGAACCTTGCCGAAAACGCAGATCATTGTCAATATCTCCATTGACGGTATCGGAGAAGAACACGATAAAATCCGTAATGTCCGGGGTAATTATCAGAAAGCTATGAATACCTATAAATCACTGAAGAAGCTGAAATTCCGGAACTTAGCCCTTGGTATTCATACCGTTATCTCCAGACTGAACTACAAAAATTTCCCTGTGATAGCCACAACACTGCTGCAATTGGAACCCGATTCATATATAACGGAAATTGCCGAAGAAAGAGGTGAATTACTGAACATCGGAGCGAATATAACCCCTTCTCCATTGGATTACAGAGCAGCAATCGACTTTCTTTTACATCGGATCAAGAATCAGAAATTCAAAGGAATGAACCGTATAACCCAGGCTTTCCGGATCGAATACTACAATCTGGTGAAAAAGATCCT
Organism: uncultured Candidatus Cloacimonadota bacterium; assembly: GCA_964464175.1. GTDB lineage: Bacteria > Cloacimonadota > Cloacimonadia > Cloacimonadales > JAJBBL01 > CAYXFD01. Next base: position 13,434 of record CAYXFD010000031.1, on the reverse strand, counting down.
GCGGGACAAGAAACAGGTCATTCCCTGTTATGCAGGTATCTCTTCCTGCCAGATAGCCTCTAATGGTGATGTCTGGATGTGCTGCACAAAAGCTAAACCGGTTGGTAATCTATACGAAAAGAACTTCAATTTCCGCTCTATCTGGTTTTCCCGGCAAGCAAGAAAAATGCGCAAAGAGATCAAACAAAAGAAATGCTACTGCCCTTTAGCTAATGCTTCCTACACCAATCTAATGATGCATATCCCTTCTCTCTTACGAGTATTTTACCGTAGTTTTATCAAGTGGTAAGAAAATTGTTCTTAGATTGCCAAATAATGACAGCGTAAAGATGAAAGTAAAAATCCAGCTCTCGGAAAATAATAAGAACAACCTCTCTTTTTCCGATTTTTTTCAGGGTGAGAACAGAAGTATAGTTTTGCTGACCCATTACCGGGAAGAGAGAAGCTATCACGAGAATATCAATGCCCTGATCCTGGAACGGCTCGTTAAACTCGACCTTCATAATATTTCCTGGCCAGATATCCCGAAGACACTGAGAGATTATTTTCTGAATCTTAACTGGGAGCTCTACGCCCAATTCAGAAAATACGACAGTGATGAAATGGGGGTCTCGGTTTTTCTTGCTGTTATTGAAGAGAAAAGTATCTGTTTCGTTGCCAGTGGAAGATTTCTTACCGGTGCGGTAACTCACACCGGCTTGGAAGAACTGGGAAGAACTTGGGATAATTTCCACATCAAAACCAAAGAGGACCTCTGCCTCATCGGCAGCATGGGACAAGATATTGAGATTAATCCTTTGATCTATTCCCTGAGTGAGGATTCTCTTTTTCTTGTGATTCCTTCTGATAAAGCTGAAATACTGGAACAAAGCAGAGAAAACATCTATGATATTAATAGCAAGATAAACAATGAAAATCTCCTTGAACCCTTCCCTTACTGTCTTGTCTCTCATATTGCAAAAAACATTAGTATCAAAAGGTCCTGGCATAAAGCAAAACGCTTCCGTTTAACTGCTGCCCTGATGATCCTGATGCTGCTCTTTTCCATCTATTACCTTTTCATGGGCAAAGAGGCTGTTGATGATAGACTGCATGTAACCCGGGAGCAGTTTCAACTTACTATTCGGAATATCGATATTCTCAAACTACAGGAAATCCTCCCCTTAGACTACGGCATCCTTCTCGTTCCCCAAAGAAACATTGAGTTAACCGTTGAGTGGGAAAGCACCCTCCCTTTTCCTGTCACTCTAAAACCTTTCTTCTGCATGCGGAATATCTATCTCGTTTCCGGCAAGACCCTTTATGCTTATGATAAAAAGGACAAGAAAAACAGCTGGAAGACCCATTTCAGTGGAGATATCATTGCTCTGGAGATCCTCGATGCCAATCTGATCTTAGCTATTACCAATGATAATAAAAACATCTGTCTGAAAAGAGATAACGGAGAAATTGTCTGGTCGATCGGGGAACCGGCAGAGGAGCTGACTTTCTATGCCACTCCTCCTTATCATCCTGTCCAGATTTCTCTGGAAATGGACAGAAGACTAAATTCCGGGATAATACTTCTCCCTCAGCAGGACGGCTTGATTCTGGTAAATGCCCTGAATGGTGATACCCTCAGTCATTACTCTGCTGAAGAAACCATTACCCATGTCAGCGACTTTGATCTCTTAGAAAAATCGATCTATATGATCAAAGGTGAGAAACTTTACAAGGTCAGGTTCGACGTCAGAAACTGAGCCGCAGATCGAAGTTATTCAAACAAACCAAATTTCAAATTCTTTACTCGAAACTAAACATTCCAGACCCGGAAGCCCCAAGAAACTGCACTGCCGGTTCGTATCCCTTTTATATCAATTCTCTTCCATAATTATATCAAAACGATATAAAGGAATACTTGTTGCGGTCTGTTTACTCTTCTGGTGAGAAGTCACAACTGTTTCCCCAAAACCCTAACTTATCTTTTTTCAGTAAATTAACTGATTGACCCCTCAAATGTACTTTATGAAGTTCCCTTATGGAACAGCTATTGCAATAGATATCAGAAAATGAGTTAGCAATAAGGAGGTTATTATGAAACTGACAATGCTTTTAACACTAATCATGTCCATGCTTTTACTGAACCTGACGGCTCTGTCCGAAGAACCCAATGATTCTTACACCCTGGTGATCAATTACCCTGAAATTGACTTTTTGGATAATCTTTTTGCTCAAAACACTTCAAATGATGAAACCGAAGCTGAAGAAGAGCAAAAGGAGATTAAGATGGAGATCGTCATACCCGAAAATGCCGGAGAGGTCGATATGGATGAAATCAACCGCAAGATCAACGAAGCTATGAAACGGGTTGATGAGGCAACAAGCGATCTTGATTCTATATCGGGAAGGGGTTCTGTTTCAATTAACATAAATACTTCAAGAAGAGACACCCCTTATATGGGAGTGGTATTCGATGATTTGACCCTGAGTCAGGCAAATGATCTCGGATACAACAAGTTTTACGGAGTTCTGATAACCAGAGTAGTTCCTGACAGCCCGGCCCGGGCACATCGACTGCTGCCGGACGATATCCTCATGGAGATAGATGATCAGAGAGTTACAAACAAGAGGATCTTTTCCAACATAGTAGATTCCTATAACATTGGAGACACTGTAAAATTGAAGCTGTTTCGTAACAGACAGGAGATGGTGATGGATTTTACCTTCGGTTCCCGGGAAGGAGAGTCCGGAACCGGTGAGGTTCCATCCGAAAGACGCAAACCAAAGATAGACCTTGGAGATGGTGGAGGGGGCTGGATCCCAGTCTGGTACACACCTGAACTCGATGACATTAATGACCTGATTGCCGAGTTAGGATTCAGCAGACTCGATGACAGCGGTCAGTTCCTTAACGGCGGTGGTCTCAAGGGTAATATCGGAAACGGTCTTTTCTTAGGTGGTATGCTGGTAGGTTATACCCTGGAACGAAAGATCGGACACGAAACCAATCCCGAAGATCCTGCCAACAGCGAAAGTGTTATCCGCCGCATGAGATATAATGTCCGTTACGGTGGAATAACATTAGAACAGAGGATCGGGATTACCAGAAAACTGATAACCTCTGTCGGTTCCATGCTTGGCTGGGGAAGAACGGCTATCGAAGTCTCTCAAAACAAAGGTGACCATCTTTGGGGAAACATCCCGGAAGATCTTGATGCTTCGGTAAATAACCATCTCTACATCTCTAAAAATCATATCTTCTTACAGCCGAAAATTGAGCTGTTCTACCGGATCACCGACTGGTTATCTCTCAGGGGTGAGGTAGGATATATTTATTCATATTCTTATCATTCCGGCTGGAAAGCTATGGATGCCGGAGATGTTTATGAGGTAACCAATTCCCCGGATACCTCTTTTAGCGGTATGACCGTATCGGTAGGACCCTGGTTCGGTTTCTGATCTGCTCCTCCCTAAACAGCTAACCGGCTGTTATAGATAAATGACCGGGCTGAGAAATCAGCCCGGATTTTTAGAATTACTCAAAAAACTTGACATAGAGACCATTAATAAAAGAGATAAATTAATCGCTTCAGCGACTTTAGAGGGATAAAAATGCTTAACTTTGCGGGTAAAGTGCTCTCGGGACTGGTATCAATGACCATGATGATGTTTTCTTCTTACGAAGGGAACAACGCAGATTTTTCCCAGGTTCTTATTGGTCATAACGAAAATGCCATCCGTATTCGTACTAACTTGGTTAATGCCTTTGAAAATGACTTCGAACCTATTTTCCGTTCCGGCAGCCCGATAGTGATCAGTTATACACTGATTGTAAAAAGGGATAACTCCGTTATAGCCCGGGATACCTATCAAAACCGGATTCTTTTCGATCCGATGAACCGCTATTTTCAGATCGAAGCTCAAGCTGCCAATCATTTTACCTTTGTCGAAACCTGCGAAGAGCTAAGATTGCTTATCTCTGAAGTTGATATTTTCTACGATCATTGGAATATTTCCGGAACCTATCACTTTCAGTTGTCAGCCCACATGGACAATGTTAACCTCGCTTCCCTGGAACGGGAGTTCGATCTGATGATGCTCTGGCACCATAAAACCCCGGCAATATCTTTTAGTTATACGGTGGAACCTTATGAAAGTTAATCTCAGTTTACGGATCATTGCGATCTTGCTTTTTCTCTTTCTCTACCTGAGCAGTCTCTTTGTCCTGAATGCCTTCTTCAATAGCCAGCAGAAGGAGATCGATAAAGCATACAAGAATTTTCATATCGATGAGTCGCTTGCTGACCTTAGTTTCAAAACGAGTGCCGATAGTCTTCAGGCAAGAGAGCTGGCCTTAAATATCAGAGAGTCTTTGATGGCTATCGAGATAATCAGGGCGGAAACACAAACCTATTCCGTTTTATTCCTCTTTCTTCTGATGTTCATCTCAATCGCTGTCTTTGTCTTTGTTTTTTATAAGATCACTAAACCACTGAAAGATTTACATCTCGCCACTGCCAAGATCAGGGATGGTGATTTCTCGGTCTATCTTCCCGTTTCCGGGATAAAAGAGATGAGACTTCTTAAGCAGTCTTTTAACGATATGTCACATGAGCTGGATAACACTCAGAAGAAACTCTTATTAGCAGAGAAAGAGATGATCTGGAAAGAGCTTTCCCGGATGTTAGCTCATGAGATCAAGAATCCATTGACCCCCATCCAACTCTCAATCCAGCGCTTAGAGGAAAAATACAACACCGAATCGGATAAGTTCCGCGAGATATTTCCGGAAGCAATGAAGATCATAAATCAGGAAGTTAACAATCTGCGGGAATTAGTTCAGTCTTTCTCCAATTTCGCCAAAATATCAACCCCGGATAAGAATGTATTCGCTCCTGTTCCAGAGATAAAGAGAATTGTGGAACCTTATGTCCACAACTACAAGATAAAGATGACCCTGGAAGAAGATGTGAAGATCAGGTTTGATCAGACCCATTTCTATCAGATAATAACCAATATTCTGCAGAATGCTGTTGATGCCAGCTCCTCTGCTGATGAGATCGTTATCAATCTGAAAAAAAGCAATAATTTCATCGTCATTGAGATCAAAGATAATGGAGACGGCATAGAACCTGATGACCTGCCCCATATTTTCGATCCCTATTTTACCCGGAAAAAACGAGGAACAGGATTAGGCCTGGCGGTAGTAAAAAAACTTTGTGAAGCTAACTCCTCTCATATCAGGGTTAACAGCAAAGCCGGTAAAGGATCCGCTTTTGAACTGATCATAGAGGAATATAAATGAGCGTTTTGATAATTGATGATGAAAAGAATATCTGTCTGACCTTACAGGGTATCTTAGAAGATGAAGGGTATAGCTGCCAAGCTCTCCAGGATCCTCTCAAAGGGGTGGAATACGTTAACGATGAGCTCCCTGATGTAGTACTCCTTGATGTCTCCATGCCGGGTCTTAACGGCCTGGAAGTTCTGGAGAAGATCAAAGCTGTCGATAAGGCGATCCAGGTAATAATGATCTCCGGACATAGCGGGATAACCGAGGCAGTAAAAGCGATCAAGCTGGGAGCTTTCGATTTTCTGGAAAAACCTTTGAGTTTGCCTAAAGTAAAGATAAGTGTCAAAAAAGCAATAGAATTCAACTCTATCACAAAAGAAAACGACAGATTAAGATCAGACTACTCGGCGAACTTCCGGATTATCGGTGATAGTGATCAGATCCAGGAACTGAAACAGATCATAGAAAAAGTTGCCCCCTCTAACTCAAAAGTACTGATCCGCGGAGAAAGCGGAACCGGTAAGGAACTGATTGCCTATGCTATTCATGAGAACAGCCAGCGCAGGACTTATCCTTTCATCAAATTCAATTCCGCAGCTATTCCCAATGAACTGGTAGAAAGCGAGCTCTTCGGTTTTGAAAAAGGGGCTTTTACCGGGGCAATACGCAGCAAGAAAGGGAAACTGGAAGAGGCTAATAAGGGAACTCTCTTTCTCGATGAAATCGGAGACATGAGCCTTTCCGCCCAGGCTAAGATCTTGAGAGTGATCCAGGAGGGAGAATTCGAAAGAGTCGGCAGCAACAAGAGAGAAAAGATCGATACCAGAATAATAGCGGCAACTCATAAGAATCTTGAGGATATGGTCAAGGAAGGGAGCTTCCGGGAAGACCTCTATTTCAGGCTCAATGTCATTCCGCTGATCAGCCCCCCTCTTAGAGACCACCCCTCAGATATACCGGCATTTATTAACCACTTTTCCAGGATGTTCCGATCCGAGATGAAAGCAGCAAAAAAGATATTCACTCCGGAAGCCGTCAAAGAATTGCAATCCTGGTCTTTCCCCGGTAATGTCCGGGAACTGAAAAACCTGATTGAGAGAATTTATATCCTCGTTGACAATGAGCTTATATCTGTTGATGACCTTTATCGGTACAATCTTCAGGATACCTCGAATGTTCTCAATAATCGAAAGACCTGTGACGAATCATTCTGGAACGTTACGATCCCCTTCAGTGATAAGAAAAGGGAATTTGAGATTCAATATCTGACAGAACAACTAAAAAAACACAACTATAGTGTCACTCAAACTTCGCTGGCTCTTGGGTTGCAACAGAGCAATCTCTCCAGAAAGATCAAAGAACTGAATATCACTTTCGAACAGCCAAAGTAATTTCCGTTTTACTTAGTATCATAGAAGTCCGGAAATTTATCTTTACTATTTCGGTACCGTAAAAATTAGTAACAGAGTAAAAATCTTCAGGGAGGCTATTATGTATAACAGTGAAGAGGATGCCCAGATTAATGTAGGGCAATCGAAACCAAGATATTATGAAAAACCGGGACAAACCACCGGTTATCTGAAGCAGAAATGGTTTGCTTTCGGTTGTCTCAGTGCAATAATAATTCTATTCATTATAGCTATTGTATCCATCTCCAGTTTAATGATTCTCGGCCGCAGAAAACCGGCTCAGGTGAAAACCGGAACCTATCTTACTCTCCAGCTCTCGGGGGCAATCGAAGAACACAAGGAGTTAGACCAGGATATGTTTTCTCTGTCGAAGACACTCTCTGCCAGAGATATAGTCAACCGGATCAACATCGCAAAAGATGACCCGAATATCAGTGGTATTATTTTAGAACCAAGATTTCTCGCTGCCGGATATGCCACGCTCAATGAGATTATCGATGCCCTGAGCCGCTTCAAAGAGAGCGGAAAACCGGTATATGCCTATCTTGATCTGGCTGCAAACAGAGATTATTATCTCGTTTCCGCTGCCGATAAGATCTATCTCAATCCCTCTGCCTCCTCAGGTATCTATCTGAGCGGTGTAGGTATATCCTCCCTCTATATGAAAGATATGCTCAATAAACTGGGTGTTGAAATGACTGTTGTCCACGCCGGAGACTATAAAGGAGCCGGAGAAACATTGACCAGAATGAACATGTCTCCGCAGTTCAGGGAAAGTGTAACTGATCTACTCGATGATCTCTATCTCCAGTTGCTGGAAGATGTCGCCCAGCGCCGGAATCTGAGTTTCGATCATATCAGAGAAGTATATGAGACCAGAAGAGATTTACTGATCAATCAGGACTATGCCTTAGATATGAACATCGTTGATCAACTCGCTTCCCGGGAAATGATGCTTAATAGTTTAGGGATTGAGGACAACCGCCTGATGAAGATCGAAAACTACCAGAGCAAGCCTTCTCTCCCCAAAGTTCATCATAAAGTTGCCGTAGTCTATCTGCAGGGCTCTATCTCTGTCCCCACAGATAGTTTTACCCAGCAATCAATAAACTCGCGGAAATTTGCTAATATTGTTAAAACCATAGATAAAGACCCCGCTATTGCAGCAATTGTCCTCAGAATAAACAGTCCCGGTGGAGCTGCTCTGGAATCCGATAAAATCTATCATCAGATAACGAAGTTGAACACAACAAAACCGATCGTTATTTCAATGAGTGATGTTGCAGCCTCCGGAGGGTACTATATTGCTGCTCCGGGTGATTATATCTTCGCAGATCCCTATACTATTACCGGCTCTATCGGTGTAGTCGCAATGATCCCTAATCTTTACAATACCGGACAGAAAATCGGGATAAATCCTCAAACAATCTATCGCGGTAAATACAGTAACTTTATGAATATCTGGGAAAAACCGAATCCTGCTGATATCATTGCACTCCAGCGAAGTCTCGATTCCACCTACGACGAGTTCAAACAACGGGTCGTCGATGGGAGAGGAATGACTCAGACCAACGTCGAACGGGTAGCTAAAGGGAGGATCTGGAGCAGTAAGAGTGCTTTGGAAAATGGATTGATCGATGAGATCGGAACCCTTGACCGGGCAGTAGAGAAGGCAGCTGAACTTGCCGGATTACCGGATTACAGAACCGTTTACCTTCCCGAAACTCAAACCTTCTTTGATCTGATCATGGAAAAGAGATTCGGTATCAATGTTTTCCAGGATTTAGTCCGCAGCAGCATCAGTATTGATGAAAGGCTTGAATATACGGAGCAGTTGTATCGCAGTATAAAAAATGAACCGATTCAAATGCTCTCACCGGTAATATTTGTTGATTAGAAATGTTTTTCCTGACGAAACCAATTTCTTGAGTTAAGGTTATGAAAAGACTTTCTTTGGCAGCCCTTATTCTCGTTCCGTTACTGCTCTTGACCTCCTGTACCGAGGATGCTATCCTGACCATATATAACAACACGGAGAGCACTACCGAGATTGTCATCGAATCGCTTGAGCATTATGTCGCTCCCCATAATACCCTGGAAAAAAGATGGCGGTTGAGCCGCACCTTTTTTTCTGCCGAAGAGATGAGGCTGACTGTCCGGGTGAAGGAGAAACTCTTCCTGTTTGCGGTAGAATTTACCGCCAGGTTAAGAGCCGGGTCCAGATTGTATGAGGAGATAGAATATAATGCTGCCGGGTTGGAGATCTATAACGATTCCGCTTCCCATATAAAGGAGATCTATATCTCACCCTCAACTTCCTCTTTCTGGGGAAGCAACAGATTAATTGGTAACCTGACCCCTTACGAGTATAAACGCTGGAATTTGACTCCGGGCTTCTGGGACATCAAAGTCGTTAATGTCTGGGGAGAATCATTTATTGCCTACGATCAGGTTTTTTATATCGGAGAACTAAGAAGATATCACATAATCGGTTTCACCGGGAGAGATGATTATAAACCAGAAAAAAACCAAACCTCTCCCGTATCACCTGTCAATCATTCTTCGTTTAGTCAGGTTCCGGATATCGGTCTCCCTCGTTGTGAAGCGATATCCCCGGAGAAAAACTGAACAGTTATCGATAAAGATTAGCCACTCCGCAGTTTAGCGGGAAAGTGTAGTGTTTCCCACTCTTTATGAGATTTCTCTTCAGGGAAACAGAGCAGGCAACTATATGTATTCTTCTAAGCCGTCTGCTCTGAAGGCGTCCTCCAGGTGTTCAAGCCGGAAAAACCCCTCTCTCTTTTCATCGACTGCTCCGATAACATCGAAACGCATACACTGTTTTTCATACTGAGGATTGTTCTGAATAAAATGTAGAGCGGAACGGATCAGCTTTAACCTTTTACGGATCGACACACTGGAAAAGGCAGCTTCCATGTCTCCTCTGCGGGATTTCACCTCAATAAAGACTATTAGTTCGGCTTTTAAGGCTATGATATCGATTTCACCGTAACGGCAATGGTAGTTTCTGGAGATAATAAGATACCCTTTGCGTTGCAGGTAATTACTTGCAGCTTCTTCAGCCGGAAAACCGTCATTCACTTTTCTCATCTTATCCCTCTTACACTGCAGGGAATACTAATTAAGCGAAACCTTAATAACTATTACGCAATAATGAGCTTTGACATCAGAACAAGACAAGAAAACTACAAAAATCACCTGATGGCAAAATTGAGGGACAGGCCCTTAAATCTCTCCTGCAGCCAGTCAAAAGATAATTCCGAAAGCGTTTTTTTCTCTTTATAGGTAGTATCTAACGTCTCGTTCGGGCAGAATTTCTGCAAGCAGAACTTTCTCCCGGCAGGTATCAGTTCGCTAATTTTGATGATATCCTCTTCGCTATGAAGATTCTCTACGACAGTCGTACGGAACTCTACCTCAATACCGGCAGTGCTCAGGATCGCGAGCGACGCTTTTAATCTATCCCTGTCACAGCTTACCCCACTCGCTTCCGAATACTGTTCCAGGGGTGCTTTGATATCCATAGCAATGTAATCGACCAGCCCTTTTCTGATCAATTCGCTGATTATCTCCGGATTGGTTCCGTTCGTATCCAGCTTGATCAGATATCCGAGATTCCTGATTCTCTGCATAAAAGAGGAGAGATCCTCCTGGAGTGTCGGTTCTCCCCCGCTGATGACTACTGCATCAAGCAGTCCTCTCCGTTTTTCGAGAAAAGCAAGAATCTCAGCTTCCGGCAGGGGTCTTCCGAATCTCTCTTTCTCCACCAATTCCGGATTATGGCAGTAAGGACAACGAAAATTACATCCCTGAGTAAAGATCACTGCCGAGACCATCCCGGGATACTCGATCAGTGAACTCTTGAGAAAACCTCCGATTCTCATCAGACAACCTTCTTTATTTTGAAAGTAACACGATTTTTGAACTCTTCCTGTTTACCGGCATTCCACTGAGAAACTGGTCTTAAATATCCGGTTATCCGGGAATAGATCTCGGTTTTAGCTCCACATTCCGGACACACACTCACTTCCCCATTCAAATATCCATGGTCAGGACAGATACTAAATGTTGGGGTGAAGGTAAAGTAGGGCATGTGATAATTATGACATATCTTTTCAACCAATCTCTTGATAACACAAGAATCTTCGATCTTCTCCCCACCGAAAATATGCAGCACCGTACCACCGGTATATTTAACCTGAATGGAATCCTGCTTGTCGAGAACTTCAAAAATATCATCTGAATAGTTAACCGGTAACTGGGTCGAATTGGTATAGTAAGGCTCCTCCGGAGTATTCCCCTTCGCCCCGTTAGCAAAAACTATGTCCCTGAAAAGATGCTTGTCCAATCTTGCTAAGCGGTATGATGTACTCTCCGCGGGGGTAGCCTCCAGATTGTAATAATTCCCGGTTTCACTCTGAAACTCTACCAACCGGTCTCTTATATAGTCCATTACTTTGAGTGCAAAAGCATGACCCTGTTCCGAAGCTATGGTTTCGTTCTTCAGATTCAGAGCTGCTTCGTTCATGCCTACTATCCCGATAGTCGAAAAATGATTTTTCCAGTAACAGCCCATCCTTTCCTTAATCGTTCTCAGATAAAACCTGGAATAGGGATATAAACCATTATCTGTGAGCTTCTCCAGGATCTTCCTCTTTATCTCCAGGGAGTTCTTTGCCCTGTCCAGAACCAGATCCAAACGCCGGAAGAATTCATTCTCATCCTCTGCCAGATAACCTATTCGCGGAAGATTTACCGTCACTACCCCCACCGATCCGGTTAAGGGATTAGCTCCGAAAAGACCGCCGCCACGAGCTGATAGCTTTCTTGTGTCTAACCTCAGTCGACAGCACATGGAACGGGCATCTTCCGGTTTGAGATCGGAATTGACAAAATTGGAAAAATAGGGGATTCCATACTTAGCGGTAACTTCCCACAAATATCGCAGATTTTCGTTATCCCAGTCAAAATCTTTTGTGATACTGTAGGTAGGGATAGGAAAAGTAAATACTCGCCCTTTGGCGTCTCCCTCTGTCATTACTTCCAGAAAGGCCCGGTTCAACATATCCATCTCTTCCTGGAAATCACTATATGTCTCTTCCTGTTGTCTGCCTCCGATAATTACCGGTGTCTCGGCAAAAGTAACCGGTACGGACAGATCAAGCGATATGTTGGTAAATGGTGTCTGAAACCCTACTCTTGTCGGGACATTGATATTGAAAATGAACTCCTGCATTGCCTGTTTGACATCTTTATAATTAAGATTATCATAACGGATAAAGGGGGCAAGTAAGGTATCGAAATTCGAAAATGCCTGAGCTCCGGCTGCCTCTCCCTGTAGAGTGTAAAAAAAGTTAACCAGTTGACCTAATACCGCTCTGAAATGCTTTGCCGGCTTGCTCTCCACCTTACCCTCTACCCCTTTGAAACCGGTGACCAGAAGATCCATCAAATCCCAGCCTACACAATAAACTGAGATAATCCCCAGATCATGAATATGAAAATCCCCGTCCAGATGACCATTTCTGATCTCCGGAGGATAAATCTTGTTCAGCCAGTAAGCCTTACTTACTTCTGAAGCCAGATAGTTGTTCAAACCCTGAAGAGAATATGACATGTTGCTGTTTTCCTGAACCTGCCAGTCCGCTTTATCGATATAATCATCGATCATATTAACCCTGGCATTGGAAACAATTTCCCTGATCTGTGAGTGTTGATCACGGTAAAGAATATAGGCTTTAGCAGTCTTCTTGTAAGGTGAGGTCAGGAGTACATCTTCGACAATATCCTGGATATCTTCAACATACGGAACTTCTTCATGTAATATCTGCTGAGCCATATTTATCACCCGGTAAGTTAGCTTTTTGGCAATCTCTTCATCAAATTGATTCGTTGCCCTGCCTGCTCTGGCTATAGCTTCTGTTATTTTGGATGGCTCGAAATCTACTAAGTTTCCGTTACGTTTGCGTATCCTTTTAAACATCTCCTCTCCTCTCTTAGATAAAATACTCATTCTGTTGCAGAGTGCCTAAGTCCTTATTTAATCTTAAATTAGGCAATTAAGTCAAGAAAATCTCCCTTAGAAATAAGGTGTACTAATAGCATGAAAAACAAAGTGGTTATCTAATGTCAAGGACTTTCCTCATTTATTTTTGATTTCTACCCCTCTCTCCTTCTGAGGCTGATTTCCTGATCTCTAACCTTCATGAACGTACGTGTGGCAAACTCCTTTTCGCTCCAATCCCCTGCTTTACTCCCGCAGATCCCTCCTAATCTCTCATCTCTAATTCCTAATCCCTTAATCTTTCCTCTACTATCCATACGGGATATGTATGTTATACATACGGGAGACTTACCTTCGAGTCCGTAGTCAGCTCGAGCTAACTACGGTGTTCCCCGTACATCTCCCCTTCCTATCTCATACCTCTCCCGTACGGATACTAATGCTTTCTCTTTTCCGGAGGTCTGAATACCTTTTTTCACATTTCGTCAACCCGCTTGGCAAAAGAACAAGAGATATCCGGAAAATGGCTTTAGCCGATCCGGACCCGGATATACTTGAAAAGATTAGGGAGTTGTTCCGCAACTGATCTTAATAACTCCTGAAAGCGGAACTGGTAAAACCCTGGAGGTGGAGATTTTATTTCTCTCTGCTGAATATGGAGGGGAACCTCTTGCTCAAGTTTTACAGTGCCATTTTTTAAGTTACTGAATATCAATGATATAGCTCGC
>CAYXFD010000030.1:0-30974 GCA_964464175.1 uncultured Candidatus Cloacimonadota bacterium | reverse complement strand
AATCGAACCACTACAACTGAGATTGAGGTTCTGAAAAAAAATGGGGGAATGCCTGTTCATTTTTTGGTTGACAGGGAGAACCTAATATTGATTTTAACAACGTTTTATTAGCATCAGGAGTCAAGGTTATTATGAAAAATAAAGAAGAATGGCGAAGCAGAGCAAAGACACATTTCAACAAACTGCAGGATATTGTTACCGACCAAATGAAAGGTAATCCGGCTCCCCCTTTACAAAAACCCTATTCAAGTGAGAGCAGATTATTCGATTTGCCGGCAGTAAACGATTCCATCATCAAGAATCGTGATATTTTTTCCTGCCTGGGAAAAAGAAGGAGCCGCAGGAAATATACTGATGAATCCCTTAGTATTGAGGAATTGGCATTTCTCCTTTGGTTTACTAACGGTGTACAAAAGGTTTTTAAAAGAAGTGAAGACTTCTCCGTGACCCTCAGAACCGTCCCTTCAGCCGGGGCAAGACACCCTTTAGAAACCTACATTTTAGCTAACCGGATAGCCGGTATAGACTCCGGTCTATATCGATACCTGCCCCTTGATCACAAACTGGTAATGGAACATAGTATCTCCTCTCCGGAGCAAGTAATAACGGAAGCTACTATGGGACAATCCTTTGTCGGGAAAGCACTTTTGGTTATCGCCTGGTCAGCATTACCATACAGGACTGAATGGCGTTACAACGGAGAAGCGGCTAAACTTATCCTTCTTGATGCCGGTCATGTCTGTCAGAATCTTTATCTTGCTGCCGAAGCCCTTGGATTAGGAACCTGTGGCATCGCTGCTTATGATCAGGAAAAAATTGATAAAGCTCTTCATCTGGACAGTGAAGAGGAATTTGTTGTCTATCTTGCTCCTGTAGGTAAGTTGTGATCATACTTGAGATGATAGATACTGCCAGGCGAAAATATCTTGAGGGTTTTTCCCTGAAGGCTTCAAATATTAACATTAAGAAAAGACTAAAAAATTCTGATAAATTATGCTCGAGATAAAGAAAGAAGACATCTTCAGCGTTTCCGATGTTAATAAGATCGTTAAGAACCTCATTGATCAGAACCTACCCATTCTCTGGGTCGAAGGAGAAGTTGCAAATTTTACGGCTCACTCTTCCGGGCACATCTATTTCTCGCTAAAAGATAAAGCCAGTACTCTGCGTTGCGCCTTTTTTAGACAGTATAATATTGACTCGACTTTCTTCCCTAAAGATGGAGATAAGATACTCTGTCTGGGAAAATTAGCGGTTTACGAAAAGACCGGTTCCTATCAAATACTTGTCAGACAGATGCTGCCGGCAGGTATTGGAGAGTTGCAGTTAAAGTTCAATGCCTTAAAGGAAAAACTCACCCATGAGGGTCTGTTTGCCGAACAGCATAAAAAAAGGCTGCCTGAGTTTCCGGAGTCCATTGGAATTATCACTTCCCCTACCGGCGCAGCTTATCAGGATATTAAGAATATCCTGACCAGAAGATTCCCCTGTCACATCTTTCTCTATCCGGCAAGTGTACAAGGTGAAAATGCGGTTCCGGAATTAATCAGCGGTATTCGTTATTTCAACAGGCAGTTTCCGGTTGACGTCTTGATAATCGGAAGGGGAGGCGGTTCCCAGGAAGATCTCTTTTGTTTTAATGATGAGCAATTAGCCAGGGAGATTTTTTCTTCAGATATTCCCGTTATCTCAGCGGTCGGTCATGAAATTGACTTTACGATAGCTGATTTTGTTGCTGATCTCAGAGCACCCACCCCCTCCGCCGCAGCCGAATTGGCAGTACCCGATAAATCGGAACTCTCACTGCAGCTAAAAAGCTTTCAGAAGCAACTTAACAGCAGATTGACCAACCAACTGCTGCATCTAAAGACTATCCTCAAATCTGCGGAAAAAGTACTTTACCAGAAACATCCGAGAGCTGTTCTTTTCAAATACCAACAGCTTCTTGATGAGACAGTATCTTCTTTCTCCGCCACACTGCTCTCTTTTTCTCATAAAAGAAAGAACCTGACTGAAATAGAGAATAGACTCACGTATCTCGGCAGTACCAGGTCTGCTGAAAAGATTCACCGATTACAAATGACTATCGAACTCAGGAAAAACAGTCTTGTTGATTCTTCTCACAAATCTTTGGAACGAAGAAAAGAAGGATTCCTTGAACAGAGGCATCAGCTTCTGCAGCTTTCCCCTTATGAAGCCTTGAAGCGAGGGTATGCTGTTGTCAGACAAAACAACAAGATCATCAATTCTGTGGAAAAACTAAAGCTAAAAGAATCATTGGAAATAATCCTGCAAGATGGAACCTGTCAATGCAAAGTAGAAAGCAAAGAACGAAAAAATTCCTGATCATACTGTTTTTTGTCTTCCTGCTCAGCGCTTCCTTCAGTTCGGTGGCAGCAGAAATAAGGGGACTATGGGTAACCGCCTGGGATTTGACAACTCCTGATAAGATAGATCAGGTCATCAGATTCGCCGAAAATCATAATATAAAACAGATCTTTGCCCACATACGTTACCGCTCAGATGCTCTTTATAATCCCAATAGAATTTTCGACACCTATCCCAATCCCGAACCAAAAAGCTATATAATTAATGATGATCTCTTTGACCCCTTAGCTTACCTGACTTATGCGGCAGCTGATAAAGACCTGGAAATCCATGCCTGGGTTACAGTGTTCGTGGCTACTCCCCGGACATTGGAAAACATTTCTCCGGATCACCTGTACTATAACAATAACGATTGGTTCACAAAAGACTTTCTCGGAACGAAGATGCACTATAATTCCTATGAAGGGGCATATCTGGATCCTGGTATCCCGGAAGTTCACGATTACCTGATCAATGTCTTCCTCGATATTATCACCAATTATCCGGTAAAGGGCATACAACTTGACTATATACGATATCCGGACAGCCAGTTTGGCTATAATCTGACCGCGATGGATAACTATAGCCGTTCCGGTTATGTTGAGACAGATTTTCACAAGTGGCGGGAAGAACAAATTAACCGTTTTGTACAAAGAGTTTATGCAGAGGTGAAGTTTCATGACCCGGAAATGGTAGTCTCTGCAGCTGTTATCAGTGATTTGAACAGAGCCAGAACAAGATATTCCCAAAATTGGACAAAATGGCTGGAAGAGGGATATATTGACTATGCCTATATGATGTCCTACTCCAGATCTGATGATATAGTTAAGCAAGAGCTGCAGGCTGTTAGAGAATGGAAAGACCGTATTGTTGTCGGATTACGTGCCTGGGAAGAGGAGAACAGAAGCTATTCTCCTGATTTGATAAGCAGTAAGATTGAGATAAGCCGAAAACTCGGCTTTTCCGGTATCGCCCTCTTTTCTTATGCCGGCATGAAAACTAACAATAACGCCCTCTTAACCAGGACGTTAAAAGGAAAAGCCATCTCATCCCGTTCTTTCGCTGATAATATCTTTTTTGGCTATATTCTCGATGATGAGAAAAGACCATTGCCTAAAACACCGGTATATATAAATAATAGTCTTGAAGAATCGATCTCAGATGAAAATGGCTTCTTTTTCTTTAATCGGCTTAAACCTGGCACATATTGGCTCAAAAGTGAAAGAGATATTAATGTCTTTTTCTCCGGAACCGTAACCTTCCCCACTGAGAAAGAAGTTAACTGTTTCAAGTATCTAATCACTTTTCCGGATTGATATGAACGAGCCAAATACTTGCTGATAATAAAACATACAAAGGAAATTAACATGAGAGTTGACCTGTTGATGAACAAACTATGCCTTGTTAAAAGTAGAAATATCGCGAAAAATGCCTGCGACCGGCATCTTGTGCTGATAAACGGAGTTCCGGTTAAAGCAAGCAATACCGTCAATGAAGGAGATATCATAGCATATTCCATCTATGGCTATCAAACAACCATAAAGTTACTGAAAGTTCCTGCCGGAAATGTCGCGAAAAAATCAGCCGGTGATTATTATGAGATAATTTCCCGCGATAAGCTGGAAACTGCTGAATAATACAAATGTTTGGAGGTTTTTATATGAAATCTATCTTGATAACGATCTTCATCGTTACTCTGATTACTATTGCATCATTACTAACTTCTAATGATGAACAAAAACAAAAGGAGAATAGAATGTCAGATGATACTCACATTACCATTCAGGAAGCTCATCAAAAATTTGCTGTTAGTCTCAATAACCTGGTATGGAATCTGTTAGGAAAAAATGATAGAACTCCCCAGGAAACAGATTTGATGATCAATGCTGCTCACGGTTCCAGGCTGCATTGGGAAATTGTCGGAACAGAGATTAATCTGCAGAGAGGTGAATGGTTGATTTCCCGCGTTTATTCCGTACTCAATAGACCCGAACCTGCCCTTTATCATGCAGAAAAATGTCTGGCTTTAACTAATGAACACAATTTTGTTGATTTTGACCTTGCCTATGCCTATGAAGCTATGGCTCGCGCGTTTGCTTCCCAGGGAGACTCTGAAGAGACTAAAAAGTATCTCCTGTTAGCCACTGAAGCCGGAGAAAAGATCGAGGCTGATGAAAACAAATCACTCTTTTTCGATGATCTTAACTCCGAACCCTGGTACAGTATGAAGTAGAATTATCAGATTTTTTCAGAACTTGTGCCCCGGGTGAATCATTTTTTTAGTTACCGGCTGAGATTAATTTCCGGGATAGTAGCTCTTCCTCTACAGATATAACTTTAACGCGATATGGCGAATCAGAAATAAACAGGTAAACCTTGTTTATTGATTCACTGATCACTATATCGTTAACCATCAAATTTTGTTACTATCTGCTATATACTAACTATTCGTCAGCTTCTCCAACCTGCTGCCGTTTGAAGAGAATTCTCTTGACACTTATGAACTAAAAACGAAATTGTTCTTAGTTAAGAATAATTCTTAAATAGGATTTACTATGAAACCAAGCAATGAACAGGTAAACAAACGCCTTGAGGAGTTTAAAAAAACAGCTAAATTTTTAGGTTTTAAGCTAACCCATCAGCGTTTGGAAATATTTCGTATCGTAGCAGCAAGTGAAGAGCATCCGGGGGCAGATGATGTTTACAGAAAACTAAGAGCATCTTTGCCGACAATATCCCTTGATACTGTTTACCGGACATTATGGATGCTATCGGATTTAGGTCTTTTAAACAGAATAACCAGATGTAAGGGTAAGTATCGTTTTGATGCCAACTTATCTCACCATCATCATTTCAGTTGTTCACGCTGCGGCTTGATCCGGGATTTTTCCAATGAGGAATTGAACAACTTACCTATTCCGGAAGAGGCTGATCAATTCGGGGAATCTATTTCTATCCATGTCGAAGTGAGTGGAGTTTGCGAAAAATGTCTGAAGAAAGAATCAAGAAAAGAGAAGAAAAGCATAAACAAGGAGTGAATTATGAAGAAGAAAAATCCAAAACTGACTACTGTTGCCGGTGCTCCGGTAGTAGATAATCAGAATGTCGTAACTGCAGGACCACGAGGGCCTGTCTTGATGCAGGATATGTGGTTACAGGAAAAATTAGCGCATTTTGACCGGGAAGTGATTCCGGAACGAAGAATGCATGCCAAGGGCTCAGGAGCTTTCGGTGACTTTACCGTTACCCATGACATTACTAAATATACCAAAGCGAAGATCTTTTCAGAAGTCGGGAAGAAGACAAAGGTTTTTGTCCGCTTTTCTACAGTAGCCGGAGAAAGAGGAGCTGCTGATGCCGAAAGAGATATCCGTGGTTTTGCGATGAAATTCTACACTGAGGAAGGAAATTGGGACTTAGTCGGTAACAACACCCCCGTATTTTTTATCAGAGACCCCCTCAAGTTCCCGGATTTGAACCATGCCATAAAGCGGGATCCGAGGACTAATATGCGAAGTCCCAAAAACAACTGGGATTATTGGTCGCTTCTTCCGGAGGCCATTCATCAGGTAACCATAACTATGAGTGATCGGGGTATCCCCTATTCCTATCGTCACATGAATGGTTATGGTTGTCATACCTTTTCCTTCTTTAATGAAAAAAATGAAAAGGTCTGGGTTAAATTCCATCTGCATACGATGCAGGGAATTAAAAATCTGACAGATGAAGAAGCGGAAAAGATAGTTGCAAAAGACAGGGAAAGTCACCAGCGGGATCTTTATGAGAGTATTGAAAAGAAGGAGTTTCCCCGCTGGAAAATGTCAATACAGATAATGAGCGAAGAACAGGCAGCAAAGAGCCCCTTCAATCCTTTTGATATTACTAAGGTTTGGCCGCATGGAGATTATCCTCTGTTGGATGTTGGAATGCTGGAGCTTAATCTTAATCCTGAAAATTACTTTGCAGATGTTGAACAGGCTGCTTTTACCCCGGCAAATATTGTCCCTGGTATCGGATATTCACCCGACCGCTTGTTACAAGCCCGGCTCTTTTCTTACGGTGATGCCCAGCGCTACCGTCTTGGGGTTAACCATCATCAGATACCGGTAAACAAGCCTGTTTGTCCCGTTCATAGTTATCACAGAGACGGGCAGATGCGAGTTGACGGTAATCAGGGCAGCAGACTCACCTATGAACCCAACAGTTATGATGAATGGCAGGAGCAGCCGGAATACACAGAACCACCGCTGAAAATAGAAGGGGATGCTTACCATTATAATCACCGCGAGGATGATGATTATTACTCCCAGCCAAGGGCTCTTTACGGGTTAATGTCACCAGAGCAGAAAAAATTCCTTTATGAGAATACTGCCCGTCATATGGGAGATGCTCCCAAGAAGATCAAGATCCGTCATATTGGTAACTGTTACCGGGTCAATGCTGAATATGGTGAAGGGGTCGCAAAAGCTCTCGGGATTTCGATGGATGAGGTGCCGGAGAAGAAAAATCAGTGAAATTAAAAACCTGCTGATCCAACAACTCTATCGTTAACTATATTGAATACAAGGATGCGAAACAGAGATACGAAGCAACAACCTGTAGAAAGAAACATGGAGAGAGATATCTCTTTATCCCGAAGTAGATTTCAAAGATGGTTCTTTGCTCTTCTTGGATTGCTCTCTCTCGCTTTGGGGGTGGTCGGAATTATCTTACCCCTATTACCGACTACTCCTTTTTTGTTACTCTCTGCTTTCTGTTTTGCCCGTAGTTCTGCCAGATTATATTACTGGCTTCACACAAATCCTCTCTTTGGAGAATACCTCCGAAGATATCGCAATAGAGAAGGTATTCCCTTGAGAATCAAGATTACAGTTTTGGCTATCTTGTGGGTTACCCTGACTTCTTCTGCATTGTTTGCCATCCCGGCAGAAAGATGGTATATCAGAATCATTCTCTTCTTTGTAGGTGTCGGCGTGACAGTCCACGTCCTGAAAATCAAGACTCTCATTGAATAGTATATCTGATCTTCTTGAAGTAAGCGCTTAATTCTTACATCATTTTTTTGACCTACCATCAGTAAAGTTTTCCTGTAACAAAAAAACAGAACCATACAGCAAAATCAGAGAATTGACTTTTTTTATCAGCTGTACACACGCCGTAGAATCTCTTCGGAAAAACACTTTAAGTCTTTATTAAAAGCTTTCAGATAATCCCTACATGGCCAACTGAGATTATTATTATCCAGGGGTTAAAAAAATTTATTGACAATAATCATCGCTCAAAACAATAGTTAACCGACGGTTAAAAATTATGGAGAGTAAGAAATGGAGATTGATGTAAGTAAACTCAAAGAATTAGGATTATCCGAGTATGAAGTTCAAGCATATCTGTGTCTTTTACAAAAGGAACAATTAACAGCAACCGAGATAGCTAAAATCTCGAATATTCCCCGTACAAAAATCTATTCTATTATTAATAAGCTCGAGAAGAAAAATTTCTGCTCACGGGTGCCTGGCTATGACAGGATCTATAGAGCAAATAATCCCAAAGACCCGATTTCTAAACATCTTATGGCATACCAAAATCAAATTAGGAATCTGACCAGTCTTAGTGATTTGCTCTCTGAACACTATCAGAAAGCAAAAAATAATAACGATTTGGTTGATTATGTAGAGATTATCAAGGATTCTGAGTTGATTCTGGAACGTGTAAACCAGATAGAGAAGGAGGCAAATAGTAATGTAAAGAGTATGTTAAAGCCTCCTTTTATTATGAGCAGAGAGAAGATATTAAATGGAAATTTTGACCCTCATGCAGGGAATTTAGAATATACCTATCTATACGATTCAAGAGTTCTATCTGATAATCAGATGGTTACTGTTTTGTTATTATTCCAATCAACAGGAGTCAAAATCCGCATCTGTGACAATGTTCCAGTTAAAGTCGCGATTTTTGACGATAAGATTGTTTTGATCAACCTGAAGGATAAAGTGTCAACGAAAACAAGTTTTACAACAATGTTCATTCATCATGAAGATTTTGCCAAGGCTTTCATTGAAATATTTAGGTCTTATCTGCAAAGATCGGTTACTTTAGACAGTAAATTGGAAGAAATGAGAATTAATAAGAAATTAACGAAAAATTACGGAGGATCTAATGAAGTTCATTTCCCTGCCCAAGAGTAGTATGTTACTAATAAGTTTGGTTCTAATATCTGTCATAACGGTATTTAGTTCTTTGAATGCATATGATTGGCAAACTTTTGATATAATCCCAATAACTCCAGGAATGATTTATGCATGTGCCGGGTCGGGATTAGCAATTGATAGTGAAGGTAATCCGCATGTTTTTTATTATACACCAAGATTAAACAGTAATCTTCATTACAGCTATTGGGTCGATGATTCATGGCAGCATATGCAAATAGCTTATAGTTCATCGGGTATTAATTCTGGACCGTCTGTTGTGATTGATGATAGTGATAACATCCACATTTTTTATATTAATCAGTCACAGCATCCAACTTATGCTTTTTATGATGGGGTTATGTGGCAACACGAAGTTGTAGATTCAATATCTATAGGTTCAAGTTGGCTTGAAATAGCCATAGATGAAGATAATGTCCCTCATCTAGCATATACCGGCACAAGCTCTTCTCAATTAAGATATGCATATAAATCTAACGATCAATGGCTAATTCAAATCTTTGATGGTGGAGGAGGACAGGAAATTAGTCTTGTGTTAAATGCTTTTGGTCATCCTCATATATTGTCAGCTTCATCAAGTGGAGGAAATTATAGGTATTTCGATGGTGCAGAATGGCAATCAGAAATTGTACCAGGTGTAGGTTCTTTAACATTAGATCAATTAGATCGCCCTCATATCTCTTATTATGAAGTGAACGACGGTTGTTACTCGCTGCATTATGCTAACAAAAATACTGGTGTTTGGCAATCATCCCTTGTTGATCCTGGCACCCAGCATAATAAGATAGGTTGGGATAATCATATAAATATCGATGAGGAAGGAACTATTCATATTGTCTATTTTGCTCACAATGCCGCTCGAATTAAACATGCTTGGAATAGCAATAATAGTTGGAATACTCAAGTATTTGATATTATAGGAATGTGGTATTCATCAATAGATTTTATCATTGAAGGTAATCACCTATACGCATCATACTATGATGGGGCTCAAGGTATGCTGAGAATTGCTACTACTTATCAAGGACAAATTACATCACCAGGTAATTTGGAAGCTGAAGTTGACAATGTTAACGATATTGATCTTAGTTGGAATCACTCAGTAGCTTCGAATCTATTTACAAATTTTTCCGGATATCGAATCTATAATGATGAGGATTCATTAGTAGAATTCGTATTTCCCGGTAATAATCAACACACCCTTACTGGTTTCCCCGAAGGGGAACATTCATTCTATATCACAGCAGTCTATGGACAGAATGAAACTCCCCCATCAAATACAGTCGAAGTAGTAATTGAGTTGTTACCACCAACAGATTTCACAGCCGAAACAACCTACCAGCATGTTATGTGCACTTGGCAAGAACCTGAAGGAACTTACAATGTTACTCAATATGCTGTCTATCGAAATGGTAACATTATTAATCAAACTTCTGGTACTAACTTTAATGATCTGAATGTTCCTCCCGGTGATTATGTTTATTGGGTTACAGCAATTTACAATACCGTTCATGAAAGCAGCCCATCCAATGTAGAGGATGTGATTATTACTGGTACTGTATCCACTCCAATCTTTTCTCCCGAATCTGGTGTTTATCAAGAACCAATCGATGTCGCCATTTCTTGTTCCACAGACGATGTTCAGATTTATTACACTCTCGATGGTAATGATCCTGACGAAAGTGCTTCAGTATATATCGAACCGATCGCAATTGAAGATGGTAATATTGTAATAAAAGCACGTGCTTACAAAACTGATTGGATACCGAGTGAGATTGCAGAAGCTCAATATGAAATTGAATCTTCTCATATAGACGACGATCTTATTTCTTCCAGTACCATCCTCTATGGTAATTATCCCAATCCCTTCAACCCTGAAACAAATATAAGGTTTTTTCTGGATAATGAGAAACATGTGATAATAGATATCTACAACGTAAAGGGAGAACACATTAAGAGATTAGTCGATCATGTTATCTCTGGTGGTGTTCATAACTTAGTTTGGAATGGAAGAGATAAACAGAGCAAAAAGTTGTCTAGTGGCATTTATCTCTACAAAATGACAACGGAGAACTATACTTCTATCAGAAGAATGATTCTATTAAAATAAGATAACTATAAATAACCATAAGGAGCACTATATGTTAAATCCAATTAAAGTAACGATATTATTGACAATTATGTTATGTTCGGTATCGATTCTTATCGGACAGGGAATCATATGGGAAGAAGATTTTGCCGTCAATCCTGGAACATGGACATTAGAGGGAAATTGGTCAATTACTTCAGGCTATCTCCGTTTACACTATGCACCTATCGTAGAGCCGTATGATATGTCAGCTATTTCACCAATTATCTCATTGCCTGATAACGTACGTTACCTACATGTTACACAACATATCAATTATTACGCGGATGCCGTCGATGAAGCTTTTGAGATTGCTGTGTTAATTGATGGAATACCAAATGTTCTTTGGGTATGGGATACAGTTGGTGCAGACTGGGGTGTAATGGGGGGATCTCTGTTAACATTACCCTTAAATGATTTTCAAGGCCAGGATATTCAGTTGCGTTTCCGTAGTTGGGGTTCAAGTGTCTGGTATGGTCTCGAATGGTGGAGAGTTCACCATGTAGCCATAGAAAATTCTCACTTCAACGATTTGGAAGCTGTAAATATTAGTGGACCCGTTGCTCTCAGTGTTGGCTCAACGGGACAATATACGGTCACAGTTGATAACATTGGAATGAATGAACAGAATGATTACAGTGTTAAGTTAATGAAAGAAGGAAACATAGAACTTGCTTCAATTGCTGGGTTACCTATTCAACCTGATGAAACAATAGATTATTTGTTCTCTTGGACTCCAGATGAAACGGAAGTAACATACCTTTACGGAGAAATTGATCTAATTATTGATGAGAATCAGGATAATAATACTACTCAGGAGTTACTAATAGAAGCTTATCCTCCCGGTTCAGGAATTGTAAACATCGGTTCAGGAGAGTCTTTAGGGAATACCTTGCCTGCTTCTTTCTATTTCCGGAATAGCATTACCCAAACCATCTATATGGAAGAAGAAATTAACCTAACCGGAGAAATTACAAATCTTGCCTACTACAGCAGTTTTACTGATGATCTGATTGAAAAACCAATTAAGATTTGGATGGGAACTACAACACAGAATAATCTTACTACCGGCTGGATACCTGTAACAGGACAAACTCTTGTTTTTGATGGTCTTGTTAATTTTCTTGAAGGAGATCAAGCGACTAATATCCCTTTACAGACAACATTTGATTATGAAACAGGAAATATCGTGATTACTGTCCAGCGGCCAATGGATACTAATCACTATGCCGCAACTAATGCTTTTTACTATTCTGTTACAGATCAGTATCCTAATCGTTCAAGAAACATTCAGCATCTACTAATAGAATATGATCCCTATAATCTCAGTGGAGGTACATTAACGGATCGGGTACCCAATACCAGATTCATTTTCAGTCTGGGTGAAATGGGGATTCTGTCCGGTAATGTTTATAATGCGGTGACAGATGAACCCATCTCGGGAGCAACCATAACAATCACTGAACTTGACCGGGAAGAGACATCTAACGGACAAGGATTTTTCTCTTTCGGAAATGTACCCATTGGTCTTTATAATATCAATGCATATAAAGGTGGTTATTATGAGAGTAACACGATTGTAACCATAAATGAGGGAGAGAATACTCAAATAGTCTTTGATCTCCTGCCTCTTCCTTTCATAACCGTCTCAGGACAGGTTATGGACAGCAGTAATCAACCCGAAGGAATAGTTGGGGCGTCGGTTGAACTAATGGGTTTTCAGGAATATTCTACCGTAACAACTACTGATGGTCAATTCATTATTCCTGAGGTCTTCTCTAATAGTACATACACCATACTTGTTTCTTATCCAGGTTATCTTGATTACACAGATACTGTTGTTGTAGGAGACTCTGATCTTGAATTAGATAGCATCGTCCTCGAGGATATTCCATATCCTCCAACAAGTGTAATAGCAGCAATCAATGATCAGAACCAAGTTGATTTATCATGGAGTATCTCAGAATCATTAGTAGAGAATGAACAATGGTTTTATTGGGGACCAGCAATCAACCCTAACAATAATGGTATCGGCTCTGCAGACGGTCCTTCGCAATTTACAACCGCCCAACGTTTCTCCGTAAATGACATAGCCGTTTTAAACATTGCAGAGATGTATATAACAACCCTTAGATTCTGGCCGCGAGTTGCAGAAGCAACTTATACTCTTAAAGTATGGCGTGGAGGTAGTAGTGATCCTTTTGATGAAGGCATCCTAATTCACAGTCAACCAGCCAATGATCTTGTCATGAATCAATGGAACGAAATAGAACTCACAAATCCTGTATTTATTGATGCAGAACAAGAAATATGGTTTGGATATGAGGTAAACACTCCTTCA
This sequence comes from uncultured Candidatus Cloacimonadota bacterium, assembly GCA_964464175.1. Classification (GTDB taxonomy): domain Bacteria; phylum Cloacimonadota; class Cloacimonadia; order Cloacimonadales; family JAJBBL01; genus CAYXFD01. The sequence continues at coordinate 17,932 of CAYXFD010000030.1, read as the reverse complement.
GGACTACCTGCTGGAGTTGATCCCGGTCCAGCAATCGATGGATTTGGCAATTTAATTTTCTGGCAAGGATCATGGGATACTCTCCTTAATATGGCACCACAGTTAGATTATAACTGGTGCCTTCAAGCTTATGCAGGTGTAATGCCTGTTAACAGAAGCGTCATGTTGAGTAAGAATGAAGTACTCAAACAGCAAACACAAAGTTTTTTCGAGACCAGAAACTCTTTGCCAGACTTTCATTATAATAATGAAACCAGTGTATTATCTGCTGCAATAGAATCTACCAATGTCATTACTCGAAGTTATAATCAGGAGAAACTATTTTATCGAGATTCTCGAGATATCTTGGGGTATTACGTTTATCGTTTTCTACTTGAAGATCAAGAAAATGAAAACTTATGGACATTGGTAACAACAATAACAACACCAACTGATACAACATATACTGATACTTCATGGAATACAATAGCACCCGGTTTCTATAGATATGCTTTAACTGCTGTATATCCAAACAACATTGAGTCTCCGCCCGCTTTTTCTAATAGTTTAGAAAGATTCTTTAATATAGAAGTTACGGTCAACTTATCAACTAATTCCGGAGATCCAGTTGAAGGAGCAGAGGTAACTCTAATCAATAACAATATGAATCCTGATGATGTTTATACTATGACAGCCCCTGCAAGTGGTGTTGTAGTTTTCCCGTCTGTCACAAGTGGTACCTATATGATTCGCGCTGTTTTAGATGATTTTGATCAATATCAAGCCTTTGATGTTGAGATTGTGGAAAACAATTTTATCTATGGTATTGAATTGGTCGAAACATTAGACCCACCAGTAAATTTGACTTATGAAATTGATTCCGGTAATAATATTATGCTAAACTGGTTGGAACCCGGTTCAGGAATTGAACAATGGATTCATTGGGATTCCGGAGAAAATCATGATGCAATTGGTACAGGTACAGCAGCAGTTTTCACGGTAGCTGTGCGCTTTACTACTGAAGATTTAAACAATCTTCAGGTAGATGGATTGTATCTCACTTCAGTCCGCTTCTGGCCATATGAAGGAGATGCTACTTATACCCTGGGTATTTGGACAGGGGGTAGTTCTGATCCCTTGAATTCTGGTACACTTATGCATACACAACCTGTTAATAACGTTATCCCTCAACAATGGAATGAAGTATCAATAACAAACCCGGTTTACATTGATTCTGCAAATGAGCTTTGGTTTGGTTACCAGATAGATACTCCTGGTGGATATCCGGCAGGATGCGATGCTGGCCCTGTAATTGATGAAAAGGGTAATCTGATGTTTTGGAACGGGCAATGGATAACTCTGCTTGATGTTAATCCTGAACTTGATAGTAACTGGAATATTCAAGGTTTTACCAGTTATTCCCGTGAAGAAGAGAATAAACTGCTAATATCCAATGAAAATGATTCAGAAAAACTTAGAGAATCAAGAGTCTTTCTCGGCTACAAGATTCTTAGAAATGATCAAGTCCTGATCGAGAATCTGTTTGACTTGACGTATACTGATGCTAACGTCTCTAATGGAACTTATGTATATGGTATCTCAGCTCAATATACTACCGGCGAATCGGAAATTGTTCAGACAGAGGAGATTACCATAGCAAGAACAGAAGACAATTCGTCTTCATCACCCTTCATAACCGAGTTAAAGGATAATTATCCTAATCCTTTCAATCCTGAAACTAAGATTAGTTTTAGCCTGGAAGCAGATAGTTATATCCTTTTGGAAATCTATAATATCAAAGGACAAAGAGTAAAAGTTCTTCTTAACTCCTTCATTGAAGCGGGGAATCATTCAGTAATCTGGGATGGTCAAACTAATCAGAACAAGATTGCAGGAAGTGGAATATACTTCTATCGCCTGAAGGCTGGAGATTATTCTGCTGTGAAGAAAATGATCCTCATCAAGTAGTTTCAAGTAATCCTCTCCTCAAGAAAAAGAAAAGAGAGACAAGAGCTTATTACTTGTCTCTTTTTCTTTTTCTGATTATCTGCTTCATTTTTCGATCATTTCTCTAAAGGGGACTGATTTATCATAATATAACTGAAATATCTCTATAAAAGCATTTGCAAAATCTTCGTGATGTATTAGCATTGTAGTATAAGTATCCTTCGTAGAGATTTTGTCTTTGAGATTGATAGAAACGATCTTGTCATCAAAAATAATCGCTTTAATAGGTATTGAATCGCATACCCTCACTTCTACCCCGAAATTCTGACACCATTCCATCAATCTGACCATAAGAGCATTTTCTAAATCTCCGGTATCATATATATATGAATACTTAACTCCCTTAACGAAAGGATTCATGCTTCCTTTAAGAACCTGTTCAAAATCCATGAGATATGGTGGTTTTAACAGGCTTTTAATCATCCTTTTTGTACTATTTTCGATCTGAAAGAGTCGTTTTGATATCATATCTGAATCCTTAATTACTTCGACATAATCTATTAAGTCCTTGTTCTTACGATTCTTAGTATAATGATCTGACAATACATCAGCTATTTCAGTAATTGCAGATAGCTTCTGCTGCATAGCATTCAATTGCTTGGTTATCGGATCTTTGGGATCATTTGCCCGATATGTTTTTTCGTTTCCAGGAACACGTATACAGAAATTTTTTCGTTCTAATTTCTCGATAATTGAATATATCTTGGTTCGCGGTATTTTAGTGATCTTTGCTAGTTCTGTAGCAGTTAGAGATTCTTTCTGGATCAGACAATAATAGACTCTTGATTCGTAGTCTGAAAGCCCTAAATCCCGAAGTTCATGAATACCTAATTCCATAATAATTTCTCCCAATCCTTTACTCTTAGATTTGTAATTAGAGAAAAACCATCAACAAGGTAAATGTCAAGTGCTAATTGATTTCAACGTCTGATGAGTTTACTGCTGGTGGATATGAAATGGGGTGAAAAATAGATATGAAATCTGAAAATACCTATATCGTAATGAAGTAAACCATAAGTGATTGGTTAATCGATATAGTGTCTGTGATAACTACTTTAGGAAAGTGGTAGCATCAGTCAGAAAAGGAATCCATAGAGACTTAGTCACCCCAGAACTATGGCTGACAAGGATTGTATTTAGCGGTATTATCGAAAAACTCCGAGTAATTACTCTGACTGTTTATCATGACAATCAGAAAAGGACTAAGACAATACTTATTGGATACATTAGATAGAGATTTGCCGAACACAATGAAGCTCTTATCTTGTGATGGTGAAAGAATTAGCTCTCAGAGTTAGCAGTACAAACTGTTAATCTATCAATGGTATGTTAATTTTTCCCGTCATGCCCTCTCTCAAAAGAGAGAGGGCATACGGAAATATTCTGTCCTAATGTTTGTTTATTTTTGTAGTATGTTTTCCAGGTTTTGGGGGACTCCGAGAACAGCCGGTAGTGAATCCGATGAAGCAGAAACCTTGTAGAACTTTACATTGTCAACTGATTCGGAAAAACTGGGTTCTGCAACCTGATCAATTAGATCCCACTCTTCCGAGTAAGGATTCTCTGATGAGTAGATAAAGTAGGAAACTGCTCCCGGAACAGAATCCCAGTTTAGCATCACCTCTCCTCCCATTATCTCAATCGAAACAACCGGAGGATACAATTCTGGCAGGAAGAGCAATGTATTTGAAAATGAAGGTTCTGAAAGCAGTCCGCCATCATACACCGAATTGACTGCCCATTGATAAGATTCTCCATATTCGAGTGATAACCAATCTTCGTCAATAAATGTAGTGTCTATAACCGTTGTTGTATTCAATTGTTCCCATAAATTGATGTCATCTTCCTGACCTTCAATAAAGCGATATACGTTATATCCTAAAAAAGCTCGATTATCAGCAATCTGTCTCAACAATCTGTTTTCCGGCGAACCTATATAGACATCATCAATAGCAATTCCGTCATGGGAATTCCCATACCAACCAGATGAAACAAAGCGGAAACGAAAATATACACTGCTCTCACCGGATAAGCTTTGCAATGAGGTCGTATACTGATTCCAAGACCCGACAAATCCAGACCATTTGGGTGGGGATACGGAACCAAAAGAATGATTGTTGTTGTAAAAACCGTCATCACCAACCACTTTCTGCCAAGTTGAACCTCCATCGACTGAAGATTCTAAGATCATTGCGTCATAAGCGGTTTGACAGTAGATGTTTAACCATACTGAAAACTCCACTTCATCATAGATACTCAGATCCAATTCAGGGGATACCAGCCAACAATTGGCATTGGCTTCATAATTCTGGCTCAATTTAGTCATCCAGGCAGTATCACCACTATGAGCTGAATTGATGTTAGTTTGTGCCGGTGACCCTAACTCCCACTGATTGTTTCCGGAGATAGTTCCGGTTGACCATCCTTGATCACCATCTTCAAAGTCAAAGAAATAATCTGAAGGAAAAGTTTGCCAGGTCAATTCTACCTGAGAATCGTCGTCTATCATTTCAGCAGTAACTACATAAACAGGTTCGGTAATCTCAAATAGGGTTATCGTACCAAGATCAAGATCGGCTGCACCTACTCCGATTTCTTCAATATACGTCTCATATCCTTCTGATTCAATAATAAGAGTATACTGCTGGTAGTAGAGTACATTGTCGATTGCCCATTCTGCCGGTGCATCTAACAATTGATAGTTGATCACTCCATTCAGATAGATATTTGCCCCGGATAATCCTTCAGGTAAATCATTAGAATTGTTAAAACCCGAGACTGTATATGTAGGTTCACTGATTATCTCAAAATTTTGAGTTGTTATCTGTGGTTGTATTATCTCTACGTTTTCAATTGTTTGATCATAATATCCCAGTTTTGTAATTGAAACATCATAACTCCCTGTTTCAAGTCCAGGAATTCTATAAAAACCGAATGAATCTGTGACTGCTGAATATGGTGTTCCTACCACTTCAACGAGCACTCCGGAAACCGGTTCACTAACCTCAGAATCTACAACTGTACCTTGAAGTGTACCTCTCTTTTCTAAAGATAAATCATCAATACTAAGATACCATGCAAAGCCGATATATCCCCTGATCCCAAGGTAAAATAATCCACTAGCTTGTGAGAAAAACACTCCACTTATTTCTTGATAATCTCCGTTCAGTAAATTGGTCTCTGTGATTATGTCTTCATCCATGGCACTTACTGAAGGTTCATCACCATACATTACTGTGAGACTGGCATTTAGCTGATTAGTACCATCTTGACGAGCATACATTTTGAAGTAGTATGATACATTCTCTTCCAATTCCATTGGTTTGAACAACCAATGAGTATTATTTCTGTATAAGGTTGCATTCCAATCACCAGATTTGGGAGACCTATTATAAGTGGTTTGACTATTGTTGGCAAACCATTGAGATGTTCCTGATTCAGCTTCTTGAAAAAAGCCATAAACAGCTGATCCATCAACATTTTGATCCTCAAAACCTACAAACCAGGGATATGTATATATTGTGTAATCTTCAGCATAGCCGGTAATTGGTATATGAGTGACAGCCCTTCCTAAATCATCAACAATAGTCAGAGAGGCATTCTTTGAGCCTTCGGTAGTAGGTGAAAAAGTGACTTCAACAATCGCTGTTTCGGTAGCTTCTAATACTATGTCATAAATATTGTTATCATCAAGTTCAAACTGATCGCTATCATCTCCGGTGAGCGAAATACTCGATATAGTTAATAAGCCTATACCTTGATTCTGGATAATGAATTCTTGGGGTACTGATTCTAAGAAGATATGTTCGTTTCCATAATCATGTTCTTCTGGGAATACTGCAATGATCGGAGTATCAGGTAATTCAAACTCATAACATCCAATACAAGGATTATCAGGATCTCTTTCTGTACCATCTATATCATCAAAAATCGCATAAGATATTCCTTCTCCATACAGAAGGGAATCAAAGGGATATAGATCAAAAGTACTTCTATAATATGGATTTCCTGAAAGAGAATTATCATCATTGCCTGCTGGTACTTCAACTGCTTGCAGTTGTGCTAAATCAGCTTTTGCAGAACCGTAATATACGAAATTATTACTATCACCTGCGAAGTAGTTATTGAAATCAATAACTGATATTGTAGCTGGATATAAGATATATGCTGCATACCCGTCACTCGATCCGCTAAATACGAAAGAGTTGTTCAAGAGATATATACCCGAAGCACTGAATCCTGACAAATAGATAGCTCTTCCCGCATCGCCATCCATGTTAATACTGTTGTAGTATATTCCAACATTAGTTACATTACCCATATTGATCCCATAACAGTCTGTGGAAGTCCGCCGAAATCCTCCACCAATCGAGTTGTTAGCTATCAAAGACTGTTCACCAGGAGGCGTGTTAATATTAGCAAGCATCAGGCCATTAGATCCTACATTTGTTATTCTATTGTAACTGACCTCAACAACATCATCCGCATTATATACTGTTATGCCGCCACCACCTGTTCCGACTGTACCATCAGTTCTGGTAGATACATTATTATATTTAACCATAGGATTGGATACATACCAAAGATTTACTCCCCAACTATAAGCCCCAAGAATATCGTTGTTAAGTATTTGTATATCTGTTAAGTAAGATGAGTTTGCTCCATAGATGTTTATTCCGGAATGTCCACCCAGTATGGTATTGTCCTCAATGAGTAAATTATTCACATTGTTACCTTGTCCCGTGTATGAAGTATAACTGTTTGATGCAATTATAGCCCCATAAGACTGAACTGTAGAGGTGATTGGCATATTGGTATTGATCATATTATTGATGAGTTCGATATTATCACTGCCATTTCTCATAAGAAACACCCAACCATAGTTAGCACCTTCAGTAGCCTCAATAGTAAGGTTTTCGAATCTAACATTTTTAGCACCATCAAGTAAAACCACATACCTTTCTGTACTCATTGAAGGTGAATATCTGAGAGTTGATGACTCCCTCTCATCGTTAACTCCAATGAAAGTAATCATGTTATCCTCTGATGTGCCGGAAACTTCCGAAATAACTAATTGTTCATCATAGATTCCGGGGGCAACTTCAAATGTCACAGGAGCGCTAATTCCAACCAAAGACATGTAATCAAGGGCTTCGGTAAATGAGATATAGTCTCCATTACCACTCTGATCAATCTCATATACTCCTGCCAATGATTCGCCCAAAACCAAAAGCTCAAGATTATCGGTAGTATTGTTATCTAAATTCTCATCTCCGATAAGTTCAACTTCTCCATAAATATACGTCGAACCTTCATTCGTAGGCGTCCATTCAAGTTCAATTTCTGTTTCATCCAGAAAGTCAAGACTGATATTAACAATCTCAGAATCAAGTAAAATACCCCCTTCGAGCATCAATTTTACTGTATAATTATCTTGGATGTTATCACCCATGTTCCTTACTCTTATAGTATAGACAGAGGGTACATTTATTGTTGGAAAAACTGATCCTTCGATGGATATAGCTGCCATATCATCATCAAATTCTGCTTCCCCGGGTGCAACTGAAATTCCAAAATCCATCATAGAACCGTATGCAAATGTTGCACACGGATTTAAGGGCAGCCATCCTCCCTCTTGCATAGAAACACGCATTCTGCTGTCACCTATTTCTGCAGTCATTGGAACAGTGAAATTGTAAGATTCTGTTACAGTAGGAGTACCTGACCAATCACCAACTAACTCCGATTCTTCAAAAGACTCGCTTATATCCCAATCAATCCAGATTGAACCTGCACTCGAATAACTACCTCCATGAGTCCCCCAAGTTACGGAAACACTGTAAGATTCTCCAGGGATAAGATCTGCAACAAGATGAGTCAGGTCTTCTAAGCCTGTAACTCCTCCTGTTGAAGTATAGTCTATTGTAGTTGTATCACCGGATAAGGTCACATTAAGAACATTTGTATCAGATGTAGCATTCGGTCCACCTGTACAATATTGTGCCCACATGTTTGGAATGATCGTTCCTAACATCATTATCAGGAATAGAATTCTAAATTCTTTAAAGCTCATAGTTATCTCCTTTTTTAAAAAAATGTGCTATTGTTGGCCATAAAAGATGTCTTAGTATCTTCCAAATTATTGAAATAGTTTGATTTTGAGAGGAATTTTCCTAGTATAATTTCTTCATTATACTGATTAAACAACGGAATCGAATACAATAATTCCGAACTTGAAGTTGAACTATCCTTGTAGTTTCTTATTAACTTACACATTTCTTTCATTATCCTGTGACCTCAAAACATCCTCAGTATATTTAGTAGAACCCATTCAATCCTTACCAAAAATCATTTCTCTTAACCAACGGTTAATATTTCTGTCACGCCCCTTGTCCTGTCAATCTTTTTTTTAACCACCGGATAATATTATTTTATGGTTGCCTGGTAGAATGCCTTCATATTGAAGAATTACTCGTCTATTGTTCTTTCTTTTTTCTTCCCGGCAAAGTTTATTCATACACTATTCCAATTTATCAGACCAAGAAAACTTAGAGATTAATTAAGGCAGTGCCAATTCATAATCCTTGACATCGAGAGTCTTTTCAAATGATTGTTCGGGAAATATCAAAAGAAGTGTTTAAAATTGAGTATATAATCAGAGGTAAGGATGCATACTACGACAGAAATAATCAGATTGAAAAGGGACAAGCTGCAAAAGATATTGGAGATGGGGATCAATCCTTATCCGAATCGGGTTGAAAGGTCACATTCGATAAACGAATTGTTAGAAAAACGGGAGTCATTCATTGATTCCGGTGAGCCAGTAACCATTACCGGCAGAATAATCGCTATGCGAAGACATGGTAAGATCGGTTTTGCTAATATTGAGGATTTAAGCGGAAAGATCCAGCTTTATATCCGGTATGATACTGTGGGAGCAGAAGATTATGAAGTATATAAGCTGTGTGACCTGGGCGATTTTATTCAGACCAGCGGGATTGCGATGATAACCGAAAGAGGTGAATACTCACTGAAATGCAGCAGTCTAAAAATATTGGCAAAGAATCTCCGTCCCGTTCCGACGGTGAAAGAAAAAGTTGTAGATGGCAAAACTATCAGATATGATGAGTTTTCCGATGTAGAATTACGATATCGTAAAAGGTATCTTGATCTTTTACTGAATCCCGAGATAAGAGCCGGTTTCATGGTCAGAGCCCGGATCATCAAACTGATTAGAGAATATCTTGATAACAAAGGCTTCATCGAAGTTGAAACACCGGTTCTTCAACCTTTATACGGAGGAGCTTATGCCCGTCCATTTGTTACTCATCACAATACTCTGGATATCGATCTTTATCTACGGATTGCCACGGAATTATATCTGAAAAGACTATTGATCGGCGGGTTAGAGAAAGTCTATGAGATAGGCAAAGATTTTCGCAATGAAGGGATGGACAGAAATCACAATCCGGAATTTACCATGATGGAGCTCTATCAGGCTTATGCCGATTATCATGTTATGATGGATATTACTGAAGAGATGCTGACAATGATCGCCGAAAAGCTCTTTGGTTCAACTGATTTCACTTATGGTGAGCACACTATCTCTCTGAAAAAACCGTGGGCCAGAGAAAGCATGATCGAACTGATAAAGAGGGAGACCGGGTTTGATACCTCTGAAGCTGATATCACAGAATTGAGAGACTATTTCCGCAAGAAAGACCTGGAAATACCTGATAAATCTACAGCCGGTGATTTGATTGTCGAGCTTTTTGAACTTTATGTAGAAAAGAAACTGATCCAGCCGACCTTTGTCACTGATTTTCCCATCGAGGTTTCACCTCTTGCCAAAAGCAAAGATGAAATGCCCAATTTCGTAGAGAGATTCGAGTTATTCATTGCCGGTCAGGAACTGGGCAATGCCTTTACCGAGCTTAATGACCCGATAGAACAAGAAAAGAGACTAAAAAAACAAGCCGAATTAAGAGAAGCAGGAGATACGGAAGCTGCTCCTTATGATGAAGATTTTTTAGAAGCACTGGAATATGGTATGCCGCCAACGGGTGGCCTGGGAATAGGAATAGACCGCTTGTGTATGCTTTTTACTAATAATTCCTCGATAAAAGAAGTTATCCTCTTTCCTCAAATGAAACCTGAAGTCTGACTTCCCTGTGGGAAAATGGATGCTTCTGTTCTTTGCTGTGAAGTGACATGAAAGAGTCATTTGCTGAAAAGAGAGTAACCCCGGGTCGGCCTAACCATGCTTTTTCCCGTGTCTCTACAATAGAACCGAAAACAGAACTATCCCTTTATCGAATAGTTTTGGTCTGATTTCCAATGAATTTTGTCCTGATCAAGAAATATCTCCGCGGCAGAAACCGTTTTCTTCCTCGTGGTTCCCGAACCTTCAGTCTGATAGGAATCATTATCGGGGTCACAGCACTCCTCATAATATCATCGGTTATGAATGGTTTCGAGCAGGATATGATGAACCGGATTATTGGCTCTAAGGCAGAGATAAGAGTGATTAAATCGGACAGAAGTCCAATCACAGACTATAAAGAAATAACAGAGCTGCTTAAGAGCCAGCAGGCAGTAACCGCAGTATCACCAGTCATTGAACAGGAACTATTGGCTCATAAGAACAGGAACACAACTGTAATCAATGCTTACGGGATCAATTTCGACGAATATAACGAACTGATTGAACTCCAGGATAAAATTAGATTAGGAAGTTACGAAGAGACTATTTTTGCAGAAGAGGGGATAATAATCGGGCTCGATCTTTCCCTCTCACTCAATGTGACAGTGGGAGAATATATAAGGATTTCGTCACCGATCAATAAAACCCCTACACCATTCGGAATGATCCCTAAAATGAAGAGGCTGAAAGTAACGGCGGTATTCGTTTCGGGTATGCCTGAGTTTGATAAAACCTATGCCTACATGTCCCTGGAAAATGCCCGTTTTTTTACCGATAATCTGGCAGGGGTATCGCTTATCCAAATCAAAACCTCTAACCCCCGTCATTCGGCAAAACATGCAGCCAGCCTGCAAAGGATCCTTGGTCATCATTATCTGGTAGAAGATTGGAGTAAGTTTGATGCCAGTCTTTTCCAGGCTATGCAGCTCGAAAAAAGCGTGATGTTTGTTGTTTTGGCAATGATGCTGATCATCTCCGGCTTCAATATGGCGGGTGATTCTCTAAAAGCAGTTACAGAAAAGCGTTACGAGATCGGTATCCTGAAAGCTCTCGGTATGACTACTAAAAGGATCAGTAATATCTTCGTCGGGATAAACCTGCTGCTGGGAGTCAGTGGTATTCTTGCCGGCACTATCATCTCTTTGAGTTTTATCTATCTCCAGAGCAGATATCAGCTTATCCGGATCCCTATTCCCGGTTTTCCCATGCAGTGGCTTCCGGTAGTGATAAAAACAGTAGATTTTATTGTTGTACCCCTCATTGTATTGATGATTTGCTTGCTGGCAACAATTATTGCTTTACAGAAAATAAAGAGAATAGATCCTATCAGTATAATGAGAGATTTGGAATAAAACAGTGAATCATTGATTCTCCCAACGGTATATAACCTCAAGGGAAGAGAAATTCTTATGATTGATTGACTAAAGAAGGTAACTTTTTCATAGTTTTACTCAAGGAATATAGATATATGAATAATAACAGAAGAATACCCCGTTCTCTACCGGTTATTCATTTGAATGACACGGTAATGTTCCCCTACCTGATGATTCCTCTGGTTGTCTCTGACGAAATCTCTAAGAAAGTAATAGACTATGCCCTCTCCAACGATAAACTATTAGGCTTCTTCCTCACCCGGGACATTGAAGATGCCAGGGATGAAGTTGAAATCTATGAGTACGGAACTGCCGTTTCGATCTTGAGGATGCTGCGTAATCAGGACGGCTCGATCAGTCTTCTGCTGCAGGGAGTTTCCCGTGTACGGATCGATCGAATAGTTCAAAAAGAGCCCTTTATGATGGTCGAGATAGAGACCATCGCTGAGAATCCGGAAGAGAACTCAAAGATCACAGCTCTTCGCAATATAGCTACTGAACTGGTGGATAAGATTATCAGCGAATCTAACGAATTGAACAAGGATATCATCCTCGGTCTGAAAAACATTAAACAACCGGGAAGAGTAGCCGATATAATTGCCGGAAACATTCCTATAGAAATTCACCAAAAACAGGCTGTCTTAGAAGCTTACGAATTAATTCCACGCTATGAAAGACTTAACAAGTCTCTGGCAGAGCTGATCAAGCAGATGAAACTGGAAAATACTATCCGCAGCAATATCCAATTGGAAATGGATGAAGATCAGAGAAGATATTATCTCAAAGAGCAGCTCTCGGCGATAAAAAAGGAATTGGGAGAAGATGGCGAAGTTAATCCCGAAATTGATAACTGGACAAGCAAAATAGCAGAAGCAGATTTACCGGAATATGTAGAGAAGGAAGCCTTTGAAGAACTCGAAAGATTAGCTATGATGTCACCCGTCTCCGCCGAATATAATGTAATCCGTAACTACCTGGACTGGTTAGTAAATCTCCCCTGGCGTAAATATTCCAAAGACCGTTTTAACCTTAAGAAGATCGAAGATATCTTAGAGACGGACCATTATGGCTTGAAAAAGGTCAAAGAGAGGGTAATTGAGTATATTGCCGTAAAAAAGCTAAATAAGAAGCTAAAGGGACCGATATTATGCTTTGTCGGACCTCCCGGAGTCGGGAAGACTTCATTCGGTAAATCGATTGCCAGAGCTCTCAACCGAAAATTTATTCGTATCTCCTTAGGCGGCATTCATGATGAAGCAGAGATCAGGGGACACCGCAGGACTTATATCGGCGCGATGCCGGGGAAAATACTTAATGAGATTAAGAGAGCCGGTAAAGCTAATCCCCTTTTCATGCTCGACGAGATAGATAAGATTGGAAGAGATTTCAGGGGTGACCCCGCTTCAGCTCTTCTGGAGGTACTCGATCCCGAACAGAATCATGAGTTCATTGACAACTATATTAACCTTAAATTTGACCTTTCTGAAGTCATGTTTATCACTACTGCAAATATCCTCGACACAATACCTCCGGCTCTCAAAGATCGTATGGAAATACTGGAGTTTTCAAGCTATGTTGAAGAAGAAAAGATCCATATCGCTAAAAAGTATCTCGTTCCCAAAGAGGCAGCTAATAACGGACTAACCGGAAAAAATGTCCGCTTCAGAAAATCAGCTTTGGAAGAGATCATCCGTTATTACGTTCGGGAAGCCGGGGTGAGAAACTTTCAGAGAATGATTGCTTCGGTGATGAGGAAAATAGCCCGGCAGATCGCTGAAGGGGAATCAAAATGCCTGGTCATTACCAGTAAGAATGTTAAGGATTACCTTGGCCGAAGAAAGTTTTCGATGGAACTTGCTAATATGAAGCCGGAGATTGGGGTTGTTACCGGGCTTGCCTGGACTCCCTATGGGGGAGAGATTCTCTTTTGTGAAGCTAATGCTATGCCCGGGAAAGGAAATCTTATCCTGACCGGTCTTCTGGGCGAAGTGATGAAGGAATCGGCAAAACTTGCCTTTAGCTATATCAAAAGCAACTATGATGTTTTTAAGATTGAGCCTGAACAGTTTGAAAAATTCGATTTTCATATCCATCTCCCTGCCGGAGCTATTCCCAAAGACGGCCCGTCGGCCGGAGTCACTCTCACTACTGCTATAATTTCCCTGCTTTCCCAAAAAAAGGTGAAGCCGGATATTGCCATGACGGGCGAATTGACTCTGAAGGGCAAGGTCTTGGCTGTCGGTGGTCTGAAAGAGAAGCTCCTGGCAGCAAAAAGAGCCGGTATTAAAACCATAATTCTTCCGGAAGAGACCAGAGAGAGTTATGAAGATCTGGACAGTGATATCAGAAAAGATATCAGTATTCATTTTGTTAAAGAATATCCTGAAATTCTTGATCTGGTTATTGTGCAATGAGTTATCTGCTGAGAAAGAAGTCTTTATATCCGGCAGATGGGATGATCAATGGATGAGATAAGCAGAAATATTATAATATTGCTTAACGTTGACAAAAGCTACATTCCCAAGGCAGAATACGTTTTTCGTACTTTCTGTAACATTCTTGGACTACAGCCCAATTTTTTATATGAGTACACCCTTGAAGATGTGCATGTTTACTATGGTCCCCCTGTCGAAGATAAAAGACCGGTCGAGATTCTCTACAAAGAAGAAGCAGCCCGGATGTTCAATAAGAATAACTCTTATAATGATGAATTCCATTTCTTAAACTACAGGAATGAAAACATTCCCTTCCTCTTCTCCGAAAGAGGACAACTGTTTCTTTATACAAATAAGAGCCTTGAAATCAGAAGGGATATCATTTCTTCTGCTTTCTTTTTCCTCAGTTGCTGGCAGGAATATACTGAGAAAGAGAATGGCAAAAATGATAAAACAGGATTAGAGCAGACTATCCAAAGAGAGTGGAATTTCGAGAACATTCCGATAGTCGATAGATACTGCGATATTTTCCAGAAAGGCTTGGAGATGATGCTGCCCGGCTTTCAGAAACCGGTAAAATGGCCTGACAACAGAGATTTTGCCGTCTCAGTTTCCCATCTTATCTCCAATTCAGGTTCCAGCGGTAAAAGCAAAGGGGTAAAAGCTAAAGATGATCAAGACACCCCAAAACAGATCATTCTTCAGAATAAGATCCGAAAACTGATCTCCCCAAAGCATTTTTCATCACAGTTAAAAAAAGAAGCTCGTTATATTGCTTCCTCAGAATTTTTTCTCCCCTTGCTTTCACCCCAGCAGGAGACTCTCAGTAAAAAGAACATTGAACAGCATATCAGCCTCATCCGTTCTCAGGAGAAAGATAAAACCATCGGTCTCCATTCTGATAGGCACGAACCTGCAGAAAGAATAAAAGAGGCTTTCACTCTCTATGCAGAACAAGGTTTCATCGTTAAGGGATATTACTTTCTCTCCCTTAGAAATCATTATCACAGACTGGTCGCCGAATTAGAAAAAGCCGATATCAAATATGACATATCAATTACCTACTCAGATACCCTCGGCTACAGAGCAGGTACATCTTATCCTTATTATCCTTTTAATCTCGTTGATAACAGACCATTTACCGTATTGGAAATACCTCAGGTCATCAACAATTCGATGTTAGATAAATATCCCTATGCCAAAAGATTCCTGAATAATCACATTCGGTATTTGATAGATGACTCGCTGCTTTTCAAGAATCATTTGGGGATAGTCTGGTACCATTCCCTCATTTTCGATAGATATAGTCTCAACTTCAGTTTTTATCTGAGGCTGCTCAAAATACTAAGCAAAAGAAAGGCTTGGCTGAGTTCTCCTCATCAGATATATAACTATTGGATCAATCGTTAAAAAAAGTGCTTATACTTCCTGACTATCTCATGAAAGCATCCCTTCCCTCAGCTGTTCCTCATCTCATAAACAGCCTGAGCTCGATACCTAACGAGCTATCATTTTTATCCTTACTATCCTCTATACCACAGATAATGAATCTTTTCCTCCCTCGTAAATAATTACTACTAATGCCTTACAAGCAAATAAAGTGCAAGGAGATTTTTTAATGCAACTGTCCGAAAATGCTCAAAAAGTTTTAGAAAAACGATACTACAAGAAAGATGAAGAAGGCAAGATCATCGAAACATGGGAAAAACTGATCGAAAGAGTAGCAAAAAATATCAGTAATAATGAGCCGCAAGTCTTAAAAAGATACTATGCCCTTCTCGATTCCGGTGCTTTTTTGCCAAATTCCCCTACCCTGATGAATGCCGGGAATGATCTTCAACAATTATCCGCTTGCTTTGTTTTACCTGTCGAAGACAGTATCGAGAGTATCTTCAACTCCATAAAGAACGCTGCTCTCATCCACAAAAGCGGCGGAGGAACCGGTTTCAGTTTTAGCCGGCTCAGAGAAACAAATGCCAGAGTAAAAACTACAAATGGTGTCTCCAGCGGTCCTATCTCATTCCTTAAGGTCTTTAATGCCGCAACTGACGCTGTCAAACAGGGCGGAACAAGAAGGGGTGCCAATATGGCAATCCTCAACATTGATCACCCTCAGATCATTGAGTTTATCACTGCTAAAAGTAATCCCGAAGACCTGACAAATTTCAATTTAAGTGTCGGTGTTACCGACGCCTTTATGGATGCTTTAATAAACGAGCAGGATTTTTCACTCGTCTCCCCTCACAGTAAAATGACCATGGATAGTATAAAAGCAGAAGATCTCTTTAATTTGATCATAGATATGGCTCATAAAAACGGAGAACCCGGTATTGTCTTTATTGATAAGATCAACCAGTTCAATCCTACGCCCCATATCGGAACAATAGAATCTACTAACCCTTGCGGTGAACAGCCCTTGCTGCCGAACGAAGCTTGCAATCTCGGTTCAATAAATGTCCACGCTTTCTTTGAAAATAGCGACATAAACTGGAAGAAACTAAGAGAAACTATCTGTGATGCAGTTGAATTCCTCGATTCAGTGATAGATCGCTCCAGATTTCCTCTTCCCGAAATTGATGAAATTGCCCGAAAGAATCGTAAAATAGGTCTCGGTGTAATGGGCTTTGCCGATCTGCTTTATGACTTGGATATTCCCTATAACAGTGAGAAAGCAGTCTCATTAGCGGAAGAACTGATGGAGTTCATCGACTATCATGCTAAAATGAAATCAATGCTGCTGGCGAAAGAAAAAGGTTCATTCCCTAATTTCGCAGGGAGTATCTACGAAAAGGGAACATTACAACGCGATGAAGGGAAACTCGATTGGGAGAAACTGATTTCCGATATCCGGAAAAATGGGATAAGAAATGCTACTGTTACTACCCTTGCCCCAACCGGTACCATCAGTATGATATGTAATACTTCGGGGGGTATTGAACCACAGTTTTCCCTTGTTTACGTCAAAAATGTCATGGATGGTGAAAGACTTCTCTATGTTAATCCGGTTTTCGAAAGAAAAATGAAAGAACTCGGTTTGTATTCAAAAGAACTGATGCAGAAAATTGCTGAAAACTCTTCTCTGAAAGGTATTATAGAAATCCCTGAAGAGCTTAAAAAAATCTTTATTACTTCCCATGACATATCCCCGGAATGGCATATCAAAATGCAGGCTGCCTTTCAAAGATTCACTGATAATGCAGTTTCCAAAACAATAAACTTTCCGGAAAGTGCCTCTAAAGATGATATAAAAAGAAGCTTCCTCCTGGCTTATGAACTCGGTTGTAAGGGAATAACCGTCTATCGTGACGGCAGCCGGGCAAATCAGGTTCTCAGTACCGGAAGAAGTGAGAAACAGGAGTCTGCAACAAACCGCATCAAACCAAGAACAAGACCGGAAATCATGACCGGTTTTACCCACAAGATCGAGACCGGATGCGGTCATCTATATATCACTATCAATTCTGATGAAAACGGTGCTTTCGAAATCTTTACCCAGATGGGAAAGGTTGGAGGTTGTGCCTCAGCTCAATTGGAAGCTGTTGCTCGATTAGCATCTCTCTGCTTAAGATCCAATGTCAATGTTGAGTCATTAATTCACCAGTTAAAGGGAATCCGCTGCCCCTCTCCTATGTGGTACTGCGGTACCGTGATTTCATCCTGTGCCGACGCTATTGCCCGGTCTCTGGAATCTCATCTAACTCTCTCCGAAGAAGGTCATCTTAACGGTTTCTCCTCTTCCGATCCCGAGGTTATCTTAGCAAAAAAGTCCGGTAATATTAGCCGCAGCAAAGCCGGTGGTTCCTGCCCAGATTGCGGCGGAACTATTGAGTTTAGCGAAGGATGTAGAAAATGCCCACTCTGCGGTTGGTCAAAATGCTAAACTCAAGTTTTACAGTGCCATTTTTTAAGTTACTGAATATCAATGATATAGCTCG
>CAYXFD010000029.1:0-31615 GCA_964464175.1 uncultured Candidatus Cloacimonadota bacterium | reverse complement strand
CTACCGGTTTCTATATGTACCGCTTACAGATAGACGGAAAACAGGCAGCTACCGGCAGATGTACCTTTGTAAAATGATCAGATGAGTTGTCATAGAAAGAGAAAACATCCAGAGATGGCTCACCAAAGATTTAACAAATACAACAGGGTTGTTACCGAAACTGAGAAAATGAATGATTACCAAAGTGTTGTTCTGGTAGTGAGGATTTTTCTACCAAAGGGAAGGAAGCCCTCAGTAGGATTATTGCAGAAATGATCGTATTTTATTAATCTCCGATGATATTTGTGTCACCGTAAATAACAACTGCTTTGACCCGGTAAAATGTCTTATCTGATATGGCAAGAGAGCTCACATCAGTATAAAAGGGATCAGGTGATTCCCCTAATAAAAAGAATTCACCATCAATATCAGAGGTATCGTTATAAAAGATGAGGTAATAATCGGGAACGATGGCTTGACCTTCAATGTTTTCAGTAACAGGATCCCATTCCAGGTGTACAAAACCATCCTCAAGCGTTATCCTGACATTTTCAGGCTGCCGGGGGGGATGAGCTCCAATACCAAAACCATTCAGACTAATCTCTAAGACGGCTTCATTCATCGAGTCGTTAATCACATAGAGAGTATCGCTAACATCACCCTCTATCTGGGGTGTAAAAGAGACATAGATAGCCAACTCTTCTTCAGGAAAAAGGGTTATATCTCTCAGTTCCTCTACGGTGTGATAAAAGACAAAATTTTCTGTTTCTCCGGATAAATGAATACTCGTTATGGTAAGGTTTTCCGTACCGCTATTGATCAACCCGACCGTCTGATAAGCAGATTGGGAACCGGTATATCCGGAACCGAACTCCAGATGATCTTCAGTAAGAAGGGTAACAAGCGGTCCTTCGGGATAGACACTGACATAGTCAGCAATCTCAAAAGTCCCGGAAGAATTGTGGACATCAATCACGGTAAGTTCTACCGGATATACACCCGGCAAATGAAACATGACTTGAGGATTTTGTTCGAAAGAGACTCCTGCATCACCGAAATCCCAGTGCCAGAAGGTAATCTCTCCACTCCCGGGTATGGAATTATCAGTAAACTGAACAACGAGAGGGGCGATACCGAAAGTTATATCTGAACCAAAACCGGCTTCGGGTGGTACGATATCGGTTACGGAAGCTGTCCCTGCCTGAAGAATCTCTTTATCACCGGAAAATGTTTGAATCATTACCACAGCTTTCACCATATCGAGGTCCCAGTTTGGATCAATATCAAAGGAGTAACTGAAAAGACCCTCCTCCCCCTGAGTAGTTAATGTGAATTCTTCCTGCTGGTATCTCTTCAAGGACGCAAAATAATGGGGTTCCATTATACCCGAAAGATCATAAGTGAGAATATACTGGATCCGGTTATCTGTAGTAGTTATATCGGCAGTTAGAACAACTTCGGCATTTATTACCAGTTGACCCTGTCCGTTGTCGAACAGTTCCGGATAGATCTCCAGAGGACTGCTTTGGGTTACAAGCTGGTTGTAGGCAGCGACATAATCGTCATAAGTATCATTAAGGCTGGTGACTACCGGTATTGTACCACCCCATTGACAGTAGGAGAAAAAGCCGGCATTATAAAAGCCAAACAATCTGTCAAAAACACCAGGACTCTGATGATCACCACCTTGCTGCCACATAACCGGAATGAAATAGGGGAAAGAATCTGTGTCCTGATAAATCTGATTCAGCGCAGACCGCGCTGTAGGGCAGGATCCGCAGGTCGTAGAGGTAAAGAGTTCTGCTACGACATACCTCTGCGAGCTCATTAGAAAAGATGGGACAAGCAAGATAAGAACTCCCAGCAGAATTAGAGTCTTTTTCATGAATTCTCCTTTTTCAGCCGTGTTAGGCATTTGTGCTGCCCAAGGCTTAGGTTTACCATAAAATATATCATATTATTACGCCCAACCAACCAATAATTTCGCATTATTGGGTTCAAGAACTCTGCCCCCCGGTTATTCTCTATGAGCATTAACCCTCTATAGAAAGCCCCAAACCTGTCAGAACGTTGTTTGACATTAAAAAACTTTTTCCCGTAACTTCTCATAAAGTGACCGTTCATAATCAAATAACAACATAATTGATCCCTATGTATTTAGTATTCATGAGAAAGTGAGCGACTTTCCCCGTTGTTCTCTCTCTCTTTTATAATACTATGTTAACCCTTAGATGTAATAGCTTGTCATGAGATAGAGAACCGGTTCTATCTCGGTTATCTATAAACAGATATCAACTTTACTTGACAGATTAAGCTGTTCGGATAACTAACCCGTCGGAAACCCTTCTGCTGAATAAAGCTGAGTTGCTTGTATAATATGGTTTCAATGACAGTTATAAAAGGAGAATCTTATGAAAAAAAATGCAAAGTTTAACACCCTTCTCATCCATGGCGGACAAATTCCCGAAGCTCTGAATGCGGTAACTCCCCCCATCTATCAAACATCTACATTTTCGTTCAAGAATGCTTCGGAGGGAGCAGCCTGTTTTGCCGGGGAAAGTGACGGTTATATCTACACCCGGCTGAGAAATCCCACAGTCCGGGTTCTGGAAGATGCTATGGCTGACCTGGAAGAGGGATTTGGTGGTATAGCTGTAGGGAGCGGAATGGCTGCCGTAACTACAGTATATATGTCTTTTCTTTCGGCAGGAAGCCACATAGTTTCAACCGATGCTGTTTATGGTCCTTCCCGGGGTGTTTTGGAAAATCATTTTTCCCGCTTTGGAGTGGAGGCTTCTTTCGTAGATACCAGCAACTTTGCTTTGATAGAAAAAGAGATTCGTCCAAATACCAAGCTACTCTATATCGAAACTCCCGCTAATCCTACTATCGCCATTACCGATATTGCTGCCTGTGCTGAACTCTGCAAAAAGCACGGCATCAGGCTTGTCGTAGATAATACTTTCTGTTCCCCCTATCTCCAGAAACCTCTTAATTTGGGTGCAGATATAGTTCTTCACTCCATAACTAAATTTATCAATGGTCATGCAGATGTGGTGGGAGGAGTTATTGTTGCCAAAACTGCTGAGGATCATAAGTTGCTCTACAACGTTATGACTAATATGGGACCCTGTATGGATCCTCATCAGGCATTTCTGGTAAGCCGCGGCTTGAAGACTCTGGCGCTCAGGATCGAAAGAGCTCAGGAAAATGCCGGAAAGATAACGGAGTTTCTGACTGATCACCGGGCAGTTTCCTGGGTGAAATATCCGGGACTATCAACACATCCGCAGTATGAAATAGCCCAAAAACAGCAAAAAGGTCCCGGTTCAATGATCTCTTTTGGTTTGAGGGGGGGATACGAAGCGGGAAAAATTCTTATGGACAAGGTATCATTAGCAGCTTTAGCAGTTTCTTTAGGGGGAGTGGAGACCCTGATCCAGCATCCGGCATCAATGACCCATGCCAAGGTAAATCCCGAAGCAAAAAGAAAAGCCGGTATTTCCGATGATCTGGTACGCTACTCAGTAGGGATCGAAGATGCGGAAGACCTGATCTCTGATCTTGATGAGGCATTAAGCCATATTCCGGATTGATCAACCCCAACAACCTGCAGTTAGTGATGGAGTTATGATTATAGAGGAGAGAAGAATTGAATGGAAAGATACATCCCTGAATATCCTTAAGAGAGCTCTTGCCAGTAAAGAGAAGAGGCTTGAACTCAGCTTTTTCTTGACAATAATTAATGACAGGTAAAGGTGCTTTTATGAATAAAACAGAAAAGGACATAGTTAATGGAAAAAACCTTAATTGATTACTTTCTGAGATTAGTTCAAATTGACAGTGAATCAAAAGATGAAAGAGACATCGCCTTAAGTCTGAAAGCAGATCTGGAAGAATTAGGTTTCTCGGTAGTGTTTGACAAGGCAAACGAAAAAACGGGTGGAACTATAGGAAATCTTATTGCTTCCCTGCCCGGTAAGGTAGATTCAAAACCACTATTGCTCTGTGCACATTTGGATACCGTAACTCCCGGTAAGGGTGTAAAGCCGGTAATTGAAGGTGATCTGATCAAATCCGACGGAACTACTATCCTCGGCTCTGATGATAAGTCGGGTATTGCTCAGATAGTGTGGGCAATCAAAGAAATAATCGAAAATGACGAACCCCATCCGCCGGTAGAATTACTTTTTACCATCTCCGAAGAGATTGGCTTGTTGGGTGCTAAGTATTGTGATTATTCGCTACTGAAAGCAAAAAACTGCTATACCCTTGATACCCATGAAATTGGAGCTGTAATGAACGGAGCCCCTTCACAAAACAATCTCCTGTTCATAGTTCACGGCAAGAAAGCTCACGCCGGTGTGGAACCGGAAAAGGGGCTCAATGCTATCAGAGTGGCTGCTGAAGCTCTGTCGGCTATACCCTTGGGGAGGATAGACCGGGAAACTACCTGCAATATTGGGGTTATTTCCGGTGGTACTGCCCGCAACGTCGTACCTGACGCGGTCAGAATTAAGGGCGAAGTCCGTTCCCATAATGAGGAAAAACTGCAGGAAGTAACTTCCCAAATCTGTGATACGATGGAAAAGGTAGTCACCAGCCACCGGGTCAATGGCTATCAGGCAAAAGTCGAGGTAACAGTCGATAAGAGTTATTCAGCTTTTCTGGTTCCGGAAGAGGAGATGATCGTCCAGATAGCCCGTAAAGCTTCTCAACAACTCTCTCTTCCCGATAAGGTTTACCGTGGCGGGGGTGGTAGTGATGCCAATATCTTCAATCTTCACGGGATCAAAACAGTCGTTATTGGAACTGGTATGGATGCAGTTCACACTTTAGAAGAGAATATCAGCATTTCTGCCCTGGAAAAGGGAATGAATTGGGTTAAAGAGATCTTAAGACTTTATACTCAGGCAGAGAATAATGCTTAAAATAGCGATCTTCGGTTACGGACAGATGGGGCGGATATTGGAAAGGATAGCCCCGGATCACGACTGCCGGGTAGTTAAGATTAGTGATCCCAATAATGAAGCATACAGAGAGCCCATTGATTCCGAATCGCTGAAGAACGTTGATATCTGTCTCGATTTCTCACTGCCGGAAGCTGTCATAACTAATGTTAGAAAAGCCGGAGCGGCAGGGAAAAATATCGTCATCGGTACAACAGGCTGGTATGATGATCTTCCTGAAGTTAAAAAAATAGCCGCTGAACATGGCAGAGGGATTCTTTATGGCGGTAATTTCTCTTTCGGAATGAATCTCTTCTTTTTAATGCTCAAACAATCTGCTGGTTTAATATCTGAAACGAATCTATACGATGTTTTTGGCTATGAACTACACCACAAAAAGAAAGCCGACAGCCCCTCAGGCACGGCACGAGAACTTGCCGAGATCATAAAAGAAAATTTCCCGGCTAAAAAAACTGCTCAGTTTGATCGCTTACAGCGAAAAATCGAGCCTGATGAGTTTCAGATAGCCAGTATCCGCGGCGGCAGTATTCCCGGAACACATGTAATAGGTTTTGATTCTCCCTTTGATACGATTGAACTGAAACACACTGCCCGGACAAGAGAAGGTTTTGCGGTCGGAGCCTTGAAAGCGGCTCATTGGCTCAAAGGGAAAACAGGATTTTTCGAGTTTCAAAAGATCTTCACTGATCTGCTGAACGAGAGATAACATATTAAAGCAATACATTAATATATGACAGATATCTTATTGCCAATCAAATACATAAAGATGCAGGCTCAGGGAAACAGCTATATCTATTTTGATTTTCTTGATACCCCTGTACCCCGGACCGATTTAAAGGAACTGGCGAAAGCAGTTTCCGCTAAGAATTTTGGGATCGGCTCAGACGGAATGGTCTTGCTGCTGCCGGATCCTGAGGCAGATGTTCTTGTCAGGATCTGGAATGCTGACGGTAGTGAAGCAGAGAATTGCGGCTCGGCTCTGAGATGTGTTACTGCCTTGCTCTCCCGCAGGAGTAAGGAAAAGAAGAACAAGTTTTTGCTCCGGATAGCTTCCGGACTGGTCGAAGGTTATATCAAGCACCCGGCATCAAGCCCCGTGGTTAGTATCGTACTCGATAATATCGGTTTCTACCGGAAGGAAAGTGAAAGAGATAGTGATCAGAAAAATCAGGTTACCTTTGAGAACCTTACCGGGATTACGGTATCGGCAGGAAACCCGCATCTGGTAATCTTTGACGGATATCAAGGAAATTCTTTCGAGCTTCAGGATACATCTTTCATCCATGAATGGGGAAAATCTTTGAGTCTGAACAGTTTCTTTCCGCAAGGTACCAATGTGGAATTCGTCAAAGCTGTTGACTCCCGTTTAGTCTCAACCCGCGTCTGGGAAAGAGGATCGGGAGAAACTTCAGCCTGCGGGACAGGAGCCTGTGCAGTTCTGTTTGCCGGAATGAGCCTCGGTTTATTGGATAAGGAAGTAGAAGTCCGCTTTCCCGGTGGTCCGGTTTATGTTGAATATGATGAAAAAGATAGGAAATGCCTGCTCTCCGGAGAAGTCTCCCTGATCTCTGCCGGAGAGTTTTATTACAGGAGTTCAAGCAAATGATCTATAAACTGCTCCTCCTATCCTTTTTATTCCTTGTGCTGTTAGCTTCTTCCATACAGGCACGTTCACCCTGGCTGGGACAGGATAAGGTGATGCATTTTTTGACCAGTGCTTATCTGACATACTGGAATTACGGACTTTATCACGATGTAATGGATAATTCGCAGGAGAGCAGTCTTATTGTTTCAGTCAGCGTGACAGCTTTTCTTGGAACAGGCAAAGAGTTAAGCGACAAACACCTTAAGAAGACCCGTTTCAGCTGGCATGATATGGCTTATAACGGTGCAGGGATAATCTTTGGTGTTTATTTAATAAAAAATATGAGGTAAAATGGAAAATATCGGTAACTATCTCCGGGAGAAACGTCAGGAAAAGGGTAAATCCCTGGATGAGATATCAGTTCAAACTAAGTTGCATATCAATGTGCTTAAAAGCATAGAGAGTAACGAGTTTTCCCGGCTGGGAGGTTTAGGCTATACTAAGATCCTTATTACAACCTACGCCCGCTCTCTCGGTCTTACGGACAATGAGATCAATACCATCCTTGCCGTAGCTCCAAAACAGGATAACAAATCCCCTCGTCAGGCAAGGGAAATCCTTCATCCTCCAACAATACTGATCCATAAGAATTTTCTCCTGCTCACCCTTCTGGTAGTTATCATAATTGTTCTCTCTTTTGCTCTGATCAGGCTATATCAGGATGATAAGTTATCCTTCCCCTTCAGAAGCAGACCATTAGAGGAAGAACCGGTAACGCCGATAGTTCCTGAAGATGAAATAGATGATGAAGAAAGGATTGATGGCGAAGAGGAAAGAGCCTCTCAGGGAACTGAGGAAAGCAATGCCCTGACGGAGATAAAATCCACGGATAACCTTGATATCATAACGTTATCTGATAATGAAGAATATCCTGTTGTTGACTACTCTCCCCCTAAAATCAACAGTTTTGCAGGTGACAGAACTGATTATCTTGCCAAGTATGAAATCATATCCTCCGGTGAGACTAAAGATAAGGATAATTTTGCTGTATATATCAGTTCTTTCTGAGTATATTAAAACATAACTAAGGTTTAACGGTTTATTGTTGTTAAACATTCTTTTGCATCCGAAACGCTGCTCCGGCTGGAACAGATAAATGTCACAGACTTTACCAAATTACCGGAAGTACCCTTACAATACTGCACATTGGCAGCGGTATAACAGATAAGCAACCGGTTAAGAGATAAAATGATAAAAGAAAAAAAGTACATACAGATCGATACGGCAGAGATACTACCTGCTGTGAATAAACCTTCAAGATATATCAATTCAGAAATAAACAGCTATCATAGTTACCCTGATAAAGATAAAGTCAATTTTTGTCTTGCTTTTCCGGATGTTTATGAGGTTGGTTTTTCCCATCTCGGCTTGAAGATCCTCTATTCATTGCTGAACCGGGAGACAGATGCCACTGCCGACAGGGTTTATGCTCCCTGGCATGATATGGCAGAACTTCTGAGGAAGAATAAGTTACCTCTCTTTTCTTTAGAAAACCGGGTAGCTGTAAAGGATTACGATGTTATCGGTTTCACTCTCCAGTCAGAATTAACCTATACCAATATATTGGAGATGCTGGAATTAGCAGGAATACCTGTTTTTGCTTCCGACAGGGGAGAGGAAGACCCTTTGATCATCGCCGGCGGACCTTGTTCTGCTAATCCCGAACCGCTCTCCCTGTTTTTCGATGCCTTCTTTATAGGAGAAGCAGAAGAGGGGATAATCGAGATAAAGAACAGGTTCCTTGAAGCAAAGAAAATAGAATTCAGCCGGGAAGATATCCTGAACAGCCTGCAAGAGATCGCTGGTCTGTACATCCCTTCAGCTTATCATCTAAATGACAGAACAGTTTCAGCAAAGTCCGCAACCCGTCCCGGCAGGGTCAGGGTGCGGAAGTATGAAGACTTTTCCGAAGGGAATGCCTATCCAACTCAGCTCATCTCCTGGCAGCAGGCAACCCATGACAGATATATCACCGAGATAATGAGAGGATGCAGCAGGGGCTGCCGTTTCTGCTTTGCCGGCTTTTTCTACCGTCCGGTCAGAGAGAAAGATGTCTCTGCCATTGTCGAACAACTTACGAAAGAAGTAAAGCGGGACGGTTGGGAAGAAGCGGCATTACTCTCACTCTCCTCATCAGATTACACCTGCATTAAACCGCTGCTTATCGAACTATATTCCGTACTATCGGATTATGAAACCGATCTCTCTTTACCATCCCTGAGAATTGACAGTTTGGATGATAGTATTCTGCAGTTACTGAATTCCATGAAGCAGTATGGAATTACCATTGCTCCCGAAGCAGGTTCTCAACGTTTAAGAAATATCATCAATAAAGACATAAGCGAAGAACAGATACTGGAACTGGTTGCATTAGCAGTCAAGCACCGCTGGCGGGTTGTTAAGTTTTATTTCATGGTAGGACTTCCCGGGGAGACTGAAGATGATATTAATGCTATAGTGAATCTGATGGATAAAGTAATGGAGCTGAGCGGGAAAAGACTGATCATCAATATTACACTTTCGCCTTTCGTGCCTAAACCTCATACCCCCTTTCAGTGGTCACCAATGCTCTCCAAAGAAGAACTGCTGAAAAGAATATACATGATCAAGAACCGGCTTTCGAGAAACAAAAAGATCAAGCTGAAGTATCATGATGTCGATGCCTCCTTTCTGGAATGTATCCTCAGCAGGGGAGACCGTAACACCGGTCATCTGATCCATCAGGCTTATCGAGAAGGAGCACATTTTGACGGCTGGGATGAATTTTTTAACTTTGACTACTGGGAAAAGGCAGCAGAACAGCTGAAGATCAAGCTAAGGGATTACCAGCGAGAGATCATGGTTTCAGATACACTTCCCTGGGAGCATATCGATACCGGTGTAGATAAGTCTTTTCTCATCTCTGAATACGATAAGGCAAAACAGGGAAAAATGACTGCCGACTGTCGCTCCGGAGACTGCACCCAATGCGGGATCTGCGATAAAAAACTGAAACCAATATACTCTTCCTATGAAGGAGAAAGCTACCTGCAGCTTAACAAACCAGCCAGAGAGAACAAAAAAGGATTCCGCTACCGGCTCTATTATTCGAAAACAGGGCTGTTACGGTTTGTTTCACATCTCGATACTCTGAGAATGATCCACCGAATGCTTAAAATGACCGATCTCCCTATTGTTTATACTCAGGGCTTTAATGTCCATCCCAAGATACGGTTCGGACCTCCCCTCTCCGTCGGAGTAGAGGGGAATAACGAAATAATGGATATTGAGTTGGAACGGCCACTGAGAACGGAGGTTGTCCTCAAATCACTGAAAGCTATTCCTGTGAAGGATTGGATTTGGCAGGAAGTATATCAGCCCGACTTAGATTCCTTACCGGGGATTGATATGTTTACTCTGGAGTTGCTGAAAATCACTTTTCCCTCTGCTGAAAAAGCGCAGTTACTTGCCTCTCTCACTTCTTACGAGGGAGAAAAGAATAGAATAATAGTGAAAGAGAAAAAGGGTCGGATAAAGAGTGTGGATTTGAAAGAGATTATTGTTGAACTGACGAACGAAAATAACCATCTGAAGATGATAAAAAAGATTTCCGGGGCAAGTATCTATGAAATTATGAGCAATATCTTTGCTCTGGAAAGAGATGACTCGGGAAGATACAGGATAGAACGTGAAAGACTTCTGACAGAAGATGAGCTGTCCCGGTTATTCTCCCAACGCCTAAATACTGAAGAATAGGAATTAGCTAAGAGAATCAATAATCTATGCTGCTGAAGAAAAAAGTTGACTTACGACAATACAGTACCTTCAATATCGGAGGAATAGCAGAATTTTTCGCCGAGCCGGCAAGTTATGAAGAGTTGCAGGTCTTATTGCAGAAAATCAAGGATGCTAATTTAGAGCCCTTCTTCTTTGGCTTTGGTTCTAATCTGCTCTTTCCCGATTTTCCTTCCGGGACAATCTGTTACGTTTCTTTGAAACTGCTCAACGGTTTTACCCTTACTGATCATTCGCTGACTGTTTCCTCCGGGCTCCCCTTGTCTCTCCTGAGTATTTTCGGACTTTTAACTGCTAACCGGGATTTTGATTTTACCTATCTTCTGCCGGGAAGTGTCGGTGCCGGGATCTTCATCAATGCCCGGTATCTGGAAAGAGAGGTCTCGCAAATTGTGGGAGAAATAAACTACATAGACCTTGACTCTGTCGATTTCGAGCTTCAGACAATCGGGAAGGAAGATTGTCACTTTGCCTACAAATCATCGGTGTTTCAGGTGAAGAACCGCTTGATCATCTCTGCCGGCTTCCCTCTTTCAGTAAATACTGAAATTAGTAACAATAATATAGAGTTAATCAGGGTTTTTCTCGATAAGGAGTCTCTATCTCTTTCTCAGCTTCCCTCCTTTTTGGCAGGTTTTCAAAGACTCCGTATCTCTCTGGAAAAAAGAGGTTTCCCAACAGAAGAACTGAAAAAAATCGAAAGCAAAAGAGAATCATACGGGCATTTCAGTTATCCCTCTGCCGGATCCGTTTTTAAAAATGACAGAAGGCTGGGGCAGCCGGTGGGAAAGATAATTGACGGATTCGGTTTAAAGGGGAAAAGATGCGGTGAAGCCATGATCTCACCACATCATGGAAATATCATAATAAACTGTGGACAGGCGAAAGCCGCTGATGTCATCTCTTTGATGGATTTGATGAAAGAAGCGGTTTACCGGGAGTATGGAACCGAACTCTCCCCGGAAATAGTAATCGTAAAATAAATCATAAAGGGAATAAAAATGAAGTACATAATAACACTCATCATTACAATGATAGTTTTCAACATTATAGCTCTGGAACCCAAATTCTTGAAGGACCCGGCTGTTTCACCCGATGGCGAAACCGTCTGCTTTTCTTATATGTCCGATCTTTGGCTGGTACCTTTTGCCGGGGGAGTAGCGACAAGAATTACCGTGTCAGAGGGACATGACCATTCACCCGCTTATTCACCCGATGGAAGATGGATAGCTTTTTCTTCCGACAGGGAAGGTTTTTACGGAGTTTACGTTATCCCTGCTGACGGAGGACAGGCAAAACTGATCAGTCGCGACGTACCTTCGGTAAGTGATTGGTACAATGACAGTCAGAGAATACTGGGAACCCGCCATGAAACCAGAACCGGAACAGGTTTTTACGAGATGTTTCTTGACGGCAAAAGACCCCAAGAGATCACCGCGGTCGGTAATCACTTCGGAAAACTCTCTTCAGATAACACCAAAATCATTTTCAATATCAGAGGCATGCCCTACAGACCGGCATACAGCGGAAGTCTGAGCGGTAACTTATGGGAATATGACATTGCTGCCGCTATCTACACCCAACTGACAGATACTCCCTATACAGAAAGGTATCCTGTTTTTTCCCATATCAATCCTTACGTTTACTATGCTGCTTCAGATGGAAGACTTTTTCAGTTGTTCAAAGCTGAGAACTATGATTTTGCCAATCAGGAGCAGTTAACTTTCTTCGAGACCTGGCCCCTTAGAGATCTCTCCATAGCAAGAGAAAATGACCGGATAGTTTTTGAGAAATTCGATTCCATCTACCGTTTTGACCCGGATAAAGGAGATGCAGAAAAGATTGAGATAGAGATAAAGCAAGATTTTTTAAGTAACTTCCGGATCAGAGAAAAATATCAAAGCCGAATGAAAAACTTTGCCCTCTCTCCTGATGGTAAACTCCTCGTCTTTTCCTATAAATTCGACCTGTTTGCTATGCCCGAAAAGGGGGGAGAGGTAAAACAGCTGACCTTTGACAAATCAGGGATCGAAGACATTCTGATCCTGCCCGACAACCGCACCGTTTACTTCCTGAAAAGAGATCAGGGTACTCCGCAACTCTACTCTCTGGATATCCAGAACCCTGAAAATATTGTGAAAAACCTCTGGTCTGAGGGTAAATACATTCAGTATATTTACCTCCTATTCAATAATCTGATGGCTATACATTATGAAGAAGGGGAAGATAGATGGAAACTGGCTCTGATGGAAACCAATACCGGAGAAATATTCGATATTATCGATGAACACCCTGTCTGGTCCCGTTTTATTACCATAACACCTGAAGCTGATTATGCCTTTTACGTTACCGGTAAACCGCAGGTCTGGACAAGACACCTCTACCTTTATGACCTTAAAAACAGAGAGAGCACTCTCATGCTTAATAACTCCGGTTATATTGGTAATCTCTTTCTGGGAGAGGATTTGAAGTCTCTCTTCATGACCTGGGGTAGTGACCTGGTTAGACTTGACCTCCTGCCAATCCCTGATTTTTATAAAGAAACAGACCATTGGAATGAGATACTGACTCCGGAAAAAGAAAACGAGGAGAGTGTGGAAGAAAAACAAGAGACTGAGGAAGTGGATTTTGAAGTCGTCCTTGAAGGTCTCAGGAGCAGGATAAATACGCTCAGTTCCAGAGCCGGTTCCAACTATGTTGTTCATGTCATTTGCGACTCCACTCTCTATTACATCAACAGTAATCAGAATACTCATACCTTAAGAAAGATCGATTATTACGGAAAAAATGATAAAGAGATCACGAGTTTTTCCGGCAGTATAAATGATATGCATTTTAACTTAGAGAACAATCTTTTATATGTGACCCTGAATGAAAAACTGTACAAAATAAATCCGGTCTCAGGAAAAAGAGAAGAGATCTCTAACGAAATAGAATATGAGTATAACGAACTGGAATTGAATAAAAAAGTGTTCGACGAAGTATGGGTGGAATTCGGCAGACACTTCTATGATTACCAAATGCACAACAGAGACTGGAATGAAATATATGAAAGATATAAACCTTTCCTCGATTATAGCTACAGAACCGAATATCTGTCAAACATAGTCAGTGAAATGATCGGAGAACTGAACGCTTCCCACACAGGCTTTTATCCACGGACTTCCGGTGATAAGGAAATAATCCGTCCCGCCCAGACAGGGGCTGTTTTCAACTATCAGTCAGTACCGCAGGAGGGAATCTACCTTCAGGAGGTTTACCGTCATTCTTCTCTTTATCAGGCTTACGGCATTAGGAGTGGGGATAAGCTCATAAAAGTGGACGGGGTCACGATAACTCCCACTCTCTGTCTTGATGAACTTCTTGCTGACAAAATCGGGAAAAAGATTGAGTTGGAATTTAATACTGATTCGGGAATCGTTAAAGCTGAGATTAAAGGTATGAGTGCCGGGCAGCAATATCAACTCTATTACGAAGACTGGGTAGCCCGGAGAAGGGATATGGTTGAAAGTATCACGAATGCCCGGATCGGCTATCTTCATATCAGAAGAATGAATCAAGAGAGCCTGGAAAAGTTCATTAATGACCTCTTTGCTGAAAATTATGAAAAAGACGCCCTTATCATTGATGTCCGTTTTAATGGCGGAGGGAATATCAGCCGGGAACTGCTGGATATTTTGTCCCGTGAATACCGGGCATATACAACAAGGAGAGGTTATCAGGATATTATGTTCAAAACTCCGGGACATATCTGGGAAAAACCGTTAGTCTTGCTGATTAACGAAAATTCCGCTTCCGATGCTGAGATTTTTCCCATCATCTTCCAGCAACTGGGATTGGGTAAAGTGATCGGTATGCCAACGGGAGGGGGTGTTATCGGAACTACCCCTTACCAGCTGATGGACGGTTCTTCCATGAGATTACCGAGATCAGGATGGTACACCTTAGAGGGGGTAAATATGGAAGGAACAGGAGCAACACCGGATATTTTTGTTGACCATACACCGAAGCAGATAATCGTGGATGATGATCTGCAGCTACAAACTGCAATAGATGTTTTACTGAAAGAATTGGAAGAAGAATAAGAACTTTTGTTTAAGACCGAAAGGGGAGGAGAGAATGGATAATAATCCGCAAAATGGTAATCAGAATGAACGGACAATGGCTATTTTGGCGCATGTTTTAGGCTTTTTAACGGGCTTTATAGCTCCGCTGATCATCTACCTGGTTGTTAACGACCAGCCTTTTGCCAAAGAACAGGCAAAGGAAGCTTTGAATTTTCAGATTACGGTAACCATTGCAGTTATCGTTTCCATGATTCTAATGGCAGTATTTATTGGGGTACTCTTGTTTGCTCTTGTGCTTGTTCTGGATATCATATTCTGTATCATAGCTGCCGTTACTGTCGCTAAAGGAGAAGAATACCGCTACCCCTTATGCTTGAGAATCATTAAATAAGAGATCACAACAGGCATTCTTATCCGATGATGATCTTTTTCAGGAAGACCGGGGACGGAGCAGAGATTAATAACAGAGTCTAAAGAAATCAGGATACAAGACCTTAAGGACTGTTTCCTTATCTAATAATTCTGCTGTCTCATTCATAAATAAGCAAAATAGCAGAATGTTACTTGAGATTGATACCTTCAGCCTCTCTGATATCAGGGAGGCTTTTTTAATCCTCCTATTTGACTATGCTTTTCGTTATTCTCTGGAATTTCAAATTGTTATTGACACAACACCGCTTGCAAAATTTTCTAATAGGCTATGGCAATAATTGTAAAAAAATTCGGCGGAACATCAATCGGTTCGATTGAGCAGATCGAAAAGCTGGCGGCAAAACTCGCAGCAGAGAAAAAGCAGGGAGATCAGTTAGTCATTGTCGTTTCGGCAATGGCTAAGACTACAGATTATCTGTTTGGTCTTGCTCATCAGATAAGTGACACCCCCTATCAGCGCGAGCTTGATATGCTGGCTACGGCAGGGGAGAGGATCAGTATGTCACTCCTCTCTATTGCTCTGCATAAACGCGGGGTTTCAGCTATCTCCTTTACCGGTTCTCAGAGCGGAATAATAACCGATAATTGTCATGGTAATGCCAGTATCATTAATGTTAACGCCTTTAGGATCAAGGAAGAACTTGCCAGGAACAAGATAGTCATAGTAGCCGGATACCAGGGTGTCAGTCTTAACAAAGAGGTTACCACTTTAGGCAGAGGAGGCTCTGATACTACAGCGGTAGCTCTTGCCGGATATCTCAAGGCAGAGGCTTGTGAAATTTATACCGATGTGGAAGGTGTCTTTACAGCAGACCCGAACAGGATCAGCACAGCCCGCAAGTTAAGCAGTGTCTCTTTTGCAAGAATGCTGTTTCTCGCCCGTTCGGGATGCCGAGTTATCCATCCGAGAGCTGTTGAATTTGCTATGAAATACAATATTGAACTGGAGATAAGATCATCATTCGCTGATAGACCCGGAACCAAAATAATAAAGGAAGCAGAGATGGAAGAGAAAGAAATCATAGCCATAACCGGCAGAAATAGTTTAACCAGTTTTGATATTTATCTGGAGGAGATACTCCCGGAAAAGCTCATTTCGATCTTCAAGACGAACCAACCGGAATTAGTGGAATATGCCCTCCCCGATACCGATCTTTTCCGGGTTATCATTGAAGAGCAAAATGAGCAAATTCTGGAAAAAAGGCTCTCTGAACATAACATCAAGAATTATACCCGCAAAAAAAACCTCAGTTCCCTGACTTTTACCGGCTTACGGTTAAACAGCGATATGCAGCTTTTAGAGAATGTCCTCACGACTATCAAAGAGAACAAGATTCAGCTCTTCTGGCTGACCCGTAATCACCTCGGGTTTACGGTGTATCTCAAAATAGCTGACGCCGATCATCTTGCCGAGTATTTTCACAACCTCTTTGTTAATAACGATTAGAATCAATAGATCTTCTCGGTCAGTTCAAAATTTACAGATAATGGAGAATTTATGGAAAAATATTTAGTAACAAGTGCTCTTCCTTATGCCAATGGACCACTCCATATCGGACATATTGCGGGAGCATATCTGCCGGCAGATATTTTTGTCAGATATCTGCGTCTGCACAACAAAGATGTAGTTTTTATCTGCGGCAGCGACGAGCATGGAGCTCCGATCTCTATTCAGGCAGAAAAAGAAGGTATAACCCCTGATGAACTCGTTCAACGCTATCATAAAAGCATTGTAGAGAGCTTTGACGGTCTCGATATTATCTTTGATAATTTTTCCGGAACGGCAAGACCGGTCCATCATAAAATTGCTCAGAGATTCTTTCTTAATCTTTTAGAGAAGAACTATATCAATATCCGGATCAATGAACAATTCTATTGTGAACATTGCCAACGCTTTTTGGCAGACCGTTATGTGGAAGGGGTCTGTCCCTTCTGTAAGAAAGACGGAGCAAGGGGTGATCAATGTGATGCCTGCGGTAAGCTGATGGATACTATAACCCTGGTTGAGCCTCAATGCAAGATCTGCCATAATCGACCTGTCATCAAAGAGACCTCTCATTGGTTTTTAGATTTACCCGCTTTTCAGGATAAACTGAAAGAATGGCTCAAAACAAAGAATTACTGGAAAGAGAATATCCTGCGGTTTATCCTCGGTTTGCTGGAAGAGGGCTTGAAAGAGAGAGCCATAACCAGAGATATTGATTGGGGGGTTCCCGTTCCTCTGCCCGAAGCAGAAGAAAAGGTTCTTTATGTCTGGTTTGATGCCCCTATCGGATATCTCTCCTCAACTGTGGAATGGGCAGAAAAGACCGGTAACCCTGAAAGATGGAAAGATTACTGGCTGGATCAGGAAACCAAACTCATTCACTTTATCGGTAAAGATAACAATGTTTTTCATGCTATCTTCTGGCCCGCTGTCTTGATGGGGCAGAAGGAGAAGTATGTCCTCCCTCATGACATCCCCGCCAATGAATTTCTGAACCTGGAGGGAAGAAAGATATCGACAAGCCAGAACTGGGCTATCTGGGTTAATGATTTTCTTAATGATTTCGCAGGAGATCTACTCCGTTATTATTTAGCCATAAATGCCCCCGAAACAAAAGACAGTGACTTCAGCTGGCGGGAATTTCAGGACAAGAACAACAGTGACCTATCCAATACCCTCGGTAATCTGGCGAACAGGGTTTTTGTCTTCTCCCACAATTTTTTCTCCGGTAAGATCACTAAGCCGGATAAGTTGAGTGATTATTCTACCAAAACCCTGCAGGAAGCTGAAGCTCTCTTCAGAGAGATTGACGAGTCCTACCGTAATTACAAAGTAAGAAAGACTACGAAGCTTGTCATGGATATTGCCAGACTCGGCAACAAATTCTTCGATGAAAGGAAACCCTGGCTGGAGATAAAGACTTCCCGCGATGGGGCAGAGGAGACACTTTACATCTGCTTGGTTCTGCTAAAATACATCTCGGTCCTTCTTTACCCGGTAATACCCCGGAAGATGCTTGCTCTCAGAGAGATTATGCAGCTCACTAACTCCCCGGAATGGAAGGAATTATCCGAAATTCCGCAGAGTTTTGAACTCGGTGAAGCCTCTCCCTTGTTCCCGCGAATTGAAGATAAGATCATCGCTGAACAGATCGAAAAACTCTATGCTAACTCTCTGGTTAATAACCAGCCCCGGATAAAGCATAAAGAGACAATTGAGTACGATGATTTTCAAAAACTGGAACTCAGAGTCGCTCAAATAACCGCAGCCGAACCGGTGCCGAAATCGGATAAACTTTTAAAACTGAAAGCGATCATTGATAGGGAAGAGAGAACTGTAGTTGCCGGTATAGCGAAAAGCTACAACCCTGAGAATCTGGTAGGGAAAAAGGTGGTTATGCTCCTGAATCTCAAACCAAGAAAAATATTCGGCAACGAATCACAGGGTATGATTCTGGCTGCTTCTGAAAACGACAACCTTACCCTTATCATCCCTGAAAAAGATATCCCTTCCGGTAGTGAAGTTTCGTGAGAAAAGAGACGAAAAAATTCTATATTGAAACATACGGCTGTCAGATGAACGTCTCCGATAGTGAGATAGTCAATTCCATTCTCCAAGAGAATGGCTTTATTGAAGCCGTTACCATTGATGAAGCCGACATCATAATCTTCAATACCTGTTCCGTAAGGCAGAACGCCGAAGAAAGGGTGCTGGGAAGAATCAGGAATGAAATTGCCAGAAAGATTCTCAAACCTAATCTCCTGATCGGAGTAATCGGTTGTATGGCCCAACGTCTTGGCGATAAGCTTTCAAAACAAGCCAATAGGGTGGACTTCGTCGTGGGGGTAGATAACTACCGTCAGCTGCCCCAAATCATAGCCAATTCGTCCAAAAAGGGCGTTTTAAGCGATTTTACTCAACAATACGCTGATGAACTGTACAGTGAGTTCAAGCCTGTCAGAAAAAATAATCTGAATGCCTTCATTACGATTATGAGAGGTTGTGATAACTATTGCTCTTATTGTATAGTCCCCTATCTGAGAGGCAGGGAGAGAAGCAGACCCTCTGCCGATATCCTGAAAGAGGCAGAAACTGCCGGTTCGGAAGGATATAAAGATATAACTCTGCTTGGTCAGAATGTCAATTCCTACCATTGGAACAATACTGATTTTTCCCGCTTATTATCACTGCTTAATAAAATAGAAACGATCGAAAGAATAAGATTCATCACTTCTCATCCTAAAGATCTTTCCCCAAAATTAATAGAAACTATGGCTCAGTGTTCTAAAGTATGCGAACATCTTCATTTGCCCTTACAGTCTGGGAATGATAAGGTTCTGAAAAGAATGAACAGAGGATATACCTACTCCCATTACCGCGAAATAGTAAGGACTTTACGCTTATCAATACCTGATATTGCCATAACTACCGATCTTATTGCCGGTTTTCCGGGCGAATCTGATAAGGATTTCTCCGATACCCTGGAAGCAATGAAAGAGATAAGGTTTGATTTCGCCTATATGTTCAGGTATTCACCAAGAGAAGGTACAAAAGCCTTTCTTGTTAATGATGACATCCCCGAACAGGATAAACTTGCCCGGCTGGAGAGCATGATCAATCTTCAAACTGAAATTACCAGAGAGAAATATGTTGCTCAAATAGGAAAAACTGTGGAAGTCTTTGTAGAAAAAACAAGCAAAAAGTCTGCTGCTGAACTTGCAGGTAAGACCCGCGACTTTAAGATAGTAGTTTTTTCAGGTAAAGAAGATTTGATCGGCAGCTTCCAAAAACTAAAGATAGTTGATGCTGCAGGTTGGACTTTGAAAGGAAATCTACTAAACGCAGAATAAAAAATCCAGAGAAGAGAGACCGGAGAGGAGATGGTTTCACCGAACCGAACAATACCTTGATAAGACATATTATGTAAACCTATGAGATAACCATCTATCTTGCTGCTAATAAATATAGATAGCTACTGGCTTAAAAACGATGCTCGGAGAGAGGAAATATTGATATCTCCCCACCGGTTTGAGGTAAAAAAACAAACGGAGATGAAACAAACTCTGTGCCGGTATTCCTTATCCGGCAATTAGAGAAAACGTCTGCGAAGAAATGCACTTAAGATTAACAATCTCTTAAGCTATTACGGGTATTTAGCAGGTAGAATGACTGCCGAAATGAAGAAAAGATTTGCCAGAAAGCTTCAGCAGATTAAAAAGGATAAGATAGATGATAAAGAAAAGCTTAAGAATGACAAAGAGAGGTTAATGGAGAAAAGAGATGAAGAGTATGACCGGTTACGGATACAGCAATTTTCAGAACGGATCATATGAAATTGCTGTTGAGATAAAGACCCTGAACAATCGTTTTCTGGATATCAGTATCTCGACTAACAGTGAGATCAGCCATATTGAACCATACATCAGAACATTTATTACTGAGAATATCCGGCGGGGAAAAGTTTATGTCACCGTCAACCTGGCAGGTGACATCCAGATTCCATTGGAATTGAACAAAGAGTTGCTAAAGATTCTCTCCGGTATATATCTCGAAGCTTATAAAGCTCTTTCCAGCGAGAAGCAACCTGACATAGATGAGCTCTTAACATATGAAGGTGTTATCCTTCGTAAGCAGCAGAAGTGTAATGATGATGCCATCTTGACGGCGATAAAAGAGACCTTGGCAGCCTGTTATGAAAACTACCGAACGATGTCGGAAGCTGAAGGGAACAAGATCAGGAAATGGCTGACAGCCTCAATGAAGAGGATCGAAGAGAAACTCAGCGACATCGAAGCCCATATCCCCCATTATCGTCTTGAATTGAAAGAACGTCTGCAGCAGACCATAAAGGAGATAATCACACCCCCTGTCGATAAGGACATCGAAAAGAGATTGATGGTTGAAGTGGCTTTTTACATGGACAGATACGATGTAAATGAAGAGATTGTGCGGATGAAGGACCATCTTGAGAAGATGGAAGAAATATTGACTAAAGATGAAAGGGAATCAGGAAAGAGGATGAATTTCGTAGTCCAGGAGATGCAGCGGGAAATCCAGACATTAAGCTCCAAGTTCAATAACATCAAGGTCTTCCCTGCCATCTTATCTATAAAGGAAGAGATAGAAAAATGCCGGGAGTTGATCCAGAATGTCGAATAATAAACCTCCTCTCCTGGAATGGGAATCTTTTCCATTGCGGGAGAATCCGAAAAAATCAGTATTCCTGGTGTTGTTCTTGTTGAGCATGTTCTTTTTTTTATGGTTCTTAACCATCAAGTTGTGGGAGATGCCCCTTTTCTTCCTGCTCGGCATTGCCTTTCTTTTATTTGATCTTCTCCCCTATTTCATCCCGACCCGCTACCTGATGCAGGAGAATAAGATTGTTATCTATTACCTGTTTATCAGAATAGAAAAACGGTATGAAGATTTCGGCTGTTTTTATGCCGATGAAAAAGGGGTTATGCTGGGCACATTTGTCCGACCCCGCTGGTTAGATAAATACCGGGGGCAATCTCTCAGATATTCCCATAACCAAAGCGAAAAAGAAGCATTATTGCAACTACTGGAAAAAAAGATAGGAAACCGAAGATAATGGCTAATAAAAAACGTCAGAAAGAGATAGAATCAATGATTCTCAATCTACTTGAGAAAAACAAGAATAACTACTACTCTCTCAAGGATTTATCATCTCTTCTACCTCTTAGAAAACATGAACATAAAGAACTTAATGAGATTATGAACAATCTGAAAAGAGAGAAGAGAGTCAGCCTTAAGCATAAGCAGTTCGGGATCAGTTCCGGCAGAAAATCTCAAAGGGTAACAGGAAAATTCGATTCCGGCTCCCTTGTCCGGGGCTACTCCTATGCCTTTGTTCTTTCACCCCAGGGCGATATTTTCGTCGATAGTGAAGATATCAGTAATGCCTATAACAATGATGAGGTTCTTGTCGAGATAAAATACCGCCGCAAGGGAATGCTCTACGGGAAGATACTCAAAGTCGAAAAACGGGCGAATACTCATTTAAGCGGCGATATAGACCACTATCAGGGGAGGTACTACTTCATTCCCGATCTGGAAAAGATACATACGACCTTTGAGGTCAGTGACTTAGCCGGAGCAAAGGAGAAACAAAAGGTACTTCTGGAGATAATAGACTGGGGTAACCGTGATCTAAACATCAAACCCCACGGCAAGGTAGTCGAGATTCTCGGAGAAGCCGGAGATACCAGAATTGAAGAATTATCTTTAATAAAGCAGTTTGAACTCCCTCTTTCTTTTCCGGAAGAGGTATTGCGGGAAACCGAAAAACTGCAGGAGGAGATTCCGGCAAAAGAGATCAAACGCCGCAAAGATTTTCGCAGCCTGCTCACCTTTACGATCGATCCTGTGACCGCTAAAGATTATGACGATGCCATTTCATTGGTCGTAAAAGACAATAAATACATACTTTACGTACACATAGCTGATGTAACTTATTATATTAATACTGATAGTAATCTATTTAATGAAGCAGTTAACCGCGGCAATAGCTTCTATTTTCCCCGGACGGTAATACCGATGTTACCGGAAAAGATTTCGAACAAGATCTGTAGTTTAAGACCGGATGAAGACAAACTGACAATGACTGTAATCACAGAATTCGATGCTAAGCTCAACATCCTGGATCAATCTGTCTGCGAGTCTGTCATCCGTTCCTCTTTCCGTCTCAATTATGAAGAGGTTGATCAACTTTTTGAGGGTGGCGAACAGCAATTGAATGAAGGTCTGGTCTCCGTTCTGCAGGAATTGCGCCGGATATCGAAGGATCTTACCAAACGTCGTTATGACAAAGGATATATTCCCTTCAATATGCCGGATACCGTATTTCATTATGATGAAGAGGGTAATATCTCCGCTATCA
This sequence comes from uncultured Candidatus Cloacimonadota bacterium, assembly GCA_964464175.1. GTDB lineage: Bacteria > Cloacimonadota > Cloacimonadia > Cloacimonadales > JAJBBL01 > CAYXFD01. The sequence continues at coordinate 8,862 of CAYXFD010000029.1, read as the reverse complement.
CCCGGACCAGAGAAACCGAATCCCACAAATTGATCGAGAACTGTATGCTGCTTGCCAACGAATACACCGCATCTCTTTTGAATAAGAAGGCCTCCCAATCTATCTACCGGATCCATGAAGAGCCGGATGAGAGCTCTGTTGATAAGATCCTTAAGCTTCTGACCTATTATAAGATAAAGTACAAAAAGAATCAGAAGACTCCGAAACTGATCCAGAAACTACTTCTGGCAATGCCCAATGAGAATTATCACCGGGTTTTTGATCCCCTCATCCTGAGGAGCATGAAAAAGGCAAGATATGACACTATTCCTGTTGGTCATTTTGGGCTGGCTATGGAAAACTACACCCATTTTACCTCCCCTATCCGTCGTATCTGCGATCTTACTGTCCATCATCTGATCCGGCAGGAGATCTGGAAACAACAGAAGAGAAAAGAGATAAAGAAGAAGAAACTGCAGGAAATAGCCGACAATGCTTCCGAACGGGAACTGCTGGCAGATAATGCCGAAAGAGAAACAAGGAGCCGTTTCAAAAAGCTCTATATGAAAGATAAGGTGGGTGAAACATACCAGGGGCTGATAGTTAGTATGAATAACAATAATCTGATTATCGAGTTGAATTCTATCCCTGTCTCAGGCTTAATACCATTGTCCTCTTTGACTGATGATGATTACAGTTTTTATTCCCGCTACATGGAAGTCATCGGGAAAAAGGGGAAGAGAGTCTTTCGCTTACTCGACAAAGTAACGGTAAGGCTCGAGAGAATCGATTTCGATCTTATCTTTTCTCTGATTGAATAAATATCTATACCCCGTTTCCCTATTGAGAAGCCTGATAAGACAAATGAAACCGACAATCGGTTCAACCCTTGAATTTACCGGAACCCTAAGTTCAGGATACGGGAAAATGACTGCTCTGTTAGCGGACAATTCCCATTAGATAACTATCTGTAAGGAGATCAATGAAACATACGCGCCGCATGGGTGAAGACCGGATCAGCTCGCTGCTTTTCCGTTTTTCTATTCCCGCTATTACCGGTATGACGGTCACCGCCCTCTACAACATCGTGGACAGAATATTTATCGGAAGAGGAGTAGGTTCCTTAGCACTTTCCGGAGTTACTATCGGCTTCCCTATTATGCTGGTGATGATGGCTTTCGGGATGCTGGTCGGTCTCGGTGCTACAGCTCTGATTTCCATCCGCTTAGGAGAGAACAGACGAGGTACTGCGGAACTGATCCTTGCCAATGCGGTAACCCTTTTCTTCATCTTCAGTTTGATCCTCGGTATTCTGGGCAGCATCTTTTTAAAGGAATTAATGGTCCTTTTCGGAGCAAGCAGTGTCGTTCTCCCCTATGCTATAGACTATATGAGAATTATTCTTGGCGGTGTCTTTTTCATGAGTATCAGCTTTGGTATGAACCATTTCATCAGGGCTGAAGGCAACCCGAAGATTGCTATGATTACAATGCTTTTGGGTGCCGTTATCAATGTTATCTTAGACGCTGTTTTCATCTTCGGTCTTGGACTGGGGGTCAAAGGAGCGGCTTTGGCAACCGTCATTGCTCAATTTTCATCCTCAGTTTGGGTATTTGCTTATTTTCTCGGCAAAAGAAGTACTTTGCGTTTTCGTTTCCGCTATCTGTTACCCCATCTCAAAACCGTTAAAAGCATCCTGACTCTCGGATCGTCCTTTTTCATGATGCAGCTCGCTGCAAGCGTTATCTGGCTTTTTCTCAACCGTTCCCTCGCTGTTTACGGCGGTGATCATGCTATTGCTGCCATGGGGATTATCCATAGTCTGGCTATGTTTATTCTTATGCCCTGTTTCGGGATAAACCAGGGTGTACAGCCGATCATCGGCTTTAATTACGGAGCCCGGAAATTTAAGAGAGTAAAAAGAGCCTGGCTGAGAGGGATCGGATTAGCAACGATTATCTGTGTAGCGGGTTATCTTGTTATCATGATCTTTCCGACGCAGTTAGTCTCTATTTTCAGCAAAGAAAATCAAGAGCTGGTCGAAACAGGGGCCAGAGGACTGAGAATTTTCCTCTTACTCCTGCCGGTTGTGGGATTCCAGATCGTAGCTACCAGTTACTTTCAGGCTACCGGTAAACCGGGAATAGCAATGTTCCTGACTCTCTCCCGCCAGGTTATTCTGTTTCTCCCCTTTCTCATGATCTTTCCGCATTTCTTCGGCTTGACCGGAGTCTGGATCGTCTCTCCCCTCTCTGATATCGGTGCTTTTCTTCTGACCGGTACATTCTTTCTGAGAGAGATAAAAAAACTCAATGAGAAGATCTCAGAAGAAGTGACGGTTTAAATCAAGACGTTTTAGAGCACGATCTTATCTCTTGCCGATACTTTGTCCCATCTTTGAGAGATCGGGCTGAAAAGAGCCGTTTTTGAGCTTCCGCCCCGTTCTCCTCTTCCGGTTTTCTTCCCTGACCGGTTTTGGTAAAAAAACTGCTTACAACTACCGCAAGTATTTTTTGCTGTCTTTACTCTACGAAGTTTTTTTCCACATCAACCATTTCGCTATGTTCATCCTGGCTGAGATCAAAGTCACGTTTCTCGAAGACATGGATCATTCTATGGTTATCGGTTGTGGTCTGAGCTACAATTTTTTTCGGGTTCCAGCGTTTAGCTATTTCCAGACAATAGTCAGTCATCTGGCTCCCTAATCTTTTATTCTGCCAGGCTTCCGGAACTAAGACGGCATACTCAACCGTTTCCAGATTGGGATCTGCTACCAGCCTCCCCACTCCGATCAGTTTCTTCTCTCCCTCTGCTATAGTCTCGGCAACTATGGCGATTTCCCGGTCATAATCGATAAAACAATATCTAACCGCAACCTCGTGAGAATTCCAGAAAAAGAAGTAACGAAAGCGCATATAGATAGTCTCTTTCGAGCAGTTCCCTAACATTTCGAGCCATAACAGCTCATCTTCAGGTTTTATCGGGCGGAGTGTTACCGGAGTACCGTCAGTAAGCTCGATCTTTCTGAAATACTCTTCCGGATAAGGCCTGAGAGCCAGATGTGAATAATTGTTATCGGACTGTCGGGCAGGATCAATAACCACGCGAGCATCGAGGGCAATAATCCCTTTTGGTCCGGCAAGCAGAGGATTGATATCCAGTTCCGTAATTTCCGGATAATCGGAAGCGAGGTAGGACATCCGGATAAGGACCTCTACGAGCTTGTCCATATCAACTCCCGGTTTACCCCGGTATCCTGTTAACAGGGGATAAATATTAAGATTTTGCAGCATCCTGCGGGCAAGATTCTCATTGAGCGGCGGTAACTCCAGTGTCCGGTCTTTCATCAGTTCCGCATAGATCCCTCCTGTGCCGATCATCATAACCGAACCAAAGACCGGATCCTGTTTTATACCCAGGATCAGTTCCGTTCCGTTTTCCAGATCTGCCATAGCCTGTACCGTTACCCCTTTGATCTCGGCATCAGGACGAAGAAGTTCAGCTTTGCCGACGATTTTCCCGAAGGCTTCTCTCACCTCTTCTGCGGTAGAAAGATTGAGAACAACACCACCGACATCTGTTTTATGGGTTATCTGGGGTGAGAGAATCTTTAGAACTACCGGATATGATATAGCCTCTGCCTGCTCTACAGCCTCTTCTGCCGTGGAAGCAGCACGAGGGAGAGTAGTTGCAATTCCATAAGATTCCAATAGATCCTTCGATACCGATTCCGATAGTACTGTATTTCCTTTGGCGATGATCTCATCGAATTTATAGCGAAATCCTTTCCTGTCCAGGGCAAACTCTACCGGAACCTCCTTAGGTGTTTCGTAGAGGGCTTTAAGATTTCGGTTGTAATCGACCAGGGTCATAAAGGAACCGATTGCCTGCTCGGGTGTGCTGTAGGCAGGAATACCCGCTGCAACCAATATTGATTCCCCGTCCCGCATAGAAGCTCCACCTAACCAGGCAGCCAGAATCGGTTTTTTTGTTTCGTTTGCAATCTTGGCGATCTCTTTCGCTGTTGCTGAAGGATTGGTCATTGCCTGAGGAGTTAAGATCACCAGAACCGCATCTGTCCCGGGATCATTGAGGACGATTGAGAGGGCTTTGGCATAACGCTTCGATTTGGCATCCCCTAAGACATCGACAGGATTACCGCGTGACCAGTAAGGGGGAAGATTTTCATTCAGCAAAGCCATGGTCTCTTCGCTCAGTTTTGCCAAAATACCCTTCTGAGCCACCAGGGCATCTGTAGCCATGACTCCGGGACCACCGGCATTAGTTATTATCCCCAAACGGGGGCCGGCAGGGAGCTTTTTTCTGCCGATAAGTTCTGCAACATCAAATATTTTCCCAATATCGAAGATCCTGACAATTCCGGCTCGTTTAAAGGCAGCATCATAAACATCGTCTGCCGCCGCCATTGCCCCGGTATGAGAAGCTGCTACTTCTGCCGATTCGGGAAATCTTCCCGCTTTATAGGCTAAGATCGGCTTGGTACGGGCAAAGGCACGGGTAGCAGTCATAAACTGCCGGGCATCGGTTATTGACTCGATATAGAGAATTATGAATTTTGTTTCTTCATCTTCACCGAGATAGTCTATGACGTCAGCGAAACTGACATCGAGGGAGTTACCCAGAGATATTAAATAGGAAAAACCTATCTGCTGCTCGATCGCCCAGTCCAGAACAGAAGTACATAATGCCCCTGATTGTGAGACAAAAGCGATGTTCCCTTTTTTAGGAAGACCATTGCCGAAACTGACGTTCAGCCTGTTCGCGGGAGAGATAAAGCCGAGACAATTCGGTCCCATGATCCGCATCTCGGGATAGGATTTCCTGACCGCTTCCACCTCCTGCTCCAGGGCTTTTCCTTTCTCCCCGGCTTCGCTGAAACCGGCGGAGACGATAATTATCCCTGTAACTCCTAATTCTCCTGCTCCTCGCAAATAACCGGGAACAGTTGCCGGGTCGGAACAGATAACACAAAGGTCGGGCTTTCTGGGAAGTGATTTCAAATCCGGAAAGGTCGGTATTCCCATTACAGCTTCCAGATCAGGATTCACCGGATAAACCACCCCTCTGAAACCGCTGCTGACCAGATTACTTAGTATCCTCCCCCCCACACTCAAAGGATTCGGACCGATTCCTAATAGTGCTATTCTCCTGGGCTTGAAAATACTGTCCAGATTATGAACATTCACTTCGTACCTCACATTGCTTTTTTTTCTACAAACAAAAGCTCCGGCAGAAGATGTCAAGCAAATTAGAGGTATCCAAAACTCTCCGTCGGCTAAAAACTTTCGACTGTTTTATCGCTTTCGGATGATTTTGTCACCATTGAGATAATCACAACAATCGTGAACCTCATCAATATTTGACAGTTAGGAAAAAAGAGCAAACTGTCATTTCTGCACGCTGTTATTCGTCGAAAGAAAGAGGCAGAACACAACGAAAACCGCGTTGATAATCTGATACCGTTGGTATTGTGGCAGGACGATTCCATGATTTCAAGTCGTGATAGGTAGGATTATTCGACCATGAGCCGCCCCGGATAATACGGAACTGATTCAACCAGCTATCTGTCCAGTCAGAAACATTACCGCTCATATCATATACACCGTACGGAGAAGGACTGTCAGTCGTAGCGTAACCGTAGTGCGTACTCCCATCATAATATCCGGCAGGAGTGGTTCCGTTGTCATAGGGGTCACCGCTGTCCGAATAGTTTGCCCTGCTGCCGTCAATCGTATTCCCCCAGGGGTAATCGTAACCAGTCATCCCGCGGGCTGCTTTCTCCCATTCCTGCTCAGTAGGAAGACGGAGATTATAATGTTTGGCGTAATGCCAGGCGCCAAACCAGGTCACATAGACTACAGGATGATTCAGATAATCTGATAAAACATATCCCGAAGGGGGATACAGGATAAACTCACCACCAATGAAGTCTATTCGTCCAACATTGCTTCCGGTATCAGGAGTTCCCATCGTATATAGAGTATAGTTTCCGGCTTCCCAATGCTCATCCCCATTATAATAACCGATTATTTCATTGCCACTTAGCCAGATATTACCGTCCGAATAGGCTTCCTCTAAGTAAGTGATATATTGATCGTTGGTTACCTGATACTTCATCATCCGGTAATCATAAGAAATGTTGGCTGTCTCGCCGGTTTGTCCCCAGGTATAATTACCGGCAGGAACATAACACCATTCATCAGGCTGCGGAGAAGAGATTCTTTTAGCAACACGAAATCCAAAACTTGAATGCTTGAAAGATGCCTCCATATTATTCCTATTCGATAGCTGAGTATTGTAGTAGTCCATCGCATAACTCCCCCCTTTCACAATTCTGTAATGTCCGGTTGAAGAACCGGCAGGATCATTATAGTTGCCTGAAGGAAAGGAATCATACAAATCCCAGCACCATTCATAGACATTACCGTTCATATCGAACAGATCTAATTCATTAGCCAGTTTCGTACCGACAGTCCGGGTTGTATTTCCGGAGTTCAGATCATACCAGGCATAATTCGTTAACTCCGAAACAAGGCTGGTACCGGCGTAATTGTCACTGAAAGTTCCTCCGTTTTGTGCCGGGACACCTCCCCTTGCGGCAAACTCCCATTCCATTTCTGTTGGAAGCCTGTAACCACGGGCAGATTGATTGAATGTGATATTTAGATGATTATCATCATCCATATCCCATTCGCTCGGTTTCCAGCCGCTGGGCCAATTATCCGGATCAGTACCGTAATTGACTCCGTCATTGTAACTATAACAGGGTTGAAGACCTTCCTGGATACTTCTCCGGTTACAGTACTCAATTGCATCATACCAGGAAACCAGTTCGACAGGGGTGTTCGGATAAGTACTAAACTCTGAAGGATTCAGACCCATGACGGCTTCGTATTCTTCCTGAGTTACTTCATGTGTTCCTATTTTATAATCCGATAAAGTAACATTATACGCAGCTATGCTGAATGTACCCCCTTGAATATACTCAACTTCATCATTCCTGCCGGCAATAACCCGAACCCGGTATGTATTACCGCTGATGTTTTGACCCCCCTCATTTTCCGCCTGTTCGGAGATCAACCAGATAATCTCTTTATCACTACCGGGTGTCACATTATCTCCTATATCACCAAAAAGATAGTATGGATGAGCATAAATATCGAAAGTTTCGCCCCCGTCTCCCGAGATTACCAGACTCACCCGGCAATCTACCGGATTAGTAGTTATCGAAAGATCATACCGGACATATACTTTGTCCCCTGTCTGCTGCATTGTGACATTGGAGACCACCGGTATGCTGCCGTTAATCTGAGCACAGAGAGCTGCGGTAAAAATCAACATTACGACTGCAAATATTAGCTTTTTCATCTTTCACCCCCTTTCACTTCAGGATTGTCATTTTCTTTACTTCTTCATATCCATCATCCGTCTGCATCCGGTAAAAATATATTCCTGAAGAAGCTGGTTTGCCGTCTCTGTCCAGACCATTCCAGATAACCCGGTGACTCCCCCTTCCCAAGGGTTCATCTTCTGCTAATACCCCTAAGACTTGTCCCCGTACGTTGAAAATAGTGAGCGTGACCTTCGCATCTTCTGCCAGACTGAACATAATCGTTGTCTTAGGATTAAAGGGATTGGGATAAACACCCTCTAAAGCCGTTACATATTCGACCTCTGGTGTTTCACCCTCGTCTCCGGGTTTTTCTACCGTTACTGAAACCGGTCCCTGAAAAGAATAATCCAAGTCCATTTCCATCATCTGAAGCCAGTAAAAATATGTACCACCCGTCTCAACATCATCATCAATAAAAGAATAGACTGATGTCTGAGATGTGTTCTGAGAAGGGATGATAGTTTCATTTATCTTTATGGTGCTGCTTAGATCAAGCTCTTGACCACGAAAGACATTGTAACCCAGCATGTTCATCTCTGTTTCGGTTACCCATTGCATTTCGACATAAAGATCGGACGTTACGGCAACTGTGAACGAAGAAAGAACTACAGGTAAAGGGTCATCAGTGATAACTTCATTCAGGGTTACGTTAACAGTTGAATCAGCAAACCCCGTAAGCCCCGATAAAGGGATTACAATATTAATAAGCAATAATAGAAAGATCATATTCTTAGACATCTTTTCCTCCTCGTAAAGACTATTAACAGATTAGTTTTGACGTGACTGGCAATTGATCATTAGATTCTTGTTGGTCAACTCCCTTGATCCGTCTCTCAAGTTAGTTTCAAAAGCCTGATTAGAAGTAATTCCTTCCTTTGGTAGAGTCTGTAATTGTTCTCTGCCGGAACTTGTTGCCCTATTACTCCCCTGAAACAGATAAAGACAGAATCCTTGCTCAGATACTTCATTAATACCTGTCAGCCTGAGCAGATAACAGAAGTTAATTCAGATTGAGTTGTAACTGTTTTTGAAACCCTATATCAATAGATGGAAAAGCACTCTTAACGTTTTTAGGATGGAGATACCATGATTACCTTTACTCAGTTTTTGTTCACAGGCAAATACTGATATAGAAAAAAAACGGTTTCGCAAGATTATAGGTCGCATCTATACCTCCCTTGCTCACAAAACCAGAAAAATAAATATTGGGATTTTGTCAAGAGATTTTTACCCCTCTTCTCCCCACTAAACAGAGATTATTCAGTTACAGATAATCCGGTTCACTCTTTATGGGGATTTCCTGTAACACTCAAATTATGCAACATTTAACTGCCTTGTTTTAACTGGATATTACCATCTTACCAGAGAGTAATTGCACAGTCGGTTTGAAGTGAGTGAGGAAATCCTGTCTGTTGTCCATACGGTATCCGTCCGGAATAGTTGTATAAAACTCCGGGTCAAATTGCCCT
>CAYXFD010000028.1:0-36467 GCA_964464175.1 uncultured Candidatus Cloacimonadota bacterium | reverse complement strand
ATCGAACCACTACAACTGAGATTGAGGTTCTGAAAAAAAATGGGGGAATGCCTGACAATGCCGTTTCCCTTGACAGCAAGTATCGGAAATTAGCAGAACTGGGCAAAGAATCGGGATGCCGTCTCGAAAAGCCGTTACTGACCCTCTCTTTTATGGCACTTCCTGTTATACCGGAACTGAAAATAACGGATAAGGGGCTTTTCTCTGTCGATTCCTTTTCAAGGGTTAAGCTCTTCTGCTGAGATGTGGCTCAACCGGCTTAACAGCTCTAAGTTGCGAAATCAGATACAAACCAGGCGGTTAAGCATGGGCAGCCGGCACGAAAAACAGATCCTTCACTGCTCATAGCCGACAATCAAAATATAACCATCGGTATATGTTCTGATGCTGCCGGCATCAAAGCGGTAATTATCACCATCCCAGGAATGGGAGGGAAGATTAGTTCCATAAACATCGAACTCCGAGAACCTGTGCAGATTACGGGGATGATTATAAGGATTTCCGGTACCGAAACTAAGAATGGCTATTTTAGTATTACGATTAAGAGTGGCAGCCAAAAAACCGGGAGTAGAGGAAGAATTACTTCCGTGATGAGCCACTTTCAGGACATCAGCCGATAAGTTGAAATTGTTGCCGACAAGATAGTCCTCTACCTGATATTCGATATCACCGGTCAGAAGATAGGCAATTTCACCGTAAACGACTCTCAAAACAATTGAGCGGTTATTTTCGTTGTTAGGGTTAACTCCGGGAGGAAAACCGATGTTAAGTATTTCAAATGATACTTCCGAATTTATATTCAGAAAATCACCTGTCTGGTATCCTAAAGTGTTGTCGGGAGAAAGCTGATCGCTTAACGGAATACCGTAATGATCCCTTATATCGGCTAAACCGCCCCAATGATCCATGTGATTATGAGTTTCAAGGAGATAGTTGAAACTCTGGACATTCTCACCGATAACATAATTCAGCATCAAGGGTTCTCCCGCTCCGTTCCAGTAAGCCGGATCAGCGAAACCCGGAACCCTGGTTCCATAACCACCATCAACTGCTATTGCCTCCCCCTCGGGTGTTCTGATCAACGCCCCGTCTCCCTGCCGGACATCAACAAAATCTACCCTCAAAAGAGGATATTCCTGTTCCTTTGCTGTAAATATCAGGACCGTATCCTGAACTGCCTCTCCGGAAAACACCTGCAAGTCGAACCAATAATCGATACCTTCCGCTTCTACCGGTAACGGTACGGTGATAGAGCTCTTTTCCGTATTGCTGCGGTATGATTCATACAGAAACCCCCTTGTAAAATTCGGGAAATAACTGAACTCAATGCTGACCGGTTCTGTTGCCGTCAGATGAAGCCTGTTGTTAAGAATATACACTTCCGCTATCAAACCAATAACTTCTTCCTCAACAGCGGTTATGTTATGGATCAGCTCATCACTTTCCGAAATCAAGCCGGCACTGCTGCGGGCTATTGCCCTGATCTGGTAGTCACCCGGCTCACTGTAGGTATGCTTCTGGGAAAAGAGTGACCCGCCCGGAGCATAATCCGTGTATTCCGAAATACTCCCGTCTCCCCAGTCGAATTTTACCTGTACCGGCAGATCATTACTCTCATTAACCCGCACCGAAGCCGTAAACAACTCAAGCACCTTTACCTGATCCGGAGCATCAATAAGACCGACAAATGTCGGAGGTTCGTAGATCACATACTTTGCTTCAGCTGTTGCACTTGAAGTCCAATTCTCCCTGAAGGTTTTCGCTTTGATGGTTTTATTCTCAAAGATGATCAATGGCTCGGTGTATATCGCCGATAAACTGTCCGGCTCACTTTCATCAAGAGTATATCTGATAACCGTATCTTCCGGTAAAAACTCCTCTTCCTCTCTTCCCCTCTCTTCGTCCCTGCCCGATAACTCCTTAACAGGTAAGATTATACTGACAGACTGGGGTTCCGTATAAAGCCCCCCGGGAGGGACAAATTCGGGAAGAGGAAGAACACCGGTGATTATATATTCTGCCGTAACAGCCGGACTCTCTTTCCAGCCCTTCCTATAGGCTTTGGCGGTAAGAGTTGCCGTTGAGATCACGCTCAGTGGAGAGACGTAGATCTCAGATGAAGCGGATGGTTCACTCCCGTCCATTGTGTATTTGATGATTGCATCTGCTGTTTCACTGCTTATACTGACTGTCTGTCCGGTGGTATAAATGCCGCCCGAGGGCTGAAACGTAGGTCTCTCAACAGCATATTCCGGTTCTGTGGATACACTGCAAGACAGGATCAGCAACAGGATCGCCGTTACAATGTGCAATCCGATTTTCTTCTTCTTCATAATATTCTCCGTCATTACCTTCAACTAACTACACCGGAAAACCTCTCACCAAAGCAAACCGGCAGCCGAAAAGCTGCTCACCCGGAGACTCTGCAGTAAAGCCGCTAAACTAATCCTTCCGGCTTAAACGGACAGATAAGGCAACAGTGAGCTATCCCGTCTAACCAACCTCTATCCTGTTTCTCGAAAAAAGCTGCTGCTGAACCTTACCTTCAAATTCGCTGGTCTCCTACACTAAAGTGAAGCTTTTCAGCAGTATCCTAAGGTTACGGAATTAGTTCCTGTCAATCAAAATATCGTTTACCAATGAGGATGGCTTCTTTGATCAAAGACAATAACATCACCTGCAATAAATTACAAACTGCTGTTCTTGCTTCCTTAATACCATATTTTCTCCCCACAAGGAACCCCGCTCCGGTCAAAATCTCTCTCCTATAAAGGTCTGTTCCTTTCTCATACCGACCCAAACAGACTGTTAAACCTGATCTTAGCAGCTCTTCTGTTTCAGAAAAATCCAACTGCTCAACAGATCAGATTGCTGATTTCAAAGAGCTATTTAACCTCACACTTCCGAAAACTAATTCCCACACCTCCCATAACAGCATCCGATCCCATAAACAAAAGCTTTTATCCCCTTTCTATCATTAGGGTATCATAGAGGATCTCTACAGTCGGCCCGGGCCGACTATAGGCTTCCTCTATGATATCCTATTAGTACACTTCTTTAGTTACTTAGGCTTCAGTGTTCGATCAAGGAATAAGTAACAGCCGGAAACGGCTATGAAATCGGTGAGAGAGAAAAGTAACTTTGTTTTTTCACTAAAAATCCATTTACTCTCGCTATGGAATTCACAGCCTGAACTATAATCTCGGTTTCAAGATATATAGAGAATAAAGGAACACGTAATAACTTGACATCGGTTTTTGTAAGAATAATTTTGGAACGATTATTTATCGGTTTTGTTGTTATCGTCAATATCAGGAAAGAAAGGGGGATCACTAATGACTATTATCACTCTATGGGACAGTGAGCATTCGATATCACAATCCTATCTATCATAGCTGAAAGAATTTCGGAACAAGAACAATAGTTATGGAGTTTTATTAAAAAGATGAAAGGACAATCGTTAGATATTAAAAATGACCGGCTCAGCAGATTAAAAGAGATATTTCCTGAAGTTTTTACCGAAGAGAAGGTAGATTGGGAAAAGCTTAAAGCGACACTCGGCGAAGATATCGTTTTTGAAAACGAACGGTATCTCCTGAATTGGGCGGGTAAAAGCGATGCTTTCAGGGTATTGCAGGAACCGACAACCGCTACTTTAGTACCTTCAAAGAAAGAGTCGGTAAACTTTGACGATACCGATCACATCTTCATCGAAGGGGAGAATCTGGAGGTTCTAAAGGTTCTGCAAAAGAGCTATTACGGGAAAGTGAAGATGATCTATATTGACCCTCCCTATAATACAGGAAACGACAGCTTTATCTACCCCGACCGCTTTTCCGAAAAGAAAGATGATTACCTGAAAAGAGTTGGTGATAAAGACGAGCAGGGATATATGACCCGTGAAGGATTATTCAGAAAAAACAATAAAGAGAGCGGACATTATCATTCCAACTGGCTGAACATGATGTACCCCAGGCTCTTCCTTGCCCGGAATTTGCTGCGAGATGACGGAGTGATCTTTGTCTCTATTGACGACAATGAGGTTCATAATCTTAGATTGATTATGAATGAGATTTTTGGAGAGGAGAGTTTTGTTGCATTATTCCCTTGGAAAAAAAGAACAACGAAAAGTGATGTTCCCTTTGGAGTTTCACAGGATTATGAATGGTTAATTTGTTATTGTAAACAAAATTTTATCGCTGGATTACCTTCTGAAAGGAAGTATCATCAATCTGCTGATTTTCCTAATAACAGGTGGAGATTGGCTGATTTAACTAAGCAAACCACAGCTGTTGAAAGACCGAACTCAGCATATGACTTAATAGATCCTAAAACAGGTAAGAGATATCCTTATAATCCAAAGAGAGTATGGGCTGTAACGAAAGATACATTTCAGAAGTACTATGATAAAGGTAAAATTGTTTTCCCGGACGATTATGATTTTATAAATATTTCTGTACCTGCTTTCCGTGTATTTGAGGACGAAGATATGGCTAAAGCACGTGAAAAATTTGCTTCAAACACCCCCATTAAAACAATTTCAACATCATTATTAAAAGATATTGGAATGAATGAGGATGGAAATAAAGAGATGGTTGAATTGTTTGGCGGTAAGATATTTTCTTTCCCCAAACCAAGTTCTTTTGTTAAGCACTTTCTGGCAATAGTAAATGATCGAAATGCTATTGTAATGGATTTCTTTGCCGGCTCAGGAACTACAGCTCATGCCGTTCTTGATTTGAACAAAGAGGACGATGGAAACAGAAAGTTCATCTGCGTTCAAATGCCTGAAAAAACGGAAGAAGGAAGCGAAGCATATAAAGCGGGATACAAAACTATATCAGATATTGCCAAAGAAAGAATAAGAAGAGTTATAGACAAGATCAATAAAGAACAAGAGGATAAAAAAGACCTGATTACCGAACTGGAAGACAAAAAGCCTCTCGATTTAGGTTTCAAAGTTTTCAAGCTTCAACCGTCAAACTTTAAGATCTGGCACGGCTCAAAGTTCGAGAACGACGAAGATTTATTGGAACAACTCGATGCTTTTACCGATCCGGTAAAACAAGGATCACAAGAAGAGAATATCCTCTTCGAGCTATTATTGAAATCCGGTTTTGACTTGAATAGTAAGATCGAATTCAAAAACAGCATTTTCATCGTCAACAAAGATGAAATGGTCTTAGCCCTTTCCAAAATCGACGAACCGATAATTAACGAAATCGTCGCTCTCAAGCCACAAAAATGTCTCGCCCTCGACAGGCTATTCCAAGGCAATGACCAATTAAAGACCAACACAGTCCTCCAAATGAAGGACGCAAAAATCGAATTCAGGACGGTATGATAGATGAATAGCAGAAATTGCCTTGTTCTAGCCCAATACAGAAAAGGAGATAAATATAACGACTTCATTGGAAAGTATTATCACTTCCCTGCGACAACCGAAAAAAACTACTCCAACTTTTTTAAGGACTTACCGATAGAGTTTGTGTATTATGAACCTGAAAAAAAGGGGAAAGGAGAGTTTTATGGATACGGTACAATTGTCAAACCACCATTCAGAGATAAAAGAGATAATAGCTACTGTTTTGTTGAAATAGAAGAATATAGGCCATTTTCCATACCGATTAGCTATAAAGATACCAAAGGAAAAATACTAGAGCAAATATATGCCCTTGATCTATATAATCCCCAAAATGCCGTTAGAAAGACAGTTCCTGAATTTATTGAAAACATTTGCTTAGACGGCGGCATCACTATGTATTTCAAAACAGATGCTCATTTAATAAGAATTTTGGGAGAACAATTAATAGGTTCTGAAAAAGTAGGTATTCTTGAGTTAATAAAAAACTCAATTGATGCGAATGCCGGTTATTGTAGAGTTCGGATCGAAAGAGTTCCTGAATTAGAACCGATTGATGATTCTTGCTATGAATACAATGAACTAACCGGACCCGTCATTGTTATTGAAGATGACGGTATTGGTATGAATAAAAGAATTCTTGAAGATGGCTGGTTAAGACCGGCTTCTACTATCAAAACACTGATAAAAGAAAAAATGAGATTGGAAAGAGAAAAAGCTGAAAAAGAAGGGAAACTCGGAACATATGATGCACTTATCGCATTAATAAAAAAAGAGCATGGTGGTCGAATCCCTTTAGGAGAAAAAGGGGTAGGAAGATTTGCTACCCACAGATTAGGTCGGTTATTGACCATTACAACAAAAACAAAAGAGATGCCCTATGAGTTACTTTTAAAAATTGATTGGCATGATTTCGATAAACACATTGGACAAAAGAAAGATCTGGAATCTATTGGTGTCATTCTAACTCGTCAAAATCCATCAAGAGATTACGGTGAAAAGAATTCAGGAACCAGAATTATTATATCCGGCGGAAGAAAGGGATTTACCTGGAATAAAAGAACGATTAAAGACATCAATAAATCAATCTTAAGACTTAATTCGCCAAATCCAAATCCCAAAAATATAAAATCGGATTTTAAGGCATATTTAGAGTGTCCTCAGATTGATGATTTAGAGCAGTCTCAGGTTTACGAAACATTTGAACCAAACTTCAGTTTCGATGCATTAATCGATAAAGATGGTTTTATTGATGAATATTCACTTAAATTCAACCCTCCGACGCAAGTACCATTAGTTCCGGAAGTGTGGAGAGAAAAAAACGTCGATCTAAAAGTAGATACTTACTGGAAACAATCTGACGGCACAATTAGGAAACCAGTTTGTGGACCTTTTTTCGTCCATTTAGACGTTTGGTACAGAAAAACACCATGGATAGATGGACCGGATGCCAAGGAAATGAAAGATTATCTTGATGATTACGGTGGAATATCGATCTATCGAGATAATGTGATAATTTCCCCTTCTGAAACAGGAAAGAAACATGATTGGTTGAACCTAACAGGTAGGCATATAAAACAAGGGAGTAGAGTTTCCTATTACAACATGATAGGCAATTTGGAAATTGAACAGGCAGAGAACTTGGAATTGATAGATAAAACGGGACGAGAAGGAATGTTGGAAACTCTCCCCTTCAAGGATCTTGCAACACTCGTTGGAACCATAATACAAAACATTGTTGAGATAAGGTTTAAGGGAAAAAGAGATGAGTTAACTAATCTTACTACCGGATTAGTAAGAGACCCCAAAAAACTCGCTGACATTGCTAAACAGAGTTCATTGATTTTTCAAGGTGTTAGGGAGAATTATGAGTTGGAACATGACCCTTGGCATATTCTTGAACGATTAGGCAGAAATGCTAGTGAGAGACAAGAGGGATTAATCAATCTCGAGAATTCCATTAAAACTCTAAAGAAAAGTATAAAGGTTTTTGAAGTTATTCAAGAAAAGTTTACAGAACAAGCGGGTTTTGGAATTGCAGTAGCAGTTTCTCTTCACGAACTAAACAAAATCGCATCTCATTTTTATAACGGCATCTCGAATATCATTAAGTCAGGTAAATTTGATGAACTAAAATTGGAACACTTAAAGGAGGCCTCTGATTCTTTAAAATCAGAACTAAAGAGGTTAGGTCCGCTTAGATCAATACGAAATGAAGTCAGGCGAGAGTTTACCATTGTAAGATCTATCAACTATGCTTATGAAATTTTTCGCTCGAAACTTGAAAAAGAGAAAATATCTTTTGAAGTTAATAGTGAAGAAGACTTTCCCCTTTATGCCAGATATTCGGCATTAAACCAGATTATTGCAAACCTGTTTGACAACAGTTTATATTGGTTAGGAAATTTTGATACATTGAATAAACGAATCCGAGTACAATTAAGCAAAGAAAACAGGACTCTTATTTTTGCCGATACCGGACCAGGTATAGCTCTTTCTATACAGCCCTACTTATTTCAACCGGGATACAGTACAAGAATTCCTCCGAGTGGTTTAGGATTGTATATCTGTAAATCATATATGCACTCAATGAAAGGTGATATTCACGAAACAAACAATAGAGAAAGGATTAAAGATTTTCGGGGAGCACAATTTACTCTCGAGTTTGAAAAAGTTCCTATCTCTAAGGAGTTGGTATAATGAAATTTAATGTTTGCTATATTGAAGATGGAATACCGTGTACAAATGAGGCAGTCAAAGATCTGGTCGATGAAAGATTCAGATTAAATCCTAACGACCTTAAAAACATTATTGAAAGAGTTGATGAAGTTGAATGGAATGATAGTGAAGAGAGAAAGCTTATTGATAAGTTATTGAATTGCCAGGACTTAATGTTAGTGGTGTTTACCAATCCGGATTTTTACTTTAACTATATTGAGAATGAGTCTTTCATACCGGAAGTTTTCATTCTCGACTGGCATTTTCAGGGAGTGAATACTGAGAAAATATTAGAAAGAATCTTGAAGCAGTGCTTCTCTTTCATCTTCATCTATACCAGGCACGACAAGGAAGATGAAATAAATGGTATTCTTGAAAGTAAATTCTTGGGATCTATGAACAGAATTTCGTTGATACATAAAGAAGATGAAGATTCTGTTAACTCTCTAATAACTAAGATGAATCAATGTCGTGAAACTAACTTCTCACTGAAATTCGGGAAGGATTTAAGAAGATGTTCACTTGAAACTATCGAAAAAATACTTATAGAATTAGGGAACGTAACCTGCCATGATATTCATAATTATTTTTCTGCAACCAAAGATTCTAAATGTGATCTCATAGATTTCATCGGAGAAAGATTTAAATCGTATCTAGTCAACGCAATGGATGAACCAATTCAAGCCGATGAACAACAAAGCTCAAATAATGCTTCTGATCAAACTATCATTGAAAAATTGTGGTCGTATAGATTGTATTATTATCCGAATGATAACGATAAACTGGTTAGAAAAGGTGATATCATTCGGAAAGAAGACAAATACTTCTTAATCATATCGGCTAATTGCGATTTGGCAAAGGTATGGGCTTCAAATTATGGGTTCTTTTCTTGTGTTCCCTTGTATCGCTTCTATGAGGACAGAAAAAAAATATCCGAAAAGTTTTCTTTAACCAAGGAGAGCTTACAGAGCATGAAGAATCAAGGCTTGAGCCAAATCTCAATGTTAGCAATCATAAAGGAAGGACTTACTATGGGACATTTTTTTCTTCCGTTTGTTAAGATATCAACTAATGATAACGTCGTTTTTCAGTATTTCTTTGTGTCACCGAAAGAGATTCAATCACTTTTCGTTGATCCTCCGAATATTAATCCTAAGAAAAAGATAAAAGAGCATCCGCTAAACTATGATTACATTAAAGACTGTAATCGAATATGTTGTTTATCTGAACCATTTCTTACCCAAGTTGTTGAACACATATATAATAGCCTTAGAGGTTTTGGTGTTCCTGATTATTCTGATGGTGCAAAGGATGTCATAAAAGTGCAATCTAAGAGGATTTTCGATACATGACCTTTAATGCAATTGACTTATTCTCCGGCATAGGCGGCTTGACGGAAGGTCTAAAAAAAGCCGGATTTGGTGTGAAAGTGGCTCTGGAAATAGATAAGACCGCTTCTGACGCCTACAAAATGAATCATCACCAAACTTCTATGTTAGTTGAAGATATCAGATTGATAAGCAAAGATGATATCGAACGTATTACCGGCAAGAATCGAGTTCACTTGCTGGCAGGATGCCCTCCTTGTCAAGGATTCAGTTCAATTCGAAGGCTCAACAGATTGAAGCCGGTTGATGATAAGAGAAATGACTTGATTCGGGAGTTTGTTCGTTTTGTAAAAGAGTTGAAGCCACATACTTTTATGATGGAGAATGTTCCGGGACTTATACTGTCGGAATCTTTTAAAGAATCTGTCGATTTTATGAAGAATGAACTGAAATACTATCTTGATTACGATATAATCAACGTAAAGAATTATGGTGTACCTCAAAACAGAAAGCGTCTGGTTATGTTGGGTTCTTGTTTGGGACCAATAAATATTGACCGCGAGAAAAAAAGATCGTTCACCGTCAAAGAGGCAATAGGCAATTTGCCGTTACCCGAAGAATCATCCGATCCTCTTCATAAGATGTACCCGAAACACACCGAAAGAATTCAAGCTATGATAAGAGATATCCCACATAATGGAGGAAGTAGAATAGATTTAGGTCCAGATCGTCAATTAAAATGCCATACGGTCGAAAATAGAGGTTTTCACGATGTCTACGGAAGGTTAAGATGGGATTATTCATCTACAATAACAGGGGGGTGCTTAAATCCTTCGAAAGGTAGGTTTTTACATCCCGAGCAAGATCGTTGTATTACGGCAAGAGAAGCTGCTTTGTTACAGTCTTTCCCTAAAAATTACAAGTTCCCGACGAATTGTTCAAAGGATTCAATAGCTCTAATGATAGGTAATGCTCTCCCTCCGAGATTCAGTTACTATATGGCAAAAACTATAAAAAGGCATCTGGAAGAATATCTTGACCGACAAATTCAGTAAAACGAAGAGAAGCTTAATAATGTCCCGAATTTCGGGAATAGATACTAAGCCCGAGATAAAGGTTAGAAGGCATCTTCATTCTTTAGGCTTCAGATATAGAAAGAATGTCAAAGAACTACCCGGAAAACCGGATATAGTATTACCGAAGCATAGATGTGTGATTTTTGTACACGGCTGTTTTTGGCACGGACATCCTAACTGCAGAAGAGCCGATTTACCGGAAAGAAATAAAGAGTTCTGGAAAGAAAAGATATCTAAGACTATCCTTAGGGACAGAGAAAAAGAAAAGCAATTAAAAGTCCTTGGTTGGAGAGTACTGACCGTCTGGCAATGTGAAATAAGAAACAGGGAAAATACGGAAAGCACCTTGAATGACTTGGTTCGGAGTATTATGCATGGATAATAAACCGACCCGATAGAATCAATAGGTATATAGCTGTCGGAATTCAGAAAGAAGTACGGAAGAAGTACGGAAGAAATACGGAAGAAATACGGAAGAATTACGGAAGAAGTTTTAGCATATATGTATCATAAACCTGAAATAACAATGAAAGAAATAGCAGATAAGATCAATGTTAGTGAGAGTACCGTTGAGAAGAGAGTTAGTAAACTAAAGACTTCTGGGTTGATCTCTCACATTGGTCCTACGAAGTCCGGTTATTGGAAATTAAGTATAGAAAAATGAAGCTACAGTTCGATCCTAATCAAGAGTATCAGTTGGATGCCGTAAAGGCTATTACGGACATCTTCGAAGGACAGCCTCTGAAAGCCGGTGATTTAGAGTTCGATTTTGTCGATACTGCAATTAACTACTCTGTTTATGGGGTGGGAAACAATATTCTGCTCACTGAAGAACAGATTCTGACGAATGTGCAGAGTGTACAAAAATTAAACGGAATTGAGCCTATCTCGGAATTAGACGGATTGAACTTTTCGGTTGAGATGGAGACGGGAACCGGTAAGACTTATGTATATTTAAGAACCGTTTATGAATTGAACAAAATATACGGCTTCAAAAAATTCGTTATCGTGGTACCGAATATTGCTATTCGTGAAGGAGTCTTAAAGAATCTGGACATAACTCATGAGCATTTCCAGAATCTGTATGACAAGATTCCGGTAGATTACGGTGTCTATGATTCGGGCAAAGTATCTCAGCTAAGAAGTTTTGCTTCAAGTAATACGGTTCAAATACTGGTTATGAATATAGATGCTTTCGCTAAAGACGAGAATGTTATTAACAAGCCTAACGATAAATTAACCGGGAAAAAACCGATCGAGTTTATCCAATATACTCAACCAATAGTCATCGTTGATGAACCTCAAAACATGGAAACAGAAAACCGAAAAAGGGCTGTTGAGAATCTGAATCCTTGCTGTACTTTACGATATTCGGCTACGCATCTGAATCTTTATAATTTGGTTTATAGTTTGGATCCGGTAAAAGCTTACGATCTCGGCTTAGTTAAGCAGATAGAAGTTGATTCGGTCTTTGCCGAAGATGCTTTTAACGATGCTTATATCTCTCTCGAAGGAGTTAAAGCAACTAAAACCCGAACTTATGCCGAACTGAGAATGGATGTTAATCTTGAAACAGGTGTTTCTAAAAAAAAGATTACCGCTAAGGTGGGAGAGGATCTGTTCACTTTATCTAACGGAAGAGATTCATACAAAGAAGGATTCATCATTGAAGAGATCGATGTTTATAACGGAAGTATCTCATTCACAAACGGAATAGTGCTTCATAAAGGTGAAACAAAAGGAGAGTTCAGCGAAGAAATAATGAAGTTCCAGATACATAAGACGATCGAGGAACATTTAAAAAAAGAGTTGAAAAACAAGCAAAAAGGAATAAAAACCTTATCTCTCTTTTTTATAGATAGGGTAGCCAATTACAGACAATATGACGATTCCGGTAATCCTCTGCCCGGTATGTTTGCCCAATGGTTTGAAGAGATATATCATCAATTATCCGAGAGAGCTGACTTTAAGGACTTAATCCCATTTGAGGTTAAAAAAGTCCATAACGGGTATTTTGCTCAGGATAAGAAGGGGAAATTCAAGGATATCAAAGAAACCGAGAGGTCGCAGAACTCAGCAGATGCTGTTGATGCTTATCATTTGATCATGAAAGACAAAGAGAAGCTGTTGGATATCAATGAGCCTTTACGCTTTATCTTCAGCCATTCTGCTCTCAGAGAAGGCTGGGACAGCCCGAATGTTTTTCAAATCTGTACCCTGAATGAAACAAAGTCGGAGATGAAAAAGAGGCAGGAGATAGGAAGAGGTCTAAGGCTGTCGGTAGATCAGTCCGGACTTCGTGTTAAAGACAGGAATGTAAATCGTCTTACGGTCATAGCAAATGAAAGTTATGAAGATTTTGCCAAAAAGCTGCAAAGCGAAATAGAAGAAGATTGTGGTGTTAAGTTTACCGGTCGCATAAAGAGAAAAAGAGACCGCATCAAGATTGAGTACAGAAAAGGTTTTCAGGTCGATGAAAGATTCCTTGAGTTATGGAACAGGATTAAATCAAGAACAACATATAGGGTCGCTTATGAGACCATTGAGTTAATCAGAGCTGCTGCTAAGGCTGTCAAAGAGATTGAAGAGATCACAAAACCAAGAATAAAATCGGTTAAAGTGGGAATAGACATACAAGAACCGGGTATTGATTATAATATAATATCAAGTAAGGTTCTGACTCCCGATAAAGAGTTTATTATTCCCGATGTCTTAGGGTACATACAGAATAAGACGGAACTTACGAGAGAAACAATTCTTGAAATACTTAAAAAATCGGGAAGATTGAAAGATATTCTTGTTAATCCGCAACTCTTCATGGATAAAGCCGTAACGGCAATCAAAAGGGTACTTTATGAACTGATGATAGACGGTATTAAATATGAAAGAATTGGAAATCAGGAATATGAAATGCTCCTCTTTGAAGAGAATGACTTAGAAAGATATTTGGATGAGAGGCTCACATTTAAAGTTAAAGACAATGAAAAAACGATCTATGATGAATATATTCCCTTAGATTCAGATATCGAGATAAATTTTGCCAAAGAGTGTGAACAAAGAGAAGATATCGAGTTCTTTTTCAAGCTTCCTTCGTGGTTCATTATAAATACTCCAATAGGGAAGTATAATCCGGATTGGGCTCTCGTTTTTAAAAACGAAAAGAAGATATATTTTGTCACCGAAACAAAATCTACAAAAGATTTAACCAAGATAAGACCTGATGAAAAACTCAAAATCAAGTGCGGTAAGGCTCATTTCGAGCAGTTGAGCGACATTAAGTATAAACATGTCACAACCACCGAAGAGCTTATATAGAAGGCAAACTAATCAATGATTTGTATTGAATCGTGTTGTTCTGCTGTTCAAGAAAGTAACCTCTTTGCATAAACCGTTATTATTTACGATATTAAATCGGTTCTGACCCAAGCGCTCTAAGTATTGATCTGATCGGTAAAAGGGAATCATTTTATGCTTTGTAAGACAGTGCAAAAAATAATCAAACCCTTGTAGTTGACATTGTTCTGAAAAAGAGGATGGATACCGCAAACAGCACAAAAACCTTGACAAATAGTAAAGAAATCTCAAGTATGTATTGAATGAAAGAAAATGGAGAAATTGGCTTAGATAAAGACTAAACCGGTAAAGAACATGGCTTTAAAAAAGAAATGGCATATTTTGATGACTCACACGAACGGTGAGAATCTTTTGAATGTCAGTTTAAGTAAACCACTCGGGATTTTTCTCTTTTGTCTGCTCGGACTGTTATTCATAGGAATGCTGGCTTCAACCGCCTTTTTAGTACGCTACCGGGTGCATTTTCCCCAGATAGAGCAGTTACAAGCTGAGAACCAATCTTTACGTAATGAGCTTGACCGGTTAGTTACCGAGATAGACTCGATCATGTTTCGCATGAAGCAGATGGAGGAATGGGAAGACCATCTCCGGACAGAGCGGAATATCGGTATGATAGACCGGGGTTTAAGACAGATGGGTACCGGAGGTTTACCGCGGATCAAAGTTGAGGATCCTTCTCTCGACCGGGATTTGAGCCTCAGGTTGAATGAACTCTGGTACCATGTAGATGACCTGAAGAATGTCAGCAGTTTTGCCTACCAAATCAGGAAAGATCTATTCGATAACCTGCTGCTTCAGGAAGAGATGTATAGCTATACACCTTCGATATATCCGACTTTTGGTAGAATTTCGACCCCTTATGGCTGGCGAACTCATCCCATAACCCACAAGCGTGATTTTCATTCCGGTTTGGATATCGCAAATCGTATCGGCTCTCCGATCTATGCGACGGCAGACGGAGTCATCAAAGAGATAGGATATAATCGTTATTATGGGCGTTATCTTATCATCACCCACAAGTTCGGTTACGAAACAATGTATGCCCATCTCCATAAAACAGAGATAAGGAAGGGTGACGTTGTCGAGAAGGGTCAGATCATAGCTACAATGGGAAGCACCGGCAGATCGACCGGATCCCATCTCCATTACGAAGTCCGGAGATATAGCAGGACGCTGAATCCTTATCATTATCTGAATAAACTGGAAGAAGATATAGTCATAACTCAACAATAAACGAAACATTTTAAGGATTGTCTATCAAGGCGATTATTTATTGCAGCGACAACATAAACGATCAAGCTACCGAGCATGATGAACGCCACAAGGAGTTTTGGGACAATCTATCCTGCTTAAGAGCCGCCGATCAAGAGAGAGATACTCTTTTCCTTTCAGACAAAGATAAGCGAATTCAATCCCATGAGGATAATAGTATCTTCCTGCTCGCAGTTGACAGGGGAGCCAATGATCTCTACCGTCATCAGATCATCCCTGATCTAATTATCGGGGACATGGATTCCATTAACCCTGAAGTACACGATCATTTCCGGGAACTGACCAGGATTATTCTCTACCCGGAAAAGAAAGAGGCTACCGATACGGAACTGGCTTTGGATTGGTGCAGTGATAATGATTTCAGAGATATTCTGATAGTAAATGATCTGCAGGGAGAGTTTGCTCATTCTCTCGGTGTAGTAATGCTGCTCTTCAAGGCCCGGGAGCGAGGTATCAGGGCAGCTATTTTCACTATGCGGGAGTTAGTTTTCCTGATCCCTCAGATCTACCAGAGCAACGGAGCCGCTTCCTGCAGGAGATGGTCTTGCCGGGGAAGACCGAGAAGAAGAATATCGCTTATCCCTTTGAGTGATTCTGTCAAGCATATCAGTACTTCGGGTTTAGAATATCCTTTGGATAAAGATGAACTTTTTCGTTATGCAACCCGGGGTCTCAGCAATGTTTTTGTTGACGGGGAAATCGAAATCTGTTATGAGTTCGGGGAATTATTGGGGGTCATGGAGAGTAGTTTTGAGGAGATATTATGATGGAAGAGTTAAAATTCAAGGAAGCCCTCCAGCGTCTGGAAGAGATAATAGAAAAATTAGACGATGAGGTTGATGATCTCGATGAATTGGTGAAGCTTTTCGAGGAAGGTTCCGATTTAGTCCGCTTATGTGACACAAAGCTTCAGGAGGTCGAGACCAAGATCGAAGTTATTACCCGGAAACTTACCGAGCGTAGTCAGAAAAAAAACAGGGGTGAAGATGAAGGATAGAATGATATTCAAAAAGGACCTGAAAGAGAAGAATGAGTTAGTCAATATTGTCTTAGACCGGTTTCTTCCCCGGAAGGACGAGTATCCGAAACAGATACACAAGGCGATGCGCCACACTCTTTTTGCCGGCGGCAAGAGGATCAGGCCATATTTGATGATCCGGACTCATAACCTCTTCTCAGAAAAAAACGAGCTGATCACGGAAATAGCTGCTGCCCTGGAATTGATGCATACTTACACCCTTGTTCATGATGACCTGCCTGAGATCGACAATGATGATATCCGCCGGGGAAAGCCGAGCTGTCATGTGGTATATGGTCCCGATCTGGCACTCTTAGCGGGAGACGCTCTTTTGGTAAACTCGGTCGAATTGATGAATATGATAGAGATGGATGACACCCTTAAGATCAAGATCATTAAAGAGTTTGTTAGCACATGTGGTGACCGGGGTCTCATCGCCGGACAGATGGCTGACATCATGAATGAGGGAAAGAAGGGGTCTCCTGAGATACTGGAATTCATCCATCTCAACAAAACAGTAAAGCTTTTTCAGCTCTGTACAAAAATACCCTGCATTGTCACGAATCCTGCGAAAGAGAATTGGGAAAGAATGGAGAGATACGGCTACCTTTTCGGTATGGTTTTCCAGATCGTTGATGATATCCTGGACATCGAGGGAGATGAAAAGAGTCTGGGGAAGACAACCGGAAAGGATGAGAAGAGTCAGAAACTGACCTATCCTGCAATCTATGGTTTAGAGAAATCGAAAGCTACGGCTCAGCAGATGATCGAAGAAGCAGATGAAATCCTTTCTCATTACGGAGATAAGGCACACCATCTCAGATTACTTAATAAATTTATTCTCTCCCGGGAATTATAAACCGAAGCAGTTTTTTTCAATCCCTAAAGATGATTACAGTCAAGATCAGAAAAATCGTTCCTCATGCTAAACTACCGAAGCAGATGACCCGAAATGCTGCCGGTTATGATCTTTTTTCGGCAAATGAGACTCCTGTCGTCATTCGTCCGCGGGAGATCGCTCTTATCCCGACAGGTATTGCCGTCAGCATACCTGACGGCTATGAGGGTCAGATCAGACCAAGAAGCGGATTGGCAGCCAAAGAGGGCATCGGTGTCCTTAATTCACCCGGAACGATAGATTCGGATTACCGGGGAGAGATAAAGGTAATACTTTTCAATGCCGGAGATAAAGAGTTTCGTCTTGATAAAGAGACCCGAATAGCCCAGATGGTTATCTCCCGCTGTTATGAAACCGAATTCATTCTCTGCCGGGAACTTGATGAAACAGAACGGGGAGAGGGAGGATTCGGACATACGGAAAAATAGACAGACTTAACAAGCTGTCCCTGTTACTAATAGTCGACAGTATAACGTTTTCCGGTACAAAGCTTAAGGTTCGTAAATCTCATTTGCTAAGGCAGAGAGATGAAATATCAAACAGAATGGTACATCAATAGGAGAAGCAATGTCAGAAGTTCATAAGTCTTTCACCGAAATAGTCTGCCGGATCAATCATTTGAAAAAGGAAAAAAATGCTCTGATCCTTGTGCACAATTATCAACCCTTAGAAATACACACCGTAGCCGATATCACCGGAGACTCTCTGCAGTTAGCTCAGGAGGCAGCAAAAACAGATGCCCGGATAATCGTCATGGCCGGAGTCAGATTTATGGCAGAAACAGCAAAGATCCTCAACCGGAAGTCGAAAGTACTTTTATCCCATCCTAATGCCGGTTGTCCCATGGCGGACATGATAACTGCGGAGCAGCTGCGGAAATTTAAATCGGATTTCCCGGGGGCAGTAGTAGTCTGTTACGTTAATTCTTCGGTTGAGGTAAAAGCGGAAAGCGATATCTGCTGTACCTCATCAAATGCTTTGAAGGTTGTGAAATCTATTCCGGCAGAAAAAAAGATCCTCTTTGTTCCTGATCAGAATCTGGGAAGTTATGCCGCCAAAAAGAGCGGACGTGAGATCATCGTCTGGCAGGGATTTTGCAGTGTGCACCACGTCAATATTACAGTCGATGACGTTCGCAGAGCAAGAGAAAACTATCCCGGCTATACTTTGATCGTTCATCCGGAGTGTATTCCTGAAGTTGTGGATTTAGCCGACATGGTAGCCTCGACAAAAGGGATGGCTGATTTTGTTGCCGAAAATGACAGAATCATCCTGGGCACTGAAGTAGGTTTAACCGAACAGCTGCAGAACCGGTATCCTGAAAAGAGAATAGTTCCTCTCTCTGAACGGGCTATCTGCCGTAACATGAAGAAGAGCTCTCTCCCTCTACTGCTGGAAGTTATACAGCAGGAGAAGAATGAGATCACGATTGCCCCGGAAATAGCAGACCGGGCACTCAGTGCCGTTAAACGAATGCTGGAAGTAACCTGAAACAATGAAGACTCCATTATCTCTGTCCTTGTCAGGGCTTAAATCAGGAGAATCAGCTCGCTTTTCAGAGACTGTTTCCGATAATGAGACAGATTGTTAGAAAGAGAATAGAGTGAAACTTAAACCTGTTTCTTTACCCTTTGACAATGTCGTCATCAATCAGGATCTGAACAGTCAGGCTGTTAGTTCTGACAGTGAATTCCTATACCGGACTATAATTTCGGAATATAAAGGGAACAGAGGCGCAAAAAGCATCAAAGCTCTGGAATTAGGTACAGGAAATGGAATCATTGCCATCATGCTGGCTCTTACCTGCAAGCATTGGCAAATCAGCGCCTTAGAGGCGCAAATCCCTCTCTATATGTTAGCAAAAGAAAATCTCCGGATAAGTAAGACAGCAATCACTCTGCTGTTAGCTGATCTACGCAAACCTGAGTCCTTGCCGGCTTCAGAGGCTTATGAACTTGTCTATGCCAATCCCCCCTATTATCCGCCTGTCAATCTCAGACTTAGTCCTTCTCCGGCAAAAGCTTTCTCCCGCTATGAGCTGTTATGTGATATGAATGATATCCTTTCTTCCTGTAAAAAGCTGCTCCATCCGGAAGGGTACGGATATATCCTTTATCCGGCAAGCAGGAGCGTTGAGTTCAGGGCAAAAGCTGAAAAAACAGGTTTGCAGGTTCTGGCAGTTTTTTCCGGAGAAAACTGTAATCGTGGAGACGCAAAGAAGAAGAACAAAAATATTTTCAAAGTCTGTCACCGGCAGTGAAAGGAATGTATGAATCTATTGTTTTCATTGCCAGAAAACAAGATAATCTATTAAAAAGAATAAGGTAGCAAAAATGCTGGAAGTACCAATATTAGCCATTACTAACGGGAAGAAGACGATTGTTTCGGTTGAGGATTTTACCATCAAAAGCGGAGATTTTGTTTATCTCAGAAGTGATCTCCCCTGCGGTAAAACTCTCTTTTTAAAAGCACTTTATTATTTTCTGGGACAAAGCGAAAAAAAAAGGAATAAATATATCGACAAGAGAATGGTCTTCACCTGGGATGTACGGCAACATAAAAAACTTTACCTGAAAGCAGGAAAGGATGTTCTGTTGATGGAGTTTACTCCTGCCCTTTTTCCGCTAAAAACCGTGCAGAAGAATATACTTCTACCGCTCCGGAATGTAAATATCAGGACCAAAGACAAGATAATCGACTATCTGCAGCTCCTGAACATCGAGGACAAACAGTATGTAACAGCTCAATGTCTCTCGGTGTCGGAAAAAAAACTTATCGAACTGATCAGAGCCGTGATTCTTCTGCCCAAAGTACTTCTCATCGATGATTTTGATCTCAGTTTTCATCTTCCGCAGCAACCCAAGGTATTCGAGCTCCTCAAACTGATGCAGGAGAATGGAACAGTAATCATTGCCAGCGGCAAAAAAAAGAACGACGCTATTCATTACTGCTGCACGATAGAAGACAATCAGGTGGTGGAAGTATGAAATACATTCTCCTTCAGACAATCCTTGTTCTTTTGTTGCTCTCCATCTTTGGAGTTGCTGATTTTAATCTCCGGGAACAGAATAACGATACTGTTTTCCGCATTGAAAACCTGCCGGTGATAGTCTTTTCTCAGGACTGGCATCTGCTGCGTAAATTGTCACAGGATTTAAGCAATGATCCTCTGGTAAAAGAATTATCGACCTCGCGTAATGTGGAAATACTCGGGAAGATGATAATGGAATATGAATTACCGGCAGCAGACAGAATAATAGATATTGACCAACTCCCGAATATGCTGCAGTTTTCATTACAGGGCGCTTCGGCAAGTTCCGCAAACTATGAAGAACTGAAAACCAAGATCACTGAAAGCGGGGATGATCTGATGATGATAGCCCAAGACGAAAAATATCAGAGACTCTTCAGTTTTCAGGAAAGAAACCGGTTTTTCCGTCTGCTTTTGTTTGTCGGCACATTGATAATCGTCTTCATGGCAGCTCTTATTCTGCGGATTGCTTCCCTCAAAGAAGAAAATTTCTTCTGGAAGCTTTATTACCGGAGCGGGGGAAGAAGGAACCGATTTATTTATTACCTTTTCCAGTCTCTGACAGCTTCACTCTTACCTGTTGTCGGTTTTGGTTTAGTGCTCTATCTGATAGAAAAACATCTCGGCTATACTTATTTTCTTGATATAAATAGCTGGTTAATAATTATCGGTGTGCTTATACTAAGCATTCCTTTAGCCTGGTTGGTTACCACGAAGGAGTATTAGAATTAACCGTTAAAAAGATCAAGGAGGTCGTAACATGTCTTCAGCTTCAACAGCAGGTGCTACTGCAGCTGCCGCTTATTCCATCTTAGCTAATGCCGTCAAAGCCTCGGGTGCCATTATAAATGTCTCGCCGGCGTCTTTTAGTATCATTCTCAATAGAGCTGAGAAACCTTTGGTAATTTATACCCAGGGAGGGTTCCTGGCGGCTAAACATCAATATTTGACCTCCTATAAGGGATTGGTTTTTTTCACGAAAGACAATCAACTGCTGAACCTGCCTTCTAATGCCGAAATTATCCAGGCTAAAAAGATATGGATACCGAGTTAAGAAAGATAACCTGTTGTTTTTTATGGTAACCGGTTTATTAGGAATTCGAGGAAAGAAATGCAATGAAATATAGGCGACATATACCCAACTCTTTGACTATTTTGAGAATAGTCTTGGTACCTGTCTATCTCATTTGTCTTTATCTGTTCAGAGACGAGGCACAAGGTGCTCTATTTGCCTTGATCGTATTCCTTTTAGCAGCAATAACCGACTATTTCGATGGAGCATTAGCCCGCAAACTGAAAAGCATAACAGACTTCGGAAAGGTCGTGGATCCCCTGGCAGATAAAATAATTGTTTCGGTCGCTTTGATTACTATTGCCCTCTCCCCAATGAGGTTTATCAGCATCTATGTTGTCTATATCATCATCCTGAGAGAACTATTAGTGACTCTCTTGCGGAGCTGGTACCAGAAGAGAGACATTTATGTTGCTGCCAACATCTGGGGAAAACTGAAAACAACTTATCAGATGATCGGAATTGTAGCGGCACTAATTTTTAATGCCGGGAGGTATCGAATAGAGTTTTTGCAGAACCATGAAGATCTGTTTATCTTGATCTTACAGATATTTTTCTGGTATGTTGCCGTTATAACTGTAGTCTCTGGAATAACATATCTCCCCTTCCTGAAAAAGGGGTTGAAAAGAGGATAAAAAAAGGTGATGCTCCTCTTTTCTAAACAAGAGTCATAACTATTAGGATGGAAACAGGGGAAGGAAGAGAACCCGCTGAATGCTGTGATCATCCATTATAGACAAGTAAAGCAAGGATTATGAAACTAAGAAGATACCTATTATTAATGACAGCGGCTCTTCTTATGAGTTGCGGCAGCAGCGACGACAGCAGAAGACACCGTCCTGCAGGATCCGGTTCTGATAGCCGTAAACCACTTGCCTGGGGGCATGAACAGACGATATATGTCTTTGCTGATGATCGTGTCTGGCATTTTGCCGAACAGCATTTGAGAGAGAGCATTGAGAGATACTATTTTACTACCGAGAACGAGACCTATTTTGACTTGAAAAGGGGTGATTTTGAGTCTTTACAGCATTTTTTCCGTTTTAAAAATCTGATCTTCCTCGGTCATCTCGATTCAGAGGAGAAAGTTTCCCAATATGTCCGGGAGAGATTGACTGCTACTGTCATCAATTCTGTCGAAGAAAATGGAGTAGGAATGTTTACCCGTCACAATCTCTGGGCTAATGACCAGCTGGTTCTGTTTATGCTCGGGAACACAGAAGAAAACCTGCTAACCTATAATATGCTCCAGGCTGAAGCGGTGTTTGAACAGTTTCGGGCCAAGTTTTACGAGCGAACTGAACATAAAGTTTACGGACTTGAAATCTATCCTGCCGGCTTTTTCCGGGATTTCCCCTGGAGCATGAAGATCCCGGAGAACTATATCATCTATAAACGAGATGATGCCGGAAACTTTATCTCTTTTTTAGCCAGAAGGCGGGAACAGCCTGACCGGTATCTTTCAGTTTATTATGAAGAGATGGCAGTGGATAATGTAACTCTGGAATGGGTAAGGAATACGCGGGCAAGATTAGCCTGGGAATGCTACGATGAGGATGAGTTTGCCCGGGAGGATACACGTTCCTACAGGATAGATTTTGCCGGCAGGGAAGTAATAAAATTCTCCGGACGCTGGCAAAACAGAAAACATGCTGTCGGTGGTGCCTTCCAGTCATTTGCCTTTTATGATGAGAGAAGTAATCGTGCCTACTTGATAGATAATTCTGTCTTTTATCCTGAAGGTTTTAAACTACCGGCATTGATCGAACTGGAAGTGATCAGCCGAACTATCAGTTTATCCAATGATAATGATAAAGAATCTTGAATAATGACCCTTGCGGATTGGAGTTATCGTAGTTTTCACCGGGCTTATCTGCCCGGCATAAGTTCCAGGAATAATATTGATACTTTGACTCGCAGGAAGGTTTTTTAGCATTTTATGAGAGAATACAGGAGGATATTGAATGAGAATATTGCTCTTTTGCCTTAGCATTTTACTGATGACTTCATTCTTGCATGCTTATGAGTTATTAGATTTAGCAGATACCCCTACTGCCGGTATTCTGCAGTATAGTGAGGTTTTAATCACTACTAAGATGTTCCGGAATAATGGGATAATGATTGGAAGTTCAGTCGGTCTCTTCTCACGGTTCATGTTTGGCATTAGTTACGGAGGAGAGGACATCGTAGGTAACGAAAAACCGGTGTGGCGGGAGAATGTCGAAGTAAATGCCAAATACAGGCTGATTGATGAAAGCCCTCTCCTACCGGCATTAGTAGTTGGCTTCGACTCCCAGGGACACGGGGTCTATCATCCTTCGCTTAAGCGGTACGACATCAAATCCAAAGGCTTTTATACTGCTGTTAGCCGTAATTACCTTTTCCTCGGAAACCTCGGATTACATCTGGGAAGCAATTACAGTTTAGAACGAAAAGACGGAGAGAAAAGCCTGAATTTCTTTGCCGGACTGGACAAATCTCTGGGAGATGAGTTAACCTTGATGATTGACTATGATCTGGCTTTAAACGACAGAGATCCCGAACAGGATGATGTCTCTTTCAACGAATACCTCCTTGACAGGAGAGGAAGAGGTTACCTGAATATTGCTCTTTATCTCCGTTTTACCGATTTTCTGGCGGTGAAGTTTACCGCTTATGATATTTTGGAGAATAGTCACCAAACTGTCGGAGCCGATAGAGCGATCACCATAAACTATAATATGAGATTTTAACTATCGGGAACCGGAAGACAATCTCTTGGAAGAGAAGGTTAAATATATGAAACTGTGGTTTAAAGTACTCCTTTTAACAGCACCTCTGATTATCTTCGGTTGTGTTACCGGTAAAGACGTTTCCAGGGACTCAACTTCGAAAACGGGAAAAGAGCCCTTACACCTCCGGCAGTCACTTAAACCGCAGAAAACGGCAGTTAGCAGCACCCCTACTTATGATTCCATTCACTTTTACACCCTCGGTGAATTCACCTATCAATTGGGAGATTTCCAAACAGCCTACGGATTATTTAATCAGGCAGATTTGCATGACCAGGCTAATATTACGATCAAAGAGAGAATTCTGGAAACACTCTTTATCCTTGCCAGAGAGGACAAGAACCGCTATTCAACTATCATCCGTTTAGGTGAAGACTATTTTTCCCGGGGTCTCTATTCCGCTTCGCTTATCAGATATCTGGGGTTGGCATACCTGCAGATGGGAAAAAATGAAGAGGGTTTGAAGATGATGGAATTTGCTCTGGAAATGGATCCTTCTCCTTATAATTACTATGACTATTTCCTCTATCTTCTCAGACATGGCAACAGGATCGAGTTTCTATATCTGGAAAAGGCTTTGAAAGATGCTTACAATAAACCAGAACTACTCTATTCTATTGCCGAGATCTATGAATATCATAATCCCTTAAGGACAAAGGAAATATTAGAAACTGCCTTTCAAAAGATTGGTGATCAGGAAGCCAAGGAACAACTCCTATCTTTCTACAAAAAGTATAATGATTGGGATTCTCTTATTGTTTTCCTTCGGGAACGGCTGGAAGCAGGAGACCTGATATCCACAGAGAATCGCATCTTTCTGCTGGAACTGCTCTATGCAAGAGAGGATTTTAGAACCATACTCAATCTTTATAATAGCTACAATGATCTTGATGACCCCGAGATCCAGGAATATTTTTTCTTGGCTGCTTACCACGAAAATAGTTATGAAAAAGGAATTGTCATCGGTAAGGAGATCATAAGAAATCAAAATATCTCCAGTGATAAGAGAAATATCTTTCTTGCTTTACTCAGCGAATTATATGCCCTCCTTCAGGATTATCTAACTGCCGCAGATTTTCTGATGCAGATCGGAGAACCGGGACTTGCAGCATCTGTTATTCGCTCCAGCAGCAATGAAAACGGTGAAAGATTCGACCCGGAAAAGCTCATTCAGGCAATGAAAGAGAGAAGGGCTGATCATGCTCTGACAGAATATCTTGTTGCCAGTTACTATCTTTCCAGAGATAAAGAAGACGAAGGTTTGACAATACTCCGTGATTTGATCAGAACAGAATCCGGTTCCATACCTGATTTTGAGGAACAATTCTTTGAAGAACGTTTACTTAAAAGCATCGCCAACCTTTTTCTTGATTACGGAGATCCTGAAAAAGCCAAAGAATCCCTCCTTTTGATTCCTGATCCTGAATTCTGTCCCTATTCTTTTATCGGTTCTTATTACAGGTATTTCGAACAAGATTCCTTAGCAATAGATTTTTATACAAAAGCTGTTGAATCCAAAGAACTTCCCGGAGAAAGCTTAATGCTTACTCTGGCTTCCTTACTCAACACAAACAAAGAATACGGGAAAGAACTGCAACTCATGGAAAGGGCTCAGAAATTATACCCCGAAGACCCGCTGATCCTCAATTGGTTAGGCTATAGCCTGATTGTCCACAGCACCCGTTACGAGGAAGCGGAAGAATATCTCTTAAAGGCAATATCATTAATGCCGGACAGCCATTTCATCCAGGATAGTGTTGCCTGGTTATACTATAAAAAACAGGATTATGAGAAAGCTCTAAGTTATATGCAGCAAATAATAGAAAACGGAGTTGAGGATAGTGTGGTCTTGTATCATCTTGGAATGATCTACTACAAGCTGGAAGAGAAAAAGAACGCAGTTTTTTACTTTCAGGAGGCTGTATTGATGAATACGGACGAAGAGTATAGGATAAAAGCAGAAAAAATGTTAGAGGAGATTACAAAGATATATGAGTAAAAAATTCATCTTCAATAAAACGAGCATAATGCTCTTTATTCTCGGAATTATCCTTCTGATCACCGGCTATCTTTTCATGGCAGCCGGAGATATTACCGTTTCTCCGATCCTGTTAATAATTGCCTATATTATTGTTTTCCCTCTGGCGATACTCGTCGGGATATTCAGAAAAAATTACACGCAGAAGAAGGAAGAGATTAATGAAAAGAGTTGAAAACTACCGGGTATTGTCAGATACGTTTAGCAAAGAAAAGGGAGAGTTGAATGCAAAAATCAGGTACTAATCTATGAACAACAGATACCTTTCCGAAGAACTGATCGCAAAGATCGAAAAATTTAAGCTGAGAGCCAGATTGATTGTCGAAGGCTTCATGATCGGTCTCCATAAGTCACCTTATCATGGGTTCAGCGTCGAATTTTCAGATCACAGACAATATAATCCCGGGGACTCCGTCAGGGATGTTGACTGGAAGATCTACGGTAAAACCAACCGTTATTATATCCGCCGCTATGAAGAGGAAACAAATCTTAAATCCTACATCCTTATCGACCACAGTAAATCGATGGGCTATACTTCCGGCAAGATCTCGAAGTTAGAATATGCCAAAGCCTTGGCATCATCACTCTCTTATTTGATGGTTAACCAGCAGGATGCCTCCGGATTACTCTGCTTCACCGATAAGATAACATCCTATATCCCTCCCCGTTCGGTAAAATCTTATCTTAACATCCTGCTCACCCAGATCCATAATCTACAGGCAGAAGACAAAACCCACACCGCAGAAGTATTGCATAATCTGGCTGAACGAATCAACAAGAGAGGCTTGATCATTCTGATTTCCGATTTGATAGACGATCCGGAGAGTATCTTAGCCGGATTGCAGCATTTCAGACATAAGAAAAACGAGGTTATCGTTTTCCACATTCAGGATAGACAGGAATATCTTTTCGATTTTCAGCATGAAACCGAGTTCATTGATTCTGAAACGGGAGAAAAACTAACAGTAAACCCCTGGTTGATCAAGAAAGACTATCTGGAAGAGTACAGCAAAAATGTGGAATATCTGAAAAAACGCTGCTTTGAAGCAAAGATCGAATTTAACCCTATAACTACCGAAACTCCCTACGATCAGGTGCTGCTGCAGTATCTTCTGAAAAGATCTAAACTCTTGTAACCCGAATCAGACAGCCCCCTGCTCCCCTAAGATAAAAGGGACAGAATTGTCATTCTGTCCCGGTAATAATATTTCTTCTGTTAATTCCGCTTCGATTCAAGAAAACGGAGTTTGCATCTTATCTCTCTTTCTGGGCTATTTCTCTACCTTTATCCAGTGCCTTGAGATTGGAGTTAACAACATCCTCTCCCTTCCGGCCGAAGATGAATCTGATTCCTTCCTGGAATTTTTCATAAGGAAGATCAATGAACTGGGTTACTGCACCTAACATTACCATATTCATCGCCCTTGGTGCACCCATCTCTTTAGCTAAGGTGTCGGCATCAATCAAAAGATGTCTTGGGAGTTTGCCGATCTCTGCCAGTAATACCTCTTTCTCAGGATAAGTAGCCGTATTGATATAAGGGGTACTGTTCGTTAATAGCCAGCCTTGCGGTGATAAGAAGGGTAAATACCGCAAGGACTCCATCGGCTCAACCGAGATGATCAAATCTGCTGTTCCGACAGCAATAAGATCGGAAAAAATCTCCTTGTCGGATATACGGAGATGTGATTGGACATCTCCACCCCTTTGGCTCATCCCATGAACTTCCGATTGTTTAAGATTAAGTTTCGAT
Organism: uncultured Candidatus Cloacimonadota bacterium; assembly: GCA_964464175.1. Lineage (GTDB taxonomy): Bacteria > Cloacimonadota > Cloacimonadia > Cloacimonadales > JAJBBL01 > CAYXFD01. The sequence goes on along the minus strand of CAYXFD010000028.1, from coordinate 8,776 downwards.
TCTAAAGCAGCATAACCAATAATGGTTGCAATTGATAGTATTCCCTGACCACCGACCCCGGCAAGAATTATATCGGATTTCATTTTGAACCTCCCATTTTCTTTCGCATCTTTTTAGAGAGTGTCTGGATACATTCCCGGCGGGGAATAATTACAGAAACACCATCATAAGCTATCTCTTCCTTGATTAGCTGGACGAATTCTTCATGATTTCTGGTCAAAGGTACTACTACTCTTATGTGCTCTTCCTCTACTCCGAGTCCCTTGCAGATATCCTCGAGCTTCCCGGCTCCGGGAGAATCCTGTCCACCGGTCATAGCAGTTGTATTATTATCGAGAATAAAGATCACAATATTCGATTTGGCATTTACCGCATCAAGCAGCCCGGTAATTCCGGAATGAGTGAAAGTTGAATCTCCGATTACGGCTATCGAGGGGAAAAGACCTGCATCAGCAGCTCCTATAGCCATAGTTACGGAAGCTCCCATATCAACACAACTATTGATTATCTTGAAGGGGGGTAAGGCACCAAGGGTGTAGCATCCAATATCAGAGAAAACATGTCCGCTCCCATACTCTTCCAGAACTTCCTTCAATGCTTTATAAGAATCGGTATGAGGACAACCCAGACAGAGTACCGGAGGTCGCGGAACAACAATCCCGGGAATTTCCTGACCACTTAGATCATCCATGCCAAGAGCCATTCTGACTAAATTGGGATTCAATTCTCCGTCTCTCGGCAAGGTACCGTCAAGCCTCCCCTTGATCTTCAAAGGTTCATTCATATATCCTCTCAGCATTTCTTCCACCAGAGGAGCTCCTTCTTCCAGGATCAATAATGAATCGCATTCTTTGCTTATTCTTTTGATAAAAGAGTCCGGCAGGGGATACTGCCCTATCTTCAGTACGGGATAGGGTGATTTACCCTCAGGAAAATTCTCCATCAGATAATTGTATGCCAACCCGCAGGCTATGATGCCCATCTCTTTGTTTGGTCCGTCAATATAGTTATTGAAGAGTGAATCTTCTGCCTCGTTGACAAATTCTTTCTGCAGCGACAATAGATTCTTGAACTTGCGGCGGGCAATTGCCGGGAGCAAGACAAACTGATGAATATCCTCCGGCAGGCTAAGCTCTTTCTCCGGCAACAGAGGCTTTCTCTCAATCCCGGCACGGGAATGAGCCAAGCGGGTGGTCAGTCTCACCAGGATAGGAATCTTATATTTTTCTGAAAGCTCAAAGGCATAAAAAGCCATATCATAAGCCTCTTGCTGATTACTCGGCTCCAATACCGGCAGCATAGCGAATTTACCGTAGATTCTGGAATCCTGTTCATTCTGGGAAGAATGCATGGAAGGGTCGTCGGCAACTGCTACAATAATTCCTCCGTTTGCTCCCGTTAAGGCGGAGTTAAGATAAGGGTCTGCAGCTACGTTAAGACCGACATGTTTCATACATGACATTGTCCTCTTTCCGGCATAAGACATGCCCAAGCTCGCTTCTAAAGCCGTTTTCTCATTGGCAGACCATTCACGATGGACATTTCTTGCCTGGGCTTCCGGATTTCTCTGGATATATTCGGTGATCTCGGTTGATGGGGTTCCGGGATAGGCATAAACCCCTGACAACCCTGCATCTAAGGCACCCTGTGCTAAGGCTTCGTCACCTAATAACAGAAGTTTCTCCATAATTTTCTCCTTTCACTGATTTTTTTTCCGTTAACGTGCAGAATAAATTGCAACTTATTATTCTTGCAAGCTTTTTTTCTATAATTCCCGCAGAGGATATCCTCCTGCTCTCCTTGAGAGAAACAGAAAAAAGGGTCTCTTTTTCTGTAAAAAGAGAGAATTACGGGTTAAAAAGCCTCCCTTTATCTGAGTTGAAAACTCTCCGGTAAGAGATCTTTCAGTAAGGCAGTCCTGATTTCATTATTATTGGCATAGATGACTCTCAGGGCAGGTGAGAATTCACTCAAGACCTGCCGGCAGGCACCGCAGGGTGAAAACAACAGATCAGAATCAACAAAGACAGCTATCGCCTGAAAATCTCTCTCGCCATTGATAACTGCCTGGGCTACTGCATTTCTTTCCGCACAGACAGTGAGACTATAGGAAGCATTCTCGATGTTGCAGCCTGTATAGATATTTCCGTCAGCTGTTTTTAAGGCTGCTCCGACCCTATACCCCGAATAGGGAGCATAAGCATTCCGGGCAGCTTTTTTAGCCTCTTCTATCAATTTTCGATCATCATTGCTCATTGTTATCTCCATTCTCCCGAAAAAAAAGGGGAGTTAATTCTTAATAGTGATATTTCTTCCCATATAAAATTGTAAATGCCCGGTAGATCTGCTCAAGAATGATTATCCTGCTCATCTGATGAGTAAAGGTCAATCTGGAAAGACTGAGTAAGAGATCACTCCTCTTTTTAACCTCTTCCGCCAGACCATAAACTCCACCGATAATAAACAGGATATCGGAATTCGCTCCCCTTTCCTTGATTAGCCGGCTGAAGCTTTCCGAATCGTACGAAATACCGGAGGCATCAAGAGAGATAATGAATTGAGACTTGGTAAATCTTTTCTCATTACTCTCCAGAAATTTTAAGATTCTCTCTCCCTCTTTAGCTTTTATTATTTCCGGGTTGTTAGTTCCGCTGAGAGGAATATCGGCTATATAAATCAGTTCCGTTTCAGAGTATTTTCCGAGTCTCTTGAGGTATTCGGAAATAGCTGTTTTGATATACTTATCTTTATCTTTACCGACACAGAGTAGTTTAATTCTAAGCAAGATCAGGTCGCCGCTGCAATTCCCAAAGCCATAGAGAGCATTTTTGTTTCGGCATTATCTGCTCTCGAGGCAATCAATATTGGTACTTTTGCTCCCATGACCACATGGGCTACCCGGTAGTGACAGTAATAGGTCAGGGCTTTGCCGAAAATATTACCAGCTTCAATATTGGGTACGATAAGGATATCAGCCTTTCCTGCAACCTCGGACTCGATTCCCTTTGTTTTTGCAGCCTCCTCACTGACAGCATTATCAAAAGCCAGAGGTCCATCAACATAGCAGTCCGGTATCTGCTTCCGATCATTCATCTTTGCCAGCAGGGAAGCTTCGATCGTGCAGGGCATTTTGGGATTAACCGCTTCCACCGCTGCTAAAACAGCTACTCTTGGTTTTTCATTACCCAAAGCTCTGGCAACTTTAACTGCATTATTTATTATGGCGGCTTTTTCCTGTACCTCCGGATAGAGATTGATTCCCCCGTCACTCATCATCATCAGTTTCTCCGGATGTTCATAAACCAAAACATCGCTCAATACATTACCGGTTCTCAAGCCGGTTTGTTTGTCCAGAACTGCCTTTATCAGCAAGGCTGTGTCTGCCTTACCTTTCAGAATAAGATGTCCTTTCCTGTTGTGAATAGCCTTAACAGCTTCACTGCAGGCTAAGGCAAGATCATCACCGGTATCGATGATCTCAAAAGAGTCAACATGCTCAGGGTGATTCTTCTTGAGGAATTCACTGATAAACTCCTTGTCTCCGATCAGCAGAGAATCTGCCAGATCCTCCCTTTTCGCCATTACAGCAGCTTCCAGGGCTGAAGCTGATTGAGCTGCAGCTATAACTACCGTTTTATTGGCTGATTCTTTGACTTTAGCTAATAATTGGGTAAAATCCTTAATCATAAATAAACCTCCATTCTATTCTGGACTTGCCGGCAAGATCGAATGAAAAAACCAGTCAATCTACGCATACATAGAATCTATGTAATTACCGGAATCGCTCCGGATATCTTTGAGTATCTTCTTCAAAGCTTCTTTATGTATCTGACGGATGCGTTCCCGGGAAAGATCCAGTTTCTCGGCGATTTCGGCAAAGTTCATCGGCTCTTCTTTATCCAGACCGAAATAGAGCCTGATTATCATTGCCGATCTGGAATCTAAACCGGAAATGGAATCTTCAATTTTCTTTACTGTTTTCTCCCGGTAGTATCTGGTCTGCGGATCTATAGCCGAACTATCGCTAATCAGATCACTCAATTGAACTTCGTCATTCCGGTCAGTAAGATTTACTTCATCCAAAGACAAGGTATCGACATTTTTTAATCTCAATTTTTTGATACTTTTCTTGTTGATATTTGTCTTCTCGGCTAATTCTTCAAGAGAAATCTCTTCTCCGGTTTTATTTTTGTGTTTCCGCTGCGCACTCTTTATTTTGGAGAGGGCATTCGATTTTCCCAAGGGTACGCGGATAATATTTGTTTTTTCGGCAAGGGCAAACATGATTCGCTGTTTTATCCACCAAACGGCATAAGAGATCAGCTTGATATCACGCTCAGGATCAAATTTTTCTATCGCTTTGATTAACCCCATATTCCCTTCACTAATGAGCTCGGAGTAAGACAATCCCCTATTTTGATAACGGGCAGCAATGGATACGACAAATTTCAGATTAGATTCGATAAGTTTCTGAATAGCCTCTTGATCACCACTCTTTGCTCTAATTGCCAGGTCATGTTCCTCTTTGCGAGTCAAGGTTGGAGTCTGAGATATCTCCTTCAGATATTTCTGTAATCCGGCATCTTCGTAAACATTTTCATTCATATTGCATTTACCTTAAAATTTCTACTACACTGTTTTCTTTCTCTGTCTGAAGATTCACAATCTCTACAGCTCCCTGTTTAAAAATCAGGCAATATCCCGCGGGGATTGACTGCCTTCCCCTTCACCCTGTACTCAAAGTGAAGATGAGGTCCTGAAGCATTTCCGGACTGCCCGACCGTAGCTATAGGTTGTCCCCTCTTTACCTTTTCTCCCAAACGGACAAGATTCCTCTCATTATGGGCATAAACTGTCATTATATAATCTGCATGTTCCAGCACTATAACATTTCCATAGCCCCTTTGGGTACCCACAAAAACAACTTTTCCCCCAAGAGCTGCATATATCGGCTCTCCCAGAGGAGCGGCAATATCGATACCGTTATGAGGCATTCCATTACGAATACCGAATTCCGAGACAACTCTGCCGTTAACCGGCGGATAAATATCCCCTTTGGGGGTAACTCCTGCCGGAGCAGTTCTGCTCTCTCTTTCTCTCTCTTCCCTTGTGGATGGTATATGAGCAGCCGTAGCTCCCGGAATTACCTTCAATCTCTGACCGACATTGATAGCATCTGTCTCGAGATCATTTAATTCTCTTAACTGATCAAGTGTCATATCATACCGGAGAGATATCCGGTATAGGTTTTCACCTGCCTTCACAACATGATATGAAATCTCCCCAGGCTTTGACGGGGTAATTTCTTCCGTTACTGTTTCTGTTACCGGCCGGACTGCCGGATCAACCTGGCCCGGTATCAGCCAGATCTTCTGCTGCTCTATGATATCAAATGTTTCTAAATTATTGTACTCTAGAATATCCATTATTTCCAGATCATACATCTTGGAAATCCGGTAAACAGTCTCTCCCCGTTGCACAATATGATAACCATCTTCGGGTATCGGACGAATCGTTACATATTCGCTTTTTGCCGGAACGCTCGGTACCAGATAGATCTTCTGTCCGACAAATATCTGCTCGGAATCTAGATTATTAAACAGCTTCAACTGCTCCACCGAGAGGGAATACCTGCGGCTGATATTAAAAAGTGTATCACCTTTTTGGACAACATGATATGATTCCGATTGTGTAATATAGATAGGGTTGCTTCGCAGGGAATTTGCATTACCCGAGAACAGAACCAACAAGATCAATAATAAAGATACGTTTCTAATATTCAACCCGAAAATCCTGATATCTTTCAACAGCTGCTTCAACCTCATTAACACTCATCTCTCGTACCAAGGAAAAGGCAGGACCCTTTTTCAAGTACCCGATAAATTCATTGGTCTGGTCCTCGTCACCGATAGCAAGAACCTTGACGCTTCCATCCGCTTGATTTTTCACATAGCCTCTGATCCTGAGACGCTGCGCAATTTTCAGTGTATATGCCCGGTAACCAATGCCTTGTACTCTTCCCAGAACAACAATTTCAAGCTTTTTAGTCATCTTTTCCTACGCTTAAACAATCCTGTTTTATCAATTCTTATAAGAACATTGTATATCATATTCTTTGTCAACTTTAAAATGCTGTTACCCCTTTTAGTTTTCATCTCTTTAAAAGAATAGTACCGTTAACCCATCTGCTCTTATTCTGCCCTGAGAAGAGCTTTGAATACCTCCAGGCCAAAAGCTATAACTTCATCGGAAGGTAAAAAATGAGGAGAGTGCAAATCCACCCTTGCATTGCCGCTGCCCACCCAGAACATCAGCCCTTGATATCTGGTAGTGAAAAAACCGAAATCCTCTCCTAATAACAGAGCTGGTGACTCTTCCAAAGTTAGATCTGAGGGAAGATTACGTTTCAATTTGTCGTATAATAAAGGAGAATTAACTACCGGATCATAAGTGTTCAGAAACCTAATCTCCGGTTCAGTTTTATGGAGAGCAGAGACAGCTCTTGCTGTTTCTGCGGTTTCAGATTTCAGTATCTCCATAGTTTCTTTTGTCAAAGCCCGTAAGGTTCCCTGAAGGGTACAGCTGTCGGAAACAATATTGCGGGCAGTTCCTCCGGAAATCTTACCGATATGACAGATATAGATCTGTTGGGGAGAAAGTTTTTTCGGCAGGTTCTGCTTAAGTGTCTGGTGAAAATCACAGGCTGCCGCAATAGCGTCAATCCCTTTTTGGGGATTAGCAGCATGAGAACTATTCCCTTTGAAGATAATGTCGAATTCCTGGGGAATTCCCATCATTACCGAAGGATTGGAAGCTATCGTTCCTAAAGGATAACCGGGATGAACATGCAGAGCATAGACCTCTTGTATCTGATATCTGTTTAAAACTCCGGTTGATATTACTCTCTCTGCTCCTCCATAACCCTCTTCTGCCGGTTGAAAGAGAAAAAGAATATTCTTCGCTATTTTCCGGGTAATTACATACTCCACCAGCCCGAGCAGAATGGTCATATGTACGTCATGTCCGCAGGCGTGCATGAAACCGGGATTCTGGGAAGCAAATTCGCAGCCGGTCTTCTCTGCTATAGGGAGTGCATCCATATCTGCCCGGAACAAAAGATAACTCCCTTCACCTCCCGAAAATTCCGCCAATACTCCCGGAAAGTCAAAAGTATGAATGGAGAGTTCAGGAAACTTGCTAAGATTCTCCAAAACAAAACGAGTAGTTTCTACTTCCTGGAAAGCAGGTTCAGGGATTTTATGTAAACTTCTTCTGATCTGATACAAATGCTTCATCAATAAACTCCCTCTTCATAATGGCACTAGTAGCACCACATATTAAAGTAATAATATTCAAGTTCTATAACGATTCGCCTATCTCTTTGTTTCTTGCTGAGTGGTTAAATACTGCAATATTTTAACGGCATTTGTTGCTGCCCCTATCCGTATATTATGCCCTACATTCCAGAATTGGAGAGAGTATTCATCATAGCCGCTTCTCATTCTGCCGATATGACTTTTATCTGATTCACCTATCTCCTTGGGAGTTATATAATTCAGTCCATGGTAATCAACTGCCGGCTGTGGAATATACAACTCAGGTATCTCCTGGCAGTCTATCTTTTCCCGGAAACGAGCGAAAACAGACTCGGCATGACCGTAAACTACGGGTACTCTTACAGTTGTAACCGCAATTTTCAAAGTAGTCTCCCCCATAATCATTCTAATTTCCGAGATCATTTTTAATTCTTCTTCGCATTCTCCGTTACCATCGAAAGATCCGATCTGAGGAATGACATTCAGATCTATTTCCCGGGGAAAGGGAGTTTCCTGGCTCATCCCGTTTCTTTCAACTATCAATGCCTTTATCCCTTTATTACCTGCTCCCGAGACAGACTGATATGTACTGACTATTATCTCCTCCAGTCCAAAGCGGCGATGGAGAGGATACAAGGCGAGAACCAATTGAATTGTCGAACAATTGGGATTGGCTATAATCCCCCGATAACCTTGTAACAGGGATCCATTTATTTCCGGTACTATCAAAGGACGACTCTTGCGGAAGGCAGAGGAATTATCAATGACCGTATTACCTGCTTCTTCCGCAATCAGGGCAAATTCCGAAGATACTCTACCCCCGGCAGAGAAGAGAAGATAATCAAATTTCTGCTTCACAGCACCGGCAGTCAGTTCTTTAATCTTAATTTCTCTCTTATTAAAGATCAGAGAAGTACCGGCAGACTTAGCAGAAGAATATAGCTGTAGTTTATCGACCCGAATTTTCATCTCTTCCAATACCCGCAGCATCATTCTCCCCACTTCACCTGTCGCTCCGACAATTCCTATATGCATCTTCTTTACCTCTGATACTGTTTAATCACGAATTCTGAAACTCTCTCCAGTCCGGAATATTTCTCTTTATTCTTGACACAAGAATCTCAGACATATTTTTAACAAACAGATATGTTATCTGCTATTATGCCCCCGTAGCTCAGCAGGATAGAGCAGTTCCCTCCTAAGGAAAAGGCCAGCCGTTCGAATCGGCTCGGGGGTACCATTGACCTTTTTCTTACAGGGAAAATATTTGTGATTACTTTTAGGAAGAGAAATTCAAACCTAAAAAGTATTTCCGGGTCAATAATTGTCCATATCATAAGCAAATAGCTATGTGAATTGTTTAGTTCTGTCAAGCATAATTATGCTGTTAAGATTAAGATTGACAATAAACCCAAATAATGCAGTAGAGTTTTGATTATCGATTGAAATCTCCATTTTTT
>CAYXFD010000027.1:0-37346 GCA_964464175.1 uncultured Candidatus Cloacimonadota bacterium | reverse complement strand
AGTAAATATGCAACCTTTTTTCCGCTCGTTGTAGTTCTACTGCATTATTTGGGTTTATCAGATATTGGCAATTTTCCCGATAAATTTTGCTGCCGCCCAGAGGTCTTTGACAATATAATCAGGTTGATATTGCCAGAGAGACCGGTTATTCAAAAATTCCTTTTCTCCGTCACCGGTAAGGACCAGAATAGAGGTTAGTCCTGCTCTTTTCCCGAATTCGATATCTGAATATCTGTCGCCTATCATGTAAGATTTCCTGGGGGAAAAGGAGAAATCCTTTTGAGCCTTGAGAAAGAGTCCCGTATTAGGTTTACGGTCATTATGGGCAATATTATAAGGTTCGACAATTCCTTCCTTGAAGTAGGGTGAGAGATAGATCCGGTCGATCTTTGCTCCTTCTGCTGCCAGTTGAGTTATCATCTTGCTGTGAATCTTCTCCAGATCATTGAAATCATAAAATCCTCTGGCTACTCCGGACTGATTGGTAACGATGAAAACATAAAAACCGAGGTCATTAAGCAGCTTGATCGCTTTACCGGCAAAGGGGTAGATATTGAAATCGTCAGGATGATTGATATAACCCTTATCCTGATTCACCGTCCCGTCTCTGTCAAGAAAGACAGCACCCGGCAGATCTTGCCGGGCAGGTTTTATCCCGGATTCCACTCTCTTATCCAAATCACCCTCTCCTGTAATCACTACGTCTGAGCCGCAGTGCGTCGGGAAGTTTTATGTTGTAGAACTGTATCCGGTAGTTCCAGTAGTCACCCTGTTTTGACCAGGTAAAGAGAAGCTTCCAGCAGATCATATCCCGGCTAATGGAAAGGGATTGAGAGATGAGATCATTCTTCTGGAGATCAATATAGTTGTTGTAATTTATCGACCAGTTATAGGTCAATCTCAAGGAGAGCGATGAGCGCAGGCTGCTGGAATAAACTCCGGTTGAAACGGTACGGGAATATTCGTGGTTGAAAGTGATATCCCAGGGATATTTATGACTCAGCCGGGTCACATCACGTTCCGTTTCCTGTAAACTATCAAGAGAAATGTCTTCTTCGTTGGTCTCCGGCTGGAAAGAGCTGCCGCTGAAAAAGACATTTTTTTCCTGGGGGAAGTAGTTATAGTACTCTGTTTCACCGGAAATATTAAGGGAATTGGAAACTCTCCAGTTCAGGAGATGGAAGTCATACGCGTCCTGCCGGGCTGATCCGGAAGTGGATAATCTGAAACCAATTCCGGGAAGCGTCACCTGCTGAGGTCTGAATCCGGCGGTATGCGAAATATCGGAGAATTGTTTTTCTTCTTTCTCCAGATCATATGAAACACTGGAACTCAAAGTAAAGATATCATTAAGAGCCTGCTCCTTGTTTGTCTTGGCATCAAAATACTTGAGTGACCATCTGTTATCAAGTCCAAGATTGATATTTTGCCGTCTCGGTCCGGTATTTAAACCTATCCCTCCGAAACGGTAAAAACGGTCATTATGCTGAAAGTCAGGCGAATAACTGAAAGCCACGGAAGGGCTCAGTACATGCCGCACTGCCCTGATTTTTGTCTGAGGGTATGATCCGATCCCAAAGAGCGAGGCAGAGATGCGGGTATTGGTTCCGTAATCATGTCCTCTGACCAGAGTTTTACTATTTATATCACGGTCAAACCAGACTTCGTTGCCGCTGAGTGATTGACTGAAATTGAGCCATCCGGCTAAAGTTCTATTATAGGACAAACCTACCGAATGTCTGATCCCGGCATTATGCCGGTTGATGTAATTTCCGTCAGGGTCACGGCTGTTTTTGTAAAGTATATCCGCGAGACTCGGGGCAGGATCTGTTATACTTCCGGTATGCGTTGCTCGGAAGGAATAGGAGTAATTAAAGTTAGTCCACCAGGCATCTGCCGCCCTGGTTTTGCTGGTAAAGAGTTCGTACACCGGTTTGGAGGGGAGAGAGAAAGACATGGAAGGGAGAACTATCTGTTTTGTCTTCTCAGTCAGATTCTCGCTATAGGTTGCCCCGGAACTGAGCGTTGTGGAAGCGAAAGGTCTGCGGTAAGCTACCGAGGATGTTACCCGTTCCGACAATCTTTCATCTATGATCTCCGAGCTTTCCCAGACGGTTCTGCTGCTCATGAATTCCAGATTAGCATCGAGGGTTGAACGATCGATAAAATCGTTGCGGTGTCTTGCCCGGAGATACCATTCCTGCCTGGTGGCGGAGGGAGAATCGATCCTGTGCTGATAACGGGCTAAAAGAGAACCGTTAAAAAAGTACCTTCTGATATAGTTGCTCTCTAATCTTGCCTCCCAGCCTGTTTTTTCCCGCCAATCGAGGGCAGTTACAATCTCTGCATAGTCATCATAAGCATAATAGAGCGCGATATTCTCGAGATATTTACCATCAACATTGTTATAACCCGGTTCCGGTACCAAAATACCGCTTGCCCGCTCAGTCTTGATGGAAAATGTTCCGAAAGGTAACAGTAAAAGCGGGAAGTGATTAACATAGAAGATGATAGGCTTTGCTACGATCTTGTCTCTGTAATAGAGACGCATTTTTCCAGAGTAGATATAGAAATTAGGTTCTTTTATCTCGCAGGTAGTGAAGTAGCCCCGGTCAATATCATAGACATCCTCTCCGACTTTACGAATCTCCTCACCATAATAGAACCCTTTCTCCATCCGGCTCGCTCCCTCCCGAATGAAGCCTTGTTCCGTGGTGAGAGCAAATCTTACCTCCGTACCGTAGAGAATTTGGGTACCGTCTTTCATCCAGGTCTCTCCTCTGGTAAACGCCTGGTCATTTTCCATATCTATTATTATCTCATCCGCTTCAATATTGGCGGTATGATAGGTCATGGAAGCTCTCTTGGAGAGGATGATCAAATCGTTCGTAACATCATAATGAATACTGTCGGCAGCGTAGCTAACAGAGTCGAGCTCGACATTTTCATAGGGGATAGGAGTAACCGGAGCGGGGAGAGAAAGAGTGTCTGGTTCCGTACTTTCTCCAGAGATTATCTCTTCTTCCGTAAAAGCTGGTGATCCTAACAGACATAAAGAAATCATGCCCGCCAAAACGACAATTTTTCTCATCTCGGGGCGAAAACTACTCCTTATTAACATTAACCGATTTATACCGGCATTCTGAGGCACGGTTGGTCAGTAATAACTGAAAATCAGGCTTCAGCTTCCCACTCTTAATGTCAAGTATTGTTTGGGAGAGAGAGACTTCTCTTCTGGTTACATTATTTTTGAGAAGAAGCCTATCAACTGGTATTATCCTGATATCAGCAAAGAATTTCTAAAAGTCGAATGTTTAATGAGTTGTTAGTCTCAGCAGAGCTAAAAAATCCTATAATTGGGGTAAAGAACGCTGTTCAGAGCAACCCCGGCTGGGAAAAAAATAGTGGTAAAGAAGATTGTCGCTATGCGGTTTACCGGAATTGAAGTATTTGTTTGAAGAGTGGAAGAGGGATTACCTTATTCGTTTTCCTCATCTTCGTCCAATTCTGCTATCAAATCATCCCGTTCAATACCGATAACCCAGTCCGGACAGAAGATAGTGTCTTCTTTATAATCCCAGCCGTCAACATTGCCGATACCGAAACGGTTGAGCAGGTCCTCTTCCCAGATGGAATAGAAAACGGTTTTGTCTGCGACCTTATAAACAAGTACCGGCCGATGATATTTTCTTAAATCGTATCTCTCATTACCGAGCAGATCGAGAAACTCTCTTATTCTTGCTCTATCGATCTCTTTGTGCATCATATAGTTACTCATCCTCTAAAAATTTATCGTATATCCCAGATCCAAGCTAATTAGATTTTGACGATAATCTTTATACTTGGGAAGGCTATCATTTTCAGAGTAAGTATCCCGCAGGTAATGTTTGTAGTCAAGGATTATATTCAAATTTCTGACCAGATAGAATTCTAAACCGAAATTGATGCGGTACCGGTTCTCTTCCCGGCCGCTTTGAAAGGGAGCAACTTCTACCGGCAGTTTTGTTGAATAGTACCGGTTTTCAAGACGAAAACCAAAATATGGTCTGAAGTCATAATCAGCAAAGAGATTAATTCTCTTATTACGAAACTGGAGGTCATATATGTTGCTTTCGTAGGATGTATCGGTAATCCGGTCACTGATAACGACTTCATTGAGATCGTAGCTGACGTTGGAAGCTTCGAAATCACGATAATAATAGAACAGCCTGAGGTAAAAAGTGGGAAATGAGCGACGCCAGCCTAAGCCGTAGGTTGTTGCAATTCCGTCGTATTCGGTAAAAAATTCGTTATAAAAATACTCTTCGATCTGGAAGTATAGCAGAGGAGTATCGTATCTGCCTAAGGAAAAAAAAGAGTAGAGCCGGTACAGGTTCTTTTCATATTCGAACTTCTCATAGACGTCCGAACCGTTTCTATCCAGATAATCCCTGGCATAAAGGTCTCCATAATAACCATAGTAGAGATTCAAATTGAAGTTCTTATACTGGCTGAACAGAGCAGAAAGAATGCTGTAGTTGGTTTTGTCAGGATTGCTAATATACTGGTAGTGATTGGCATTAAGATAGGGGGTAAGGGTTAGTTCCCCCAAAGAGAAGGGATATCTGATTTGCAGGTAGGGATTGACTATCAGATCATCGGCAGTCTTGATAAAGGAGAAGTTTTCATGACCACTGTCAAAGCGATCCATATCATAATCCGATAACGAAAACACATTGTCATTATATCTGATAGAAGTCCCAACAGTTAACTGCATTCCGCTTAAAGCTTTCTGAAAAAAAGCCGGTTCCCGGAACCTGCCAAGATCATAGATGTCTTCTTCCGATTCCGGCAGCTCTTCGGGAATATTCATAAACAGACGGGAAATAAAAATATCATCAGTCCGGGGTACGAAACGGACAACATGGTCTCCGGTAGGGATGCTGAACTCAATTCTTCTGCCAATGGAAAGAGATTGTTCGGGGTTTTCAGCGAGCCAATAGCTTCCGGTTCTGCGGGAGGGGATGGAAACGGTTTCAACGACCTGATTGCCGATATAAATGTCAAAAACAGCTTCTTGATCGGCTTCATTCATAAAATATCTGACATAACCAGCAACCGTATTAGGTCCTGTTACTGAAAACTGCAAGGGAGTATCAAAACCAGCAGAGAAATAACTACTGGAAGAATCTTCTGACTCCAGAGTAAGGCGGCGGTCATAATTCTCGGGAGTAAAGGAAGTCCTGACGGTCGGAACGGTCCAGACATCTTCTTCCCGGAAAACCTTGAAATATGCCAGGCGGCTTGCCGTGGAGATCCGAACCTGATGCTTTCCCGGTCCGAGATTGAGATAGATATCTTCCATAACAACAAAATCACCGGTCTCTTCCTTTGCAGAAACAGTAAAGTTGCGGAAAACGTTATTGATTTTTATCTGGAAGGTCAAATCGTCAATATCCTCCCGGACTGCTGCTTTAATCAATAATTTACCTTCTCCGGTTTCTAACAGGAGTTCACTGCTGGGTTCCGGGCGATAGAAAAACCAACGGTTATCATCAATTTCCACTATCCTTCTTGTTCCATGCTCACTGAAATCTACTATCTTCCATTGAGCTTCAATAAAAGCAGTCAACTTTGTTAGAAGGAAGAGGGACGTAATTAAACAGAGAGGAAGAATTACTTTGCTGAAGCGACTGTTAAGATGTTGGATCATAATATCTCCTGGTCAGGATCAATAATATTTGTTGTGAAATGCCTGTCATAACGGTCAAAGATGATAACAACTATTAAGCAGATAAGAAGAATCGCCAGGCAGATAGAAGCGACTGTTACATTATTTACTTCGGAGATAAAAACGGTACCTGTCCCGATTTCGGGAAGAGGTACGGGATCAACCACTAATCCGTACCGTTCGGCAACTCTCTGTGGTCTGAAGATATGAATTATCGGGATATTCCGCCGGGCAAAAAGCATGATCGTACCCTCAGTAGCGAAGGTCCTTTCGGCAATCCTGTGATTAATCCCATCCCGGATTAGGGAGGCATTTACAGAAGAACCGACATTAGCTAAGCCACCGCCAATATTAATGAAAAGACGGTAACGGGTACGTTCGGGAAGAAGCTCATCGTAAATTTCCATTCTCTTCTGGAGATTACCCTCCAGATCTCCCGTATTGATATAAGTAACCCCATGATCTTCTATATTATTCTCGATGATTTCTCTTCCTCTGCTCGCCAGCCCTCTGCCGATGTCACTGCCGCCACCGATTGAAGCGCCAGCAGAAGTAAAACTGATCAACCCCTTCTCTCTTAATACTTTTTCCATGTCAAGCCAGGTAAAATCCTCCCGGTTAGCTCCAAACATCGAAGAGCCGACCGAAGTAATAATTACCGGTTGAAGTTCCAATATCTCAAGTGCTGAGAAGAGAGCAAGATTTATCCCCGGGTTGGCAGCAGTCATACCGACTGCAACATAATCTCCGGGCCGGACTTTTACTGTAAGAAGCATATCAATAAAAACAGCTGCATAATTAGGGTTAAGACCGGTGAGCTTATCGGAGAGGATACCACGGCTTGTTGTAATAGAAGAACCGCTTAAACCGATGAGTCCTGTCAGATTGGGGTCATTAGTCTCATCAATGGAGAAACCTCTTCTGTCGAACTCCTCCCTTAATGCTTCCATGCTCATTTTCATGTGTTCAGCAGCCAGGATCTTCTGTTCATAACCGTCTGCTTCGATTTCACTATAACTGGTTTGAGCGATGTAAAACAGTACTATACTTATTAGTGCTAAGGCTGCCAGTGACCAGATAGATTTTAATGATGGCCTATACATCGAACATCACCTCCCCGCCCGAAATCACGATCAGGATCAATCTGACCAGAACAGCAGCGATTATCATGGTAAAGATAGTACGGAAGATACCCTGTCTCTCCATCCAATTGGCGATCAAACCGGGTATGATATAACCGATTGACTGCATTTTCAAATCATAGATCGTAACGTTGACAAAGATAATATTCCTTGTTGCCCATCCTAAGATAAAACCGATCAGGATCGACAGAACCATCCTTCTCTTACCATATAGCAAGGAAAAATTAGAAATAATCTTTATCAACACCAAAGTTGCCAGACTAACGGCAATAGTACCGAAAATAAGCGTCGGACGATGAAGATACATCGCAATATATCCGGGTACAACTATACCACCGGCAGATGCGCCGAGTAACTCACTAAAAAGAAGGCTGAAGATAACTCCTAAACCGACTGCTGCCTCTACCACCTAAAATCCTCCTTGTGATTTCTTACGGAAATAATTTACTAAATGAGCACCATATTTTCTGGTACCGGCGATATTGCCGATCCCGACAATATGGGCTTCGTATATCGTTAACGATAATACCCTGTCATATACCAAAGACGGGTCGATTTCTCCCAAAACTATTAACTTCCCTTTGGGTATTTTTCCGTCGAGAGCATATTGCTTTAATGCTTCTGTCTTTTCACCGGTAAGGACAAAATAGTCATATTCTTCTTCCCGGAAAGTCTCGATAAGCTGCTTCGATCTGTCATATCTATCGGCTCTGGTATTCAGGATAATCATCCTTTGCTGTTTTTCCAGGGGCTGGATGATCATCTTCCAGATAGAAAGACTGGAAGAGGGATCATTTGCGGCGAAAACATTGTAGAAAATCATCTGTTTGGCATCTGTTTGAATTGTGTACTTCTGCAGAGCTCCCGGATCGGGATTAGAATTCTGCATGCCTTTAAGGGCGACATCTCTCTTAACCCCGAAATGATCACAGACAGATAATGCTAAAGCAAGATTATCAGCATGTTCGATATAACCAAAAGGTTTTAGATCATCCTGTGAGATATCCTCGCCGGAAACTCCGCTTATTTTTGTCCCCCTATGATGGGCAATCTGCTTTAACAAGGGGAATTGTTCCCTTTCGGCAGTAAAACAGATCTTGTGGGAAGGGATTGTATTACAGATTGATCTGGCAACACTCTGAATAGTTGAGCCCATTAGATCAAGATGGTCGAGACGAACATTCGTTATTACCGAAACGGTAGATTTGATGAATTTACGCTCGGTAATCCATTGAAAAACAGGATTCACTGCCATACATTCAACTACAATAGCCTGAGGTTTGAGGGAAGCGGCATAACGGAAAATATACTTCTGCTCAATGATGTTTGGACCAAATAACCTGACTATTGAAGATTCCCGACCGTCCGGCAGGATTACCCGCGGCATTGTTCCGGTCGTCTTAGCCAGAGTCCTTATTCCTCCCGCTCTTAAGCCGGCGGCAATCAAGCGGGTAACACTTGATTTACCCCGTGTGCCGTTAACATGGATTCTGACCGGTATCTGTTTAACATTTTGCGTGTGTCGAAAATATTCGAAAAGCAGATTAATGATGAGTATTAGTGTTGCTATAATTAACACTGTCATAGTCTGTTATATCCTTCATTCCTATCGTTATCTTAAGTTTACTGATGATCACATCAGTATTAACCGCTATATCTTATGCAAAATCTATTCCACAATCTACCTAAGATTAGTGACAGAAAATATGAGCTGATAATAGTGTCAATTTCTTCTCTTTCCCCTCTTGGTTTTTCAAGCCAACGATAATCTCTCTCCTCCGGAAAACTTACTAACGGCAGGATAAGACACAGATAACCCGGTTTTCAGTCTCGGAGAATAGAATTGAGGTAGGAATGGAATCAGAGTTAAGAAATCGGCTCAGCTCACTTAATTATGGGAGTCAGGACAGCAATATACCAACGGAGGAGGCGATTTCCAAGAAGGGAAAGCCAGCACAGGCAAAGCATATACTTCTTTGGCTTTTTCAGGAAATGCTGCAGAGAATATCAGTCATCCTCTCCGGAGACATCCGGATAGAGAGTTATCATCGCCAGATCTATGCGGTAAGAGCTGTTAAGAGCAAATCTCACTTCAGCAAAATCAAAACCCTCATTGTCGGGCTTAACGGCAGCTAAAAAACCGCTAAGCTCTATATTGTTGTTAACTTTTTTTACTCTCTCAATTCCAAAATAGACAACTCTGTTCTGCCAATAGTGAGACAACATCAATACTATATCGGTATAGGAAGAAAATTCACTGACCCAGCGTTCGGAATCTCTCAAGATCAGAGTTGTAGGAACATCAGCCGGGATAAGGAGAAAGTTTAACAATTGGGTACCGATTGTGCGGTGCATGGTTATTAACTGAGAGAGATAGGGACTGATCGCTGCCATTTCCAGATTATCAAGTTCGGAAAGAGAGATCAGATCACCGGTGGTAAGCTCGACCGTTTTATCGCTGTTGATCACATAACCTTCATTGGATTCAAAGCTGATGCCATCCCGGAAACTTCTTTTGGTAAGATTGACATTGCCGGTAATGTTCTCTTTGAAGGGTGCGGTTGTTAAACTATATAGATCAGCAGATCGACTCAGGCTGTGATAAGGAAATTCCTGGGTTAGAAACTTCTCGGGATCAGCTATTTTGTTGTGCAGCATCTCGCGGCTCCATTTGTTTTCCCGGGACATAGCTAGGTATTCTTTCAGGGGAAGAGCGGGATCAGGTAGTCTCTCTCTGGCAGAAAAGGGGGCTTCCCTAACAGCTTCTTTCCCGGAAACAACAGGACTTGGCTCGTAATGATAAGCCGAATAAACCTGAGCATCAGCAGCGGAAATCGGAGATAGTTCCTCTTCCGCAGAAGAAAACCCTCCTGCTCCTTTTTCTTTCCGGGCTTG
This sequence comes from uncultured Candidatus Cloacimonadota bacterium, assembly GCA_964464175.1. Lineage (GTDB taxonomy): Bacteria > Cloacimonadota > Cloacimonadia > Cloacimonadales > JAJBBL01 > CAYXFD01. The sequence goes on along the minus strand of CAYXFD010000027.1, from coordinate 27,599 downwards.
CAGAAACTCTGCAGGAAGATAATTTTTCAGAACCGCCAAATGATCCGGGTCAGGGAGCAAGGCAGGATCGGAGAACATCAGGTTGAAACTCTCTCCGGAGAAGAGGGTTATCTCATAACCGTAAATACCATCAGAGTTCTTCCTAAAGTTAATCCTCTCCCAGACAAAATGTCCTGACTCCGTTTGCTGCTCAAAGAGATTTACCCTTTGTCCATCTCTCTGAAAATAGCTTATCTCGACAGGAATATCGTTCAGTAGGTCATTGACAAAAAATGACTGCTCACTGTTCAGTCTGAAAAGGATCATCTCCAGATAATAACGGTACTCCAGCTCTACCTCAGGGGCATTGGTTGAAATCAACTGAGGGTCTATGCTCTCGCGAAGAGTCACAATCCTCCGGTTCTGTAAGTCACACTCGATGATGACATTCCTGTTGTTCAGCCGGTCGTAGTAAGTGATCCTGAACAGATATTGGGAGAGTGAAGCCGGCGAGTTGGGATTGTAACGCCCCCGCTGTATCCAGGATAAGAATAACTGATACTGATAGTCATCCCTGAAAACCTCTCGCTGCGGCATAAAACCGGCAAGGCTGGTACTGAGAAACATCAATACGAGAATCGCTGTTGTAATTATGATCAATTTAGTCCTGTTCTGCATTTTATTACCACCTTGCAATCAGATTGCAGTTAAAATATGGCCTGCAAGAGGTCAATAAAAAAGTCCGGTTACCCTGATTATTCGATACGAAGTTCCTTTTCTCCCTTATTTTTTCCCCTTGATTAACCGAATTTCCGGTTATCGCAACGAGTGGCTATCATTCATAAATCAGAGAGTAACTCCTAAGTCGGATCGGGTTAACTGAGGAATTACTCTCTGATTTATCATAGACAGCAATTAGAAAAATCAAAATTGCGGCAATCTTCCGGCAGGGGAAAGTATTCGTTGCAACAGCGTACACAGAAAGCGATGCGGGATCATTGTTTCCAGCAAAGGGATCATTTACCGGTAGGAAAGATGAGCCCGGAGAGAGGAGATGCGTGTCTCAAAACAGATGGGCAAAGCAGTTTTTAAGAGAGCAGGTTTTAGCGGGAGAAGAGCCTAGTTATCCACCCCTTTGTGAGCTCTCCGGAGTGTATGATTATCAGGTTTCTGAATAGAATCAGGCGGAGAGGAGAATACCATAAATAAATTGACACAAAACCATCTGTTGAATATCAAGTATCAGGAGTTTAGTATCATGAACATTATAAATCATCGTACCGGCTGGATTGAAGTGATCTGTGGCAGTATGTTCAGCGGTAAGACAGAAGAATTGATCAGACGGGTACGTCGGGCGGAATATGCCAAGCAGAAATTTCAGGTTTTCAAGCCGGAAATCGATAATCGTTACGATGAGTATCATATTGTATCTCACAGTAAGCTTATGATGCCTTCCGAGAATATAAAAAAAGCCTCGGAGCTGTTAAAACTTGTGGAGCAGGATACCCAGATTGTAGCGATTGATGAAGTACACTTTCTCGACGACAAGATAGTAGATATCTGTAATGATTTTGCTGATAGCGGGAAAAGAGTGATCGTTGCCGGTCTTGATCAGGATTACCGTGGTAAACCATTTGGACAGATGCCCGATTTGCTGGCAATAGCCGAGTATATCACCAAAACTATGGCAATTTGCATGCAGTGTGGTAATCCGGCAAACAGAACGCAGAGATTGATCAAAGATAAGAAGAAAGTGATCGTCGGTGCTGCGGACATTTATGAAGCCCGTTGCCGTAATTGCCATAAGGTGGGATCATGAATATCGGTCACTTCCTGTTAAGGTTAACAGACATCTATATCTTACTGATAATCATCAGGGCTATTATCTCCTGGTTTTCACCCGATCCGCAGAGTAATCTGTACCGCGTGTTGGTCAATTTGACCGAACCGGTGTTAGCCCCTATTCGCCGTATCATTCCCTTGCCCGGGATAGATGTGTCACCGATTATTGCTATCTTATTGATCCAGATTATCGTAAGATCGTTTATCAGAGTAGTTTTTATCGGTTAAGTTATTCCATGAAAGAGAGAAGTTTTACATGATGATGAAAGAAAAAATTAAGATGATCAAACAGGCTGCTGACTATATATTGGAGAAAACCGGAGTACAGCCTGAGGGTGGCTTGATCTTAGGTACCGGATTGAGTTCTTTAACAGATAAAGTAGAAGGCGGGATTGTCATACCTTATAAAGAGATACCCGGCTTTCCTGTTTCAACCGCTCCTTCCCATCGGGGTCAACTTATGTTGGGTGATTTCGGCAATAAAAAAATGCTTATCATGCAGGGGCGTTTTCATTATTATGAAGGTTATACCATGGAACAGGTCACTTTTCCGGTGAGAGTAATGAAGGAATTGGGGGTACAGTTTTTGATCGTTACCAATGCAGCCGGAAGTCTCAAGGAAAACCTTCGACCCGGTAATATTGTCTTACTGGAAGATCACATCAATTTTATGGGGATAAATCCCTTGATCGGTCAGCATGATGATTATTTCGGAGATAGATTTCCCAGTTTGAATGAACCTTACTCTCAGAGACTGCGGGAGATTGCCTCGCAGGTTGCCGAAAAACTAAAAATTGATCTGGCAAGGGGAGTATATCTTGCTGTAAGCGGACCGAGCCTGGAGTCAAAAAGCGAATGCCGTACTTTTGCCCAGTGGGGAGCAGACTTAGTAGGTATGTCAACAGTACCGGAAGTGATTGTCGGAGTCCAGAGCCGGTTAGAATTGTTAGGGTTTTCGATAGTTACGAATATGAGTAATCTCTTTCACGGGGAGAGTCATCAACAGAAAGATATTGAGAAAACAGCCCGGAGTTCTTACGAGGAACTGTCGGAGTTATTACACAAAACTATAGAAGAAGTAAGGATAAACATAGTTTAGGAGTATAAGTAATGAAAGAGAAAGTACTGACAAAAAGGAAGCTTCAACAATTCGAAAAACTTCTCCTCAAAGAGAGAGAAGAGACCTTAAAAATTATCAGAGATATAAATGATTCACAGAGAAAAGGTCTGAAGAATGAGAATGGTGATTTATCATCTTACTCTACTCATCAGGCTGATCAGGGATCTGATGCTGACTATCAGGAAAAGGAAGTCTATATGCTGGAGACTCAACAGGAGAAGTTAAAGAAGTTAAATCAGGCTTTGAAGAGGATCTTTGAGAAGAGCTATGGTCTCTGTGAAATGTGTGGCTGTTTCATTGAAGAAGAAAGACTGAAAATAGTCCCCTTCGCCAAGATGTGCATTAAATGCAAAACTATCGAAGAAGACAAGAAGAAGCGGAGAAGATGAGCCAAAAGAGTTGAGAGAGAAAAGAGTATGAATGCTTGTGAAGAAACCACCCTTATTTTGGAAAAGAGATATTATTTCTTATGGGTTACGGTATTGATCCTGTTACTTGACCAGGCAACGAAGCTGCGGGTAAAGTCCAATCTGAATATTGGAGAATCGATTTCGGTTTTGGGAGACTTTTTCCGGATAACCCTGGTGACTAATCCCGGTGCGGCGTTTAGCTTATCCTTAGGGAGTAATGCTGTTAACCGGCTTTTTTTTATTATCTCTTCCTCTCTGGCGATCGTGATATTTCTCTATCTGTTATCAAAGAGAAACAGAAGAATTGTTCAATATGCCTATGCCCTGATCTTAGGGGGAGCTGTAGGAAATTTGATTGACCGGATTGCCTACGGTGCTGTAATTGATTTTTTCGATTTCAAGTTCTTTACTTTCATTATGGAAAGATGGCCTGTCTTTAATATTGCAGACAGTGCTATAGTTTTGGCGGTCATGTTGCTGCTGATTGATATCTTTTTCCCGGCAAAGGAAAAAGAGGGTGAGAATCAAAATTTTGCTATGAAAACAATAGAGGAGAGTTTATGAGACAATCAAAGATAACAATTGTCGTCTTTCTATTACTTGCCACAGGTATTTTGGGTCTTAATGGGCAAGGATTAGAAACATTCGATAATTTTGACTATACCGGTGTTTCCTATATTGACGGTTCATTCGTCGGAAATAACGGCAATACCTGGAATTTTGTTCATTCCAGGAATCAACAGGAGTTTCCGATCGACGGTAACGGACTGATGCTGAGAAGATCAGGTGATGGGAGTACTATTTATTCGGGACTTATCCCGGGCGGTATCGGCAATTTTTCCGTTGATATGAGAAAAGCTCATACTTCGACCGGTGTCAGACAGGTCGAGCTATTCATTAACGGAGAGTCAAAAGGAACGTCTATTGAGTTTGGAGCCGCTTCCGGAGCTGAGGATACGATCCATATCTTCGAGGTGACCGATATTAACGTTGAAGATGATTTCACCTTAGAGATCAGACATATCACCGGCGGCGAACAAAACCGGCAGCTGGTGATCGATAATATCTCCTGGACGGGATATACGGGAAATGGTGTTCCCACCGTTTCTACCCCTTCTTTTTCACCTCCCGCAGGGACATATTACGAACCGATATCTGTATCGATAACTTCCTTTACCGAAGATGCAACAATTCATTACACAACTGATAATAGTGAACCTACACAAGACTCACCCTTATTTGACCCGGAAAACCCAATAGAGATATCCGAGAATACAACAATCCGGGCAAGAGCTTTCAAAGATGAGTGGAATCCGAGTATTATTGCTTCTGCAAGCTATGTTTTCGTGCAAACGATCGAAGTCTCCAATATAGCTGCCCTGAGGGGAGGGAGTCAAGACGGAACACTTTATCGAATTACCGGTGAAGTTGTTTTGACTTATCAGCAGAGTTTTAGAAATCAAAAATACATTCAGGACGATACATCAGCTATCCTCATAGACGACGATAATGGCATTATAACCACCTCTTACAATGTAGGTGACGGTATAGTAAATATGACCGGAACACTTGGATCATACGGAAACATGATGCAGTTTCTCCCTGCTGCCGATCCAGGTCCGGCGAATTCAACAGGTAATGTTATCATCCCGGAAGTTATCACAGCTGAAGATTTTGCCGGTAATTATGCAGACTATGATGCCCAGTTGGTTACTATCAGAAATGTAACTTTCCCCGGAGCAGACGGCACTGCTGCCTTTGCTAACGGTGAAGTCTATCCGATAACCGACGGAACTGCTACGATAGATTTTCGGGCAACTTTCTATAACGTTGACTATATCGGCACTGAACTGCCGGAAGAGGCTGTTGATTTGACAGGGCTGGCCAATGCCCGGACAGCAGAACCTATCGGATTCTTTATTTCGGCAAGATCGTTAGATGACTTTGGCGAAGTTCTTCCTCCCAATACGGTGGCAACACCCTCATTTTCACCACCTGCCGGTCAGTCTATTGATCCGGTTAATGTCTCGATCAACACTGTCACGGAAGACGCAATGATCTATTATACAACAGACGGCAGTGAACCGACCCAGAGTTCCAGTCTTTTTACCGAACCAATTAACATTTCCGAGACTACAACTATCAAAGCAAGAGCTTTCAAGGATGAGATGAATCCGAGCAGTATCGCAACCGCTATATATCAGATAGGATATACCAGACTTGCCGATATCAGAGACAATTTCGATTATTATAACGGAAGAACAGTTACTGTTCAGGCTGTGGTAATGATCGGGTCGGGCAAAACTCATGGCTCTATGCTGAATGCTTTTGTTCAGGACGATCCCATTGATCCTATAGTTGATAACAACAGAGGGATAATGCTGTTTGATTATACCTTAGACGGAAATATCCAGAGAGGTCATAAGTTGCTGGTAACCGGAACCGTAGGTTCTTATCAGGGGATAGTTCAGATTACGGAATTTACCTATACTGTGCTGGAAACCGGCATTTCAGTTGATCCTTACACTATACCCTTAACCATAGTAGATGCCCAGAATTACCAGAAATGGGAAGGAACAACGGTGCAGGTCAGTGGAACCCTTTATGAGAACCCCTATTATGCCGGTGGCGGTCACAATGTTAATATAGAAGATGAAGCCGGCAGGAGATTAACGGTCAGGGTTTGGGATACAACCGGTATAGATGTTACCAGGCTTGTCCGGGGTGTACCTATCCAGGCAAGAGGAGCGGTTGGAGTTTACAATAATCAGGCTCAGCTTATTCCCGGCTATCAGGATGACATCGTAATAGATATCTCGGAACCGGTTATCGAGGATATTTACTGGGAACCTGAGAACCCCTATGTCGGTATTCCTTATGTAGATGATCCGGTAACCGTCAAAGCGGTTGTTTTTGATTACGATGGGGAAATCGAGAGTGTGGAATTGACGTATAGATTAGAATCTGCTGTTACAGAGTATGACACTCTGATGCATTTTACGGGAAGCGATGTGTACAGCGTTGATATTCCCTCTTTAGACACCTATACCGATCTGGAAGATAATTATATCGTTACTGTTAAGGCGACAGATAACGACGGTAATGTAACGACAGCTTCCCGCCGTATACAGATCATGAAAAGAAGACCTGTTGTTTACAATGTCGCTTTTACCAGTCCCGAGCCGGGCGATTCTCTTTCCGTAACCGCTTCGATCATATCCCCTGCCCTCGATCCTGAGGTAAAGATAGTCGATACTCGTATCTATTATTACCTTAATTATCGAGCCCAGAGATACGAAGCTGTTATGGATTCCGTAGGAGTTAATTCTTACCGCGGGTTTATTCCCGGTCAGCCACAAGGAACAATTGTTCAGATCGAGATCTTTGCTGAAGATGATACCGGTCTGTTCTCTTTCCAGGATCTTGATGAAGAGGGAAATGAATTAAGTTATACTTATCCGGTGGATTCCCATCAGGCTCTGCTGAGAATACCCCCGACTCCTTTCAATCCCTGGGATGGAGAAAAAATCTCGATCGGTTATTTTTCGGAGGCTGGTAATAAGGCGATAATTCGCATCTACAATGCCGAAGGAAAATTGATGTACACTCCCAAAAATGAAATCCTCGCCAGCCAAAACGGGATCAATTATTATCACTGGAACGGCAGAGACCGTAGTAATCGTATTCTTCCAATCGGATTGTATATCTGCCACCTGGAGGTCATTGACCGGGAAACAGGTAAGAAGAAAACAGCTAATGCACCGATTGTTATCGGATCACCTTTAAAATAAAAATGAATTACTGTCATCCGGCGTTTTCAGGCACAGAGAAGAAACAATAATCTCTATGGTCAAAAAAATGCAGGTTTGACGGTAACGGAGGATTATAAATATGAAGTGCATATTAAGTCTATTAATTCTATGTTTCATCTTTTCAGCAACACTTAATGCTGTTTTCGATGATTATGAACCGTCTGTCAGAGCAAGAGGGATGGGGGGTGCTTTTTACTCGGTATCGGATGATGCGAACGGAGTGTTTTACAATCCGGCTGGTCTGATAAAATCAAAAGAACATGTTTCCGTCAGCTATGCGAGACTCTTCAGCAACGATTTTCAGATTCTCAAAACTGCAGCTTTTACGATGCCGCTTCCCGGAAAAGCAGGTGCTGTCGGGATCGGTATTCAGGCATTAGATGTCGAATATCTCGATGTTAATCTTATGTCGGAACAGATTTACAGCCTTTCTCATTCTTTTACCTTGATGAAAGACGTACACTCCGAATTTCACCTCGGTTATACCGCCAATATCTACCATCTGACTATGGAACGTTTTGGTAATGAAACCTCTTTTGGGGTTGATCTGGGAGCTTTAGTGATTCTGCATCACCGTACCCGGCTCGGTTTTGCCGTTAGTAATCTCAATAATCCAAAAATCGGAGAGAACAACAGGCACGAGTTGCCTCAGAGATTGGCTATGGGGATAACCTACAACCCCTACTATGGTGTTAATACTTCCATAGAGTTAAAGAAACCTTTCGGCGAAGCTACCCAGATTCACGGAGGGATTGAAGTTGAAGTTCATCCTATGCTCGACCTCAGGGTAGGTCTGAGAAATCATCCGGCAAGTTTCTCCTGCGGAGCTACGTTCAATGTGCGCAACATTATCATTGAGTATGCCCTGGGCACCCACTCCGTGTTGAATAATACGCACCATTTCGGCATTGGCTACGGTTTTTAAGAAGAATAGGATATAACACCTATGAGTAAACATAGTAAACAAAAAGAGACTCCGGAAAGCAAACCGCTGATTGCCGGACTGGTTAAGGTTCTTTTTGAGGTAGTAAAACACTTTCTGAATGATTTCGAGGTGAACAGAACAGCCAAAAAATTCGAGAAGTATGGGGATCAGTTCCAAACTATCGAAAATATGCTCACGAAACTTGATAATAAGCTACAGGATTACCGCAGAGAGATCGAGGAATTGAAAAACAGGCTGCTCTGGAGCAATATTCTGCTCATCATCCTGCTGCTTATTCTGATCCTTCAAATAGTTCTTAACTGAGTTTCTGTTGCGATAAGCTCTACTGAGCAGCTTTACGGTGTTGTTGCAGGCTGGTATAGTCAGGTTCTGTGCCAATCCACTGTTGATTGGACATTTGTCGGATCAGGCTCTCTCAGAATTATAGCTGATTGTTATACATAAACAAGGGGAACGGATTACTCTCTGTTCCCCTTCTCTCTTTGAAAACACCTAATAGTGATAATCTATTTATTTCCTGCTTTATCGTAATCGTGCAGAATCTCTTTCGCCTGCTCTAAGAGCCACTCTTCCTCTAAAACATCCCATTTTTTTCTGGAACGGGGATAATCAAGAAGTGTTTTCCGGAATGTATCAACGGCAAGATTTTGTTCTTTCCCTTTGAGTGTCTGCAGGAGATGATCCTGGATCTCTTCCGTATCCTGTTCAAGGGCAAAGTCTTCCATCATTTCCAGAATATCCTTTAACATCGGATCGATTTGGATGAACTCGGAATGCGGATTAATAGCCGGCTCAAGATCTCTTGTGGTTTTGAGAACCTGAAAGGATTTGATGTCCAGCAGGTAGATCGTTTCCTTGTCGGTATTTTTCAAACCTTCTGCTATCTCTTTCAACAACTTCTCTTCTTTTGTCATCAGGCAACTCCTTCTTTACTACAAACATAATTTACTCTCACTATCAGGCAATATTTATTTGTCTGTAATGATCACTTTGAGGATGTAGCGGAAGGTAATTTCAACTAAACAAGCTCAGTAACTAAAAGCAGATAGCGATAAACTATTCGTGGAGCACTAAAGTCGTTTATTATATCTCAAAGAATTCGGCACTAAGAACAAACCTGGTAAATCCCTTTTCTATTTAATGAATGTACATCTTCCGGCGGCGACCTGTTTGCCATTCACCAGCAAACGGTACATATAAAATCCGCTGGCAACCACCCAGCCCTGCTCGTTTCTGCCGGTCCAGAGGACTTCATGTTTCCCTGCCGGGATTTTGGCATCGAATAGTCTTTTCACAAACTGTCCCTTCAGGTTATATATATCTACTGTCGCCTCCCCTTCCTGCGGCATATTAAAGCTGATCGTCGTTCCGACACCCCGTCCCGGTCCCATTCCTCTTAATCCGGTAACAGGGTTCGGATAATTACAGAGCTTGTAATCATGAAACGTCAGATCTTCCGGGAAATCATAATGATCATCAATACTAAGATGGTTCCATTCGTAAGCCCCCAAATCTATAGATTCACCATAGATACGCGGGTTTCCGGCAAGATCATATTCCGGAAACTCGAAATCAGGGATATCGAGAGTCCCGGCATTTCTTGCCGGCGAGTTTTCGGACAATCTGTAGGGATAATAACCGGAGTAATCAGGATCGGTCTCTCCTATCCACAAGGGATCGGTATCAAGGTTTCCTTCGCCCCAGAAGACATTGACATTAGGATTGCTGTAATAGAGGATCCCTTCCTGCCCTCCCTCGATCAGGCTATGAGAGATATAGACATTAGCCGGTTCGGGGCGGATATTGAGTAATGATAAATTATAGGGGGTATTACCATAAACGATACTGTTTATCAATTCAGAGTCTATTGCACTGGCAAGTTTTAGTCCGCTGCCGCTGACTGATCCGGTATAATTATTACCAACGGTCGCGTTTATTATTCTTACTTTTCCGGAAGGGGCAGCGGCTGTTAAATGAGAAAAAGGGGGCTGACCCCAGAAAGGATCAATATTATCGATTATACAATCGGTTATCTCTATGTTTATCAGGGTAGCATACAGAGGCACAAGTTCAGTCGTATGGCCAGTTCCTATAATCATTCCTCCGCCATCCCCACCCGAGTACCATTGGTTCAGCGGTCCCGGAATATTATTCCTTATTCTTATGTTCTCTGCATACAATGTTTGAGCATTGCCTCTGTCACTTGTTATTCTAACAGCTTCTTGTCCGCTGCTATCATAGATATGTAGATTCCGGATTGTTATTTCATCACTGTGGTACATAGCTAAAGCCTGTCTGCCGTCCTCAATAAATTCACTATTGCCGGTGTGACAGTTATTGATCTCTATGTTTTCCAGTCTGAAGGATCTATTGAAATAAAAATACATAGCTCCGTGAGAAACTCCCATAGAGTTGCTGGCATTTATGAAAGTAAAATTCTTGATAGTATAGTATCCCAAATAGGGGGATTGATCGGTGCCGGGGAAATGATGACCGGTATTGTAATGACTCAATATTGCAGTTGTTTCTTCTTCGAGATCAAATATCGTTGTTGCCTGATCTGCACCCTCGAGGTTGATATAGGGACGGGGGACAACCGGAAAAACTTGATTATTGGCTGAGCGGGAATAGATACCTTCTGCAACATGAACCGTTCTCTGCTGCAAGCTGTCGGGCAATATTTTGATCATCGCCAGGGCTATGGTTTGCAGAGGCTCGGCAGGGGTAAGACCGCTGTTGGTATCAGAGCCGCAGGGTGAAACATAAAGGTCGGCAGGGATAGGTTCAATCTTGCCGTGGTTGACGATAAGGTTAAAATCCTGGGGAACATCAGCACGGTAAACGACGAAATAGCGGTTGGGATGAAGAACGGTCAGAGTGTCTATGATGATAGAAGATTGGCTGGTATTACCGAGAAACAGATCTGTTCCGCTTGCTCCGTAGTTGAGATAGATACTGTTCGGAGATTCGGAACAGAATTCGATATCGGTGTTAATCCCTGCTGCAACACCACCGAATTCATTGGCATGATTATGACTAATTATATTACCCTTCAACAGGGGATTACCACCTGAAATCAGACTTATCCCACCTCCCACGTTAGCCCGGTTGTGTTTTATGCGGCAATTGCTGATGATCGGAGAAGCATGGCGGATATAGATTCCGCCTCCTCTTCGCTGTTTTGTTATATTGGGATGAAAACTCCCCAGACCGTTAGTGATGGTAAATCCATTCAGGACGGCATTTCTTGTTTCGTTGTTGTGGAAAGCGACAACAGTGCCCTCATAACTGCCGTTTATCACAGTACCGGCGATGAAACTCTCATCATATTGATCGCCATCGTAAAGGCTTGTTATCGTGATGTTCTTCCCCTGATAATTAATATTCTCATAATAAACTCCCGGATAGACCAGAAGAATATCTCCATCCTGAGCAGCAGATATTCCCTCAGAAATACTCGTGAAATCTCCTGTTCCATCCTGGTTGATGATCCAGGTTGCAGGGAAAAGAGCTGAAATGAATGTTAAGCAGAATACGATAATTATGTATCTCATAATGTCTCCTTATATGGCTTCATTCTTTTTTCCGGAGAGCAGACCCTCAATTACCGGGGCAGCTGCATGATTCGCCTGGTTAGTTTCCGTGAAGGGCACGGCTTACACCGTGCCCTCACGGATCAATTTGCTATCTGATGATCAACATCTTTCTGGTGATAGTCTTATCACCGCTCTCCAGACGAAAGAAATAGACACCCGATCCGACCATTCTGTTATGGTCATTCAGACCGTTCCAAGCTACAGAATGTTTTCCTGCCGCTGCAGTTCCGGAGAAGAGGGTCTTGACCCTCTGTCCGCGGATATTATAGATTGTAAGGGTAACTTCCCTGTCTTCGGCAATATAGAAGGGGATTGAGGTTAGAGCAGAGCGGGATGCTGAACGATAGAAAACCGGATTAGGATGGTTCTGGGACAGAATGATCTCCGGTCTGGCTAATGATTCTGACTCTTCATCACCGGCACTCAAGCGGACTACCGTATAGCGCTGCCTTCGGGGTCTGAGTATTCGGGAAGTGTATTCTCCGGTTGCGTTGTTCATCACTTGAGGAACACGAATTATTTCCGGCTCTCCTCTTTGACCGTCACGGTGGATGGCAAAGCTTATCTCTTCACCTGCATGTGAGGCATTGGTATAAGCGAGGATCTCCAGCGGATAGCCTCCGAGAAAGACAGAAGCACCGACACAGGTCTGACCGGCAAAGACGGCAACCTCCAGAACATCTCCATCCTCTTCGATATCCTCCACAAAGAACGATTCATAATCAGAAGTTTCGGAATATTCGAAAAACTCAGCTTTCGGTATATTCATTCTTCCTGCATACGGTTCAGGCTCCAAAGGCAGATTCCACGTAAAGGTTATCAATTCCTCTGAATCCGTGACAACTGAATACATTCTTCCGTATTCCAAAAACGGCCGTTCATGCTCAGGATCAAAGGTCCAGATGAACTCTCCGTTTCCTGCATCCATTTTGTGCATACTCCAGGTATCGGATTCTATGAATTCTAATTGATTCATCACTTCCAAACCAAAGGCATCGAAAACACATTGTGTCTGCGGCACAAAATAACCTATCCAGTTTTCACGTACCTGTCCGCCCTGGGAAGGATAGAGGGTGAGTATATGATCTAATGCTATCCGGTCGGCTTTAACGAAGAGAAAATTCTCTTCATGATTACTGAATTGCAGCTTATAGCCCTTCGCACCGTTGAAAGCAATCTCATCTCCCTGCCAACCGTAATCCGGATGCCACTCCATAAATCTGGTATAACCGGACTCATCATCTATCTCCATTACGCCTGTTACGATATCTTCCAGTTGTGAAAGGAGTTCAACCGTATAGGTGAAATCATCCTGATACTCCAGTCTGGGAAAGCAACGCCAATACCATTCCTGTTCCTCGTAACGGTGGGCATGGGCATTGGTTATCTTGTTATGCGGGTAATCCTCCTGCCATCGAAGAATGGGATAGTGTTTTCGGATAACGGAATTGAAGTCAACAATCTCCCAGGTCTGAGTAAAATCCCAGTTCTCAAAATAGTCCTCCTGAAGCATTTCAAGCGTTGTTCTGCCAACACCTCCGTGAGAAGTCTCTTGATTGGACGACCAAACATCCCAGTAGCTGTAGCCAACAGGTCCCTGATTAAGACCAATAAGCCCGCCAATTGAGACTCCCGAACCATATACGTATCCGGAACTGTAACAACGATAGATGAATTCTAAAGTGTGGTTACGGCCAACTAATCCGCCGATCTCATTAGCCCCTATGACCGATCCTGTGCTGAAACTGTTGCGAATCGAACCACCTCCCAATAAACCGCCAAAGTTTTTACCTACCAGACCGCCCAAGGAACTGTCTCCGGTAACATTAACAGAACTGAAGCTATTTTGGATAGCACCGTCATCATTAATACCAACTAAACCGCCGGTTCCGCTAGAAATGTTAAGTGATGTAATATTCCCAGTTGTATAGCAGTTTGTAATTCGTGAGTAGGCTCTTCTATCAACATCTGGAGTACTATCTTCATCTTCTTCAATTTGACGATAACGATTCCTGCCGGCTAAACCACCAATCGTTCCTGTACCTGTTATTTCAGCATCAATGACTGCTACATTTATTACTTCAGCATTTCTTAGATATCCGAACAAGCCAATGTATTCGGCATTACTATCAATGAATAGATTTTTGATCTTGTAGCCATTCCCGTCATATCTTCCGCAAAAGGGAAGACCTGTAGTTCCGATGGGAATCCATCCTTCGTTCGCATTCCAGGGTGAAACATCCAAATCAATATCTCCTATCTGGATAAAGCATTTATCTCTATGCGACAAACCTAAAAAGTGTCGAACATATTTTAAGTGCTGATCGGTTTCTATCCACCAAGGATCTTCTTCTGTCCCGTTTCCTCCTGGAAAGAGGTAATCCGGGAATTCCAAAAGCGCTTTGTAAGCATTAAGCCTACCGGTTCCTAATTCCTGAGGGTCAGCAAATTCAGGGTTAATGTCATAATGATTGTCTGTTGAATTCCTCAGTACTTCGATAAGTTGTGAATTATCCAATATTGTTCCGTTTCTATAAGCGAAAGAAAGAACTAAAGCAGCAACACCGGATACATGCGGACATGCCATGGAAGTACCATTATAATATCCATATTGGTTATCAATTACTGTGCTAAGTACTCCTCTATATATATTTGCTGGCGGAGGATTGTTAATTTCACCGCCTGGTGCAGAAATGTCTATCCATTCACCGTAAGTCGAGTACCCAGCTTTTATATCTTGATTGTTGGTTGCTGCAACAGCCAGGGTAGAGCCATAATATGCAGGGTAAACTGGGTTGTTTGTACCATAATTACCGGCTGCAAAAATAGTTATTCCTCCATTCATTACAGCCCCACCGCCGTTTGAGTTGAAGTAGTCTATTGCATCAAGGACATCTTGATTATAACCTTGAGTATTTCCCCAACTATTCTGAGATATTGCTGCCCCGTTATCCGCTGCGAAAACCATTGCCGGAGCTGCAAAAGATAACGTTATTCCTGATGGAGGACCAATCTGACATGACATCAATCTTACTCCCTCTTGCGCACCAGAACCTCCTGCTATACCGGCAACTCCTATGCTGTTATTATTAACTGCTGCAATAGTTCCGGCTATGTGAGTTCCATGATTACCGGGATTTATGTCAGGTATATCATCAAAGAAATTATACCCGATTCCTGGCCACATATTATCGGATAAATCCTCATGATTATAATCGATACCCGTATCTATAACGGCAACGATGACATCCGGATGTCCTTTTTCAATATCCCAGGCTTCGAACAGGCTGATGTCTGCACCGGGAGTGCCTCCTGCCTGCCCTGTGTTATGATAATGCCACTGATTATCCAACAAAGGATCATCAGGAGACCAACGGATTGAGTTATCGTCAAACAATGTCTTATGATATCTCGGTTCAGCCCAGCTTAGTACGTCTTCGATGCTCCGGTATTCCATAATGATATCTCGAATATCCTCTTCAGAGTCAAATAGTAGTTCATACCAGAGATGAAATCCCCATAAGCGGTGACGCCATTCATAACCGTTCTGTAAAGCGTTACTTCCGAATATCGGGATTGCCGTATGAACATTGTAAAGCTGATTTAGAGTATCAATTTCCGGTAAGCCAAAAACAATGATTCCGTTTTCATCTGTGATTATTTCCGTATTATCAAGATGATCGGTTCTTTCTTCTCTAAACTTTATCAGCAGATGATTCTCTTCCATAGCTTCATCAGATACTTCATAGATGTCTATAAAAGGTCGTTCCCCTAACACTACTTCTCCTCCTGTGGCATAGAGATTGTCCACAGATGATGTCGAAAAAGCAATAAAAGATATGATGAATCCTATTAGAACTAACAACGATATATGTGATGGTTTTTTTGCCTTCATAATAAATACCTCCATTTATGCTTTCACTTTCCTTCTTCCCTCCAGTATTACAGATGAGCAGCATTCTCACTGCCAAAGTCACAAAATCATGAAACTAATAACAATATTGCATTAATTACGCCTCTCCCGTTAGAGAAGGAGAGACGATGAAAGAATGAACTTATTATGTGTTGACCTATGTATCGGAGAGATGATAAAAACATCGTTACCGACCCCTGAGATAGTTAACTCTTTGCTGTATAATAGATTAAAAATCGGGGGGGGGTAAATTAATTTCATAAACGCCTCCCTATTCATAACATCCGGTATTCCTTTCGCTGTTTTACTTTACAGGATTATACATCCCTACGAAAATAGATGCTAATTAATGATACAAGAATTATAGGTAATATATAGCTGTCAAGTGATATTTTAAAACATATATATCTATGTTTGAAAAATATCGTAACAATTGACTTTATCATTTTAATGAGGAAAGTGGTGGTTCATCTCTTATGACGAGATTCGTCTTACTTTTTTGCTTGACGGGTTGAGCATTGATGGATGTTCGTAAATACTGTATAGGATTAGTCTATATCGGATAACAGATAATTATACAAACAGCTCGAAGTTCGATTCCCGATATCTTATCCGGGAGAGAAAGGAGTTGTTGCTGAAGGAAGTGAATATTATGACCGGAAATGAGATCAGGAAACAATTTATCGATTTTTTTAAAGAGAAGGGTCATGTCGAAGTGAGGTCGGCACCGGTAATACCGTTTGATGATCCGACCCTGCTCTTTATCAATGCCGGAATGAATCAATTCAAAGATATCTTTCTGGATAAGAAAACGGCAGCACACCAGCGGGTCGTCAACAGCCAGAAGTGTATCCGGGCCGGCGGAAAACACAACGATCTGGAAGAGGTGGGAAAAGACGGTTATCATCACACCTTCTTCGAAATGCTCGGAAATTGGTCTTTTGGTGACTATTACAAAAAAGAAGCAATTGTTTGGGCCTGGGAACTCTTTACGAGAGTATGGAATATCCCTGCCGAAGTCTTGTATGCGACAGTTCATCAGAGTGACCAGGAGGCTTTTCGTATCTGGCAGGAAGAGACGGATATAGATAACGCTCACATAGAGTATCATGGTGATAAGGATAATTTCTGGGAGATGGGGGAGACCGGACCTTGCGGACCCTGTTCTGAAATTCATATAGATTTGGGAGAAGAATTCTGTGATCTGCGGGAAGTGAAAGGTCATGAGTGCCGGGTGAACGGAGACTGCCATCGATTCATCGAATTATGGAATCTGGTTTTTATCCAGTTCAGCCGTGATGAGAATGGTGTCTTACAACCATTAAGCAGACAATATGTTGATACGGGAGCTGGTTTTGAAAGGCTTTGCCGGGTCTTACAAAAGAAGAGAACCAATTACGAGACAGATGCTTTTACCCCGATTATCGAAGGTATTACCGCCTTGTCGGGAGTAGATTATGTTACTGAGACTAACGGACATGGAATTTCCGGTACGAAAACAGATTCCGGTAATCTTGTCGGGGGAATGGAACACCGGGTAATAGCCGATCATATCAGAGCACTCTGTATAGCTTTAGCAGATGGAGGGTATCCCTCTAACGAAGGGCGGGGTTATGTGTTAAGAAGAATACTTCGCCGTGCGGCACGCTACGGAAGATTATTAGGGATAAAGAAACCTTTTCTTCATCTGCTGACTGATAAAGTGACCATGACACTGGGCGAGACTTATCCGGAATTGAAGGAGAAGGAAGCTTACATCAAGACCATTATCAAAGCGGAAGAAGAACGATTCAATCTGACACTTGATAAGGGGCTGGAGAGATTCAGTGAGATTTGCCTGGGAGTTAAGGATAACAGGATTTCCGGCAAAGATGCCTTTGTTCTTTATGATACCTACGGTTTCCCTCCTGATCTGACAGAACTCTTAGCAGAAGAGCGACAATTGAGGGTTGATAAGGAAGGTTTTAACAGAGAGATGGAAAAGCAGCGGGAACTGGCAAGAGAGAGTTCAGCTTTCAAAATGCGAAATGAAGAAGAGAATTGGATAGTTATCGCCGAAGCAGGAGAGACAGAGTTTGCAGGTTATAAAACAACTGCTACGGAGAGCCGTATTGTTAAATACTCTCCTCAGCCAGACGGCTCTCTGAAGCTGGTTCTGGATATTACACCCTTTTATGCTGAGTCCGGGGGGCAGGTTGCCGATAGAGGGAAACTCACTACTGCCGGAACAGAGATTGATATCTTTGAGGTAAAAAGAGAGAATGACCTTATAGTTCATTACGGCAGAATAATTAGAGGCGAGATAGAAAACACCCTGTTTAAGGCTGAGATAGACAGGGACTACCGACTGCAGGTAGAAAGAAATCATACGGCAACCCATCTTTTACATTCTGCTCTGCGGGAGATACTGGGAGAGCATGTGCAACAGAAAGGTTCTCTGGTAGCTGCCGATCATCTGAGATTCGATTTCACTCATTTCAAGGCTCTGTCAGACCGGGAGACTGATCTGGCTGAAAAACTGGTTAACCGGAAGATCCGGGACTGTATTCCTCTCCGGATAGATCTTAAGAATTATGAAGAGGCTAAGCGGGAGGGAGCTGTTGCGCTCTTTGGAGAAAAATATGAAGAGAGGGTGAGGACGGTTAAAATCGGGGATTATTCTTATGAATTATGCGGAGGGACACATCTCCGCTATACAGGAGAGATCGGTCTCTTTAAAATTGTTTCCGAATCGGCAACAGCTTCGGGAATAAGAAGAATAACCGCGATCACCGGTGAAAAAGCCGAAGAATATACAAGAAAAGTTGAAAAGGATCTATCTTATCTTGCCGGGATACTCAATGTTCCCCGAAATCAACTTACCGACCGGGTTATCAGACTGACAGAAGAGCAGAAGAAATTGTTAAAAGAGGTAGAAACCCTGAAACAGCAGTCTGGCGGTTCAGAATTGAACAAAATCCTGGAATCAGCTCATTCTCTAAAAACAGGGGAAGGAGAAAAGGATATTCTGATCGCTGCCGGTAGAATAGAGGTTTCTGATAATGCTGCCCTGAGAAATTTAGGAGATACCCTCAAGGCAAAACTGAAAAGCGGTATCGGTGTCCTCGGTTCTGTTATCGAGGACAAGGTTTCTCTCCTTGTTGTCGTTACCCCTGATTTGACGAAGCTTATCAAAGCAGGTGAGATAGCAAAAGAACTCTCCTCTCTCTTAGGGGGAAAAGGGGGTGGAAGACCTGATATGGCTATGGCAGGCGGAAAAGATGTTAATAATTTGTCTGCAGTCTTGAATTATGTGGACAAGATAGTGAGCAGATTGCTCGAATCTTAGAATATCTCAGAGCGAACCTTAAACAGGATCACTACGAATGAAGATTCTGATTATCCGTCTCAGTTCGATCGGTGATATTGTCCTCACCGAACCGGTTATCCGTCATCTGCGGAAAGTCTATCCCGGCTGCCGCATAGATTATCTGACAAAGCAGCCCTTTGTCCCTTTGGTCAAGCTGTTTGAGGGCGTAGATACGGTCATACCTTTTATTGACAAGACTCAAGCGGTCAGGGCGGTTAAAGAGCATCTCTCTTCTGTTTCGGGTAAGGAGAAGAGTGAATACGATCTGCTCATTGATCTGCACGCCAAACCGAAGACTTTCCTGCTCAAGATCTTTCTTCCAGCCCAAAGGAAAGTCAGCTACAACAAACAGCATCTCCGAAGATTTTTGATAACAGCTAAGATCTCCAAATCTTCAATAGATTCAACAGTGTTTTTATACTTCAGTATCTTTAGTCACCTGAATATCGATATAGAAAGAAGTGATTACCAGCCTCAGCTTAAGATCAAGCTTCAGGACAGTTCTCTTAATAAGTTATGGCAGCAGGAAAAAGAATTGAAAACCGCTAAGACAATTGCCCTTTTTCCCGGGGCAAATCATAAAACAAAACGCTATCCTGTCGGGATGCTGGCTGCTTTTATCAACAGCATCCCGGAGAATGAAAATTACAGATTTGTTCTTTTAGGATCGGAGGAAGAGAAGGCAATAGCAGAAAGATTAAGGAATTTATGCAGAATAAAACCATTAAACTGGTGTGGAAGATTCAATCTCGGTCAGCTCGCTGAAATTGTCTCTTACTTTGATGTAATAATCACTAATGATAGCGGCCCTATGCACATTGCGGCAGCATTAAAGAAGAAGCAGATCGCCATTTTCGGAGCTACTCATCCCCGTCTCGGTTTTGCTCCCCTGAATGAAAATGCCCTGATCCTGCAAACTGATCTCCCGTGCAGACCCTGCTCTCTTCATGGAGGCGAAAACTGCCCGAAAAAGCATTTTCGCTGTCTGAAAGAGATCTCACCTGAGAAACTCAAAGAGGCTTTGTTAAGTTTTAGCTGAACTCCATTTTCTCCCCATTTTACCTTAAAACTCTCCAATACTAACCCTCATGCGATTATTAGCAGCATCCTACTGCTAAAAAAAACAACGAATTGTAACTTATCTTTACATACTCTGTTAAAGTGGTTGACAAGATAAATGCAATGAGAAAAAGATGACTCATCAGAAATGGTTGGAGTAAAGTTTATGGATAGAATTATCAATAAGACGATACTACATCACATCGGGAAGAGTAATCTCATAACAGAGCTGCAAAGAAAGATAACTCAGAAGAAGAGTGATCTGATTGAAATCATTGGTTCTTCCGGTTCCGGCAAGACCTATCTTTTTAAAAAGCTTTCGGAAGAACTAAAAAAGAAGGGCCTCAAATTTCAGAAGTATTATCCTTCTACCTTTGAGGTCAATCAGTTTCACGATATTTTCAAGCTTATCTTTGAACTCAATGATGATGAATACGGGGAACTGTATGAATTTGCTGCCAGATTCGAAACCCTTGGCAGGTATGATCTTTTCTATATGTTAACAGAGAAGATGAGGAAGAGGGATAGATTGGATGATCTGATCTTACTGATTGACAATGCTGATGCCATAGACAGCTACACTCTCGACTTTCTCCAGTATTTTGTCCAGTATCCAACTGAGAGACAGATAAAGATTATTGTTTTTACCGCCTCAGAATTGTTTCCTTTTTCCAGCAAAGAGCACCTTGATTTTTTCAATGTATCGGATATTTTGTTAGTGCTTTCTGAGCTTTTTGAGCAAAAGGGGAAGGAACTGCAAACACAGAGTGAGATACTGTTCAATATAACCCAGGGTAACATCTATATTATCGAGTATATTCTGAATGAGTTCTTTCATGAGGGTAAAGACAAAGAATTCAAACTAACCAGCTATTTAGATAAACAGATCAGTATCCAGCAAATCTATTCCGAGAAGCTCAATAAACTCAATAAAAGAGAGATCAATGTTCTGAAAGCGATCTTTCTTTTTGATAAATACGCTTCTGAGACAGCATTGAAAAAGTATTTCAGCCAAAAAGGGAATAAGATCGAACCTGCTCAGTTACAGAAGATAATCAAAGGACTGCTGAATAATCTTTATATAGAAGAGACAGATGCCGGATACAAGATTATGAAACTCGGCTGCTTCAAAGATTACTTCTATAATCTGGAGAGTGAAGCCCGCAAAAAGAGTTATCAGTATTTTCATGACCTTTACGCTAAAACTCATTCCGATTACTTGCAAAAATTTGCTACCTACCAGATAAAACAATATCTCCTTGATAAAGAAGCAATTCTACCCGAGGATAAGATGCTGAAGGGTTTTAGTGATTATCTGGAGACATTGCATGACTACGATAATCTGATGAACGTATTGCAACTCTATGAAAGTAAAGTAAAAACGAACAAAATGAAAATAGAATTGCAGCTCCGGATGGGTCGTGTTAATAAAAAAATGAGCAGGTTTGAAGAGGCATGTCAGAATTTTCGGGAAGCACTTCGAATTACCAAAACGGCGAAGTCGCCAATAGAAGAGATCGTTTATGAGTTAACAGACAGCCTGTACAAAATGAATTCTTACACCTATGCTCTGGAGATAATTAAAAAGCATTATCCCTCCTTAAAGAACAAATACTGGCTCTGTAAAATAATACTGCAGCAAGCAGAGATCAATATCGAACTTAACAATGATAAGGAAGCAAAGACTTATGCCGATCAAATTTACGAAGAATACGAAGCTATTGAGGATCAGGAGAAGAAGCAGAGAATCTTTGCCGAGACTAAAAAAATCCTGGGTAAGCTCTACTATTATACTAATCAGTGGGAAAAAGCTGAGGCTGCCTTTAATGAAGCAAATACAATATTCCGTAATCTCTCCGATATAGCCGGACAGGCCGCAATAAGCAACAATCTGGGGATCCTCAACATGTATAAGGGAGAATGGAAAGAGGCAGAAGATAAGTATCTGAAGAGTTTGAGTTTAGAAAAGAAACGCTATAATTTGGATGGGATCTCTGTCTGCTATAATAATTTAGGCGGTTTGTGGGACGACAGGGGAGATTATAAAAAATCACTCAACTACTTCAATGAAGCACTGAAAATTAAGAAAATGCTGAGTGACAGGTATAATATCTGCAATATCTATAATAACATTGGCGTAACTTACATGGATAACGGAGAATTCGAAAAAGCTGCCGAAGCTTTTGAAAAGACCCTCGAAATTGCCAGAAACTTCAATCTGCTGAAAAACCTGATCGCTGCTCTGAACAATATGGGAGCCCTCTGTTTCAAATCCGGTAAATGGTCTAAGGCAGTCGATTGTTATAATGAAGCGATAGATAAATCGAAGAACTATGATTTTATCGAAGGCTTGTGTACTTCATATAATAATCTTGGAGAGCTGTATGAAAAACGGGGTGAATATGAATTGGCTTATGATCTCTTTTTTAAGGCATCAAAGATCATACCTCAATTGAACGACGAATATCAAAGAGCAGAGATCTGGGGCAATATGGGGAGTGTCCTGACTAATCTTCATAAATTCAGTGAAGCCTACGGTTTTTTAGTAGAAAGCCTTGATTTCTTCAAATCTCTCAATGCTCATGACAAGATTATAGAGGGTTGTCATAAAATGGCATTCTACTTCATCCAAACCAGGAATTATGAAAGTGCCTCCTATTATCTGGAACTTGCACTGACCAAAGCAGAGGAGATCAATAACAATTTCGAAATTGGTAAGACATATTTCCTCAAAGGGTTGTTGGAGAGGAAAGATGCGAAATATGCTCAGGAGAATTTTGAGAAAGCGAGTAAGATCTTTGTCGAGACCAAAAACTATTATGAACTGGCTTTAGCGAATTATGAGTTTGCCAGTATTCTTTATGAGAATAAAGAGTGGCAGCAGGCTTTGGAAATCCTTCATAATAATAAAAAGATCCTCAAGGAATACGGAGCTATCAGCCTGATTGAAAAGAATGATCTCTTCATCCAGAAAATTGAAAAAACTTATGATCCGGAAATTCAGGAAGGTAGAAGGCAAGAATCACTGCTAATCAAATTTAACGAAACAACCCAGAATCTCAAGTCCATCTCCAGCTTCGATTCACTGCTGGAATATACCCTGGACAGTTTTGTGGACCTCGCTGAAGCAGATGGCGGGTTAATATGTCTCTACAACACCCGGGCAAACCCGGAATCCTGGGAATATAAGCTGTTTAATAGTTTTTCCAATGAAGAAAAGGATTATGACAGCATGATGAACGTTATTCAAAAGACCTTTCATGACAATAAAGTTCAAAACTACAAGCAGCCTCATTTCGCTTCCGATTATAATAACATCATCTCTTTTCCTCTCAGTTTTCATAATGATGTCCTTGGAGTGATATTGCTTTTCAGTACTCACGGGTCTCATTACTTTTCCGAGAGAATCTGTAATTTGCTGAATGCTCTCTCTAATCAGACTGTTGTTATAATCGAGAACTTCCGTCATTCTGCCCTCTCGCTTTCCCATGCCAATATCCGCGAGGAATTGAGCTCCCCTCAGATATTCACCAACATTATCGGAAAAAGCGAGAAGATGCAGGAGATTTTTGATATCATTGAAAAAGTAAAGGATGTCCCCACTACGGTTCTTCTGGAAGGGCAGAGCGGAACCGGAAAGGAATTAATAGCGAAAGCAATCCATTATAACAGCGTCAGACAGAATAAAAAATTCGTCGCTCAATACTGCGGTTCTTTACCTGAAACACTACTGGAAAGCGAATTATTCGGACATGTCAAAGGGTCATTTACCGGAGCAACTTATGATAAAAAAGGGCTCTTTGAGATCGCGGACGGAGGTACCTTCTTTCTCGACGAGATCGCTGACATCAGTCTGTCCACCCAGGCTAAGCTTCTCCGGTTTCTGCAGGAAGGAGAGATTAAAAGAGTCGGTTCGACCAGAACGCAGAGGGTTGATGTCAGAGTTATTTGCGCAACTAATGTCTCACTTCAGGACAAGATAGAAAAAGGAGAGTTTCGTCTCGATCTTTATTACAGACTTAATGTGATCAAAATAGAGGTACCCCGGTTAAGTGAACGAAAGTCCGATATTCCCTTGCTTGCCATCCATTTTCTCGACAAGTATAATAAAAAGATGAACAAGAATATTAAGGGAATAACCGATGAAGCGATGAGATATTTTATGAACTGTGATTGGCCAGGTAACATTAGACAACTCGAGAATGAGATCGAACGGGCTGTGACTTTAGTAGAAAATGACTCCTATATCAAGCCGTCTGATCTCTCCGAGGATATCTTCAGACATTCGATCGGAGAAGAGTCCTTAGATTTAACTGACAAGACACAGTTAAAAGACGCCATTGAAGAATTAGAGAGAAGTATGATTTTTAAAGCTTTAGAGCGAAATTCCTGGAATCAGACTCAATCAGCAAAAGAATTGGGTCTCAGCCGCCAGGGATTAATTAAAAAGATCAAACGTTATGAACTCGAGAAAGAGTAGCTATAGATGTTCTGTTTCTCAGCCTATTTTGAATAGACCGGTATGTTTTGGGATTCCTTTTCTTTTGTTACGCTCGATATAGAGACTACCGGTTTAGACCCGCAAAAGAGCGAAATAATCGAGATTGGGGCTGTCAGGTTTGTAAAAGGGGTGAAAAAGGATGAGTTCAATGTCCTGATCAAACCGAGTATTCCAGTACCTACCATGATCAAACAACTGACCGGTATTAAGGAGAGTGATCTGGAAGAGGGGGTCAGCAGCAAGCAGGCTCTTTCCGGTTTGCTCAATTATCTGAAAGATGACCTGGTAATCTGCCATAACAGCAGCTTCGATGTTACCTTTATCCGTAACGGGCTTACTATTCACATGTTACCTTCATTAGACAACCCCGTATATGATACCTTAGAGCTGGCACGAGTCTATCTCCCCTTTCTCAACAATCATAAACTGGCAACTGTCGCTGCTGCTCTGCAAATCAAACCCGAAAAGAAATACCACCGTGCTGTAAACGACGCCTTCATTACAGGTCAGGTGTTTGTTCAACTGACAAATTTTGTGCTTGAATATATACCCTTTGAATTGAATTCTTCTCTTCTGGAAATAGCTCAATATGCAGAACACAGCAGTGACCTGGAAGACTATTTCCGCCGGATAATCGATTACCAGAGACGATTTGCCCTCATTAAAAACAAGCCTGACGATTATTTGAGATTGTATCAATCTCCCCTCGCCCCAGCTCTCGGATTTATCAAATCACATAATCTGATTAGAACTGATAACTGGTTTCAGGAAAGTGAGGAGAGCCCGGCAGGAGATGTTTTTTCCGGACTGACAGAGGCAAAAATTCCAAAGGACACTCATGAAAATAGCGGAGTTACTGATCCCGCGGAATCAATAGTTAATCTCAGTTTCGAGGAAAAGGGATATTTTGCAGAAAGATTTCCCGGATATGAATACCGGGAGGGGCAGATCGAAATGGCTCAGGCAATTGATCATGCTCTCAATAATGATGAATTCCTGATCGTAGAAGCAGGAACGGGGATCGGAAAAACTCTTGCCTATCTGGTTACAGCGTTACATTTTGCTCATAAGAGAGCACAGAAGGTGTTTGTATCGACAAATACCAAGAATCTGCAGGAGCAACTCTTCTTTAAAGATTTGCCAATTATCAAACAGTGTGTCCCGGTACCCTTTCAGGCTGTTATCCTGAAAGGAAGAGAGAATTATCTCTGTACCCGGAAATGGAACGAGATAAGACTATCTTTCCGAAAAACTCTTTCCCCCTCTGAGGCAGCTAATCTTGTTAATCTTCTGGTCTGGCAGCAATATACCCGTTCCGGTGATATCTCAGAAAACTCCTCTTTCTCCAGAGAATCTACTGCGGAAGTGAAGCGTCAGTATTCATCTCTATGGAAAAAGATTGCTGCCGAAAGATATTTCTGTTCCGGGAGAAGATGCTCTGAATATGGTAAATGTTATTATATGAAAGTACGGCACAAGGCTGAGAAATCAAGTCTTATTGTGACGAATCACTCCCTCTTACTAACTGATCTGAGTTTTGACAGATTTGGTAATAAAGAGAATAATTACCTGATTATCGATGAAGCTCATAATCTTCCCGAAATGGCTTCAAGCTATCTGGGACTCTCTCTCTCCTATAGTGATCTTACCAACTTTTTCCACCAGTTAGCCCATATCAATATCCGCAGAAATCTTCAGACCGGAATCCTGCCCGGCTTGAAAACAGCAATCCAGAAAAGTGTTATTGATGACACTAAAAAGGGAACCATGATCACTGACGTAGATTATCTGATTCTCTCTCTGGACGACAAGAAAAACCTTATCAGCGATTTTTTTACCAATATCGCAGGTCAGGTCAAGGAGCAGGGAAGCTTTGGTAAGCTCAGAATAAAGAAGAAGGAGGATTATCTGGTTGCACGTCTCGAAGAGTTGATCTCCTTCCTGACCGGAGTATTCGGCAGATTATTCAATCTCTCACAGTTTCTTCTCCAGATCAATAAGAATCAGATAAGTGACTATGATGAACACCAGGAAAGATTAGCAGGAGCCATTGAAAAGGCAAAAGATCTCATTGAAGGGTGCAAGATTCTTAAAGAACCTGATTTTAATGATTATGCCTTCTGGCTAAGCAGCTTTTCAGCTTCAGAACAAAACTATCCCTCCGGTGTTCTTAACTATGCTCCCCTTGATGTTTCCTCCTATCTGCAGAAAAGCCTCTATTCGCGGGTCAATGCCCTGATCTTTACCTCAGCTACTCTCGCCTTAAGGGACAGCTTCAAATTCTTTCGTCTTAGAATGGGACTAACCACGACTGCTGATAAGATTACCAGAGAACTGATAATCAATTCTCCCTTTGACTTTGATAAACAAACTCTTGTCTTGGCAGCAAGTTATTTGCCGATTCCCTCAGATGACTATTTTATGCCTCAAAGTATTCAGCTGTTAAAAATGACGATTGATAGTGCCAGAGTGGGGGCTATGGTTCTCTTTACTTCTTACAAAGACCTCAATACTGTCTATGATAAGGTGAGTGACGAATTTTACCGGAACGATGTTTTACTGCTTGCCCAGGGAAAAGGTTACAGCCGGACAGTTGCCCTGAATGAGTTCAGGCAGGACGGTAAAGCGGTTCTCCTGGGGACGAGTTCTTTCTGGGAGGGGGTAGATGTGCCGGGAGACTCCCTGTCATTGCTGATTCTTTATAAATTGCCGTTTCAGGTACCTTCCGAACCGTTGATCGAAGCTTATCATGAAAAACTCCGAAAAGAAGGAAAAGACCCCTTCATGCACTCCACTCTTCCCAATGCCCTGCTTAGATTCCGGCAAGGTTTCGGAAGATTGATCCGTAATAAGAAGGACAGAGGCGTTGTGTTAGTGATCGATAGCCGCGTTGTTAATAAGTTCTACGGCAGGTTTTTCAGAGAAATATTGCCGACTGATCTATACCAGGCTTCTACTCCGGAAGAGGTTTGTGATTTAGTGGCAGGATGGTTCAATAAATAATTCAAAAGAGAGCTTAACTGATCTTTTACAGTGCAATTTTTTAACCTATTGCCTAACAATGATATACCG
>CAYXFD010000026.1:0-39782 GCA_964464175.1 uncultured Candidatus Cloacimonadota bacterium | reverse complement strand
AATATGCAACCTTTTTTCCGCTCGTTGTAGTTCTACTGCATTATTTGGGATAAATACCTTGAGTTTTCCTATATGATTGATCCTATCAAGCATTAGGTGTGAATAGAGTAAAGCTTACTGATGCTTGTATTGATCCAATGAGTACATAATGCTGACAGCTAACCGTATAATTAAGTTCAATGCCTTGAGTCTTTCAAATTTCATTACTCTTCAACAACTTATATGAATCATTCATACATATTCGAGGTGGTTACCTCATTGATAAATAATCAGTTACAAGCTTACATGAATCAATATTTCTGCCATTAGAATACATTGGCAGAGGAAATGATTCATGAAGACACTAGTAAAATTTTTTAAGAAAAAGAAATTTGCTACGATGAAAGAGCTCAGAGAAAATGGATTTCAGACTCGAGCTGTAAAAATACTCATGGATAACGGTACTATCGAAAAGATCAAACCTGGTCTATACAAGTTATCTGATCTGGATATCGAATACGGAGGATTTATAGAAATCTGCAAATCGGTACCCAATTGCACACTACAATATTTTACCAGCTCTATCTCCGTGACTATTATTTCAATAATAGTCAGAGAAATTAATCATTCAGGAAGGTTGATCATTATCAATCCTTGAAAGTGGTCTTCTCTAAAAGCTATGCAGAGTTGCTTCAGAATAGAAACACGCAGGAAGAATCTCCTCCGGTCATAAGTAATCCTTGAAAACAAGTGTAAGAGGAAGGGAAGAGAACAGACTTTTGAAACCGGAATAGAAAGCACGAGCCCGGTTACTTTCGACTCCGGGCTCGTGTAATCCGTCATAAATGATAAAACCTGTTTAACTATTTAACCATCAGCATTTTATACATCTTGTCATAATGATCGGTTTTTAAGCGATAGAAATAGACTCCTGTAGCAGCTTCTTTCTGCTGATTATCCAATCCTTCCCATACGATTTTATGCTCTCCTGCCTGCTGAAATCCAGTGAAGAGATCTTTTACTACCTGTCCTCTGAGATTATAGATGCGTAAGGAGACTTCTGTCTCTTCTTTCAGGCTGTATTCAATGTTAGTTACCGGATTGAAGGGATTAGGATAATTCTTCCTCAAGACTGTTTCGAAAACCGGTGGTATCTCATCATCTTCCTCAACCAGACTGATGAATATCGGGCCGTGAAACTGATTAGTCAGATCAAGATCTACCGACTCCAGCCAGTAATAATAATCCTGACCGGACATAACTTCCTTATCGATATAATTGTAATCTGTGGTTTGCGAAACATTATGAGCTTCGATTACCAAAGGATTGACCTTTACAGCATCTGAAACATCGTCCTTGTAACCGCGGTAAACATTATACCCAAGCATATCAGTCTCCGTCTCTGCCCGCCATTCCAGATTGACATACATATCTGCCGTGATTACCGCTGTGAACGATGATAACTCGACAGGTAAGGGTGTATCCGAAAGAAAGATATAGACATTATTGCTTCTTGTTCCGGGATACGGGATTTCTAACTCAATAACACCATCTACATTCACTTCAGGACCTTCCCAACCATCACCTGTATGATACCAACCGCTTATAGCACTGGTTTGAAATGAGAACGTGACGGGATCGCCAGGCAGTAGAGTTACACCAATAAAGAGTACTTCGACGCCATCTTCCGGAGGATTCGGCACTTCAGGATCTTCCGGATCAGGATCAGGATTATAGGGAATAGCTTCACTATGTGTGTGTGATACAATATTGCCGTTAATATTCAAATCCATTTCACCACCCGGAATGACCAGTTCTGATTCCGAACCCCAGAGTTCAAGTTTCATATCCTTATCTAACTCATGAAAAACTAATCCCGAATCTCCGGCAAGATTAAGGCGTCGCTGCCAGGAAAAACTATCACCAGCACCGTTATTTCCACAAAGCCAGAAAAAACTTTGATGCATGCTTTGCACCGAAATCCATCCCCCGGAAACAGTGATAGCTGGTGTAAGATCAATCTCATATTTATAAACATCATATTCATCATTCCAGGAAAGCTCTTCGTAATAGTAAACCTTAGCTTCAATTTCTTCCTGATAGATGGGATTTTCCCAGTCAGGCTGAGTTCCCGGGGCATAAAATCTTACCAGCATACTATGCATAATACCCGGGGGATAACTTGCCAGACCATGAACTACGACCTTTGATATCTCCTTTGAAGAATCAAAATTGAAATTATCGGCAACTTCACCTTCTGTGGTGGAATTGTAATAAGTACTGTTGGCTGCCAGACTCCCATAGTTATATCTATCCCAAAGAAGATCAAAATCATACCCGGAGAAGGTTGATTGGATAGTATAATCTTCATACATAATTATCTCCGTCCGGGCATGGGTAGGCTCGGCAATCTCCCTGGTGGACACAATGCTCCAGTTGTCGAAGGTATATCCCTTATGCGGATAGGCACTAAGAGATACTGTCTCGTTTTGCGAATAAGTATGAGAACCGACGGTTGGAATGACAGAACCTGTATTGACAGGTGCCGGAGCAAGCATTTGCAACTCACGTGAACCGGGATTAGTTCTGAGAATCACAATATTGTCAATATGCCAGCTCTCTATACTATAAGTGCTCGTTCCATAGGCTCTAAAGCGAATCTTGAACATTTTTCCGGCAGCCTGAGAAGAGATATCATGATCAAATGAAGTCCAGGAAATACTGCCTCCTGTATTATCCCAGGTCTGAATCGTCTCCCACCCTCTGGTCGCAGAATCATACACTTCAAAAGAGAGACTCTCAGCAGTTTCAGAATCAAAATTACTTAAATCTATGTCAAATGAGGCATGCACCGTACTCTCTCCAATAGCATTAATATCATTACTTATTAAGCTTAAATCATAATCTGTTTGTAATGGCGAAAATCCAAATTGCACTACCGGTTCCGGATCTCCTAATCCAACAAGAGAGATCTCCCAATTAGCCGATTCGGCAACCCAGCCATTCGTGAATAAAACTCCTGAACTCCAATCTTCGACAAAAGGAAGAGTGTGGGGGGTTAACTTAGTCCTCCCATTAGTAGAAACTCCGCTCGAATAATATGGTTGTCGCACTGTAGTCTGAACTGACCAGGCTCGATAGAAATACTGGGTGTTTTCGGCTAATCCTGAATGTTGATGAGAAGTACCGTTACCATTATAGATAATGGTTCCACCACCCGGAATCTCGTCATCCAACTCATAAACTTCGCCTTCCAGTGGTGAACCAAAAACGTTTACATCATTCCAGGCTACCATTACATTGTCTCCTGCTCCGTTTTGGTCCCAGCTCAGATCAATCTGATAAAGACCGCTACCTGCAGCGGCAAAATTTGTTGGATTCTCCACATATACATCAGGAATTTCCTCAATGGTGGCAGTTCCGTTTACAACATGCGGCGGAGAAGTCCATTCTCCTCCGTCGTGACCATGTAATGTCCAAAGAATATCCATATCCCCTGAAAATTCGGCATCAATATTTACTGTAACAGTAAAAAATACCGTCTGATCAAATAGTAATTGCTCCCAATCCCAGTCATCCGGATGAATTCCCCAGGTTAAATCCCCGTTGTAGAGCAATTCGCCCATGTCCGATGCAGCAACAACCGTAACTCCTGCGGGAAAAACCATCTCAACGTAAATCACAGCTTCAAAATCAACACTTTCGGCAATTGTACTGAATTCCAATACTGCTCCCGTAGAACCTGGTTCATAAAACTCAGTGATATTAACGATTTCTGAGCCTTCAATACTCCTGGCGGTTTTTCCTGCTTGCTTAGCCTCTCGCTCAAATGCTGACAATAGTGGTCCTTTTGTAGTACCTACTTCACTTTCTCCGATTTCAGCACTCAGAATAGCATTGGGTTTCTGCGCCAATATGTCATTAAATTGAACAAGAACAACGATCAAAAATAGGATTAGTAATAAACACTTTTTCATTATAACCTCCATCTATATTATCTTTTTTGTCTGCATATAGTTCTACCAGAGGGCGTGCTGATCAGGTTTTTTAAACATAGTGATGTTGATTCTTACAGGTGGAATTGAAGAGCAAAGTTATCAAGCACTTTGCATATCTTACCGAAAAAAAATAAAAACCTCTCAGACAAAGTCCAGTCCCCTTAGGTATAAAAGGGGCTTATTGAGTAAGTTCTTTTATACCTTCAATACATTATCAGTATTTGTAATGTAAGGACGAAAATCAAGTCATAACTCTGCAGCTATTTTGACCTAAAAAATACAAATACGAGACAATATTTATTATTCTATGATTCTTGTCAAGCTAATTGCTATAAATTTTGGCAGGATTATATCTCATTGATCCTGTCAGGTATTAGTTTCTCTATTATCCGCCATCTTCTCAAACAGAGCTAAGGGAATTGATCATTATTGATTGTTAATGGAAGGAAGATCATTTTCCCTAAGATGGCAAACAAATGGTGGGCGTTGACGGACTTGAACCGCCGACATCTTGCTTGTAAGGCACGGGGGATATTCTTTCTTTCTTCTTAAATATCCCTTGTCTAAGAATGAATGAAGTTCTCCCAAGTGCCAGATTTCAATTACAACACTCTTCTCGAAGAACAAGATACAATATCCCGCTCGTTAGAATCAAACTATATACTGAATGTAACAAGATAAAACCCATAAATCCTCATCAATACAAAAACAATCATTAGGTAAAAGAATCTTATACTCCTCCCTGAACAGCCCCTATACAGTTTCATGTGTAATATAACTCTTCCTTAAAATCCAGAGTTGACCATCAGACAAAAAGGATTTTACTTTGTAACAGCATCATGTGAATGTCTTCTGCTATAGAATCAAGTTCTATCAGCAGTTTCATATCGAAAAAGCGGGGCGGGATTTCTGCCCCGCCCCGCTTTGAGTCTCCAAGTTATGAGTAAGTCCTTCTATGGTTATGGTTTCTTCTTTTCAAGTATTGTTTTGAATATCTGAGGCTTGACAGGGATGTTATCTGATTTACGATTTGATTCTGCGCAAGCAACGATGCGGTAGTATCTTGTGTCGTTTGTTACGGTTTCAACCCAATTTGTTGCTGTGATGTTTTGCCCAATGAGATCCCAATCTGCAAGCGGAGTATTAGGATTAGTTGAGCAATAGACGTTATAGCTATCAGCTCCTGTTACAGCATCCCAGGAGAGTAAGACTTGTCCCTCTTCTACGCTTATCTGGACATTGCTGGGTGCAGTCAATCCAAGCGAAGGGAGCGGCATGATGTAAGGTTGAAGCGGGTTGCCTAAAACCTGATTATTCACAAAAGGCAAACTGACTGGGATACTGATCTCTGTTTCAGAAGCAGTGAAATATGCTTTGAAGGTCAAATCCTCACCTATCGTATTGGCATAAACAGTGAGAAAATACATCGGCTGTCCCATTACTTCAATTGACTGGGCAATACCGCGGCATTCTGATCCGACAAACGCGCCTATAACTATTTCCTGGTTTGGAATTTGTCCATCGATTTGTAAGACTGAGGTGATATTTGCAGAATATTCGTATGCCAACGGGTTCAAATCCCAGCCAGGAATAGTGGGAATGGGGTCTGAGTCACGAAGACGCTTGAATCCTCGGGGAATCTGATAATCAGGATATGTAAACATCCCAGATTCTGCAGTCTTCAGCATATAACCTTCTCCGGGATTCATAACCATAAGTGAGCCGATCCAGCCTGTACCAGCTATGTATTGAGCAAATGCATGCTGACTCTTGATAATATCACCTGTTGTGAGACTTGTGGCATTACCCAAGGCCTCGGTAACACTGATACTGACATGGGGGATGTAACCAATCCAGTTCCATCCGCTTCCATACTCAATAAAAGAGTTGTCGGGGTCATCTAACATTCCGGTGAGAACCAATTGATCAGATAAGCCTAACTTGATTTTATACATACCGGTGGTTGATATCTCGTTAAGAGACCCCAGCCAGCCATTTCCACTGGCATATTGCGAGTATTCAGTCTGACTTTTAATCAGATCGTTGGTTGTAGGAGACAAGCTAGCGAGCACGCTATTCACCTCCATTGAGACATTGTTGTGCAAGTTTGTAGAAATCCAGCTCCAACCAACTGAAAGTGATCGTTCTTTGATCAACTCCCCCGTTGGATGGACCGCTTCGGGAGTAATCGGGGTACCGTAATTTGCACCTGAGATAAAGACATATTCTTCATCAACTCCGAAATAATCCTTACACGACGACGCATCCCAGATCCTCAAGATAATCTCCTCCCCATATTCGACATCACTATGGACAGTAAGGAAAAACTGGTAAATTCCTCCCTGTAAGTCAACATACTGAGTGTTTGCCACACCCCGACATTCATAATCACCTGAGTCATTCATGATAAAAGCGCCTACGATGTCATTATGGTCTTCTGAAACTACTTCATCGATCACTATCTGCCCGATAATGGTCATAGTATGATCAAAGTTGAAGCTAAGGTTGGAAGTCCATTGCGGAGGATCAACAAGCACATTCACTTCAATAATAAGAGGCTCTCTTCCCAGGCCAGGAATGTCAGCATAAAGGGTTTCATTAAAAGCCCCAAAACCAAGCTGCGAAGTAATAGTGAAGCTTATCAGTTCATCATCAAGAGGCATTAAAGTGCCAGACATGGGATTAGCAGTAAGCCATCCAGGAAGTTCAGTCAGACTGAAGGAAGATAACTGTCCTCCTGAATTGATGAGTCTGGTAGTAAACATGTAGGATTCTCCCATTGGTTTGATGATTTCAATTTTGCTGCTCTGCCAATACACAGGATTAGCATTGACAAAGAACTCCCAGGTTATTGCCTCCTCCATAACGTTGCCGTAGAGATCGGCAATTCCTGATACAGTCACGCGCACGTTTTTGTTTTCCAGCCAGTAGTAGGAAACGTTTGGCACAATCGAGATGAAGTTGGCGTACGAATTCACAGTGCAGTCAACTACCATTTGTTCACCGATCACTTCCACAACAACTGAATCGGGCAAGATTGAATTGGGATCGATATCCTCAGTAAAATAAAGACCTATGTTATCACCCGCTTCGAGAAGACCATCCGCGGGTAGCGGTAACCCCAAAAGCTCAGGACATTGACGATCGACGACTCCACTTAGGTGTTCTGTATACCAGTTGGCTTGGACATTGTCTGTGGTTCCTGCTCGAATGTGATAAACGCCGTCCGAAATTGACGAAAGATCCCAAGTAGCAATGTAGTAGCTGGGATGGATTTCCAGACTATCTCTAGGAACTTCTAACGCAGGCAGCCAGAGATCACTAGCCATGAGTTTATACTGAATCAAAATAGAATTGAAATCAGGTTTTGTTAGATCATAATCCCTGAGGAGAATCTGCATTTCGTTATTGCTTTGCTGATTGATTAACCAGTTTTCTTGCGGAGAAGCAATAGTAACACGACTGTACGGGGCTTCCCAATAGATGTTGAAGGATTTACTAACATCAAAGTAGTGCCCTTCAGGTCCCTCATAACCGCGATCACCATCAGCATAAAAAACAAGGGAGAGCCCTTCAAGTTCATATCCCATTGGTCCTGGATCGACAGTTAACACCGCAGTTACTGTTTCTCCTCCATCCAGATCGAAAGACATTCTTTGATCAAGTGGCACACCGTTTACTTTTACAGTTGCTCCAATGGTATTGGTAGAGTGCGACGCTTCCAGATAATACCTTCTGGGCTCATTGGTCTGGCTGGTGTTGGTCAGGTAGAGTAAGAAAACAGCAGGTTGATCAGCAGGAATATTACTGGCAATATAGGAATTAGCAGTCATCATGACACCATTTCGGGGTTGTGTATTAGGTTCCCAGGGGCAGGAAGATGCGCCAGAGACAAGGTTGAAGGTGGGAGTCCCATAAACAGGATCTACCCCGATATCCACTGAAAAATAATCTGAATTGAAGGTAAGGTCTGAAGCCACATCGTCGTCCGCAAGGACAAAAGTTGTTGTCGTGCTGGTTTCGACATCTGTTTTTACGGAAGAACCCATGGTCAGAGCGGTTTTAACTTTGATGCCGCCATCGACTCCAATACCATCTATAATAAGACCCCAGTTACCAATAAATTCATTGCTAAGTGTGGTCTCGAATTCAAAAGATTGATTTGTAGCAGAGGATGTTTCTTCAGTGAAGGTGTACTGAGGACCAGCGCTGAAAGAGAGATTACCGGGATGGTTAGGATTGGGGATTGCTGCTGCTTTGTTGTCTTCGTTCATGTCCAGATACGACTGCCACAAATCTGCCGAAGTAGTATCTCCTATGGCATAGAGATTCGGGATCACCGAGTTAACGATCTGGCTTTCTGTGTAGATATACCTTGTAGCAAATCCATCGGGAACAACCATTAAGTTGGGAGTTATGCTGATATCTTCTTCCTCATAGTCCCAATACAATTCATTGGTAATACCCCAGATCAGGTTTAAAGCACCTCCGACAAAAACATCAGCGCCACCACCAATAATATCATCACCCTCTGAAGTCTGGTATTCAGTGCTGGTAGTGAAGGTTAGGGTCTGTTCAAGCGAGTTTTCCTGATGGGTTTCGGTCGTCCACTCCCAACTTTGATCAGCTATGAATTCGATACTGGTCGAGATATTGAAAAATGCACATCCTTCTTCAAAGGTGATATTTGGTCCCAGATGCAGATTTATAAAAGAGCTGTTTTCTCTGTCCGTACATGCTTTTATTCCTATGGAAGTGGAATGGCTGCTGGATTGATTGAAAGAGGAATAACTACAGTCTCCAGGAGGATCGTGTAAGATCAGGAACGGAACTTCAGGAGAAGTGGTAGCAAAGGTGCTTTCCAGTGGACGCACCCCTTGTGTTAATACCCAATCGCTTTGGGTGGAGAAACGGTTTAATGCTTCATCTTCTACTATGAACTCAATCATGTTTTGATATTGACGATCATATCCTCCCTGGATATTAGGGAGATAAGGTGCAAACTCGTAAGTGTATTCATCCTCTCCCCCGAAGTATGCTTCTGTGTTCCCTCTTCCTCCAACATCATCGTTGAATATTAAACGGCAGTCGTTGAGATAGCTTTTTTGGTTGGGATGATTGTCCCAGCTGTAATCTTCGCAAGCTCTTATCAATACCGAGTACCAAATATTCTGTTCAAGCAGGTAGAATTCGTTATTGGGATAGTCAGCAAAGCTCTTTATATCAACCGAATCAGGCCATGTCACTTCGACCTGGAGCGGAGCTCGCCATTCATATCTTAAAGTATCAATTATTTCATCTGGGTTACGTATATCCAGATATTGAGTTTTTAAGGATTGAAACTGATCATCTATCATTAAGGCAAAAGGATCGTTTAAACCCGGGTTGACAGTAACATTGTATTCCAGCGGAGGTATATTAGGTACGATTATACTTCCCGCCGACCAATCTTGGTCAGTAATCTCCTCCGTGTAAAGCCCGTCAACTGAACTAAGAGTTACATCGAAATCACCAATGGGATAGCTATCCTGTCCACCTACCACATCCAACTGAAACTCTGTGCGCAATATGTTTTCAAAATTGATATTTGTACGGGGATACGTTACTGTTCCCAGGTTCCAGGTCCGGTTGAAAGGATGATCATTGTATTCAACAGAAACAATGCAAGCAGTACCATGTTCCACATCCAGAACGTAGTAACCATCATCATTTGAAATCACGTGGGGTAAAGCTGGTGAACCGTTCAAATGAATTACAGCTCCGGTAACTGGCACATTTGTCCCTTGGAACTTAACTTGACCTGAAATGGGTATCATTGAATTATCGGTAAAATTGACGTTATCAGCAGCTATGTTGCTATTGCTGAGAGTAATAAGTCTCTGTTCCGGCTGGAAAGTATGTCCATCTTTGGAAGGAATTACAGCAAAAGTAGTAGCGGTACCATAAGAAATTTGAGTAATCACAAAATCACCCCAAGCATTGGTGATAGCACCTAAGGCAAGTCCAGGATCAGCCAAAGACCAGGTACAATTGCTGGCTGTGCCATTCACAGAATGATTGGTAGCATCATAGACACTGCTTCCGGTACCTTCATTCATCGCCCAATATCCTTTCAAACCGGGAGAATCGTAAGGCACCACGATGTTCATTGCATCAACAACTTGAGAATATTCGCGGGCGGCTTCCCAAATGCGAAGGTCATCAATGTAACCTGTGATTCCTGCCGGAATTGTGAACTCAGCCGGACTGTAATTTCCAAAGATGTATTCACTTGAGGAGGCTGCAACAATATCATCCACATACATCAACACCTGATTATTAGTGAAGTCGTTCACTATGGCTATATGATGCCAATCGGCATCGTTTACATTGACGGTAGCATCTTGTTGAATCAGTGTGTTAATCCCATCCGTGTACCGAACCAAACCTGATTCATCTATTACGAGAGAATGCGTTCCCGAATTGAACAGAGTCACATTCTGGCTACTTGTATTTACCCAGAGTTCCAAAGTGAAGTTAGAATTCAGATCAGCATCAGGGCTGGGTATGTTTATGAAAGATGAATTAGCAGCATTGAGATGCAGGCAATACCCCACGGAAGGATTGATGGACACCATTACCCCCATGACTGGATTATTATTAGAGGTTTTGACGTTTCCTGAGATAATTCCGTTGGGCTTGATATAACCTTCATCCGGTTCTGAATCTGTTGACTCGGTGTTGTAATAGGATTGGATTATATAAGTGTAGATGGAACCCGGAATCACGTTGTAATCAGAATAGGACAAGTATTCACTGCTTAGAGTCTCATAGTGAGCACCGTTGCGATAAATCTTAAAACCGTTTATCGGGATATTGTAATCAGGATTGAAATCCCATTCCAGACGGACATAACCGGGATAGTTGTTGTTTCCATCTGATGCGTTTAACTGTCCGGGAGCGAGTAAGCCCTGATATTCATAAGCACCCATGTCCACGCGATTGTAATATGAATTTGAGTGTTCATAGATTCTGGGGTTTCCACTGATGTCATTCGCTGGGAGACCTAGATCAGTAGTATCTGAAGTACCGGCATTTAGGCAGTACGAGTAACTCTTCAGACTATATGGATGATCTGCATCTCCGGTGAAGCTGGGATCTACATCAATATTACCATCACCGGCATAGCCACCCTCAATATTGCTATACTTCAGGTCTGTAAATGAACCTCCATCAAGATACAGAGGTGAGCTTCCATTTCCCCAGATAATGCTATTACGAATTTTTGGTTGAATATCAACATTGTTGAAATAGAGAGCTGCCAAAGTTGATGGTTCAGCCTGGCTGCCCGTCTTATAGTTGTCTGCGATAGTGCAGTTGATGATCTCTACAGTGGAACTGTTGCTGTAGAATCCTGAACCTCTAACCGTACATACATTATTGTCCA
Source organism: uncultured Candidatus Cloacimonadota bacterium (assembly GCA_964464175.1). Taxonomy (GTDB): domain Bacteria; phylum Cloacimonadota; class Cloacimonadia; order Cloacimonadales; family JAJBBL01; genus CAYXFD01. The sequence goes on along the minus strand of CAYXFD010000026.1, from coordinate 28,379 downwards.
TCAATGTGTTGATCATCTTCACGTTTGATCCCCGGGTATAAAGAGCTCCACCGACTTCAGCTAATCCATGCCTGATGATACAGTTTCGCAAGACAAGATCATCATAATACCAAACGTGAATATTGCCTCCCCAGTTTGTCTCTCCACCAGTATGACCATTTTCTATAATGCAGTAATCCAGTACAGAGTGCGGATCGGGTTGAGAAGTATCTGCAGCAAATTTGATCCCTTTCCATCTGCTCCCTGGAACGCTTTCCGTAAAAGTGATCATATTATCCGATGTACCATTTGCCAGGAGATTACCCATAATGTACACCCAGGCGTCAGGAGCAAAGGCAATGGTTACTCCGGCATTGACCGTGAGAGTTCGTCCGGGATAAAGGTATAAGGCGTTCTGAATATTGTAGTTTTGTTCCAACACCGTTCCATCAGGGATAATGTGATTGCCGGTCTGGTCCTCAATTGCGCCCACATCAATTCTACTCAGAACAGTGTTTAGATTTCCACTATAGTAGGGATTGATGTAAAATCTGGGATTACCGTTGATGTCCTGCAACTCAGTTCCATTCAGTACTGTTGTTGGATCGCCAGCGTTCAAACAGGGAGAATTTGAATCAATAATCCAGCCAGAACCTGGATTGGCAGGAGAATAAGATACCTGAGGGTCAAGATCAAAGCAGCCTGTGTAGTCACCTGAAAGGGTGGCGGAAGGAGCAAAAGAGAACCCATCATAACCAGCTTCAATATCACAATAATAGAAATGCGCCTGAGTAGTTCCGCTGATTCGCACCTGGTCACCGTTTGCTGCGCTGTTTCCCCACAAAATGGTATTTTGGATGGTTTTGTAACCGCTTCCTCCTACAAAAAGACCTCCACCATTTGCTGCTTCGTTGTTGATAATAGTACAATTTATCACCATAGTAGTGTTGTCGGAGCTCATCAGGTTGATTGCGCCGCCATCCTCGGCGGCGATGTTTCCCTCAAATATGGAATTCGTGATCCGGGCAGAGGTGCCAGCAGTAACAGCCATTGCTCCACCATCTGTTTGGGATGTATTGCCGATAAAGAGGCAGTTTGTGATATAGGGACTGCCCAGGGTGATGGCAAGGGCTCCCCCAGCATTTATAGCAGAGTTATTGATAAACTTGCAATACTCGATCAAAGGTGAACTTCCATGCATACCGATGACTCCGCCGGTATTTCCACAATCATTATTGATAAACTCGCTGTGTTGGATCTTAATGCTTGAGTTATAGAGGTACACAGCTCCACCCATGCTTGAATACAAGGGACAGGGATTGCTGTTGTTTCTGAAAGAGGAGTGTTTCACAAGTATCTTGTTGACGTTGAAGGCACTCAATGCGCTGCCACGATAGTCAGGATGTTCGGTTCCCCCCAAAGCATTGGTGAAACTGCAATGGACAAATTTGGTGCTGTCATTTGATACAGGGGTGTTCTCCAGTCGAAAACCATGCCAGGGATTCGAGGCCTCTGCAGTGAACCGGATTGAATCCTGCTCTGTTCCGATGGCGAGCACTCTGCCCTGCACATCAACTTTATAGTAACCATCAAATGAAACGGTAATTCCAGGGTTGATAGTGAGCGTTTGGCCATCGGGAATGGTGATGTTGTCGTAAACATAGGTAGGATTCATAGTCCAGGTGGTGGTACTGACAGTGCCTCCATAGGAGGGACCAATGGGAGCATCAGAGATCACCCTGTTGGCATCGCTCATGTTGCTGCTATGCCATATTCCATTGTTGCCTCCCTGAACATCATAAGCCACATTTCCTTCAGTTTCGTTGAATTGGTACATTCCCACCAGATGGGAATAGTTGTTATAACCGGCGCCATGTCTGTACTTTCTAACTTGATCCTGGCTAAGAGCGGTCTTCCAGAGGGTCAATTCATCGATGTTGCCCACAAAGAAATTGCTTGCATATTGCCCTTGAGCACCTCCGATGGTGGAATTGTCAAGAGATATTGGCACCCTGGTGTAGTTAAAGTCACTAGCATCAGCAACACCGTCGATATACAAGGTTGCGGAACCGTTATTATCTACCCAGGCAATATGATGCCACGTGTTATCAAATACGGTGGTTGTCGAGGTTCTATTCAGAACAAGCCCGCTGGAATGCAGAATGTAAATCATCACCTTCCCCTCAGAGGTAGTCATGATCTTGAAACAGGGTTGTCCTGTGCCTGTCAATCCTTCGGCAAATACTGCTTTTGATTGCTGTGGTTCTCCCTTGACCCACATCGCAACGCTATACGCATTGTTTGTGCCATTGTTGTAAATCGGAAGACCATTTCTTTGTTGCAGCATCAGATACTGACCTGCCGATACAGGGCTATTGAATTGCATTGAATTACCCGGATTCAGAGTTGGAGCTTGAACAGTGGACACCACCCAGTTTTCATTGCTCATATTGATCAGAGTCCCATGGGCCGAGCCCACTGAACTATTGGCAGCAGTTCCACTGGATTCGTTCAATTTCCAATATGCCACCAAACCCGCCTGGTTAGAGATCTCTACAAAGCGGTCCAGCTTTATCAATCCCGCGCTACGGGCATGGTCCCAAAGCCTGATATCGTCGATATAACCACGCATGGATTCACTGCTTGAACTCAGTCTAAAGCTTCCGTCAACACCTGACAATCCGCCAGTCGGGGCAATTGATGAACCAACTTCAACACCATTAAGATAGATTTTAAGTGTTGTTCCATCGTAAGATCCCGCCACATGCAGCCATTCATTGGCAGCCAAAACAGGAGCAGATACGCCAGCCAGCGAACCATTTGATTGTGTGATATAAAAATGAAGCTCCCCTTCGCTTTCTGCACGCAAGACAGCCGCTTCGGCTCCGATGGACACATAACGCTGGATTGAGCTGGGCAGCTCATCATGCTTTACCCAGCATTCAATTGTGATGCTGGACAAAGAACTTGGAATATTATTGCCGTTCACCCAATCTCCTTGTTCAAAATATAAAGCATTGCCCGGGAACTCGGCTGCAAGGGGCAGAATCAAGACGCCCAGTAGCAGTGAAATAAACGTGAATTTCAGGAATGAATTCATTTGGATCTCCTTCTTGTCATATTGTTGATTTGCTTTTTGCCAGATGCATTGCCAGCATCTGTGTTTAAATGGGTGATACCATTGGTCAGGTCCGGATTAAGCAGACTGTTCAGATCAGGACGAACTACATTGAAGCGTGAGTAAGGTAACAGTACGTAGGTGTCAGACAGCAGACTGCTGGTCTTGTATAGATATATTTCTATCTCAGGGTAACTATCCTCTATCTGTCTGAAAAGTTCACTGGTAGCCATGTATATGTCTGTAATCATAATCTCAGGGCGGTTCTCACGCAAGATCCGCAAGGCATCCTCAAGGGAAAGGGCGAGGTAGATGCTGATCTGGGGAAGTCTGGCTAACTTATCTACCAGGACCGGGTCTAATGGAATGCTTGAATTAATCAGAATATTCACGATATCACCTCCACTGTGTAATACAGCAAAAGCGGAACCATATTTCTATTGTATTGATATTGAACAGCTTACGATTTCACTGGAGGTGCGTGGGTGCGTCTGACAGTTCAAGATGCCCGAATGCAGCCATACTGTCGCACAAAAGAATGCCCATTTCCCCCATTATCAGCTTGAAAATATGCTTAACTCTAATATTATTAGTGTTTTATGGAGATGCCCACAAATGACCATTTGTTCGGTACAATTCTCTGCCGGCTAGGAAACAGCTTGCTGACAGGCAAAGACTATTTGTTGCTTGAAATGAGGATAAATGCAACATTCAGAGTGGATTAGAGGATAAAGTGAGTCTTCAGGATAAGCTTAAGGTGCTGTTTTGGATGCTGTCATCATGCCTTCAGAACTCGCTCAACGCCCTGATTATAAGCTTTTACCCGGTGATCTGGAAAAAAACAGCACCAGTTGTATCAGCCTGTGCCCGTAAACGGCCAGCTATTTGGTAGCTATGTGAATATTGTGTTTCAATATCTTACGACTCACTACTTTGCGATCCACACCCAGAAGCTTTGCTGCCTGCACCTGATTGTATCCGGTGGCTTGGAGGGCTCTGATGATCAGGTTACGCTCCACAGTATCCAACGTTAAAATCTTATCTTGTTTTGGATAATCAATGGCTGAAAGTGGGATCAGGAAATGCTCACGGCGCAGCGTGGAGCTATCTGCTACCAATACTGCACGTTCCACCAGATTCCTGAGTTCGCGGACATTGCCGGGGAAGTCATATTCAGATAGGGAAACGATCACATCTTTTTCCACTCTGCTAATCTTTTTGTTCAATGATTGTGAGGCAAGGCCAACGAAATGCTTCAGAAGCAGGGGGATATCTTCCCGGTGTTCCCGCAGGGGCGGGATATTGATCACGAAGATAGCCAGGCGATGATACAGATCGCGACGGAATTCTTCAAGCTCAACCTTATGGGAAAGATTTACATTTGTAGCACTTATCACCCGCAAGTCAACCGGGATCTCCCGGTGAGAGCCAACCCTGACGATGCAGCTTTCTTCCAGAACCCGGAGTAGCTTTGCCTGCTGATCAAAAGAAAGTGATCCAATCTCATCCAGAAACAAGGTGCTATTGCTTGCTATCTCGAACCATCCCACTTTGGTGGAATTGGCACCGGTGAAGGCGTTCTTTTCATGGCCAAAGAAATGGCTTTCAAAGAGGTTTTCCGGCACTGCTGTGCAGTTCACGGCGTAGAAATGATTTCTTCCCCGATTGCTGTAGCGATGGATGCTGCGGGCTACTATTTCTTTGCCGGTACCGGTTTCACCGGTTATCAGGACGTTTGTTTTATCGGATTTTGCTACCATGGCAATCATTTTGGTGATCGACCGGATTGTTTCACTACTTCCGATCAGAGTCGAGCGGATGTTTCGGCTAAGTTCATCAGAGACAAAATTGTATCTGATTTCACTATTATACAGCTTGTCCAGAGTTTCCTGAAGATCCTGTTTTTGGAGCTCAATCTCCTTGTTTTTTTCCTGCAGTTCCAGGGCTTTCTGCCTTTGCAATTCGGCTTCTTTTTCTTTTGCCAGTGTATCGTATTTTATTTTGATCTCTGAGATGTTCTTTTTTGTCCTTTCATTGGTCAGGATTTCACGCTCTTTCATGAATTGTTTATGGTATGCGAGTGCTTTCTTGTAGTTTTTCTGTAATTCGTACAGTTGAGATAATAGCTCGAATCCATTGCTGATGCAAGTCCTTATTCCGAGCTTTTCTGCCAGTTCTATGCCTTTCAATGCAGATTTCTCGGCTGCAGTATAATCTTGCAAAGCCAGATGTTGTTCAGAGATAGAAAAGTGAATCTTGACTTCGTCACCCTGGTGCCCCATTTTTTGTTTTATTGCCAGTGCTTCCTCATACATTACCAGTGCTTTGTGATATTCATCCTGATCGGAATAGACTGAAGCGATGTTACTGATGACATTTGAGTAAAGATATTGATCGTTACTAACCTTAGCCGCTTGTTGCACCGGGAGAAAGTATTCAAGGGCTTTATCCGGATTATTTTTTGCTTTTGCTGTTATTCCGAGATTTACTTGCGCTTTCAAGGCACCATCCATATTGTTTTGTTCCCCAAACAAGTTCAAAGCCAGATTATAACATTCTTCTGCCTTATCATAATCATCAACTGTATAGTAAGAAACCCCTAAGCACAGGTAATTAGATGCCAGACCATAACCTTTGTGATGTTCCTGACGCAGTTTGATGGATTCCAGAAGATATTGCAGAGACTTGGCATAATCCCCGAGATATTGATAAGTTGTCCCTATTTGAACGAGAATATTTGCATAGTCAATATCAGTTCTATCCAGTCTTTCCAAAGCTGAACGATAAGTAGCTATTGCTTGAGGATAATCTGCCTTCCAAAAATGCACCATACCGATGTAATTGTCCAAACGATTAACATCCTCTTGCATGTTTTCATTTGAATACAGCTCTCGTGCTTCATTCAAACAGGATAGAGCAAGGTCGTATTGGTTGTCTTTGAGATATGAAATGCCAGCATTCCCCAAGGCTCTGGCAAAATCGGATTTTTCCCCTGTTTTTCGGAGAACTTCGCTTTGTTTGAGAAAGATCTCAATGGCGTCTTTATATCGTCCTTGACCAAAAAAAAGTGTTCCAATTGCTTTGAGTATTTTGGCTGCTTGATTCGGGTTTGCTTCACTATCTGCCAGTGCCAGAGCGTTGTTATATGCTGCGAGAGCAGCATCTACCTCTTTTTTTTCCTGATACAGTTTTCCCTGAAGAAAAAATATATCTCCCATTCGTGGAGACTTTTCTCCTGCTTTAATCAAAGTGAAGACTCTTTGCAAGTACTGTTCTGACTCCTCAATTCTGAGATTTGCCAGACAGTACCTGGTGAGGATGATTAGCAGATCTATTTGCAAACGGGCAGAGGTGTTTCCGGCAAGTTCAAGTGCATTAAGAAGCTCATCGTAATCTGTCTCAACAGAAGGCATCTCATCCTGCACCGAGCCTGAGTATTTGTCAACAATCCTTGTAATTCTGTTAAAATCCTGTTTTTTTTTGGCTTCTCTCTTCATCTTGGCTCAGATAGTCTTTATGCGATTAGTTTGTTCACTTTTAGTTACTTTTTCTCTAGTTTGAACTATTCTGTCTGCTAAATACTACATTTAAAGTTATACTCTTACGCAGTCACAAATACTGTCAAGTGAATATCTCTCCAATATATGTTCCAGCTTATCCAATTGACATCCACCCATTTTTTTGAAGCATGACACCTGCACCTCCCATCTGGTAAAGGATACTTGTTTGAGCCTTGACGCGAGACTATTGAAGACTGATATTTTTTAAGGTGGAGCACTGATAAGCACATATACGCCTATTGCCTTAGCCAGGTGACAGCCTGCTTCCCTTTAACAATAAGACTTTGATTGATTATAGGTAGTCTGGAATAGATGGAGCTAAGCATTTACAACATTCGTGGGCAGCTTGTAAGAACACTTGTCTCGGGAGTACCTCATCAAAAAGGAGAGTATCAAGTTACCTGGGATGGTAAGAACGATTCCGGCAAACCCGTTACATCAGGAGTATATTTCTCAAGGATGAGTACTCCTGGCTTCAATCAAGTGAATAAAATGCTATTGCTGAAATAGTTGTATATTGCAACTCTCCCCACACACATACTGTCAAAAAAGGCTTCAGAGGATTTTTTTAGGAAAGCTTCTTTAGGAGGAATGACAGAGATTGAGGTTAATGAGGTTATGGAGAAGCAACTAATGGACACTGATGGAGTTACTACTTCAAAACAGAAACTAAATGAGTATCATAAATTGTACTACTGTGTCCATTTTTTATCGTGTTTGTGATGCGGGCAGACTTAGGAAGAGTAGTTAATGATCTACTTACCTGAAATGCTTATTATAACTGATTGATGGCTATCTTTTTCTCTTCCCAGACAGATATTACTCTCATAACTGCCAGGTATGTTAGAGTACTATAGGGTAAAACTTATGATATCGAGCAGGAGTCGGACAATAGTTCTTACTGTTAAATACTATTTATCCAGAGGTTCTGCGAACTCTTTTCTAATGAATCCATTGCTTCGCTGTTTGTTGTTTTTCCTGCCCGTTTCTTTCTCCGGCAACCGTTATGCGATTTATCTCTCAATACATGCCTTCATATTAGCTCCAAATCTATTCTCATGGTTCATTTTCATGTGACAGATAAGACAGATTTTTTCAATAAAGATGAAATATTATGAGAAATAGAAAGAAATGAAGAAAAGAGGTAGAGAAGGCTGATCGGTTGAAAACCTATTATTGTGGTAGGTGCTATATGAGGAGGCTGGGAAAAATGGTGGGCGTTGACGGACTTGAACCGCCGACATCTTGCTTGTAAGGCTAGCGGGTTAAACAATCTATATATACCTGTCTGAAATGCTATTACACTTTTTCGCTAATGCTCCAAGAGACAGCTATGTGAGGGATTACTTTGAAGTAAGCTCTTAAATCATATCATCGAATTTCTTTTGCAGAATATCGATAAAAATCTTCATACTATTAACTGCCCATACTTTCAGCCCCTCTGGCATTTCTCATCCTGTTTTCTCTATGTAAAACCCAGACCAGATTTTTCCTCTCTCTTTTGGGAATATGACTTCCTGTTTCGTTTCTTCCTTAAATCTTTTGATTTGATCATGTAATTTTTCGATTGTATCTTTGTTAGACTCGTGATCACTTTTTTGAAAATGAACCTCAACACCAAAACTGTTCCTTGCTTTACCGTGGAAACACCATTCGTAATGAAAAACTCCTGACCTGCATTACGCGATACGAATATGCAGGTCAGGGTCAAACCTTCTTTTAACGACGGACGGGTTTACTTGCCTTCTTTGATTAAGACCGGTTAATCTCTATTGATCGTTTGTTTTAGCCCTTCATAAGACCGCTCGGAAGATTCTGATAAATCGTCAGTAAATCTGACTGGCGGCAGTGCTGTTGAAGCTGTGATTCGATAAAATCCGGAACTGCCGTCAGTTTCTTCCGTGTATTCCATATCACCGGTATGAGCAACAGGAACACCCCAATCTTCTGCGTAAGGATCTTCTGATCTATAGACATAATAGGAATTAGCTCCGGTAACTACTTCCCAACTCAGGGTCACGGTATTCACCTGGATGCCGATCGTTACTACGGGAGACACAACAACCGGTGCGGTACCTTCACTGCTGCCGACACCAAAATCCGAAAAGCCTGATAACCCGATTCTATGGATAATTGGATATTGGTTACTTCCTGTAGCAGGAAAATGACTGCCGTCAAGCATCCAGTTACTACCGGCATTTTCCCGTTTTAATAAATAGAGAGAGGTTAAGTCTCCGATGATTTCAAATCCGTTGGCAGTCAGGTCAAGATCATATAGACCTCCGGAGAGGCCATTTGCTGCTGACATCGTCCAATATCCTTCCGCTAAGACGCTGACTATCTCTATCACTTCATCATTCAATGGCAGCCCGGCAGTTCCCGGGTCTGAAGAGATGAAAGAGGCAGTGATTGTTCCTCCGCTTTCAGGTGCAGTAGTAAAACTGAGATTAGCAGTACGGTAGTGATTCAACGTACCAAGAGGGAACAGTAGCTCATTTGCCTGTTCCACAGAAACCCATCGTCGGAAATTACCGACAATCTTACCGTCTGCTACTGAGAGAGTACCAGTATTAGCAGTGCTTGCTCCGAGCGTTACGGTCTGGTTTCCGGTAATAAGATTTCCGTTTTCCAAAGAGATGTTTTCCGTAATCAATAGACCTGAGTCGAGAGTGACTCCAGCTTGATTGTCGAGCATAAAGTTTCTTACAACTGCCGGTAAAGCATTACCTGTTACTTGTGCCTCAGTACCGTTATATACATAACTTGCCCCGCTTAATAAGGTCATGAACCCCGGTCCCTGAATATTTCCCGAATTATTTTGATGTGATATTCCTTCAGTATGACCTATCAACAAAGTGGAGTAGTCATTGTTGATGAATTCCTGGTTCACTATCTGCAGGACACCCTCCCCGCAGTTCAGAATTCCGGAATTTGTAAAGACCGAAGCTGAGGAAGCGAAATCTCTGCCCCCTGCGAGACTGAGACTTCCATTACTGCCTATAGCAGCCAGCCCGCTTAAGGCATTTTCATTGTTGTGATTATGAATATGTGAGCCGTGCCCATCAAGAGTAACCATAGCATTGATGGAGGTAATATTAGCATTAAGGATTTTCAATATCCCCTGAACATAATAGGAACCGTAATTCAAGCTATTGGCTGAATAGGCTCCGAAGTTCGAGAGGTTAACATATAATGTTCCTGTTTCGACTGATATCAACCCTTCATTATTGAAAGTACCGTGCTGAAACTCGGTTGTTTCCTGACCAGCCGATTTATTTAACACTCCATAATTGTTGAAGGTACCGCTTCCCCAACTGGTTAAATAACCGATGTAGGTCGTCCCGCCCTGAATATCGAAGAGAGCACCGGCAAGATTGTTAAAGACAGCATTGTTATAGCTTCGAATCGTTCCTTCAGACCAGAGGACGGTTCCATGGTTATTTATTGTTCCTCCACTGAGGTCTTTTGTCGCTGACCCAGATATTTCCAGAGCAGAGGCAGAGCTGATATTGAAGTTCGCGTTGGTTATTGTTCCGCCGCTCCAGGTCATGTTACCGTTAACCGTTACCGCTCCGCTGCCGCTGAACGTCCCTCCGGTCATTGTAAAATTGGTTTCGGAAGCAAACAGCACCCCGGTGCCGGGTTCATCTGCCGGAAGGGCATTCAAAGTGCCGGAGGTCAATTGGATATCACCGTTTCCGTTGAAAGCTACATTCTCGGTCAGATAATGAGTTCTGTCAGCAAATTCGATCACCCCATTACCCTGGGCAGTAAATGTTCCCGTATGTCCGATAACAACTCCGGTACTGCTTATATTCAATGTTCCGTTGTGGACAGTTATTTCTCCGTCATTAAGAATATTGCCGCGGTCAAAAGTCGCGGTTACATACTCGTGGGGGAAAAACTGAATCAGACCTTGATTATTAAAGGTACCGCTTCCCGAACTGCTTAAAAAACCGGTGTAGGTCGTCCCGCCCTGAATATCGAAGAGAGCACCGGCAAGATTGTTTAAGAAAGCATTGTTATAGCTTAGAATCGTTCCTTCAGACCAGAGGACGGTTCCATGGTTGTTGATTGTTCCTCCACTGAGGTTTTTTGTCGCTGACCCAGATATTTCCAGAGCAGAGGCAGAGCTGATGTTGAAGTTCGCGTTGGTTATTGTTCCGCCGCTCCAGGTCATGTTACCGTTAACCGTTACCGCTCCGCTGCCGCTGAACGTCCCTCCGGTCATTGTAAAATTGGTTTCGGAAGCAAACAGCACCCCGGTGCCGGGTTCATCTGCCGGAAGGGCATTCAAAGTGCCGGAGGTCAATTGGATATCACCGTTTCCGTTGAAAGCTACATTCTCGGTCAGATAATGAGTTCTGTCAGCAAATTCGATCACCCCATTACCCTGGGCAGTAAATGTTCCCGTATGTCCGATAACAACTCCGGTACTGCTTATATTCAATGTTCCGTTGTGGACAGTTATTTCTCCGTCATTAAGAATATTGCCGCGGTCAAAAGTCGCGGTTACATACTCGTGGGGGAAAAACTGAATCAGACCTTGATTATTAAAGGTACCGCTTCCCGAACTGCTTAAAAAACCGGTGTAGGTCGTCCCGCCCTGAATATCGAAGAGAGCACCGGCAAGATTGTTTAAGAAAGCATTGTTATAGCTTAGAATCGTTCCTTCAGACCAGAGGACGGTTCCATGGTTGTTGATTGTTCCTCCACTGAGGTTTTTTGTCGCTGACCCAGATATTTCCAGAGCAGAGGCAGAGCTGATGTTGAAGTTCGCGTTGGTTATTGTTCCGCCGCTCCAGGTCATGTTACCGTTAACCGTTACCGCTCCGCTGCCGCTGAACGTCCCTCCGGTCATTGTAAAATTGGTTTCGGAAGCAAACAGCACCCCGGTGCCGGGTTCATCTGCCGGAAGGGCATTCAAAGTGCCGGAGGTCAATTGGATATCACCGTTTCCGGTAAAGAGAACGTTGTCCACCAGGCGATGAGTCCCGCTGCTGATATGATAAACTCCATCGTTGACTAAGTTAAAGGTACCCGTATGCCCGGTATCTACAGTACTGCTTGTTACGTGGAGAGTTGCATTATCTACTGATACCGTTCCGTGATTGGTAAACGTTCCGGATAGTATATTACTTGTCCCGCCGTGACCCGAAATCTTTTGCAGTGTTCCATAGTTTTCGAAAGAACCGGAAGTAAAGCCTATTGCGTGTTGGCTTATATTCATATCGCACTGGATATTGAAGAGACCGCCCTCCAGGTTGTTGATCTGTCCCCCGCCGTAAGTCCCTATATTCCCGTCATTCCAGTTTATGGTACCGTTATTGCTAAGTACTCCAGATAGTGTCCTTGCTGATGATCCATCAAAATCGAGAATACCTGTGGAACTGATCTGAAAATTAGTATTGCTGACAGTTCCCTCTTCCCAGATCATATTCCCCTCAATTATGAACAAACCGCTGCCCGATAATGTTCCGTTTAGATGATGATATAACATCCCTGAAGGAATAATGATTCCCGGAGATGTATCCCCGGTAGGAAGTATATTCAATGTGCCATAATGTATTGACAATATACCGTCACCGGTAAAGAGAACGCTGTCCGCCAGGCGATGAGTCCCGCTGCTGATATGATAAACTCCATCGTTGACTAAGTTAAAGGTACCCGTATGCCCGGTATCTACAGTACTGCTTGTTACGTGGAGAGTTGCATTATCTACTGATACCGTTCCGTGATTGGTAAACGTTCCGGATAGTATATTACTTGTCCCGCCGTGACCCGAAATCTTTTGCAGTGTTCCATAGTTTTCGAAAGAACCGGAAGTAAAGCCTATTGCGTGTTGGCTTATATTCATATCGCACTGGATATTGAAGAGACCGCCCTCCAGGTTGTTGATCTGTCCCCCGCCGTAAGTCCCTATATTCCCGTCATTCCAGTTTATGGTACCGTTATTGCTAAGTACTCCAGATAGTGTCCTTGCTGATGATCCATCAAAATCGAGAATACCTGTGGAACTGATCTGAAAATTAGTATTGCTGACAGTTCCCTCTTCCCAGATCATATTCCCCTCAATTATGAACAAACCGCTGCCCGATAATGTTCCGTTTAGATGATGATATAACATCCCTGAAGGAATAATGATTCCCGGAGATGTATCCCCGGTAGGAAGTATATTCAATGTGCCATAATGTATTGACAATATACCGTCACCGGTAAAGAGAACGCTGTCCGCCAGGCGATGAGTCCCGCTGCTGATATGATAAACTCCATCGTTGACTAAGTTAAAGGTACCCGTATGCCCGGTATCTACAGTACTGCTTGTTACGTGGAGAGTTGCATTATCTACTGATACCGTTCCGTGATTGGTAAACGTTCCGGATAGTATATTACTTGTCCCGCCGTGACCCGAAATCTTTTGCAGTGTTCCATAGTTTTCGAAAGAACCGGAAGAATGGCTTATTGCGTGTTGGTTTATATTCATATCGCACTGAATATTGAAGAGACCTCCCTCCAGGTTGTTGATCTGTCCCCCGCCGTAAGTCTGAAGATCTCCATTAATCCAGTTGATAGTTCCCTGATTGGATAGTGTTCCTCTAATATTTTTAGCGGTACCGCCGATTATAGACAGAGTGCCGGACTCGTTGATGGTCAATTCTGAAAATACGGTACCCGAAATCCAGTTGCATAAATTATTTATTACCGTAGAACCTGAACCATAAAAACCAGAACTAATGTTAAAAGTTCCAGATACTAACAGATCAATTCCTTCTCCATCGTTAATTGTCAAGTTCCCGCCGTTCAAGGTCAATGTCGCTCCCTCTTCAATAACTGTCTCATCAATCGTCAGGCTGCTGCTGATCGTCACAAGATGACCTGCCCGGATCGTTATCTGACCTGCCGTGTGATTCGGAATGTTGGGAGCAAAACCCCAAGAGTTTCCCCAATAATATTCCCAGGTGTAAAAATCGTGCCAGCTACCGCTGTCTACCGAACGGTAATCACCCGCACTTTGACCAAATAAGCTATTGCTGCTGATAAAAACTATTAATAGTATGTAAGTAATCAAGATAAAAAATTTCATGGTTATTCCTCCTTGTGGTTACGATTTTGGGAAAAAGCGTCCCGTTCCTTTCGTAAAGATTTGAGCATATATTGATCATTAGCCTGGTTGCTCTTACAGAAAAATAAAAAAATGCGTCTCTCACCATCGATAAAAGTAACGGCAAATCCACAAAACAATACTTCTCTTCTTTCGATATCTAGTCAAGTCCTAAATGTTGGTGTAAAATTATAACTCATTGTGAGACTGTTTTTGAAAATATTGGTCTTGAACTCATTATTTGAAGCGGACAGAAGTGACTTATGCCAGCAGCAAAAATTGTGGGCGTTGAGAGACTTGAACCGCTGACATCAAAAGAATCCAGTCTTGCTTATGAAGGCTATCAATTGGTTTAACTTACCAATACAATTCGTGTTCCTATTGCCCTAAGTGGCAGAAATAAAAGGGATGTACTTATGCTATCCTAAGTCTCACAAACTTCAATGTCAATACCTATGGAACCCCGGAAACGTCATTTTTGACTGCCTCTATTCCATGCGACTGAGGATACGAAGACAGTGATTTTGTTAATTAAAAAGAACACCAAGACTGCAAGAATCAAGTAAAAAAGCCCCGTGATATAATATCGGGGCTTTGGTATCTTTCTTGTGTTTACCTTTAACTCTAATCTTGAATCTTCTCTTCAAACAAGTTTAAGGACTATTCCTTGTTATGCGAAAACCAAGGGTTTCAACTGCATATATGCCAACGCTGTAAACACGAACAGAGACTGTACTGGAGGGAGCATAGTGGAACCAATTACCACCCCGGCTTACCCTGTTGGTACCGCTTGACGGACCGGTAGGATCGGTGTATGAACCACTGGGATATGAATCCCATATATCCCACACCCAGTTCGCAACATTGCCGCTCATATCATACAGCCCCAAATCGTTAGGCAATTTTGTCCCGACAGGATGAGTGCCGAAATCCGAATCATCGACGCTGTCTGGTAATTCCCAACCCGCATTATATACATACCAGGCATAATCCCCTAATTCACCCGAACCTGTGCCGTCAATATTCGTACCGGCGTAAGTATCATTGAAAGTCGGCGGTAGAGCAGTCGCTGCCGGAACTCCACCCCGGGCTGCAAACTCCCTTTGCATCTCAGTTGGAAGAGAATAACCGTCTGCATCCCAATCACACGAGATGTTGGTATGATTCTCAGAACTCATATTCCAGCCAAAGGGCCAATCATCAGGATTTGTACCGTAGTCAATACCGTCATCATAACCATAGGCTGGTATCAACCCCTCCTGGATACTGCGGTGGTTACAATACTCTATTGCATCAAACCAGGAAACGTTGTTGATTGGATGGTGTAAAGCGTCACCGTCTTCAGAATTATGGCTTCCCGGGTTCATACCCATTACTGCAAAAAACTCTGCCTGGGTTACCTCATGCCTGCTGATCATGAAATCGTTAAGAAAAACATCATAATTACTACCGCCCGAGGCTCCCGGATTGAAGTATTCATATCCTCCCGGATCGAAGGTAACGCCGGAATCAATAGTGCCCTGGACATTTTTCCATTCATCGCCTCGACGAGCTATAATCCGAGCACGATAGGTCTCTTGGCCATCAATACCTTGCGGGCCGAAATCCTGAGCTTGTCGATAAATATCCCATAATATCTGCTTGCTTGTTCCTACTGACACATTATCTCCGACATCACCCTCAAGAAAGTCCGGTGATGCATGTATGTTGAAAATCTCTCCTTCACCGTCACCCGATATAACCAGGGTAACATGACAAGGAACCGGATTCGTTTCAATATGTAAGTTATAAGTAACATAAACCTTACCGCCGATCTGTTCCATCTCTACGTTTGTTACTTTGGGAGGACTTCCAAGGGATTGAGCAAAAAGAATTGAAGTAAATAGTATTATGGTGATTGATGTAATCAAGTGTTTCATTATAGCCTCCTATTACTTCAAGATTGTCATTTTCTTTGTTTCTTCATAACCGTCATCTGTCTGCATACGGTAGAAGTAGATGCCCGAAGAGACAGGTTGACCTGCTTTGTCCTTTCCATTCCAGGATATGGTATGGGAACCCTTATCAAACGGGCGGTCAATGGCTAAGATTTGCAGCAGTTGTCCCTGTAAGTTGAATACAGCTATCGTTACCTGACCTTTTTCAGCCAGGCTAAAAGCTATGGTTGTGGACGGATTGAAAGGATTGGGGTAAGCTCCTTTCAATGTTGTACTGAACTCAATGGTGGAGATATCATCTTCACCCTGCTCTTCGACAGTTACTGAAACAGGTCCGTGGAAGGTATTACTCAAATCTAACTCGTTCATCTGCAACCAATAGAAATAGGATATTCCGGACTCTACTGTATCATCCGCAAAAAAATAAACTATAGTCTCTGTGGAATTATGAGCAGAAATCATCAGATTATTGACCTGAAATGCGCTGTTCAGGTCGAATTCTTCGTTACGATAAACATTATAACCGAGCATGTTGGATTCAGTCTCCGTTATCCATTCTAGAACGACTGAATTTTCGGTAGTAATAGAAGCAGAAAAAGACGACAGAACTACCGGCAACGGATCATCAGAAAAGGTCTCATCCAAGATTACATTAACCTCTGAATCAGCAAAACCGGTAAGACAAAGAATACTGACAGGGATTGCCATAATCAAGGACATAATGAATAAGGTAAGTATGCCTTTTAGCCTCATTTTATCCTCCTTCGAGTTTGGTTTCCGATGGAGTTACAGCATATCTTTTAACTGACGCAATTACAATAGATAATCCCTAATGGTTGCGATAAGCACTTTAGATGATACTTTTACTCCCAGAATTGTGGAATGATAATAAAAAACATAAGCTGCAAAAAAGTTAACTACAGAAGCATTCATTAAATCACCTCAAAATAATCTACAGGTACTTGACTCCAATTCAATACCTGCTACATAATTCAAATTCCCAGAAAACCTTAGTTCTTCACTCTTAGCTACTAAATATGAAAATTATATCTATAAGCTGAAAGTGAAGACCAGTTAAAAATCTGTCAAGTCTTTTCCGTCATTTTTCATATCAAAAATCGGAAAGAAACGAGAAGTATTGGTAGAGATGGCAGGTTGTATGAAAACCCTTTGTTAAAGGGATAAGAGGGTAATAAGCAGGCAGGAAAAATGGTGGGCGTTGACGGACTTGAACCGCCGACATCTTGCTTGTAAGGCAAGCGCTCTCCCAACTGAGCTAAACGCCCATTTTTTTATCCCTTCAATGGTCGGGGTGAGAGGATTTGAACCTCCGACTTCTTGATCCCAAATCAAGCGCGCTAAACCGAGCTGCGCTACACCCCGTCATAGTCGAAGGTAATCTTTTTTATCTCGATTTATCGGTCAAGACAATTTTATTTTTTTCTCTCCTAAAACTCTTATCCGGTCCTATAAACCCTGTTTTAGAGAGAACTTAGGAAATCATCTCCCGGTTAAAATGTTGCTCCGAACTGAAAATGAGGTTCCCATCTTTTCCCTTCAAGATTGTAACCATAATCAAAACCGATAAGACCGAGGGGGCTATGAATTCTGATGCCTAAACCTGTACCTTTCTTAAAATCATAGAAGTTGAAATCTTCCAGTCTGTTGAAGGCATTACCGGCATCAAAAAAGAGGAGCCCGATTATCTGGTCACCGGCAATTGGAACCGTGAATTCCGTGGAATGAATGATAGCCCGTAAGCCACCTTCAGATGTTCTTCCCGGGATAGATCTGTCCACGTAACCTCTCAAACCGTCAGGTCCTGTTCCCCCTAAGTAGAATCTCTCATCGGGAGGAACATCATCCGACCTCCCGTAGGCAGTAACATAGCCGAACCGCCATTTCGAGCGGAGAACTAATTTCCAGAAAGTACGGGTGTACCAGGTAGCTTGGGCAATCTGTTTGAAATAATCGAAATCACCACCTAAAGGACCACCTGCCAGTTCCGAAAAGATTACTAAGTGTGAACCTGAAGTCGGATAGTATATGTTGTCCCGGCTGTCGCGGGTGAAGGTCAGTGAGAAAGAACTTGTGTCTCTCCAGCCCAAGCCGTCTAACTCTCTCAGGTAGGAAGAGGTTGTAAGTCCCTCGGGATCAGGATCAATAATCTCATACTTTTTTCTGTAGTAGGAATAGTTACCGACTATTCTGGAATTATCGATAAAGAAGAGAGATCGTCCGGCACGGAGACTGCCACCGGTCGTAAAAACTTTATAATTGAAAGACGACCAGTCTCTTCTGGCATGGTAAAGATTGAACCCGACCAGAGTAAAGGTATCCAGGAAATGGGGCTCGGTAAAATCTAAAGAGAAGTTCTGGGTCGAGCCGCCGAACTCCCAGGAGAAAGAGCCCTGCCAGGCATTACCCATCAGGTTGTTATGAGAAACGCTCAACTGCCCGATGACCCCGTCCTGACTGTTGTAACCTACACCGGCATTTGCAGAACCGGAATACTTGTCTTCCAGTTCTATCAGCAGATCGATATCCCCGTTCTGGTTGACCGGTTGATAATCAAGCCGGATGTTAGGTTCAAAAAAACCGAGATTATAGATATTCTGCTGAGTCCTGATTATTCTTGATTGCCGGAAGTAATCACCCGGAGATACTGCCAGCTGTCTTCTGACGATCTTCTCTTTTGTTTTATAATTTCCGGTAATAAAGATTTTCCTTAGCTTCGCCCTTGTATTCTCAGAGATATCGAGAAAAATATTTACCCTGTCTCCGTCTCTTACCAGGTCATGATCAAAGGAAGCATAGATGTATCCTTCTTCATAGTACATTGAGGCTATCTTGCCTATCTGCCCTTCAAATTTCTCCCGGTTGAAAACCTCGTCTTCCTTAAACCGGAAATTCTCCAGTATTACTTCGTCCGTGAAGCGTTGATTCCCCCTGACGAAGATATCACCGAAATAGTAACGTTTTCCTTCATGCAGATAAATATCGATTATCATGAAGCGGTCATCAGTGATCCTTGTTTCCCAGGAAACGAGACGGGCATCGATAAATCCGTTGTCATTGTAGAATTTAATGATGGCTTTCAGATCTTCATCGAACTTTTCCTGTTCAAACCTGCCGGAACGGAGTAAACTTGCCCTTTTCGTTTTCATTCTCCGTAAAAGCTGGCGGTCAGTAACTTCCCGATTGCCGTAAAAATTAATCGTTCTGACGGCAATTTTTTCTCCTTCATCAATTTCGACAATCAAGTGAACCCGGTTTTGCGGTAGTTCTCTAACTTCGAAATCTACACCGGCATAATTGTAGCCCACCTTTTTATACTCGCTCTGAATACGATTACGGTTCTCTACTAAGAGAAAAGGAGCTAAGTAGTTCCCTGTTCTGAGCGTAACGATCTCCTCCAGCTTGCTCTTTCTTAATCGCTTATTCCCCTGATACTCTATCGATTCGATGATCGGATATTCCTCGACTTGAATGATCAATCTTAAACCACCCGCCACTGTCTCTTTTCTGACAACGATATTAGCAAAAACCCCTAACTGATTAAGATTTCTGATCGCTCCGGCAACTCTCTCTTCCGACAGGGTTGACCCAACTCTGATATTTATGGTCGATAAAATGAGCTCCGTCTCAATATTCTGATTCCCTCTGACCCGAATTTCAAGTATCAGGTTTCCGGAACTTCCGGTTTGGCTGAACAAACTGCCGGCTATCAGAATTAACCCTAAAATGATTATCATTCGGGAATATCTTAACATCAAACTGCCTCCGCATCTCTCATACTATTTACTATAACCGGATTATCCTGCTTTAGTATCCTAATAATCCGATATTTGACCATAAAACGAAGAGCGAATCTATCGTAAAGCTTTTTATTTTCGAGGAAGAGAGAGTATGAAGAAAGTACTTCTTCAGAGTAAAAAAATCCCTTTGCTATGAGAATGTGATTCAGAGATCAACAGACAGTTCAGACAGTACACAAAATACTCTCTGCCAAATTTGCAAGCTCTGTTGACCGGAATTAGCCTTTTTATTTGACAGTTAAGCATTTAGACTTATGTTACTATTATAGCTACTGAAGAGTTTTCCCTTGAGCAGGGATTATTTTTATTCTATAGTGCCCTAAGGAGGTCATATGTTTTCTTTAAAAGACAGTCTGATTACCACAGTTATCAAACCGTTTATCAATTCCTATATATCTGATTTAGGAGAGGTCTCTGATCTAAGTTTAAGTTCAAAAAACAACCAAATGACATTTACCGTCGTACTCGTGGGAGAAAGTTCTCCGATTGAAGTAAAAATTCTTGACTATGCCATTGAAAAAGAGGAAAATAACTCTTATTTAGTGATTAAGGATATGATTTTTTCCAGGGAATGGATAAATATTGCTCTAAAAAAATGGAAACCTGAACTGAAATTCCCTGTACCTTCACTGGCCAGACATTTTTTATAAGAGCTGAGGCTAACGATAAAACCGGAGGTGGCGTATGAAAGCCCGGTTAACAGGTTTTAAAACCGAAAAACTGCCGGACAGTAAAATCATCGGCAGAAAGATCAATTGCCTGCTGAAAAAGGGAGAAGAAAACCCTATTCCTGCATTCTGGTCGAAATGCTTCTCTGACGGGACTATTGCCAAACTGGAAGTAACACCAGACAGACTGTTTCCTGATCTGTTATTAGGCTGGTGTGGAGATTTTAAGGAGGAAGAGAATAGTTTTTATTATCTGATCGGTGTTCTGGTAAAACCGGAAGCAGTTGTCCCGGAGGGTATGGAGAGTATCGATCTTCCTGGCGGGAAATATGCAGTAGGCACGATAGAGGGACAAGAACCGGATATTTTCCGGAATGCCCATCAACTAACAGAACAGCAAATGAATAAAGAGAAGATGGCGTATGATCCGGTTAGGCGTTATGAGATCGAGTGGTATGATGACCGTTTCTGCCGGGATAATGATAAAAGAGTCATAGATCTCTACATACCCGTAAAGTGATCTTAATGAGAAATAAGAGCTGCTTGCATCTATTCTCATGTAATAGATTACTGGTGTTTTTCAGGAATCATTCCTGAGGTTTGTAAATCTACGGATGTAACTGCTGTCTGCTGGTCAGAATTCTTAAACAGCACTTACTAAAGGGGAGATGAGTCGTCTCCCCTTTAGTATAGCCAATGTTCAATTTAATAGAGCTGAAAGAAAATCCCCAAACCTAAAGTCTGTCTATACTGGATAGAACTGTCCTGTTCTTTCTCATAGATCATCTCAAAGAGAAAAACAGCATTGATCACAGACCAGATCTTCGTAGTAATCCTGTGTTCCCAGATAACATCTACTGCTTTCCAATCATCTGTCTCCAGGTCATCTTCCTCCGAGTTAAAGAGAGCCTGATAAACTTCTAATGTGCTTTTATAAAGAATATCCTGAGGCAAAAATCTTTTCATATATTCTGCTATGAATTCAACACCACCGTCATAAGTGGTCTGAGTTTCTCTACTATCCTCTACAAATACGTTTCTATCAATTTTTTGCCGGAAAGCTGCACCTAAACGGGTTGATAAAGAATGATTCTCCTCAGTAATGAAACTGCGCATTATACCTGCTGATTCGGTAAAGCGATTAGGATTGATAATATAGGTTTCATCATCAAACTTAGAATCAATGAATTGACTTTGCCAGCGGATAGAGAAGAAGGGATCTATATATCCCTGAAATGTCATCCGAAAAAGAGATTCCAGATCGATCTTATCGGTTGATTTCTCCGGTCTGCCCCACCGCTTTTTCCCGTTATCATCGATACTTTGCTGATGAGTCTGCCCATAGGCAAGTTCAAGGGATGTTCTGTTATGAAATAATACCGAAAGCTGTTTCTCAGCTATTGAGATCGAGTTTGCAGCCCAGGTTATACTGCCGAGTTCATCCCCTGCCCAGTTATCACTGTAGTAACTCTGATTGAAGGAGAGACTCGCTTCAGTAGTGAATTTCCATGGTTCGGCACTCAACATGTTAGTGAACAGTAAAAGCATCATGAGATTAAATAATAACAACGTTTTCATAATTCCTCCCTTAGTATAGTGAATATGATTAATAATTAGCATAGTGAGTTTTGAAAGCTTGTCAAGAGATTTTGGACGGATCAGTCTTCAAAAGTAAATTCTTGACAGCCTTTGTGTTACATAGGGAGTATTAACAGCATTTTTTAAAATGATAGTATAAGGAGTCTGTTATGGAAAAACTATTACCGCTTATCTATGAGTGGGGTTCTACTTTCGGGATCCGTTTAATAGCTGCAATTGCCATTATAATTCTTGGTCGGTTTGTCATCCGCCTCATCAGAAAAGGTATCGTCAAACTAATGGGGAAAAAGCTCATCGAGAAAGCGATCATCACCTTTACCGCTTCCCTGCTCAATGTTGTCCTCTGGGTATTTGTCATTCTCGCTGCCTTATCACAGATAGGAATCCAAACGACATCCTTCATTGCCATTATCGGGGCAGCAGGTTTAGCTGTAGGTCTCTCCCTTCAGGGCACACTGGCAAATTTCGCTTCCGGTTTGTTAATTATCATGATGAAGCCTTTCCGGGTAGGAGATGCAGTTGAAGCTGGAGGAGTAATGGGTGCAATTCATGCCATCAACATGTTCAACACAACCTTCAAGTCATTCGACAACAAAACGATCATTGTACCAAATTCGCAGATCATGGGGGGTACGATAACCAACTACTCTACCGAACCTAAAAGGAGAGTAGATTTCAAATTCGGAGTCAGTTACGATTCTGATATCAGGAAAGTAAAGGATATCATCAAAGAGATTGTTGATAAACACGAATTAATCCATAAAGAACCGGAGCCTTTCATCAGGCTGGGCGAACTGGCAGACAGCTCCCTGAATTTCAATGTCAGGGTATGGTCAAATACTGCTGATTATTGGACAGTCTTCTTCGATATAACCGAGCAGGTAAAAGAGGAGTTCGATAAAAACGGTATAGGGATTCCTTTCCCGCAGATGGATGTCCACATCAAGAACCAATAAACTGAAGTAGAGGTTCAATCCAAACTCTTATCGAAAAACAGGGCAAAAGAAAAAAGTATTTGACATCTGAACAGCCGTTTATTTAATGGCGCAAAATTTAAAGGAGTAACTTATAATGGGCAGATTGACCAGGAATATAATGCTGACGATCAATGTATCGAATTACCGTTATAGGGACAGGTGTGTTCACGCAAGTTGACTCTGATGATAGAGAATGTTTTAACGCCGCGGGAACTCCCTGCGGCGTTTTTTTTTGCTTTGAAACCGGATAAAAGGACTGAAAACGATTAAAGATTGGAACTGATAAGGAACAAGGTATTAACATGGAGAAGTTCAGAATGAAGAAAAAGATATTTGACTCTAAGATAGTGAAGAAGCTCTTTCCCTACATCTGGCAAGAGAAATGGCTGTTTTTTGCCGGTTTGACAATGATGATAGTAACCTCGGCTTTAAAGCTGTTAGATCCTTTGATTATCGCTCATATTCTGGATCGCATCGTACCGGAAAAGGACGTGCAGCAGTTGTATCTGTATGCGGCACTCTTTATCGGTGTGATCTTTACCTCCGGAATCCTGACCTACTTTCAGATCATTCTGTTAGCTAAGATGGGAGTTAAGATAATCACCCGCCTTAAATATCAGGTGTTTGACCATTTCCTCAAACTGCCGGTCAAGTATTTTGACAATAATCCGGTCGGGGAACTGATAGCAAGAGTGGAGAGTGACTGTGAAAATGTAAGACAGCTTTTTTCTGACCTGTCGGTAATGATCCTGGGGAATCTTTTCTTTTTTACCGGGATGCTTCTGGTCATGTTTTTGCGGCACTGGAACATTACGGTAATCCTCCTTATCCCTATCTCGGTGATCGTGGTCAGTGTTTTTTTTGTAGCCCGCTACCTCAGCAGGTTTTTCAGAAGAGTAAGGGAATTGAACGCCGATATTACCGGTGTCTTATCTGAATACGTTCAGGGGATATCCATAGTTCAGCTCTTCAACCGGGAAAGAAAGGTTATGCAGATCCTTGATCTGAAAGGAAAGGAAAAGAAGCGGGTAGATTCCAGAGCAATGTTCATGGAATACAGTTTCTGGGGTATCTATGGTTTTCTTCTGGAGACTGTTATAGTTGTTCTGCTGATCTATCTGATGGTTCCTCAGATCCTTGCCGGTGCTGTAACGATAGGAACATTAATAGTATTCATTCAGTATTCTCAAAGGCTTTTCTGGCCTCTTTTGATGATGTCGGAAAATATCAATCAGGTTCAGAGAGCTTTTGCTTCCCTGCAGCGGATTTTCAGTATTTTAGCTCTTAAAGACGAAACTTATGGGTTAAAGAACTCCTTCCCTGCCCGGTTCAGCGAAAAGATTGAATTTCGTAATGTCTGGTTTCAATACAAAGAGGAGGAATGGGTTCTGAAGGATGTTAGTTTCACGATCAATAAAGGCGAGAAAATCGCCCTGGTCGGTGCTTCCGGAAGTGGGAAAACAACGACTGTCAGCCTTCTTTGTCAGTATTATCAGATCAAGAAAGGGGGCATCTATATTGACGGAGTCAATCTCAATGACCTGAATATGAAGAGCTGGAGAGAGAAGATCGGTCTTGTTTTGCAGGATATCTATCTCTTTCCAGGAGATATCAGAGAAAACATCCGGATCTATAATGACAGCATTGGAGAAAAAGAGATTGAAAATGCCCTGAATATCGTCAAGGCTCTGGATTTCGTTAAAAGGCAGCCTGAAGGGATCTATTCCGAAATAAAAGAGCGGGGGCAGAACATCTCTGTTGGTGAAAAGCAGCTGCTGAGCTTTGCCCGGGCTATTGTTTTTTCACCGGAACTAATCATACTCGATGAAGCGACGGCATCTGTCGATATCCGAACCGAGGCGAGAATCCAGCAGGCAATAGAGACCGTTCTGCAGGATAAGACGGCAATCATCGTAGCCCACCGTCTTTCCTCAGTCGTTAATGCCGATAAGATCCTGCTCTTTCAGGAGGGGAGAATTGCAGCTCAGGGAACTCATAATGAACTTCTTGAAAGCTCTCCTGAGTATAAGAAACTTGTAGAACTTCAATTTCTGCATCAGCAAGAAGCAGGTTAAGATAAGACTCTTCCTCTCTTTATAGTTTCTCCCAAAGAGAAGAGAAAGAGAAAAAATAGTAACTGACTCCAACGAATACAGAGGAAAAAATGAGTAAGAATGTTAAATGGATAATGAATGAATGGAAAAGATATCCATTCTTTATTGTACTGTTACTGACCCTGACATTGATTTCGGCAGCTGTAACGGTTGTTTATCCTTATGTCATAAAGCGCTTGCTTGATACGATGCAGAGCATGTTATCTGACCCGGCAGAACTGACCGGTATTACTCCCGAACTGCAGGGTATCATCTGGGTATTTGTCATTATTGGTTTGGTGAAATTGCTGGCAGCAACATATCCCGGTTTCCGGGCTTTGATGAATCTGACTTTCGAATATACCCTGAGAAACAGATACTTTGCCTATATCCTGAAGAAAGATTATAAGTTTTTTAACAAGTTCAGGACAGGTGATCTGGTTACCAGGCTGACAAGTGATATCACTGATTTCCCAAAGATTGCCTGGTTCATGTGTTCCGGTATTTTCAGAGCTATCGAATCATTCAGTAAGATCTCTTTCTGTGTTGTTGCCATGTTTCTTTTGAACAGGCAATTAACCTTACTGACCTTGCTGCCCTTACCGGTTATGATGATAATCTTTTATTTCACTTCCAACAAGCTGCACCGTTCCTTTAAGGATAATCAGGAAGCAGTGAGCGAGATCAACAATCAGCTTGAAATGAGCTTTTCCGGAATCAAGATTATCAAAGCTTTTGTCTGTGAGGAAAAATATAAACGCTTCTTTGATACTGCCCTGAAACACCGTTTCAGGACGGAGATGCGGCTCGTTACTCTCAATACAAGAGTGAGAATGATCTACGAATATATTGATTACTTCGGTCAGATAGCAGTAATTGTTTTCGGTGGAATAATGGTCGTTAAACATCAGATAACTATCGGTACTTTCTTCGCCTTCTACACCTATCTGGCAATGATCATCTACCCTATTCTCGATTTACCCCAACTCTTCGTTTCCGGGAAACAGGCGTTTGTTAATATTGACCGTCTGGAAGAGATGAGGAAATTCCCGGAACCGGCAGCAAATCATTTAACCAAGCATAGAATCGAAAGAGTAGAATCGATATCCTTCAAAGACGTCTGCTTCTCCTACGGAAAAAAGGAGTTGAGTATCCTGAATCATGTCTCCTTTGATATCAAACGGGGAGAAAGGATAATCATCATCGGTCCTGTAGGATCGGGTAAAAGCTCGATTTTAGGATTACTGACCGGTATGTTGAAACCGCAAAGCGGAACGATCAAGATAAATGGTACTCCCCTGGATGATATTGACCTGATCTCCTTCCGCCATAAAATTGGATATGTTCCGCAGGAACCGATCCTCTTCTCTGGAAGCATCAAAGAAAATGTTCTCTTCGGAAAGGAGAGTGTCTCGGAAGAATTCTACCGTTCCGTCCTAGATATTGTCCAGATGGACAAAGAGATAAGCCGGTTCGGTGAACTTGATGAGACGAAAGTCGGACAGAGGGGCTTGACCCTTTCCGGTGGCCAAAAACAGAGACTGGCAATAGCCAGAGCTTTGATCAGGGAACCGGAAATCCTGATCTTCGATGATATCACTGCCAGTCTGGATGCTGATAATGAAGAGAACCTCTGGAAGGATATCTCCTCGAGATTCGGCGATATTACCTGTTTCATCGTGTCTCACCGGCTTTCTACTCTCCGGTATGTCGATAATGTCATCTTTCTTGACAGCGGTTATCTGATAGCGAAAGGTGAACATCAAGATATAATGCAGCAACATCCTGAATATCACAGCTTTATCCAGGAGCATTACCAGGCTAAATAGAAGGGAAAGCTGCCACAGGAGTCAAGTCGATGAAGATCAGCTGCGAGAAACTGAAAACTGTTTATGGTAAACAAACCGTTTTACAGAATTTTAGCGTTTCCTTTGCGGAAAATTCAATTAACACCGTTATTGGACCTTCCGGAAGCGGCAAGTCAACCCTGTTAAGAATGCTTGCCGCTCTGGAAGACCCGCAGGAGGGTAAGATCTGTTACGATGGTAAACCTCATCAGGAGCTTCATCCCCGTGATATACGAGCAAAAGTGGGAATGATCTTTCAGAAACCGACCATCTTCGAAGGCACGGTCTTTGATAATCTGATTTTCGGACTGAAATTACGAAAAATCGAGATAGAGAGAGAAAAGATCAGAGAAGTACTGAATCAGGTGGATATTCCTGAAGACTATCTTGATAAGCGGGGAGATGAGTTATCCCTTGGAGAACAGCAAAGGATCTGTATCGTGAGATCCTTGCTGCTGGACCCTTTAGTTATCCTGCTCGATGAACCGGTTTCAGCTCTTGATCCGCAAAGAGCAAACCGTGTCCTGAAATTAATTAAATCCCTGAAAACCGATTTCAATAAGACAGTTATAATGGTCAGTCACAATATGCAGGATGCCCTCTCTGTCTCCGATAAGATCTTCTTTATCTCGCAGGGTAAGATCCTTTTCGAGGGGAGCCCTCAGGAAGTACAGGAGAACGGAAACGATGTTCTCCGGAAATTTATGGCAGGTGAATATGAATGATTATATCACAATTTCGAATACTTCTCTGATTGTCTCCGTATCTTTGATGCTCGTCGTTGCCGTCATTGGATTGCTGAACAAGCTGGGTATTACGAAAAATGTTCTGTTGGGCACAATCCGTTCTTTTGCCCAATTAACCTTAATGGGTTATGTATTGGAATGGATTTTCGATCTGGAAAAATGGTATCTTACAGTCCTGATGCTGATGATAATGATTACCTTCGCTACTTATGACAGTTATAAAAGAATTGACTTCAGGATCGGTAAAACCTTCGTCTGCTGTTTTAGTTCGATGCTTATCGGGAATGCCTTCCCTCTCGCTTTTATGTTCTATCTTGTCTTACAGGTCACTCCCTGGTATAATCCCCAATATGTTATCCCGATCAGTGCTATGGTCATCTCCAATACAATGACTGCTATTTCGATCTGCCTGAATACCTTCGGCAGTGAACTGAGACTCCGCCGCTTTGAAGTGGAAGCTAAACTCTCACTGGGAGCAAAGAAGAGTACAGCACTGGAAATGATCAGGAAAAGCTCTATAAAAGCCGGTTTGATCCCTACCATAAATGCCCTGATGGTTCTGGGTATCGTTAAACTTCCGGGAATGATGACCGGTCAGATACTCGGTGGAGTAGCCCCTATTGAGTCGGTTAAATATCAGTTGCTGATCATGTACATGATCTCCTCTGCAACCGCTGTCTCACTCTTTCTGCTTGTCTATATGGTAGAAAGAGGGGTCTTTAACGAGCGGGAACAGATCCGATATGAACTGCTCAAATAAATTTACGACTGATAAGAATCGCTGTTTTGGATACACCTATTGAATGTTCCCGAAATAAACCGGGTTGGCAAGCTCATTCTCGTCAGGACTTAGAAGCTTGCCAGCCCAACAAATAAAGTTAAAGGCATACCCCCAAAAAAGTGAAGTAACGCCCATGTAATATATGGCTACGTAA
>CAYXFD010000025.1:0-43711 GCA_964464175.1 uncultured Candidatus Cloacimonadota bacterium | reverse complement strand
GCGAGCTATATCTTTGATTAACAACGAGTTAAAAAATGGCACTGTAAAACTTGAGCCTAATCAATTCTGTGTTAACCGGACTGTTTGCTGCTTCAACTCAGAAAGCACTTCTGCTGACACGGAAGCCGATATTTGCAAACGTGTTCATAATATTCCCGTAGTTTCTGAACGATACCGTGCAGTTGCTTTCATTGCTGTAATGACTTCCTCCCCTGCTGATCCGCATTAAGCTGCTTTCGGCACCTGTCGGATTTGTATGGGAACCGGAAGGATACAAGCCTTGCCTGTCCCAAACCCAATTGTAAACATTCCCGCTCATGTCGAAAATGGTAAGTTCATTTGCCGCTTTCGTCCCTACATCGTGAGTCCGGCCACCTTGTCCGTCATCTATATTGCTGTTACCTGAATACCAAGCTACATCGTCGATATTGTTACTTCCGGCATAAGTTGTCTCAAAAGTTCCCTGCATTTGAGCTATTGCTCCACCTCTGGCTGCAAATTCATATTCCATCTCTGTAGGTAGCCTGTAACCATCAGCAGACCAATCAGCCATAATTTCATTCTGATTAGCAGAAGAGGTATTCCAATCCGAGGGCCAGTAATCAGGATCACTACCGTAGATACCATAAGAATATACCGGAGTATATCCTTCAGAAAGGGTGAGACGGTTGCAATACTCGATAGCATCGAACCAGGTAACACTTTCAACCGGCCTCATGGGATGAGGGGAAAAATATGAAGGGTTGTTCCCCATAACAGCTTCATATTCCGCTTGAGTGACCTCATAAACAGCAATAAAGAATGATGATAGGGTTACGGTATAACTGTCGGTAGGGTTGAATGTCCCCCCCTGAACAAAGTGCATTTCTCCTATTTCTGGCTGACCTGAACCGATGGTATATACAGAAATCCCAATATCGCTCTGATTCCAATCTTCTTTGAACCCGCGTGCTTTGATTGTCGTGTTTTCTATTAAAGACAACGGTTCGGTATAGATCGCAGAGGATGCAGTTGGATCACTGCCATCAGTAGTATATCTGATTTCGGCTCCAGCTGTAGGACAATGAATTGCTACTGTTTGAGCCATACCATAATAACCTCCAGGAGGGTTAAATGTTGGAGTTTGAACGGTTTCAGCTGCAGATTCTTCAATGATATAATTAGCAACAGCAGTCTCACTATCACTATACCCGTCCAAGTAGGCCCTCGCTTTGAGGGTTGTATCTTCATTAATGTTGATCGGAGTCGAATAAATTGATGAAGTATCCGTAGGATCGTTCCCATCGGTTGTGAATCTAATTATGGCTTCTGATGTAGAACTGGTAATTGTTACATTCACTTCTGTTTCGTAAGTTCCGCCTGTTGGTTCAAAAACCGGTTTGGCTGCCTGATCGCCTGATGACGTTGTACTGTTACAAGCGGCAAAAATCAGTATCACTAATAGACTTACCGATATTACTAATGTCTTTAACATGTTTTTCTCCTCATTTCTGATTCTCTAATAATTGCTGCTTCAACATCTCTTTCATAAAAGCACAAGTTGTTGGTAACGTTAAATTTACTACCGTCAAATCCGAGATTAAACCAGCATCTGTTATTTTTTCTGACTATAATACAGAAAAGAGACTCTCGTCAAACTCTTTAGAGGATGATGTCTGCGTTCAACCCCGGATATCAAAGGATATCAAAGGCAAGAGAAGGCAACACCAAGGGATTTAGCACCGGAAATGAGTAATCTTCATAAACTCTCATCGGCCTGGATTATTTCTGGAAATTCAGACGAATCAGATTGGAAGCAGAAGATAACAGCTGTCCTCTGTTCGAATCGAAAAATAGGACTATCAGGCCAGTTATAAGTATTCCGAAAGAGAAATGCCATAATCTAACGCGTAAAGCAGATATTGACCGTATCAGATACACTATTCCGCTGAACTTCTCAAATAGATTATATTCTCCTTGAAGAAAAAAGGACCCACCCCGTATCATTCTAGGGATGAGCCCTGTTGGTTTCTAATGATTCAGGTTTAATACCATCTGCTTTTTTCAGAAAGATACTAACTCCCTGATAAGGATAATATTCACTTTAACTCTTTTTTTGAATGCTATCTGCAAATTCCCGGCCAAACTTCCGGCATTCTGCCAGACTATCTTCATCGGGGTTCCAGAGGGCTTTCAGTCCATCATTGATGACTTCAAAACCGGCGTTCTGCAAACCTTCAGTAAGCATTTTGACCGATTCTCCGCTCCAACCGTAAGTCCCGAAGGCTGCTGCTTTCTTTTTTCTGAACCTCAGACCTCTCGTTTCCTCTAGCAAACCGGCTAAAGCAGAGAGAATACCTTTATTGATTGTGGGAGAACCCATCAGAATAGCTTTGGATTTGAACACCTCAGTGATAACATCGTTCTTATCGGTCAGTGAAACATTGTAGAGCTTAACCGTAACTTTAGGATCAACCTCCCGGATACCACCGGCAATAGCTTCCGCCATTCGCTTTGTCCCATTCCACATCGTATCATAGATGAGAGTGATCTGATTCTCAGCATAATCATCAGCCCAGGCAAGATACTTCTCCACGATCTGGAGAGGATTATCACGCCAGATAACTCCATGACTGGTACAAAGAATATCGAGAGGCAGCTTAAGCGAAACAAATTCCTCTATCTTCTTTTTCACTAAGGGACTGAAAGGGGTCAGAATATTGGCGTAATACTTGATAGCCTCAGCATAAAGCTCACTCTGATCAACCAGATCGTTGAAGAGGTGCTCACTGGCATAATGCTGTCCAAAGGCATCATTGCTAAACAGAATATTATCTTCGCTCAGATAGCAGAACATACTGTCCGGCCAATGCAGCATGGGAGCTTCAACAAAGATCAGCTCTTTCTTTCCGAGACTAAGTTTCATTCCGGTTTTGATGGGCTTAAAATTCCAATCCTTATGATAATGACCTTTCAACGACTTTATTCCATTCTCGGTACAGTAAACGGGTGTCCCGGGAATTCGTTCCAGCAGTTCCGGTAATGCCCCGCTATGGTCTATCTCAGCATGATTGGCTATAATGTAATCAATCTTCTTCAAATCTATCTCATTTGCCAGGTTACTGACAAATTCCTTGCTGAACGGCATCCATACGGTATCAATGAGAGCGGTCTTCTCTTCTTTGATCAGATAGGAATTATAACTCGAACCGCGATGAGTGGAATACTCAAAACCGTGAAAATTCCTCAATTCCCAATCGATCTTCCCTACCCAGTAAACATTATTCTTTATTCTAATCTTCATTATAACCTCCTGTGGTTAAAGAATCCAAAAGTAACCTGCCTTACTTTCCCTGCATCATGGCAGCAACATCGGCTTGAGAGTCATCTGTCGGTTTAATATCGAAATTCTCGACCAGAATTGCTGCTACTGCCGGTGACAGAAATGCCGGCAGGGTTGGCCCTAAACGGATATTCTTAAATCCTAAATGCAAGAGAGCCAGCAACACCAATACCGCTTTCTGTTCATACCAGGCGACATCAAATGATATCGGAAGCTCATTGATATCTTCAAGTTTCAGGGTCTTTTTCAATTCCAGTGCCAGAACTGCCAGTGAGTAGGAATCATTACACTGCCCGGCGTCAATGACTCTCGGAAATTCTCCTATCTTACCCAAAGAAAGCTTATTATATCGGTATTTTGCACAACCGGCAGTGAGGATTATCGTATCTTCCGGAAGTTTCTCAGCAACTTCAGTGAAGTATTGTCTCCCGGGCATTCTGCCGTCACAACCGGCCATCACAACAAATCGCTTTATCAGACCCTTGCTGACCGCATCAATGATCTTCTCTTTATTTGCCAAAAGAGTGTCTTTTCCAAACCCGGCAATGATCGTTCCTTCTTCTAATGATTCCGGAGGCTGACATTTCCGTGCCATTTCGATAATCTCCGAAAAATCTTTCATCTCTCCCTCTTTTCTGTCGGCAATGTGAGAAATGCCGGTAAAGCCGGCAATTCCGGTAGTAAATACTCTTGCTTTGTAGGATTCACGCGGAGGAACAAGACAGTTCGTTGTCATCAATATAGGTCCGTTGAAAGCCTCGAATTCCCTCTGCTGCTGCCACCATGAACCGCCATAGTTTCCGTAAAGATGTGAATATTTCTTGAAGTAGGGATAAGCATGCGCCGGAAGCATCTCTCCATGAGTATAGACATCTACTCCATACCCCTTCGTCTGCTCTAACAGGTCGGCTAAATCGCGCAGATCGTGTCCGCTGATTAGAATACCGGGATTCTTTCCTGCTCCTGTTTTCACTGCTGTCGGTTCCGGGCTGCCGTACGTAGTAGTATTGGCTTCATCTAACAGCGCCATGACCTCTACCCCTTTCTCGCCGCATTCCATAACCAGCTTCAATAACTCATCCTGACCGCTCTTATTCTCTAATGTCGCATCAAGCGCGCGGAATATGAAATCTTCAATGCTTTCGGCACGATAACCGAGAACGAAAGCATGTTCGGCATAAGCGGCAATTCCTTTCAGTCCGTAGATGAGCAGCTCTTTCAGAGAGCGAATATCTTCGTTTTCGGTCGATAGAACTCCAACCTCCGCAGCTTTTTTTAACAACTGCTCATAGGTTCTTTCATGCCTTATCTCTTTTTCCGGGTCTATCTGTTTCATGAGGTTAACTTTCTCGGCACAAAGCTCTCTGATCCTCTGATGGATAGCTTCATCATCGAAATTGGCATTAGTAATGGTTGTGAATAATCCCTTGATTACCAGCTCTCCTGCTTTTTCCGCCGAAATCCCTTTCTCCTTTGCTTCTAAAGCTGTTTCTGATAGCTTCTTGCTGACGTGAACCAGCAAATCCTGTAAATTGGCCGTCTCCGGCTTCTTTCCGCATACTCCTACCTTCTCACAACCTTTGTTGTGAAGTGTTTCCTGACATTGATAACAAAACATAATTTTTACCTCCGTTTTTTTATCTATCACATAACATCATGTTGGTTAAACTAATACAGATATCTTCTCCAAACTCACTCAGGGAATATGAGTAACCGCTATTGCGCCAATTCAGTGCTGTAGTTCTGATGGCACCGATAATAATGATCGCCAACGCCCGGGGATTATTCCCCCTTATCCTGCCGGCTGCTATTTCATTTTCCAGAAGAGTCAGAAGAAAGGTGAAACGTTTTCCGGTAACCTCGTACATCATGCTCCTGATTTTTTCATGCAGTCTGAGATATTCGTCGGCAAAAAGAACAGCCAATATATCCCGGTTATTCTCAATATAATGAAAATGCATCATGATAAAAAGACAGATCTTCTCCTCTACGCTGCTGACCTTATCTACTTCCGTCAGCAATCCTGACCATAACTCTTCCATTTTCATCAGAATACTGATAATTATCTCGTCTTTATTGGCAAAATGCCTGTATAAAGCCGGTTCACTGATCCCTATCTTATCTGCCAGTCTCCTTGTCGTAAAAGCAGCATACCCCTCTTCATTGATAATCTTCATAGCCATTTTTACTATCTGCTCACGTCTTTCTGCTTGGGTCATGCGGCTCTGTTTCTTTTTCATTCCATCTCCTTTCAGATAATCTCACCATCAATGGAAATTGTATAATCCTTCATAAGAATATTCTTACCGGATTCTCGTATCGCTCTTTCGACAAGATGTATTATTCCTCCGCAGCATGGAACTTCCATGTGTACAACCGTTACCGATTTGATCTCCTGGGTTTTGAAGATCGTAACCAATTTCTCAAGATACTGGTCCATGCCATGATCAAGCTTCGGACAGAGAGTAATTGCAATCCTGTCTTTGATGAACTTATCATGAAAATTAGCATAGGCAAAAGGGGTGCAGTCTGCAGCTAACAAGAGGTCGGCATTTTTCAAATATCCAGCCTGGGGATTAATAAGATGCAACTGAACAGGCCACTGCCTAAGCTGTGATTTCTGACTTACTTTTGTTTGACCATGACTCTGCGACTCTCGATTGATCTCCCGGACATTCGTGCCGGGACATCCGCAAGCCATCTTATCTTCACTTTTGGATATGTCCGGAACCGGTAATTCCTTCTCTTTTAGAACAGCAACTGCCTGCTCATAAAGATCCTGCTCTCCATGTTCCACTAAATGCTCCAAATGGGCTTTGACCGTATTCGGTCCGGCTTTGATGATATTCTCCATTACCGTTCTTTCATCATAAGGTTCTGCTTCCCGCTCGACTACATGCATGGCATCTTCAGGACAGGCACCAACACAAGCTCCTAAGCCGTCACAAAACAGATCACTGAGCAGTCTTGCTTTTCCATCTATTATCTGCAAAGCCCCTTCCGGACAATCCGGAATACAAAGCCCGCATCCGGTACATTTTTCTTCATCGATTTCAATAATCTTTCTACGCATATCAAACTCCTTTATCTTTGGTTAAGTTATCACTTACTAACATAATCTAAGGAGTTTTTTGAAAAGGCAAAATCTTTTTTTTCTCTCTGAGTACACATCTCTGCTGTTTCATGCCGATAATGCGGTTCTCAAATGATTTGCTGATATTCCTGAAGCTACTAAAGGGAAATATCTTTACAGCAGGCTAAGGAATACTAATTATGGCAAAAAGCTGAGTGGAGTAATAAAGATCATGATGAAATACATTCTACTATTATTGTCACTTACCATGATAGTTTCCTCCCTAACAGGCGGAGTGATCAAAGGCTACGAATATACCCTTATTGATTCATTACTGGAGAGGGCTGATTTGGAAACATCCGCTCCCGATTTCATGAAAGACTGGTCATTGTCAACGGAGTTCAAGATAACCCGGATCGTCGAGATTATAAACAGACCGTTGGAATTTCCCCGATTTGTCGACTCCATAAGGACTGTTACGGAAAAGGGTGATATTTCCCTCTTAGCCGATTTTCTCGCAGTCAATATCTTTACTTATGATGATTATTCTCTCTCAGCCAATCCGGCAGAGGGAGAAACAGAGGACTTTTTTAACGACTTTTTCCGGCAGAACGTTAAAAGAGAAAAGGATTTGTTCGCTTATGCCGAACTGGTTTTCTCGACAACTGAGGAGTACCGCAGCCAGGCATTTGCGGAGTTAACTGCCGAAGATAAGGAAATGTTAACCTGGCTCTCCTATACCATGTGGTCTGATACCGGTGATAAAGACCGCTATGAATCTTTGCTGACAGACTTCAAGGGAGAGGAATTCGCTGATCTGGAACTGAAAGAGATTAAAAGAGTTCTGGACAGAATTGACTGGGGTTCTCTGGTAACCGCCAACAGAGTCTTTAACCGGGGGGTAATGGCTTTGTGGAATAATCTTGCTGCTCTTGAGTTCACTAACAAGAAACCTCTAATCCAAAATACCCGCTGGGGCAGGTTTATTATTGGAACCAAGAGTGATGATATCTACCGGGATAATTTTTCCTTTCTTATAGAACCAGGCGGCGATGATATCTATTATGCAGATCTTGCGACCAGCTTTAACCACCCCTATTATTTAGTGCTCGATATGAGCGGTAACGATCTCTGGCGGAATAGCACCCCGGGGGCTCTGAACAGAGTTTTGGGGGGAATAGGCTGGCTGCTCGATCTCGATGGTGATGATCAGTATTACGGCGACGACCTGGCTTTTTCTTCTTTTCTCGCTTTCCAGTATCATTATGACGGAGGTGGTGATGATATTTACCGTTCAGGACGCTACAGTCTTGGAGCAGCAACTTTCGGATTATCAATAAACATCAATGAAAAAGGAAATGACATCTATTATTCGACCGGATATAGTCATGGTTTCGGCGGCACATTAGGTGCAGGTCTCCTGCTTGACCGGAGTGGTGATGACCTTTACTATGCCGGGGGCAAGTACCGGCATGCACCATTGAGACCTGAAGATTACCGTTCTATGGCTCAAGGCTTTGGCTTTGGAGTAAGACCGGACTGGGGCGGCGGCATCGGTATTCTTTATGATATGGGGGGAAACGACAGCTATGAAGGGGGAGTGTATGCTCAGGGAGTAGGATACTGGTATGCGTTAGGAATACTTCTCGACGGAGGGGGCTATGATACTTTCAATGCCGTGCAATATGCCCAGGGAAGCGGTATTCATCTGGCGGGCGGTTTTCTTTATAATGAAGCAGGAGACGATACCTATTACTCCCGTTTCGGACCCGGTCAGGGAGCAGGGCATGACTATGCAGTAGGTTTTCTGATCGACCGGGAGGGAGATGATCACTACTCGATCGACGGCGGTAATGGTCTCGGTTTGACCAACTCCGTGGGAATCTTTCTCGATGCAGCCGGCAACGACCGCTATGAACGTAATAAGCAGACAAATTACGGCTATGCCAATGAAGCGAGAGAGAGCGGCGGTATCGGAATCTTTATGGATTTGGGTGGTGACGATCTCTATCCTGACCCCGGATGGAGTAACAACGAGTTCTGGGTCAGGGGTTTATACGGCATCGGTTTTGATACAGAGCTTGTTCCTGAGCAGGAAGAGATAGTTGAGGAAGACCCGGTTTCCGAAGATCTATCATTTATCGATAGCCTTGAAGATGTAGATGAGCTTTTCCTGATAGCGGCGGAATGGGAAGTCGGCAGCAGTATAGAACGGGTTCGCAAGGCAAGAACAAAAATACTCGACTTTGAAGAAGAAGCTGCGAGGCATATCCTGGAAAACAAGCTGGATACCAAAAGAGGTCTGGAATACCGGGCAATTCTTGACTTTGCAAAAAACTCAGAGCACTTCAGAAGCAAACTTAGCCAAGGTCTGGCTGCCGAGGACTCTCTCGCTGTAAAGAACGCTATCAGCCTTGCCGGTGATCTGAAACTGGATGAATATCTCGATACTTTAGCAGGATTTATCCAAGATAAGAAATACTTGCCTGCCACGATCAGTGCTTTAGGTAATTTCTCGAATGATAAAGCTGTTGCCCTGATAATCCGGTTCCTTGATTCTCCTTCCGAACATTTGAGATTTATAACCGCCCGGAGCCTGAAGAGTATAGACAGTGAATTAAGCAGAACCTATCTTCTCAAAATGGCTGATGATGATTCTTTTCTGGTTCGAACTACCGTGAAACTTGCCTTTCCGTCGTTTCAGGAATAGTTTATTGTATAGTTCAATTATTAAGGGAGATATTATGAGCAGATTAAAAGAGCTGAATACACCTGTATTTTGGGCTGAAGGGCATCCGGGCATTTTAGACCGCAAAAACTGGAAACTGAAAGTCAGCGGTACCTGCCGCAACCCGGTAGAACTCAGTTGGCAGGAATTAGCCGGGCTGCCTAAAACTATAGCAGAAGGAAGACTAACCAGTGTAACCCGTTTCTCAGTCTTCGGCAAATGGGGTGGTATCAGGATATCCGATCTGGCAGATTTAGCCGGTATGCAGCCTGAAACAAACTATGTGAGATTCTGGTCAGTCGGAAAGATCTATGACACTTCCATTCCCCTCTCAACGGCGATGCAGGAAAAGACACTATTAGCTTATGAATTTGACGGAGAACCCCTGGAAGAGGATTACGGTGGTCCTCTCAGAGTATTCTGCCCCTATCTCTGGGGTTATAAATCGGCTAAAAGTGTTATAGAGGTTATCTTCACCGATAAATACGTTTCCGGTTACTGGGAGAAAAGGGGTTACAGCGATGAGGCTAAAATAACAGCCGGTTTTGTCATGGACATGAACCGCGGCGGCAAGATGAGAAAGATTCCGGACGGAGAAGTAGTCAGGTTTTTGGATGAATGATTTATCGATTTCATTGATAGCGGCAGCAGCGGAAAACAGGGTTATCGGCAGCGCAAATAAAATGCCCTGGCATCTCCCTGAAGATCTCAAGCGTTTTAAATCTCTTACCTGGGGCAATATCGTCGTGATGGGAAGAAAGACCCTGGAATCGATAGGAAACCCTCTCCCCGGAAGGATCAATATCGTGCTTTCTTCTCAGGAGTTAAACTCTGAAGTCCTGACCGTATCAGGAATGCACGAATTCTTCCGGTTAGCCGAAGAGAAGAAAGCCTCAGGCGAATGGCTTCATAAAGAAGTATTCATCATTGGGGGCGAGATGATCTTCCGGCTCTTTCTCCCTTATGCCCAGAGGATATATCTAACTCAGATAAGAGAGACATTTCCGGGTGATACTTTTTTCCCTGAACTTGATGAAAGAGAGTGGCAGCTCATATCTTCTGAACAACCGGAAGATATTGTTTTCACCGGCTATGATTATAATTTCCTGATCTACGAAAAGAGAGATAGAGAGTGAGACATCTTTTTTTATCATTAGTTTTGATAAATGTCTGTCTGCTTCTTTCAGCTGCGGATTTTCAGCAGGAAAAACAGTTACCGGATGAAGAATTCCGGAAGGAAGAGATAATGGAAGACAACCTGCTTTCCGAAAAGCTGTTAAAAAGCCTTAATAATCCCAATGATCTGGTTGAGATTGAGAATATCCTGAGCAAGATCGGAGAACATGATATCTATCAACTCACCGGTTTAACAGAGCTGGAGGTCAAGGCTAAATTTTCTCAGGATGATATAGTCAGAGCTGCCGGAAAAGGATTAGTCAATACCGTCTGGTTTTTATTCTCTCTCGGTTTTGATAGCGACCGGCTCAACCGGGACTCCTTTACCCCCCTTTTACTCGCTTCCCGGAATGGGCATCCAGAGGTTGTTGAATATCTGATACGGCTCGGGGCTGATAGAGAAAAAACTGATGAAGACGGCTTGTCTCCTCTCCGTTATGCTGTTCTGTTTGGACATCTCCGGGTAGCGGAGCTGCTGCTCGAAAAAGGTTCGCAAGTTAACCGGAGAGACTGTTACCGCTGGACACCCCTCCTCTCTGCTGTTGCAAATAATGATCCCCGGATGGTAGAACTCCTGCTCAGATTCGGCGCTGACCCTGAACTGAAAACTACCAGAGGTGAGTATCCGCTTATCGAAGCGCTATATCATGGCAGCGAGGAGATAGTAGCTCTGTTGCTAAAGGCAGGAGCAAATCCTGATGTCAGGGATATCAGATATGATTATCCGGCACTCTTCTTAGCCATAGAGCAAGGAAACAAGACAATTGCCGAAATGCTGATCAGATCCGGGGCAGATATCCACACCCGCGGAAAACGGTTCAGGGAAACTGTCTTAATGGCAGCCGTTAAGATGGAACTCCTGAATATTGTCCTGTTATTGCTGGAAAGAGGAGCTGAGATCAATGCCGTTGACAATGAAGGGTGGACAGCGCTATTCTATGCTTTGGAACGTGGTAACCTGCAGATTACCAATCTCCTGCTGAAACATAATATTGACCGGAGTATCGTTTCTAACAAGGGAGAAACTGCCCTTTCCCTCTGGAACTGGAAAATCGATGAGCATCTGAAGCTGCTGGTCAGTTACAGAGAATAGCACAATCTTCTTCTTTTAGGGTAGCTTCTCACTTCAGCAGAAGCATCTTCCGGATATCTTTACCATAATCGGTAGTCAACCGGTAGAAATAGATCCCGCTGGCAGCTTCCTTCCCCGAATCATCCTTACCGTTCCAGACTACCGAATACTCCCCGGGCAGTCTCTTTTCAGCCGTTAGAAGCCTCACCTTCTGTCCTTTAAGATTATACACTTCCAGAGTTATCTCCGATTCCTGCTCCAAAGAATATCTGATAACCGTTTCGGGATTGAAGGGGTTGGGATGGTTGGCATAGAGACGGTATGGTTTGCCGGAAACAGGAAGAATATCTTCTTCACCGATGCCGACCTGTTCATCGAATTTCTCATTCATAATAAAAGAAATCAACGCAGCTGCATCTACCTGATCTATGTAATAAAGGGGAAAGCTCAATAAGATAACCTTATAATCATCTCCGAGATACTCGATCCCGACAGGCAAGCCCTGCATTGATGCTTCATTGCTTCCGGAAGGATACCCGGAATGATAAGCGTAAATATCTGTTCCTGGGTTTGTCGAATGAACACTCTCGATATTAATAATGTGATGATTCAGCCCTGAAGGGGCTTTATCTTCATCAATTGTCAGCTCCGGATATCCGGTTAGGAGAGTTTGGGCGGCAACAAAACGGGAACTTTGATGAAGGACTATCTCATCTATTTTTAAATAATCGTATAAGAAATCTCCCTCTGCATAATTCTGGGGATAAAAATCGGTTCTGCCCAGTAACCTGCTGGGAAAGTAAGTTGTAAAAAGGATATTTCCCCCAGCGTCAAGATACTGAATTATAGCATTGATCGTTTCCTGGCCGTACTGATGAGCTGAAACATTATTCCTGTGCCAGATCAAGGTCGAATAGGCTCCCAGATCAGCGAGTTTAATCCTGTCCTCAGACCAGAGAGGATAGGTATCAGGAGAGTAGTCAGCTAACAAATCATTGTAGAACTGAGTTGTCTCGGTTAAGGCAGGATTCTGAAAACTGCCGTTCCCGTCAGAAGTCCCGGCTACAATCAAGACCCCCTGATCCAGCGATACTATTCTTGATCGTACTTGTTCACTCGGCACACTTTCGTTAGCCGAGTCGTCAAGAGCAGTAAGTGAATAGTAATAAAACTCTCCGGTTTCAACATCTATATCGACAAAATAGTTAGCTTCAATTAGATAAGGGTTGATCTGAACCCCTAACTCTCCTTCTGTCTCAGAACGGTATAGATTATAACCAGCCAGATCAGCTTCCGTATTATGTGTCCAGGTTAAATCAATTCGGTTCCCCTTAGGAAGATCCCGAAAATCAACCGGGGTTAAGGGCACCGTCCCCGGTACTCCGCTACTCTCGGTTATGGAGCTGGAATAACCAGAAGTACTAACAGCTGAGATGCCGATATAATAAGTTATGCCTTCTTCCAGACCGGAAAGAGTGCAGGAAACATCCCCGGTTGTGAAACTTGTATCGTAATTTCCACTGCTCAGGCCGAGATGTATTTCATAAAAATCGAAATTAGGAGAGGAAACCGGAGACCACTCCGCTATCAACTCAGTCCCGTTACCGGCATCGATAACGGTCAAATCTTCAGGGATATCAGGAATCTCATTAACCAGGACAGCGATGGCAGCAGAAGCTCTGACGGTCTCTACCGCATAATCTAAGTTAAGGTGAATTAAAAGATCATCGGGTTGATGATAATAGGGATTGTCAAAAACCTCAGGTTCAATGAAGAAGATGGGTGGAAAACCCCGTATCCAGTAAGAATAACTGTCGGAAAAAGGAGCATCAAGGAAAGCAGGATAAGTAACCGGTGTTATATTGGTATATTGTTGAACTATCTGTCTGGCAAAATTGCTCTGATTCTCGAAACCTGAATATTCCGTCAGATGGATACGCCAATTTGCCGGAGGATCTATCGTATAAGCTATCATATCGTTGTTGATCAGAAGCTTTATATTCATTCCTTCATCTAAGGATGTTGCTGCATTATGGTGACTCCCCCACAATCCGACTTCCTCAGCCGCAAAAGTGATAAACTTGATGGTCGTTTCCGGTTGAAAATTGATAGCTTTCATCGCCCGGGCTACCTCTAAGGCAGCACCTGCTCCGGAACCGTTATCATCGGCTCCCGGGGCAAGCAGCATTGGATTCCCGCTTTGGGTAATTGAGTCATGATGTCCGCCGATAATAACAACCTGCTCGGGATTGACAGTACCGGGAAGAGTAGCAACTACGTTTTTGTGCCAGACACCTTGCTGGAAAAATGAATCAATCACCACATCGGTGTAACCGAATCTTAGGAATTCACTCTCTATCCAGCCGGCAACTTCATCTCGGTTAGGAGCAAAACAATACCGGGTCACGAAATCTTCCAGTGATTGAATGAAATAACCTAAACTGTCAGGATTTATCTCAGTAAGAAGCTGATCGATCTCAGTCCGTCGTACAGGGAGTTCAGCTTGAGGAGAAGGATAGATCGTATCGAAGCTAAGCTTTAGAGGGAGAGGAAAAAGCTCGGTAATCTTGTGAGGAATACTATTTATCTGATCGACCGTCAATGCCGGACTCTTTATGAGGAGAGTTCTGCTATTCCGGTAGATAACCCTTCCCCAATCTGAAACCGGCTCGGTTCTCTCCCCTTTGAGATCATAAAGAAGATAGTATTTTTCTGACCATGGCTCTTCATCGATCACGGTAAAGGAAATACCATTTTTATGAAGAACTTTAAAATCCGACAGACCGGATATCAGGGTCTGATCGGTCTTATAGTAGATATTGATCTCCATAGCCTCTAAGACCTTTGGCTTCTCTAACAGAGAGAGATCAATCGTGACAAGGTAATTATCCTGAACAACAGCAAAAACCGAACTCAGAACCAACAAAAGCACTAAAAACATCAATCCTTTTTTCATATAACAGCCTCCCGGTATTGATAATTGATCCTAAAACTCTTAAAGCCTTAAAAACCTAAGCAAGTGTTTTTTATTACTAACTCTCAGCAAGAGAATTATGCAATATATATGCCAACTTCAGTCCTGTTCCTAAGATGTTTGTCTGTACAAGAAAATCGACCTCTTGCTTGCTGCTCCCCTCCTTTTAATACTTGCTCCTCCAGACAAAAACCATATCACTTTGATATCATATTTGATATGGAAAAACTCAATATACTATTCACCCGGTTATATCCTCTCATTTCAAACTACTTGATCAGCAGCATCTTTTTTGTTTCCTGTCCGAACTCAGTAGATAATCTGTAAAAATAGATCCCGCTGGATGCTTCCTTACCCGAATCATCCTTACCGTCCCAGACAACCGAATACTCACCCGGCACTCGTTTTTCGGAAATCAGAACCTTTATCTTCTGCCCCTTTAGATTGTAAACTGCCAGCGTTATCTCCGATTTCTGCTCCAAGGAATATCTGATAACCGTTTCGGGATTGAAGGGATTGGGATAGTTAGTATATAAACGGTACGGCTTCTCTGAAAGAGGGAGGGCATCCCCTTCCTCGATCCCGACCTGCTCATTGAATTTCTCGTTCATTACG
Source organism: uncultured Candidatus Cloacimonadota bacterium (assembly GCA_964464175.1). Classification (GTDB taxonomy): domain Bacteria; phylum Cloacimonadota; class Cloacimonadia; order Cloacimonadales; family JAJBBL01; genus CAYXFD01. The sequence continues at coordinate 28,751 of CAYXFD010000025.1, read as the reverse complement.
TAACTGATAAAAGCTTCAGCATCACTCTGATCTATGTAAAAGAGCGGAAAGCTCAATAGAATAACCTTATCATCATCACCACTGTATTCGATGCCAACAGGTAAGTCCTGCATAGAGGCTTCATTACTATCGGGAGGATACCCGGAATGATAAGTGAAAATATCCGTTCCTGAGCTTGCGGAATGAACACTCTCGATATTAATGATATGATAGTTTAGTCCTGAAGGTGCTTTTTCATCATCAATAGTCAACTCCGGATATCCGCTTAAAACAGGTTGAGCAGAAACAAAACGGGAAGCCTGATGCAGCGTTATCATCTCTACTTTCAGATAATCGTATAAGAAATCCCCTTCAGTATAAATTTGAGGATAAAAATCGGTAGCTCCTAATAATCTGCTGGGATGATAGACCGAAAAGAGGATTTTTCCCCCGCTGTCGAGATAATGCCGGATAGCCTCAATAATATCCGTACCGTATTGATGGGTTGAGACATTATTTTTATGCCAGATCACCGTTGAATATGCCCCCAGATCGGCCAGTTTAATCCTGTTCTCAGACCAGAGAGAATAGATAACAGGAGAATAATCACTCAGTACCTCATTGTAAAACTGAGTTACATCTGCTAAAGCAGGATTCTGAAAACTGCCGTTCCCCTCAGCAGTATCAGCCACTATCAGGACTCCCTGATCCATTGATGTAAGCCGGGAGTAAATCTGTTCCGTCGGTTCGCTCTCGTTACCCGTCTCATCAACTGCTGTAAGAGAATAATAATAAACAATTTCCGGTTCGGCTGTAAAATCAAAATAGTAGTTAGCAACGATAACTTCCTGATTCAATTGTTCACCGCTTAATCCTTCTGTTTCGGAGCGGTAGAGATTATATCCGGCCAGATCTGCCTCAAGATTGTGAGTCCAGTTTAGATTAATACTATCAGAGTGAGGATAGTCTAATAAGTCCCGGGGGGTCAGAGGTATTGTTCCCGGGACTCCGGTTGTTTCGGCTATAAGGCTGGAAAACCCTGAAATTCCCACAGCAGAAACCCCTATATAATAAGTAATACCCTCCTCCAAACCGGACAGGGTGTATGTTGTATCTTCGGTTGCGAAGCTTGCGAAATAATCTCCGCTTTCTAACCCAATATAGGCTTCATAATAATCGGTTTCAGGTAACAGCACAGGAGACCAATCAAGAATGAGTTCATGTCCGTTTCCCGCATCGGTAACTGTAAAATCTTCGGGTACTGCCGGTACTTTGTCAATTAAGGCAGCTATAGCAGCTGAAGCTCTGGCTGTCTCAACGGCATAATCCATATTGAGATGAATCAGCAGATCATCGGTAGTATGATAAAAAGGATTAAATTCTAATTCAATGAATGATATCGCCGGAAATCCCCTTAGCCAGAAAGAATAACTATCGGTAGTATTCGGATTGTAAATATACGTTGCTGTGTTCAGGGTTGTATATTGCTGAATTATCTGCCGGGCAAAATGTGTTTCGTTCTCTGCTCCGGTATACTCCCTTAAATGAATTGTCCATTCATCCGGTCCCTGAGCTGTGTAGCCTGTCATGTCATTATTGAGCATCAATATGATATCCATACCCTCATTAAGGGCTGTCTCTGCATAATGATGGCTGCCCCATAATCCTATCTCTTCCGCCGCAAAGGTGATGAATCTGATCGTCATCTCCGGCTGAAAATCGACAGCTTTCATAGCCCGGGCAATTTCCAAAGCTGTTCCTGTGCCTGACCCGTTATCATCTGCCCCTGGAGCCATGATCATAGGGTCACCGTTTGACAATATCGAGTCGTGATGACCACCTATTATGACTATCTGCCCGGGATTCACGCTTCCCGGCAAAGTAGTAACCACATTCTTGTGCCAGATTCCCTCCTGTATAAATGAGTCGATAAAGACATCGGTATAACCAAATCTCAAAAATTCATTCTCTATCCAGCCGGCTACCTCATCCCGGTTCGGGGCAAAACTATACCGGGTTACAAAATCTTCCAAGGATTGAATGAAATATCCTAAACTGTCGGGATCTATCTCATTCAGGAGCTGAACGATTTCTGTCCGCAGAGCCGGTAATTCTTTTCTAACCGGAGGATAGAACTTTGTCGGAGAGAACCTAAGTGGGATCGGGAAAAGTTCCGTAATCTTATAGGGAAGAGAAATGATCTGTTCGATTGACAGATCACCTGTTTTAACAAGCACTACCCGTTCATCCCGGTATAGTTCCCTGCCAAAGGGTATGTCTCCCTTTACGGCAATTCCCCGCTTATCAGAGATAAGATAGTACTTCTCAGACCAGGCATGTTCATCTATAATATTAAAAGGGATGTTCTTACTGTTAAGACTCGGTAAATTACTGGCACCGCAGATAAGAGCACTTCCGCTGATCTGATAAACCTTGAGATCAAGCTCCACAAAAGAGTCGGTACCCTTAATATCTGCAGAATCAACGGTTATCAGATAATTTTCACCCGCTGCTAATAATGCTGCTGTTAACCCCAGCATTACCAAGATCAATAATCTGTTTCTCATGATCGATTAACCTCCTTGCTGTACGGAATTATACGACGGGTCACAATAATAATGTCAAGATTTTTACATTTTTATTTTCTGCTCTTTATCTCGAGAAAGTTTGCTTCTTTACCTGCCTGCCGCCCCAAAAGGACTCTATTCCACTGTCTGAACATCAAAATACCCGGGAAAATGATAAAGCAGCCCCTTCTTTAGACTATCAAAGCGGACAAAACTACTTATTGCTTCATTTGTCTATGAACAGCCTCTTTCTCTCTCTTAACAACAGGATCATTCTTGCTCAAACCGGAGTATATTTCAGGTATAGCGGGGAGAAAAACCACAGTCTCAGAGAGCCGACTGTGGTTTTTCTCCCTGCTATCCTGCTAATATACCTCATAGATAAGAGAGGTGATTAATTCTTAAAAAAGCAGTCTTAAAAGCGCTATGCTACTTCAATGATAAGCTGGCAGATTGCGAGATTTTTAAGAGAGAAAAAAGAGACAGAGAAATACCGTTCTGCTAAACTGTGCAGAAAGCAGAAATCAAAAGAATCGAGGGATTTTGAATCAGCCCTTTTTGTTCTCAAAAGATGGGGTCAAACCGCCATTCTCTTTCTGAAAAACTATCAGAAACATCTGACCGATCAATAAAAACCCAGTGAATATCCAATAGCTAACGTATATCGATAAGAGAATATAAGAAAGCTCTGAGAATGAAAGAAAGGTATTGACAAAAGTTAAATACATTTCGTGAATTGATTTTTAAATGTCTTTATTGAGGAGAATTATCATGAAACTTTTTATCTTGTCCTTTCTGTTTGTCCTTTTCTTATCTCTCTGTTCCGCCCAAGTCCTGAGCAATTACGGCTTTTCTTACTCTGAAGGTACTTATGAGGAAATAAGCGGAGGATACATTCTCGGTAATGAAAGTACCGATAATCAGTATTTTGTTGATCCTGATGCCCCTCTGGGGGGTTCTACCACAACAGGTGTCGGTTTTCCGATAGGGTTTAGTTTCTATTTTAACGGTTACGAGTTTGACCGGGTAGCTGTTTCGCCTGAAGGGTGGATTAGCCTCGGTATGTCTTATCTCTCACCGTCGGTATCCATGGTGAGCAGTTCACGAATTGCTCCCTTGGGATCTACTTCAACAGTTACCCCAACCTATCTGGTGACCCGTTTCGCAGCCTTAGCCGGTAATCTGGCAGCTCAAAGCGGTGCTTCCTTGAGACTTGAAACAGTTGGAACCGCTCCGAACAGGGAATTGGTGGTTCAATGGAGTAATTACCGTAAAACAGGGGCTACAGGTGATAGTTTCAATTTCCAGATCCGTCTTCAGGAAAGCAGCGACAATATCGTCTATGTTTACGGTACGATGACCAGTAATTCTACCCCCCTTAATGCTCAGATAGGTTTCAGGGGAGAGCCGCATAACACCGCGGCAAATTACCGTAACCGGATGACAGCTTCTGACTGGAGTTCCACAACAGAAGGTTCTCTGGTTACCTCTAGCAGTACTTTGAGTGATCTTGTTTACCCGGTTAACGGAGCTACTTTTACCTGGACACCGCCAACCCGGTTGTCAGGAGTCTATACGATAAGTGCTACGGGTGATTTTACTTCATTCACAGATGCTTTCAATTTCCTGAATACTGAAATACCTCTATCGGGTATAGGATTGGGTGGAATAATCTTTAACGTCCCGGCAGGTCAGGCTTTTCTGGAAAACCCTCCCGTATTGACAAGCGGTGGAGCTGAAAACCGGATTATACTGTTTCAGAAGAGTGGTGAGGGAATAAATCCGGTTATCAAGGCTGAGGGTACAACTGCCACGAATGATGCCGCAATCCGGTTAGACGGAGCAATCGGCTACACTTTTGATGGTATAGATATTGCCAATGCTGACGGTGAGACCTCACTGGAATATGCGATCTTTCTTAATGCCGTCACCGGCAAAGGATGCCGTGATATCACGGTTAAGAACGGTAAGTATGTTCTCTCGGCATCAAATACCAACACCAGAGCAATATACTCCAATGGCATCTCCGGTGCTGTGAATGCTAACCTGCACATAGACAACATCAGAATCGAAAATTCTAATACCGGCATATACCTGCAAGGTAGCAGTAACACCCTATATTACCTTGATGCGATTCTAATTGAAAACTGCACCATCAGTGATATTACTTCCCGCGGAATTCATCAGGAATACGGGAGAAATTCCATTATCCGGGAAAATCTTATCGAAATGTATGATGGCAATACGATTGAGTTTCGGGGGATTTATGTTCGGTCTCTACATGGCGGTGCCGAGATCTACCAAAACGATATTTCCGGTAATAATACTACCCGGGCTTTCTTTGGTATTCATGTTTATCAGGGGGATTATGAGATTTATGAAAATGAGATACGAGATGTAACGGGAACACTAAATTATGAGAGAACTGGAATATTCATTCAATATGGCAATGCTGAGATATACGAGAACCACGTGCATAGTATCTCCGGAGTCAGTAATGTTGGCGGGATAAGTATTGCTGCAACTGCCGGAACGTGTAATGTTTATCGCAACAGGATTAACAATATCGCCAGTACTTCTACATCCTCCCGTACTGCTACGGGCGTAACTGTCGCCGGTTCTGACTGTACTCTCCATAACAATATGATCTATGACATTATCAATCCTGACGGCACTACAGTTCCCCAAGTTAGGGGAATCACGGTTTTAAGCGGTTCCGTTATCCAAATCTATTACAACTCGGTCTTTCTGAAGACCGGAGGGTCAAATACAAGCTACGGCAATACCTGTCTCTACATCACGAGTGATAATCCTGTTCTTGACCTGAGGAACAATATTTTTGCCAACCAAAGTACCCCCGGTACAGGAGCGAGCGGAAGAGTTACTGCTATCTGGAAAACAACCGCCGGATTTGACAATATGTCAGAATTTTCCGATAGAAATATCTATTATGCCGGAACCCCGGGAGCTAAGAATCTAATCGCTTATGCCGGTACTACACCTTTCGAATCACTTCTTGACTATAAGAATGCCAACATCGGAACAGACCAGGGTTCTTTTACTGAGAATGTTCCCTTTGTCAGTGTGGTAGAGCCTTATGACCTTCATGTCCGTACTGATGTTCAGACCAGGATTGAAAGTAACGCTCTTCCTATTGACGATATCGATTTCGATTTCGACAATGATCTCCGTGATGCCGAAACACCTGATATCGGAGCCGACGAAGGGGATTTCATGCTTTATCAGGCAGCTCCTGAAGCAGCAGTTTTAAACAGCCCCGAAGACAGCTCTATTCTCATTGAGATGGATCAAAGCCTCAACTGGACTGCCTCTCTGGATGGAGGGATACCTGACGGTTATCTGTTACATTTCGGTACCGACGGAAACGGAATTGATCCCCCTACTAATATTATTAATGGATTAGATCTCGGAAATGTATTCATGTATGAACCGGTCCTGGGATTTCTTACCACTTACTACTGGCAGATAATCCCTTACAACAATATCGGTCAGGCTGAAAACTGCCCTATTTGGAGTTTTACTACCCATGATGCACCGTTAACCGGGATCAAAACAGTTGGTTCCACCGGGTATTATCCGACTCTTTCTCTTGCAGTCAGGCACTTAAATGCTGCTGGTGTGGGTGAAGGGGGGGTTACTTTTGCTATAGCCTCAGGAGAGGAATTCATCGAAGAACTTCCTCCGATAGTCGTTAGCGGTACGGAAGATAACCCGATATTATTCAGAAGTGATGCTGAATCGAGAACCAATCCTTTGCTCAGACCATTAGGGGGAACGAACAGTTTTGGTTTCAGGATAGAAGGTGGTGATCATATAACATTTGACGGTATTGACATCACCAACCGGCTGGGAGCAGACAATCTTGTGTACGGCTATCAAATCACCGGTTTGAGCGGAGATGGGTGTCAGAACATAACAATCAAGAACTGTAACATCACCCTGAGCCGTTCGGTAACATCTTACGGTATATACAGCAATCATGAGAGCGGAGCCCCAAATATGGACATCAGTTATCTCGATAATAACATAGATGAAGCGGCTAATTCCATCTATCATTATGGGAGAAATGCCGCTTCCGGTATCGTTGTCCGGGGTAATATCATAACAAATACAACTACATACGGAATCTACCTGCGATACTGTACTTCACCACAGATCTATGAGAATGAGATCTCTTTTCCTGCCAGTTCGTCGGCAAACCTGACCGGAATCTATACAGTGAGCTGTACGGATACCGAAATCCATGACAACATAATCAGTGGTGGTGTGACCACCGGGACTTTCACAGGATGTTTTGCCCACAGTACCGGTTCGACAGTATATAACAATCAGATATTCGGTGTCACCAGTAACAATGACGCAAGAGGGATCAATTTCTCTTCCGGAACTCACCTTATCAGGGACAATCAGATCCATTCACTGACCTCTAATTCCTACAATGTTTACGGATTAGACCTGAGTGCCGGCTCGTACCAATCAATAAACATTACAGCTTACAACAATGTGATTCATAATCTTACAGGTAATACTTCAAGCGCCCGATATGTTTACGGAATAAGATGCGGTTATCGCTCCACTACGCTCATTTATAACAATTTCATCTATGACCTGAATAATGCCTCCGCCTCTACTGCTCCACAGATAAGGGCATTGGGAGTTACTTCCGGTACAACACATAATATTTACCATAACTCGGTTTATCTGGACGCCTCAGGTTCTGTTGACAGCTTCTCTTCTGCAGCTCTTTATATCTCCAGTGGAACTTCCGTTAGACTCAATAACAATATCTTTGTTAACAAAAGCAACCCTGGGATTAATGGGAGAACTGTTAGTTTCTGGAAACATAATGCCGGTTTCGGTAATATTCATAGCGATAGTAACCGGAATATCTATTATACTGGTGAACCTGACTCCTCACATCTGATCTGTTATCATGTTGACACACCCTATGAAACCCTTGATGATTATAAAGCTGCTAATTCGGGAAAAGATCAGGGTTCTTTCACAGAAAATGTACCTTTTATCAGCACGGTACCACCCTACGATCTTCACATCAGAACCTACATCGCCACCAGGGTAGAGGGTAATGCCAATCCGCTTGCTGCCGTTGAATATGATATTGACGGAGATGAACGTGATCCGGACGCCCCTGACATCGGGGCTGATGAAGGAGAGTTTATTCCGGTAGCGGAGCTGCCGTCATCTGCTTTAGTTTATGAACCCGAAGATGAGGCTATTGTTGTGATACCCGCTGCCACACTGACCTGGATTCCAGGTTCTGATGGAGGTATCCCGTCTGGTTACATTATTAATATCGGCACTGACTATCCACCCTCTAACATCGAGGATGAAACCGACTTAGGTAATGTCCTTGAGTATTCTCCCCCTGATCCGCTCGATTTTCTGACAACTTACTACTGGCAGATCATCCCCTATAATAACGAAGGGAGTGCTCAGAACTGTCCGGTCTGGAGTTTCACCACCCACGCTGCCCCTTTGACAGGGATTTATACCATCGGCAGCAGCGGAGATTTTCCATCTTTTACTCTTGCCATCAGACATTTGAATGCTGCCGGAGTGGGGACAGGCGGAGTCATTTTTGAGGTTGCAGCGGCTGAGATCTTTGCTGAAAATCCTCCCTCGATTACTGTTCAGGGAACTGCTTCCAATCAGATAATTTTTCGCTCAGATTCCCGGCAGCGCACCAATCCACTGCTTACCCCGACAGGGGGTGCAAGTAGTTATGGTATAAAGATCGAAGGTGGTGATTATATCACTTTTGACGGGATTGATATTGCGAATTTGCCGCAAGCAACCAATCTTACCTATGGTTACTGGATAGCCGGTTTGAGCGGTAACGGTGCCCTATGGAACACAATAGTTAACTGTAATATTACTCTTTCCCGGACGAATACAGCAACCCGGGGAATCTATTCTTACGGGGCATCTAATGGGGCAAACAGCAACCTCTCTCTGCAAAATAATAACATTTCAAATGTAAATCAGGGGATTTTGCTGAGCAGTTCCAGTTCTTCTACCTTGTCGCAAACTATACTGGTGCAGGAAAATGTAATCTCGGATGTTACGGCTCAAGGTATCTTGCATTATTACGGTTCAGATACCGTAATCTCAGACAATCAGATCACTATGGCAGATAATACCAGTCTTGAGTTTAGAGGTATCTCCTCATCTTATAATTCCAGCAGCAATGCCGTTATTTCAGATAACATAATTACCGGAGCCGAAACAAGCAGCACTTTCCGGGGATTATACGGGCACTCCGGTAATAATGAATGGTTTAATAACACTGTTACCGGATTTACGGGTACAAGCAGCAGTGCCTGCTACGGGATCTATATCAATTACGGATCAAATGATATCTATGGTAATCAGATCCACGATCTGACAAATGAAAGTACCATCTATGGTATCTATCATAACTCCGGCAGCACAAACCAGAGTTATAACAATCTGATCCATAATCTGGAAATGTCCGGATCAGGAAGCGGAATTACCAGGGGCATCACCATCACCGGAGGGGCAACAAATAATATCTTTAACAACATGATCTATGATCTGCGAAATCCAGACGGGTCGGCTTCACCACAGATCAGAGCCCTGGAGATTGGAAGCGGAACTACGAATAATATCTATTATAACAGCATACTCCTGAACTCCAGCGGCTCCACTGGCAACCACTCCACTGCATCCCTTTATATTTCGGGCGGCTCCACCAACAGGCTGCTCAACAATATCTTTTCCAACCTGAGTTCTCCCGGAATCGAAGGAAGAACCGTAGCCTTTTGGAAAACTCAATCAGGTTTTACGAATATCTCGGAAGATACGAATAACAATATCTATTATGCCGGAATCCCCTCTCCTGACCACAACATCTGTTATCATGTCACCACCCCCTATGAGGATCTTGATAGTTATAAAGCGGCTAATACTGGTAAAGACCAGTCTTCGTTTTCCGAAAATGTACCCTTTGCCGCCATCACTAACCCCTACGATCTCCATGTCCGGGAAGATGTGGAGACACGGGTGGAAGGAAATGCTATCCCTATCAGCGGCATAGACTTCGATTTTGATGATGATGAACGGCATTCAACTGCACCCGACATCGGGGCTGATGAAGGAGATTTTCTCCCTGTCTCGGGTCCTCCAGCCCCCCTCTTGAATCTCAGTCCGGCAAATCTTGCCGTTAATGCTTCTCTCTCCGTTAACCTGATCTGGAGTCCGGGACTGGATGGTGGCCTCCCCACAAGTTATAATGTCTATTTCGGCGATTCTTCTCCTCCGCCTCAGGTTGACACCGTTACCGGAACTACCTATTCTCCAGTCATGGAAGTGGAAACCACCTATTTTTGGCGGATCGAAGCGGTCAATATCCACGGAGAAGAGCTCGGTCCGATCTGGAGTTTCACCACCCGGGATGACTATACAATTTACGATATACCCTATACAGACAGCTTTGAAAATGATAATGCTCACGGATCAGAAAACATCCGTTTCTGGCAGCAGGAAATAGGGAGCTACACCCGCTATTGGAGTGCGAATACCGCAACCAGTTACAATCGTACCCCCCGCACCGGTGATTTCAATATTACCCTGGCAGCTAACGGTAATTGCTGGCTCTTCCGCCCGGCTGAACTAAATGAGGCAATAACTTATGATCTGGAGATCTGGGCGCGGCAGAATTCTTCCAATTATTCCTCTGCTTCGCTGGAAATATGGCTGGGAAGTGCTGCTGAAAGCGATTCCATGAGTATAGAGATATTGAGCCCGACCGGTGTTATAGACGGTGATTATCAGCAATTAAATGCGGTGTTCAGTCCTCCTCAGACCGATACTTATGTTATTGGGATCAGAGGCATCTGCACCAATACTACCAACTATCTCAGTATTGATGACATTACCCTCTCCGAATATGTAACCACACCCGGATTCGCTATTGACCCTACTTCATGGAATTTCGGAATGATCGAGGAACATACAGCCAGCCCGGAAAAAGACTTCGAGATAACTAACACCGGAGATGCTGATCTGGTCATTCTTCTCGACGGTATCGGAATATCGGGAACCCATGCTGATCATTTCGAACTTCTCGGTGTAGAAAGCGATATTATCATACCTCCGGCAGAGAGCACCAATATTCAGGTACGCTTCATACCGCAAAGTACCGGGATCAAAACCGCTCTTCTCAGAATAGAAGATAACACGGCATCCCGGGCAGTCCATCAGATCCCGCTGACAGGAAGAGGTACCGGAATTCTTGACATCCCCTTTGTCATCAGCTTCGAAGAGAACTGGGAAGATTGGCTGGTAGTTAACGGGACTCAAACCAACAAATGGCATACCGGTGATGCAGATTCTCAGACGGGTGAAAAGTCAGCTTACATTAGTAACAACAACGGCATTGATCATGGTTACACCAATACAGCGTCCTCGGTAGTTCATTTCTATCACGATATATCCTTTCCGGGAGACGGCAGTGACTTCAAACTACGTTTCGACTGGAAAGGTGTCGGTGAACAGGATTATGACTTTATGACCGTTCATCTGACAGAAACAGGCTATACTCCGTCAGCAGGGACTCCGGTACCTGCCGGTAGTATCGGAGAAGTTTATTACGACTCTTCGGAATGGCAATCAGAGACTATCGATCTCTCCGATTCTCTTGCAGATGAAACAAAGCGACTCATCTTCAGCTGGCAGAATGACAGCGGCGGTGGTGAACAGCCCCCGGCTGCTGTCGATAATATCAGAATTGTGAGCGGTTCCGATAATGATATCGCCGATGTCATCGCCGGTACAGTAGAGATGATTCTCCCGCAAGTAACTATCCCCGACGGTTTTGTCATTCCTGAACTCTATATAACCGATCTTAGCGGAGGTTATGTTCATGCCTTCGCAGATTATGCTCCCGATTGGGCTGAGATCATTAATCCCGGATTGAGTTTTCACCTCTCCGGCACTAATTTTAGTACTGCGGATCTTACGATAGTGCATAATCTGAATCTGGTACCCCTGTTTGTTCATTACCGGATCCTACCGGAGGAAGAGTGGACACTCTATCCCAATCCGGAAGATTGGACAGATACCGAAATTACCATGGTCTTAGATGTTCGGGCTGATGATGATCTTCAAATCGTATTCCCCGGTGATATCGATCCTATTCCGCCGATCGCTATGTTCAGTTCTGATGTAACCTCAGGTCTTGAAGCTCTGTCTGTACATTTCACCGATGAGTCGGAACCGGGTAACGGAGAACTTGTAAACTGGCAGTGGGATTTCGGTGACGGAGGAATATCGGAACTCCAGAATCCGGTCTATATTTACGAAACTCCCGGGATTTATAACGTAAGCCTTAAAGTTACAAACGAATATACTCTCAGCGATTCACTGCAGGTAACGGATTATATCACGGTCATTGAAAGAGTACCGGTTATAGATCTGGTTGATGATCATCCGGTGAATTTGGGAAGAGTAATCAAAAATGAGATTTCGGAATACTACCCCTTAATGATTATCAATAGCGGTACCCGTGAACTTATTGTCAATAATATTGAGTTTGAGGATGATCCGCTCTATTTTGAACTGCAGGATCCTATCAGACAGATCGAACTGGAACCGGAAGAGACTCTCGCTATTAATGTCCGTTTTGCCCCTCAGTTTGTGGGAACAGTCTTCGATACTCTTGTGGTTTACAATAACTCGGTTAATGAACCTGTTTTCCGGATTACATTGCAAGGATACGGAACTCACGTTCCTCCCAAGCAAGTCCAGAACATAAGTATAGATATAATTGCAGACGATCTCTATCTGACCTGGGATGAGGTAACTGAGAATATTCACGAAGAACTGTCAGAACCCGATTGCTACTTCATATATCTCAATACTGCTCCCAGTGCCTATGAACTTGAAGATTATGAATATCTCGACCTTGTTGAGGACACTTCCTATATACACCTCTCGGGGAAAATTCATCAGTTTGCCTTCTATTATGTGGTGGGAGTGATCTTTGATCCTGAAGAGAGAATGTCGGATGACAGAGGGAAGAGAGAACAATTGCTCGACTCACTTCGGCTTCGGCTCAAACCGGGAATGCGGAAAAGGGAAGTTGATCGGATACTGAGAACTTTTTCTGCAACAAGGGAGCTGCCGGCACTACTTGAATAGATTCCCTTCAATGTCCATATTTGGAAAAAGGAACCCCGGAGTTCTTATACTTCGGGGTTCCTTTTTTGGTGAAAAGATTTGCCTGTATTTTTCTACAGATAGTATTAAAGATGAACAACCTCCTCAGATTTCAGCTTTTTGAGAGACCTCTCGTCGATAACTATCTGATTGGCAATATCGGAGGATATCAGCGCTACTTGATCAGCAGCATCTTTTTTGTATCTTGTCCGAAGTCTGTTGTTAACCTGTAGAAATATATTCCACTTGCTGTTTCCCGGTTCAAGCTGTCTTTTCCGTTCCAGACAACCGAGTATTCTCCCGGGAATCTATACTCAGACACCAGAACCCTTACTTTTTGACCTTTCAGATTATAGACAGAGAGAGTTGTCTCCGATCCCTGCTCTAAGGAGAAGCTGATCACTGTTTCGGGATTGAAGGGATTGGGATAGTTTGCGTATAAGCGAAAGGGTATGTCTGAAACCGGAAGAGTGTCTTCCTCTCCGGCAGCTACCTGCTCATTGAAGATTTCGCTCATTACGTAACTGATAAAAGCTTCAGCATCTCCCTGATTGATGTAGTAAAGCGGAAAACTCAGGAGTATCGTTTTATAATCAGTTCCGAGATACTCAATCCCGACAGGCATGTCCTGCATCGAGGCTTCATTGCTGCCGGGCGGATAACCTGAGTGGTAGCTGTAAATATTTGTTCCCATTGTTGCTGCCTGCACACTCTCAACATTGATAATATGATAATCCAGGGCTGCCGGTGCTTTATCCTCGTCTATAGCTAAAAACGGATAGCCGGTAATCAAAGGATCTGCTCTTAGAAAACGGGCTGTCTGCGTAAGAACAATCTCATCTACCTTCAGATAATCATGAAGAAAATCTCCCTCTTCATAGCTCTGCGGATAGGAATCAGTACTTCCGAACAATCTGCCCGGAAAATAGACGGAAAAAAGGATATTTCCCCCCAGGTCAAGATACTGTTTAATGGCATCGAGTGTTTCCTGATTATAGGAGCCGGCCGAAGCATTATTTTTATGCCAGACAACTGACGAATATGCTCCCAGATCGGCAAGTTTAACCTTATTCTCAAAATTCTCATCCCATAAGGGATAGATGTCTGGTGAGTAGTCAGAGAGGATCAGATCATAAAACTGGGTAATCTCATCCAAATCAGGGTTTTGAAACCCACCGTTACCATCAGCAGTGCCGGCAACGATCAGTACTCCCTGATCCAGGGTTACGAGCCGGGAACGGATCTGAACGGTCGGTTCACTCACATTATCCGATTCATCAAGAGCTGTTAAGGAATAATAATAGTAAACACCCGCTTCCGGATCTTCATCAGTAAAGCTATTATCGGTAATTAACTCCTGATTGATCTGCACTCCTGTTTCACCCTCAAATGCTGAACGGTATAGGTTATAACCTGCCAGATCAGCTTCCTGATTATGATCCCAGGTCAAAGTAATGCTTTCGAACAGGGGAAAGTCACTGAAACTATCCGGTGTCAAGGGAACAGAATAAGGGGTGCCGCTGTTCTCAATCAGGTTACTGGAATAATCGGCTGTTCCGACAGCATTCACACCAATGAAATATGTAACCCCTTCCGTTAACTCGGAGAGAGTATAAAAAGCTTCCTGAGTAGTGAAAAAAGTATCGTAAGCTCCGCTGCTTGTTCCTACTGAGATTTCATAATGAAGAACTTCCGTATTCTCTACCGGTGACCATTCCAGATAAAGCTCCGTCCCATTGCCGACATCGGTTACTGCAAAATCTTCGGGAATATCGGGCAGGTAGTTGATTGAGGCAGCAATAGCAGCAGATGCCCTTACCGTCTCTATGGCATAATCCATACTCAGATGAATAAACAGGTCGTTAGATGAATGATAATACGGACTAAAGTTGGTTTCGATAAAAAAGACGGCCGGATAGCCTCTTATCCAGAAGGGATAACTATCTGAACCGGGTGAGTTATAGGTATTGGTAACCGGAGTTAAACTCGTATATTGACCGATGATCTGACGGGCAAGATTAGCTTCATTCTCGAAACCGGCATATTCTATCAAATGTATCGTCCAATTTGCGGGACTTTGCAGAGTATATCCGATCATATCATTGTTGAGCATCAGCTTGATACTCATACCGCTGTCTAAAGCTTGCTGAGCATAATGGTGACTACCCCACAATCCCACTTCCTCTGCCGCAAAAGTAATAAACCTGAGCGTTGTTTCAGGTTGATAATCTATTGCTTTCATAGCCCGGGCAATTTCCAGGGCAGCACTTGTACCTGTGGCATTATCATCTGCTCCCGGGGCATCAATCATGGGGTTGCCGTATTGATTGATGGAATCATGATGCCCGCCAATAATTACTATCTGCTCAGGATTAACCGTTCCGGGCAGGGTCGCGACAACATTCTTATGCCAGATCCCCTGTTGGATAAAAGAATCTATCACTACTTCGGTAAAACCGAATCTCAGAAACTCGTTCTTAATCCAATCGGCAACTTCATCGCGATTGGGAGCCCGGCAATACCGGGTACCGAAATCTTCCATTGATTGAATAAAATAACCCAGACTGTCAGGACTAATCTCAGCGAGAAGGTCGTTAATTTCCGTTCTTACAGAGGTTAACGGAACAATGCGGGAGGGGTAGATTCTTTCATAACGGTAACTGATCTGAACAGGAAAAAGCTCTGTGATCTCGTATGAGAGGCTGTCTAACTGCTCTGACGTTAAAAGGGAAGTTTTGAGCAACACAACATTACGGTCACGATACAATTCTCTTCCCCAGTTTATCCTCTCTGCTATTGCTCTGCCCCGCTTATCGGATATCAGGTAATAGGTTTCTGACCAGGCCTGATCGTCGATAAGATTGAACGGGATTCCTGTACTGCTGATTCCTTCCGGATCATCTGTCCCGGCAATTAGAACATCATTGCTGATATGATAAATGGAAAGATCTAATTCCTGTAACTGCTCTCTCTCTTCAATTTCATTCATATCAAGCGTTATCAGATATTTTTCTCCGGATGCCCATACTACCGCAAACCAGAGAATGAGGACTGTCATTAAAGGTATTCTTTTAAACATTCTTTATTTTTCCTTTTTAAAGTGAAGAGTCTTCCAAGGCTCTCTTCTTTGTTGAAATTATTTGGTTACGGTTACTGTTCGGGAATAAACAGTGACAGCGCTTGTAAACCAATTGATGACGATATCCAGAAAACTCTGTTCTGTTGTTATCTGATAATCGGCAGCACCACCAGCCATCTGGTTAGTATCAATATCATTCAACGGAACTAAGCCAAACAAGATATACCATTGACGCGCCTGCATCTCCTGGCCTGTTTGAGGGCCTCTTCCCACTTGATGAACATGGGCACTGCAAGCTATCATGCTTAGTAAAACAACCATTGATATTGCAAGAATAACACTTTTTCTCAGCATATTACCTCCACTCTTTTTTTGTGATTGAACCTATGGAAGACTCTATTTTTTCAATATTGTTTAAATACTCTGTTTCAGGGACAAAAAAGTCAAGGGCAAAAACCGAATCATTAATACCGTAAGCTAACAGCTTAATATTAACAACTCCATTGTCCCCGGAAGTCAATTGATGAAAACTGATCTCATTATGTTCAAAAAAACCCTGTTTATAAACTTCTTTCCCTTCGGAATAGTGGGCAAGATATTTCAAGACGGCTTTCTCCTTGTCGGCATCTATTTTTTGGTAAGCAAAGTCAAACAGGAGCATAAAAGAGCCCTGTTCTCTATTGCCAAAGCCCTTCTTAAAGAAAAGGCCCTCTTCAAATTCTTCCGTACCATTGAACATTAACTGATCAAGATGAACCCTTAACTCTTCACTGATATCTCTCCAGGAAACAGGGATCCGCATCTCTATTGCCAGTAAAGAATCGGAATATGTTTCACCTAAAAGTTCTTCATCTATTCGAAAGATCACCTCCTGCTCAGGGGACGGCTTACTGCAGGAGCTAACACCTACCATCACCATAATAAGAGCCAGAGAGACAAATATTAACAACTTATGTATCATCATGTTAACTTATCTATTCCTTTATCTTTTCTTCTGTCATTATCTTTATTCAATTAATCTTCACCGCCCTTTTATGTAAAGGAATATGTCGCATGGGGCAGTTTCTTTTCCTGTTTCACCACTTTCCGTTTGGAAGAGCAAAATCAAAACTTGACATTGTTTGACTTTAACGATTTTTACTTTCCAAGGAAATGAGGTAAGGAAATGGATAAAAGACCGAACTGGCAAAGATATTTTATGGATATGGCAATCTTGGTTTCCAGGCGTTCGACCTGTTTAAGACGGAAAGTAGGTGCCGTCTTAGTAAAAGACAATCAGATCATCTCAACCGGTTACAATGGAGCTCCCAAGCACATAGCACACTGTGAACATTTAGGCTGTATGAGGGTCAACAACAATGTTCCTTCGGGTGAGCGACATGAACTATGCCGGGGAGTACATGCCGAGCAAAATGCTATAATTCAGGCGGCAATTAACGGCAGCTCTACAAAAGAAGCAGAATTATACTGTACAAATCATCCCTGCAGTATCTGTGCCAAGATGATCATCAATGCCGAAATAAAAACCGTCTATATTTACGACGGTTATCCCGATAGTTTAGCTCAGCAATTGTTTAAAGAAGCTGATGTGGAACTGATCCTTATCGATAAAGAGACAGGAAAACTATCCCGGTTTTGATTCTTTTCCCTCTGTAACCAGCCTAACCGGCATGGGGTTTGTTGCTTCCCCGGTATAAAGACTGAGATGCGGGAAGGGAATTTCTATTCCTTCGGTATCGAATCTCTCCTTAACCTCGATTAAAAGACTTTTCCTCAGATTTAACAGATCACTCTTTTCAAACCAGACAGCAAACCGGATCTCCAAAGCAGAGTCTCCAAAATTGTTGAAGAAGATCATTGGTTCCGGCTCTTCCAGACAGTACGGGTTCTTTCCGGCAATATCACGGAGGATATCGATAACCTTCCTGATATCTTCCTTGTAAGCTACCCCGATATCAAGATCAAGCCTACGGATAGGAAAACGGGAGATATTGATCATCTCTGTCTTGATGATAACCTCGTTCGGGATCCGGACAAACCGGTTATCAAAGGTTCTCAGTTTAACCGACAAAAAATCGACTGAAAGAACTGTCCCGACTGTTGAACCTACCTGGACAATATCCCCTATCTCAAAAGGTTTTTCTGTTATAAGGAATAGACCGCTGATTATATTGGAAACACTTGTCTGGGAAGCAAAACCAATAGCAATACCAAAGATACCCAGGGCACCGAGTAATACGGATATTCTGAACCCGAATTCATTCAGTACGGATATCAGGATCACCGCCATACCTATGTAATAGATGCCCCTCTTGACGAGCATCTCTGTCTGCAGGGATTTCTTCTTTTTACCGATAGATCTTCCCAGAGCCCCGGAGATGACCCTTAATAAGGGGTATCCGGCAAAAATAATTAGCAAAACTTTTATCGCCGTTTTGATCGTTTGAGGGGTCATTAGATCTGTTAATGCATTGGATAATGATGACAGCATTTCTTACTCCTATCCTCTGATGAAAGGTAACTCGGAAAACACCTTGCGGTAAAACTTTTTGGAAGGCACTTCCCGGGCATCCGACAGTTTCTCTTTGATCTTTTCTATACCCGGGGCGTTTTCAGAAATATCTATCACGCTTTTCTGCTCTTCTCCTTCCAGTTTGACCTCAATTTGATTTGTCCAGAGATGTTTTGTTCCTAAAAAAACCCCTAAGTACTCCGTGTGAATGGATAGACGCTGAAAAATAAAAGATTTTTCAGACTGGTTTTCTATTAAGATCGGACAAACAGCAGTATATACCTTCATTTTCCGTTTTTCGAAATTGGTCATAGCTTGCGATTTGATGGCATAGCATAGCTCTCCGGCTATTTGATCACCAAACCAGATATTGGAGAGGATAAGGGTCGGGATCTCGGTCAATACCTGTTTATCACCGGTCATTATTCTGAGCCATAAAGGGATCGAAACATAGAAACGGGTTTTCCCCCCGGGCAGTAATTGGATCTGGCTTTCAGGTCTTACTATTACCGGCCTGTTGGGCATCATCGGAGAGAACTGCAAAGAAAAATTTTCTGCAGAGACAATCCAGCGCTTCCATCCTTCTGATTCGAGAGCATCGCCTGGTTGTATAGGTGATACTTCACTTTCCCAATTCTCCGAAGATAAATCTTCTCCGGAAAGACGGCTCTCCGAAATCTTCAGTTCATTTCCCTGCTTGACAATAAAGATCTGCAAAGGACCTAACCTTGCCTGATAATATATATTATCCCTGATAGTTACCGCATTCCAGAATTCCATAATTACCTCTCGAAAAATTTGTTAAATGTCTTGCTTTTGTTCAAAAAATTCTGCTGCTGGCTGACAATTCAGAGCCAGTTTTTCTTCCTGAAAAATATGAGCATCAGGATAACGACTAAGAGCATGATCAACATCACTCCCGGATAACCATACTTCCATTCCAGTTCCGGCATAAAGACAAAATTCATCCCGTAAACTCCGGCAATAAAAGTCAACGGAATAAAAATTGTGGCTATGATCGTCAGAACTTTCATTACAGAATTCATCCGGTTACTTACTATTGATAAATATATGTCAACCATTCCGGAGATCAAATCCCTTAAACTTTCGATGTTATCTATCACCTGAATGGTATGATCGTATAGATCTCGGAAAAATATCTTCGTTCCCGCTTTTACGGTTTTTTTCTCAGTCCTTTCCAGAAATCCGACTACCTCTCTGAGCGGCCAAATCGTTTTCCTGAGCAGGATAACATTCCTTTTCATCAGATATAGCCGCTGCATTATCCCCGAAGAAGGATCAGTCAGGATGTTCTCTTCTATGTTTTCGGTATCGTCACCTATCTTCTCAAGAATGAGAAAATAGTTGTCAACTATAGCATCCATAAGGGCATAGAGAAGATAATCAGCTCCCTTTCTTCTTATCCTGGAATCGGGAATTTGGATCCTCTCCCGGACGGGAGTAAACACATCTCCCTCTTTTTCCTGAAAGGTAATAACAATGTTATCTTTGATAATGAGACTTACCTGTTCATGGGCAATATTATTCTTATCGGAATTATAACTGAGCATTCTCATAACCAGATAGTAATAATCCTCATATTCTTCGAGCTTCGTTCTCTGCTCGGTGTTCAGAATGTCTTCTAAGGTTAGATCGTGAAGATCCAGATATTTACCGACTCTCCTTAAGAGCTCGATATCATGCAGACCGTCAATATTGATCCAATGAATCGCATCTTCACCGGTGAACATATCGTCAGTTAGATCATAACCCGATTTAGTCTCGGACAGAGAATTATTGTAGCGGATATAGGTTATCTTGATCCGGTCTGAGCTTTTAATCCCTACATGGATCAAGCTACCTGGGGGCAAGCCTGTTTTTACAGAGCGTTTGCTTCTTTTCATGACGATTCTCCTTCAAAAGATAACAATTCGTGTCTTTAGGGGGTCAATATACTATAGTATTGAATATCTATCAAGGAAAAACTATCTTCCAAGGGGAACGGAGCTTAGGCATCTGATAAGGTCTGAGACTGTTCTAAGACAAATTAAGTGATAAGTAGTTTTGCTACCTTTGTTAGTCAAAAAAGTGGACTGATCTATCATTATCCCCGGAGATTTTGGTTTTTATGGGCAGAGGAATGATCTATCTTTTGCTTTAACTACCTGCTATCTCATCCGCAGGCTTTTTCGTTTACAGAGCTTCCAGCTCTGTTTTTAGCAAGGCAAGGGCAGGGACGCCCTTGTTACAATAAAATAGACAGGGATTGAGCACCTCGGTTGACGAACGAAACTATTACCGTAGAGACGTGGGTACGCCCCGTGTTGGTGCTGATAACCGGGAAGGGGAGAACTCCACAAAGACTAAGCTATACTTTGCTGAAAACGTATTCGGAATAAAATGGAACTGAAAGTAATTATAACCCTCTCCCGCATTCTCGATGCTAGCTAACTTTATTGTTTCTTCCGCTCAGGCGGGGACCCCGTCTCTACCCTGAAGCTCTCAGTTTATCTGCGCTGATCAGTTTTTGGGTGGTTAGCCGTGTTTCTTTTTCTTTAACTACCTGCTATCTCATCCGAAGGCTTTTTCGTATACAGAGCTTCCAGCTCTGTTTTTAGCAAGGCAAGGGTAGGGACGCCCTTGTTACAATAAAATGGACAGGGATAAGGCAAGGACAGGGACGTCCTTTTTACAATAATAGATGAAGACGTGTGTTGTCCTTTTGGGGTGGCGGAGGGATAGAGAAAAAAACCGTCTCTAAGGTCTCAGGTAACTGAGAAACTAAAAATAAGTTGACCTGATAACAACTCTCATTATATTTGTCTTTGTATGTACAATTTCAGTAGTATTTGTGTTCAATAACTCAGCACCCGATAACTCTATATTCTTGGTTTTGAACTAAAACACTGTTAGCCCGGTTTAAAGGATAATTCAGAGATTCTTATTACTTGAAGATGTATAGGAATTGTTAATCAAAACAGAATAAGTTGGTAAACTATGATTGAAATCAAAGATGTTGGCAGGCTTGACGGCCTCCAAACCCAAAAGATCGAGGAAGAAGTAAATTCAGTATTTGCCGCTCTCGATGAAAAGAAAGAAGAAAAAGCCCTGAGTGCCCTGGAAAAACTGAGTAATACCTCAAATTACTTTATCAGGGAATTGGTTGGCAGACTCATGACAAACTATAAGAACAAGAAAAAAATCGGTAAACTTGCTCAGGAAATGCTTACTCACAAAATCTACGGGATAAGAGCTACCGCTTTTTTCTTTTTTTATAATCTTTATGCTAACGAACCGAAGAAGATCGTTTCTCTTCTGGAGGATAACTATGATTCCGTGCCCTGGGAAGTAGAAAGTATCATTTATGAAATGTGGCGAAAGGCTCCCGGTATAATGAAAGAAATGATGCCGGAATGGCTGAGTTCCGAGATCGAGAAGAAAAGAATCATCTCCTTTCATGGATTAGAATTGATCGCAGAAAGAGACCCGGTCTTTGTCCTCGATTTCCTGACCAAAGCCCTTGATGACCCGAGTATTGAGGTACAAAAGAAAGTAACTCATATTCTTTTACAGGTTGTTCGCTCCCGCCCGGCAGAGACATATCCCTATATCAGGGAATGGATCATGACGGGTGGAGACAAAAGAACAAGAACGTTGATGATGTCCCTGAGGAAGATCTTATCGATCTATCAGCAGAAGGGATTAAAGGATAAGTCCCCCGATTTTATGGGACTGACAAAATTTGTCATCTATGATTGGCGGTCAGAAAAAGATAAAAGGATCTCATACGTCGGAAACAAATTAGCTAAGCAGCTTAAGAGAGAAAACAACAACCAAAATCAATAAAGGTATTTTTAACTGCCGTTAAAACATACCGATCATTTTCAAGAGACCTCTAATTCCTTATTACAGGTTCGATCTTATAACAGATTGTCTTCCAATCTGTTCAGTAGTTCCTCCATTCCAGTCTTCTTCAAAGCCGAAACGGGCAGAATATCGCTTAGCTGAACATCAAATGTTCTGCTTAACAGACTGCGGAACTTTTGGACTTCTGTTTTTTTGATCTTATCAGCTTTCGTGGCAATGATAAGAAAGGGGAGATTATGAGCCCGCAGCATCTCGCTCATCATAATATCTTTGGCATCAGCATCATGTCTGATATCGACCAGAAGAAGCATCAATCTCAATTCCGGTCTTGCTGTCAGATATTTCTGCACCATAGTTTTCCATTTCTCTCTCTCAACTTTGCTGACTCTGGCATAACCATATCCTGGAAGATCAACAAGTGAAAAGAACCCCTCACCTATCCTCTCTTTTTGTTCATCATAGCGAATAATTCTAACTCTGAAGAAATTGATCAGTCTTGTCTTTCCGGGAGTGGAACTTGTTTTAGCAATTTTCTTCCGGTTGAGTAACAAGTTGATCAAGGTAGATTTCCCTACATTGGAACGTCCGGCAACAGCAATCTCCAGATAAGGTGCGTCCGGATACTGCTCCGGCTTAACAGCACTGGTTATGAACTCCGCTTCAGCGATTTTCAGCATAACCTTTATTCCGAATAGACGATCGAACTGTTATCCGATTCCCAGATTTCGACTTCCGCTATCTGGCAGGGAATATCCTGAAAAACATCTACCAGCCTTCGATATAGATATCGAACCAGCTCTTCGGAAGTAGGATTTTTCCCTTGGAAAAATTCCAGATCATTTAAAAATTTATGGTCAACCTCGGAGACGACTTCATTCAATCGCTTTTTTACCTCGCGAAAATCAATTGTTAAACCTATGTCATCCTGCTCGAGGCATAATACGCCCAGCTGAACCTTCCAGTTATGACCATGAAGATTGGAACAATCTCCCTGATATCCGTCTAAACGGTGAGCTGCAGAAAAATTGCTCATTACTTTGATTTTAAACATTATATCTCCTTACAATTCATAGGTTAACGTGACGATTGCTCTCTTTCTTTTTTCCTTTTCTTGTTGATCAGCTTATAACTATCAAGAACCATTAAGGGCTGATAAGAGAGTTTAGATTTCCTCAGACCGGGAATACCCATATCCTCCTCCCTGTTCAGATAGTGATATCTTGGTAACAGGTATCTGGCTGTCTCCCAGTTAATTAACTGGGCAACTCCCTTAAAAGATCGATCGAACTTCTCAAAATGGATAAGAGCCATATCTTCTTTCTGTTCGGTAAAGAGAGTGAAGGCAATAATATCCTGCTTGTAACGGATTACCAAACCTTCCATACCAAACCTGGAAAAGAACTCGAAAGCAAGTTTCAAGGCTTTTCTCTCATATTTGTAGCCATTGTCCTTATCTTCAGGGTGATCCTCCATCCATTTATCGGATAGTCTAAGACATTCCTCACCATCCTCCTGCTGAAGCTTTTCAACTTCATAATCACCATAGATCCTTTTAAACTGCGAGATCAGATTCTTCTTTTTCTGAAGCTTCTTCCCGCTGAGTTTTGCTAATCTCTCGGTTAAATAGATATAATCCGCAGTGTTGTAATCCTTGATAATCTCGAATTCTTCCAGATAAGGCTCATATTGAACATAGTATTCTGTATCAACCTGGGTTATAGCACCACACCTCCCCGCTTCGTAAAAACTCTCGCTGAGGAGCAGCATTTCCTGGGGGGAGAGATATTCTCCCAAGGGCATCAATATACATGTCCAGGTTTCGTTGTAGAGTACCAGTCTTCCTTCATACTCCATCCACTGGGCTTTGAACTGAGTTCCCCAGATCATAAGATTGACTATGTCATAAGCACTTCTGGGAGTTGTGTAACGAGCAAGAACCTCAGAGAGCAGTTCATGATCTTCGATCTTTACATAACGGAGTTCGCTGAGAACCGGTTTGTTCATCTCTTTCCCTTGTACAGCATCGGCAGATAATCCTTCATCTCGCTGAAGCCTAACTCTTCATAAAAATGCCTTGTTCCCGGTTCTCCGATCAGTCCTATCCAGTTTATCCCTTTCGCCTGCAGGTTTTCGATCAGAGTTTGAATAATCTTTCCTCCGATCCCTCTTTTACGGTATCGGGGTAGTACCGTTACATCCTGAATATAGGCATCACTGACACCATCCGAAACACTTCTTCCCATACCGATCAGATCTTCTCCATCATAGGCTGCTACGAAAAGATAGGTGTTTCTAACTAACTCTGCCAAAAACTCAATATTGTCATTCTTATCACTCCACCATCCGGCTGTCCGGTAAAGAGTGACCAGCTGATTCAAATCGGCTCTCTTGACTATCCTGTATGTGATCTCACTCAAAAAGTTTACCTCGTTTTTTTCAACAAAGAAATATTATAGCAGTTTGTTGTAAAGCACTTTGAGTTCTCAAGTTCCGAAACAAAACATCAATTCTTAAACGAGAAAGAAAAGAGTAAACAGCTGAGATGAAGCCAAAACCAATCTTGTCTCTCCTTTCGGATAGAGGTAAAAAAGCAGCAAAATTGAGATAAAATTAGTTCGGTCAATCAGTTACTAATAGTGATACTTGTTTTGCTATATATTCACTTCAAAATAAGCAGTTTGTTTATCACCTCTTCTTTCGGAGTAGTCATTTTCAAGAAATAGATGCCGGAAGTGACCGGACTTCCATTATCGTTTTTTCCGTCCCAGACTATCCGATATTCTCCTTGAGGATGTGATATTGAGGAAATTAGGGTTCTAACCAGTTGACCCCGGATATTATAGATCCTCAAAGCAAGTTTATCGACATCTTTTGGTAAACGGTAAAGAATGGTCGTCTGCGGATTGAAGGGATTGGGAAAGTTAGTGAGATAAAGGGGTTGACTGAAAACAAACTGCTCCTCGTCAACTGAAACAGGAACCTCAGAGAGATAAGGATAGCCGTAATTAATGTTATGATTCTCGTCTGCTGTCCAGATATTAGCAAAATCCCAATCAAGATAAGTATTGTCAGCATAGGAGTAAGTCATCTCAATAGTTGTTCTTCCCCTCCCCATTGAGCTTTCAGTCTGTCCTGAGGTTTCGATGTTCCAGTAACTGTTCGTATCCTCTCCCTCACCGCAACCGACCAGACCACCGACGAGTGAGGTAAAACTACTGACATTCCCAATTGAGTAGCTGTATTCTATGATTCCGGAAGCATTTTCTCCTACCAGACCGCCGGTACATTCACTGCCGTAAACCGAACCGCTACTGAAGCAGTTACTGATTATGGAATCCCAATTCTCTCCAACCAATCCACCAGCCCAGCTCCAGATCTCGGAAGAAGAAGAGACTGCTCCCGTGCTGTAGGAACTGGTGATAATCGAATTATTGTGATTATTTCCAGCCAAACCCCCTACATAATGTCCATAACCATTAACTATACCTGTGCTGTAAGAATTGCTTAGTACTGCATAGTCAGTAAAGAACCCTGACAAACCACCGATATATGAAAATCCTCTCACATTTCCGCTGCTGTAGCTGTTGTATATGCTGTAATAATCTCTCTCTTTCCGTTTAGTGTGATCAAAATTCCGGGGTAACTTCTCATAGATCTTCTTATGGATCTTGTTATCCCTCTGGGGAGGCGAATAAGTCAGATAACCGACTAAACCCCCAACATAATAGTGTCCATCGATTTTAGCTGTGCTGTAACTGTTATGGATAAAAGAACCGACATCGATACCTACCAACCCCCCTGTTCCGGTAGAATATCCATAGATACTCCCGGTGGAATAACTATTATCAATACTCGAAAAATAACGCATCCCTACCAAACCGCCTGCCCCGTTAAAACTACGGATTTCTCCGGTACTGTAACAGTTGTTGATCGTCGAATAAAACTGCTCGCCTACCAGACCACCGATACACCAACTGCTTAGCTCATTGCCGATATTTCCCGTGGTGAAGGAATCTTCTAAGGCAGAACCGATAGCTGTCCCAATCAATCCCCCGACGTTCTGAAAACCAGTAACATCAGCATTACTAAAGCAATCATTGATATCAGAATTCATGTTATGACCTATCAAGCCGCCGGCATTACCCGCAATCAATTCCGCTGCTATGCTGCCGCTGCTATGACAGCCATTGACTGATACACTGTCCAGATTATAACCGGACAAAGCCCCGACCATACTCCCCCCGCTGATACTGACATTAGTCAAGCCGGTATTCACTAAGCTCGCTCCACTTGTAAAACCGAACAGACCAATCGAATTTGTTTCCGGACGGTTTATACAAAGTCCGTCTATGGTGTAATTACTGCCGTTGAATGAACCGCTGAAAGGGAATTCATTATCTTCATCATAGTGATAACCGATAGGTTTCCACCCCTCTCCGGCAAACCAGTCTACTGTTCCGGATGCATCAATATCAGCCGTCTGAATATAGTGTCCTGTCCAACGGACAGACTGCTCAGGATAAGGAACAATGTCATCTTCTGCAGCTATCCAGTAAAGATTTTCCAGGGTCGCGATCTGATAAGGATTGTCTATTGAACCATCTCCCACTGCAGGTTCTATGGCAGTTTGTGCTAGTAAGCAGCTGCTTATTACTGCAATAGTTAACAAAAGAAATGAGCTTCTCATAAATTCTCCATAAGTTTTATCGAAAACGTGATCTATCCCCTGACTGGTTTACTATTCTTCCCTGGTGAGCTACCCGGCAGCACGAATACACATGCTTTGATAAATCATAGTTCTTTTCCTGTTCATCTCCCGGATATTGGCACTGAATACCAGTATGTCCAGTCAGTTAGTAAGATTAATAGTTATGGAATTGAAACCACTCCTTTTCTGTCAAGATTTCATCCCTTTCGCATTGTCTGCTCAAAGATAACCAGGCATAGTTGACCACCTTAACTGTTGGATCATAAGGGATTATCCATGGCTGTACTGATAAGGCGGCGTAATAATGATAGTGAAATCTGAACAGTCTCCATTACTCAGAGATGAAAGACGATTCAGAAAAATCTTGACGGACAAAGGACACTATTTTTTTTGAAACGGTTGTATTAAACAAACGTTTAAGACAACTGTTTAAGAAAGAGGTTAAATATGCGTGAAGAGATTAGAAAAGAAATTATCCTGGCAACTATTGAGTGCATCGAGGAAGACGGCACTCACAATGTTACTGTGAGAAAAATTGCTCAAAAAGCGGGAGTCAATTTTGCAGCTATCAATTATTACTTCGGTTCAAAGGAAAATCTGATCGAAGCTGTAATGGATACAACCTTTGAAGAAGGATTCGTTAAAAATCTTAACGATTACAAGGAATTGTGGGAAAAAGATCCTAAAAGGGCATTATATAGTTTTTTCTTTGATACGATAGAGAGAATGATCCAGCATCGAGAACTGACGAAATCCCATTTTACAGAAGTAGTTAGTCACGGTCATCAATCACATTCAATGGCCAAAATGAACAGATTTCTGGATGACTTTTTCAATTTAGTAAGCGGTTTATTGCCTGAATCAACAGTTATGGAAAAGAAGTTTCACTTCATTCAGATTTTATCCGCTGTTTTTTTACCAGGTCTCTTTCCCGACATCTTCGGAGACTTTGTTAAAGGGGATTTTTCCGACGAAAAGATTCAGAAAAAGTACATCAAAAATCTGGTAGATAAAATTACGGAACAAATTACCACTTCAGATATTGAAAGGGGGCAATAATGAAAAAGATTTTCTTCGTACTCACTGCTCTGGGAGCTTTTTCTTCTTCACTACTGGGTATCACTCTTGAGGAGAGTGTTACATTAGCTTTGAAGAACAATCTTTCCTTACAGGCAGCAGCTGAGGACATAGGAATTGCCGATGGAATGTATAGAGAAGTAACCTCTTCTTTACTCCCCCAGATCAGCCTCAGTGGCGGTTATCAGATGCAGAGAACCGAATTGCCCGGTTCCATGATCCCCCCGGCTATTGATGTAACGGGAAATCTGGGCGATAATGCCACAGAAGACGAACAGATGTTAGCTGGATATTTGGAGCAGGGTTTTAACAGTTTTCTGCCAGAGCGAACAGAGGATGAAACAAGCTTTGTCGGGCAGATAAAGCTGGATCAGGTCGTTTATTTAGGAGGGAAATTACTCAGTGGAATCAGGGCAGCAGGGATTTATAAGACTGTCGAAAGGAAGCGCTACGAAATGCTGCAGCAGGAATTGATCTATCAGACTACAGATCTTTTTTACCAGGGGTTGTTATTAGAGGATTTGATAGCTATTAACCGGGAAGCTTTGCAGCTTGCCGGTGACCATTTTAAGAGAATAGAAAAAATGTTCGATCAGGGACTGGTCTCGGAATTCGATCTTATCAGGGCAGAATTAGAGTTACTCAAATTACAGCCGCAGCTGCAGGAAGCGGAGAATAACTATATTCTCTCAGCTTGTTGACAAAGTACCCTCGCTACAAAAATAGTAAAAATAGTACTTG
>CAYXFD010000024.1:0-46947 GCA_964464175.1 uncultured Candidatus Cloacimonadota bacterium | reverse complement strand
ATGCGAATTGAATCAGATTAACTTCCATTTATCACACAGTCTCCATGCCCCGTCTCTACGAAGAAGCAATGAGGTTATCCGGACTGATTCGTTTGGGGTAATCAACCGGGGTTTCGTATTCTGGCATAAGCATCGGGCTCATAGGCAAAAAAGTAACGTCAGATTACGAACTAACCTTCTGCTTGCACGGCTTCTGCAGGGTTTTCTCTTTTCTTCGAAGCTCTCCATCCGCAGGCTTTATTCGTATCCGGGGAGCTTCCAGCTCTGTTTTGGGCAAGGGCAGGGACGCCCTTGCTACATACTTGCTGCCCTTCCCGTGGACTAACTCTCCTCCCGCAAATTAACAATTTGCGGTACATAGCAGCCGCTATTATGAAGTAAGCGAGCTACTTCAAAAGCAAAGCGCGTCCGGTGCTGACAGAATTTCCTGCCTGCATGCGGTAGAGATAGATACCCGAACTTTTGGCTTCAGGATGCCAGGTGATACGGTGTCTTCCCGGCAGAAAGAGGCCGTCAGCCAGAACAGCTATCTTCTGTCCTTTGCTGTTGAAGATCGTCAGAACAACTTCCGAGGGTTCATTCAACAGGAAAAGAAAGGTAGTTTCCGGATTAAAGGGGTTGGGATAGTTGCGGATAAAAAGAGGTTCAGGTTCCAATCCCTGCTCATCACTGAGGGAGGTGTAGTTATTCTCGATCATGTAGGTGAGGAGTTCCTCATTCTGATAGGCAATCAGCAGATCTTCAAATCCGTTCAGGTGATAAGACTCTCCGTGAAGAATGAAATCGAGCCATTTGCTGATCAGGGTGAAAACCTGTACGTTGGAATAGATACCGAGATGACCGACACCGTTCATCGAAACATAGCCTTTATAAACAGAGGCAAGGTTGTTATATAGCGGTAACTGATTCGAGGCGGGAGGGGTAATAGAGTCTGAAGTTCCGGCAAAGGTCAGGGAGGGGAGATATACTCCGGCGGCAGCATCAATAGCCGGGGGATTGGTGGAGGCAGCAGCAGCAAGGGTAACAACCGAAGAGAAATTATGCTGACCGGCAGCAGCGAGGATAGAGCAGCCGCCTCCCATTGAATGACCCATAACCACAGAGAGGGAATCTACCATTCCGAAGAGCGGTGAACCGGGGTCATTATTTGCAGCAGAAAGTTCAAAGCTAAGAAAGGCTAAATCGAGGGCAAAGTTTTGGTGATTGGGGAAAAGTCCCCCTTCGGTGGTGGGAAATGCCATGATCCAGCCCTGGGGAACCAAAGCCTCCCAGAGGTCCTGATAGAGGCTATAGGGTGATATCCAGCCATGTCCGAAGACGATGAAGGGAAAAGATGAGTTATCAGAGAAGTCTTCTTCACCGTTTACAGGGAAGAAGATCTCGGTAGAAACCGGTCTGTTATCCCGGTCTTCATCGATAAAGGTAATACTGACCTGCTGCATCTCATAAGAGAAAAGATCAAAGGTAAAGACAAAAACAAGCAAAATCAGAAATATACAGGCTTTCATTGCTCCTCCTGATTTGAGGAAAGGCGAGCTTAGATTATTTCAAATAAAGCATCTTACGGACAGCCCGGTATTCTCCCATCTCCAAACGATAAAAATAGATACCGCCGGGGAGTTCTTCTTCCTGCTCCCCTTTACCGTTCCAGATTACCCTGTGGGACCCTGCCTCCCGGTATTCATCGAGCAGGGTGGTAACTCTCTGCCCTTTGACGTTGAAGATCTCCAGGGTCACTTCGCCGGCTTCTTTGAGAGAGAACCGGAGGGTAGTTGAGGGATTGAAGGGATTAGGATAGTTCCCGGATAAGCGTGTTACCGGTGCAGATTGTGCATCCTCTCCGGTGTTTAAAGTTATTTCTATCTCTACTTCATCGGTAGGTTCCGATTCTCCGGCTGCATAGAGAGCAGTTACGGAATACAGGTAAATTCCATAGGGAAGATCATGATCAATATATTCGGTTAACTCCACCGGTTCGGAATTGATAATTTCAGAGTTCCGGTAGATATTATAGCCGATCAGGCTGCGGGTGGAAGTATCACGAACTCCGGAACGATAAACCTCTCCCGGTTCACTCCCTGTTCCGGCGGAAGTATTATCGGGTGCCTGCCAGGAGAGATAGACATTGGCACCATCAGGAACGACGACAAGATCATGCGGCGGATAGAGGTTGACAAGACCGGTTTCGACGGTGTTGGAAGGTTCTGATTCTCCACCGGGATAAACCGCTGTGACAAAATAGAGATAGGTTACCTCAGGCATAACATCATTGTCAGTGTAGTGGGTTTCCGTAATTTGCTGAGGATTGATCGCAACACCATCACGATAAACTTTATACCCTGCGGGATCGACTTCTGCGGGAGCTTCCCAGTAGAGATTGATAACATCACTTCCGGCAACTGCCGTTAATTCTGCCGGTGACTCCAGTTCGTAGGTCAGACCGGTAATCTCGATATCATCAACACACCAGTACCAGCCGTTGGAACCGACAAAATTCCATTTGAACCTGACATCGGTTTCACCCGCTGCTTCCGGTATAACTTGGCTGTAATAGGCGGGATTTGCAGTCTCTTCTATCCAGGTATTGCTAATAGTCCAGTTCTCACCATCATCAAGGCTGTAGAGAAAAACAGCTATCGAGACAAACTCGGTTTGCATGAAATAATGGGTAAAGGAGACGGTTACCTGCGTATATTCGCTCAGATCAAGTCTTGGACTTATCAGGTCGGTGTTCTGACTTAAACCGATGCCGTAATCATTACTGTTGAGATAGGCATAGTTCCCCTCCGTTCCTGTCAAGCCGTCGGGAATAGTGCCGAACTGCCAGATCAGACCATTATTGAGATGGTCGGCAATTTCCCAGAAATAGGGAAGCCGGTCTGCATAATCAAAGTTTTCGCTGAAGGGGAGGGCAAAATAGGTATAATCGGTTGCCGTTTCAGTTGCTATACCGATGGAATAGTCAAAGTCAGCATCACAGGAAAAGGCTTTGTAATGATAGATCGTTGCCTCGTCCAGCCCGCTGTGGAGAAAGCTGGTCTCGCTCCCTGTATAGAGAACCTGTCCACCACCGGAAACGATACCGCCGATGGAGTACTGGATGCCATCCACCGGTTCACCGAAAACTCCGTCCGGAGACCAGAGAAGCATTACATCGTTCCCGTTGGCATTCAGTTCCCAGGAGACATTGATCTCGTGCAATCCGGCAGCAGTTGCTGTTATCTGAGCCGGTTCCAAAACTATCAGATAAGATTCCTGGACTTCTAAGAGAGCGGAATAGGCATTCAGTCTTCCGGTGCCCAGCATCCCGAAATATCCCGGATTGACAGCATAGTGGTTGTCTGTTGTATTCCTGAGGATGTCGGCAACACTGTCATTATCAAGTATTGTGCCGTTGCGGTAGGCATAAGAGAGCATGAGCCCTGCTACTCCGGAAGTGTGCGGACAAGCCATGGAAGTGCCCTGAGCATAGCCGTAAGTATTATTGTTTCTGGTACTGAGAACTCCCCTTGCCGTTACCGTATTGGTCTCTCCCCCCGGAGCAGAGATATCAACCCAGTAATCATAGGAAGAGTACCAGGCTTTTTGGTCGTTATTGTTCGTACCGGCAACCGAAAAGGTTCCGGGATATACACCGGGATAGTACTGTCCGGAGGTACCTCTGTTACCGGCGGCAAAGATGGTAATCCCGCCGTTCATAACATCCCCTCCGCCGTGCAGATTGAAATAGTCTATGGCATCAAGAACATTTTGATTGTAATCTCCCTCGGTAGTGTAAGACCAGCTGTTCTGAGAAACGGCAGCTCCATTATCTGCCGCATAGACCGGGGCAAGATGAAAGCCACCCTGATCACTGGCAGCAAAAACCTGGCAGGACATCAGTCTGACACCGTTACCGATCCCGTTTCCTCCGGCTACTCCGGCAACACCTATGCCGTTGTTTGATACGGCAGCTACTGTTCCGGCAACATGGGTGCCGTGATTATGAGGTTCAATTGCCGGTGAATCATAAACAAAATTGTAACCGATATCCGACCACATATTACCGGTTAGATCGCTATGATTATGGTCTATACCTCCGTCAATGACGGCAACAATAACATCAGAATGTCCTTTTTCCAGATCCCAGGCAGAGAGAAGCATTATATCGGCTCCGGGTGTACCATTCTGCTGACCGGTATTATGATAGTGCCACTGATCGGTCAGACGGGGGTCATTGGGAGTCCAGCGGAGGTTATCTTCATCTTCCTCAGGAGCAGCGAAGGAATCAGAGACCTGTTCGATCCTGTATTCCGGTTCTGCCCAGCTGATAATCTCTTTTAACTCCCTGTAAGCCATAACGATATCCCTGAGGTCTTCCTGAGAGGTGAAATAGAGTTCGTACCAGAGATGAAAGCCCCATTGACGATGACGCCATTCAAATCCATTTTTCAGGGCAGGGGTATCAAAGTTTTTCTTAGCGGCGAATATTCCGAACTTCCGGTTGAGTTCATCCAGCTCCTCTATCCCGAAGAGAACGATCCCTTCTCCGTCTCGGGACAATTCGTGAGAATCGAGATGGGATGTTAGCTGGCTGTGGAATTTTAGCAAAATCTTCCCCCCGATCATTGCTTCATCGGGAACCCGGTAAATATCGATAAAGGGGCGATCCCCTTTCCTGACTTCTTGATCATCAGCCCGCAGCAAGGTGCTCAGGGTAATGATCATCATAATCATCAGAAATAAACTGACCGTTCTTTTCATGATCTGATTCTTATCTCACTCCTTTGTATATTTTTTTACGTTAAGATAAAATTTCTTCATATAGTTCAGCTTAAAGAGCAAGATAACTTCCAAACCGGACTATTTATTTCTGCAAGAGAGAGAGAAATAAGCGTTTTCCTTTCTCCGCCGATCATCTCTGCCGGCTGGTCTCTCTTACTGCTTTCACTCTGAAGAAGAGTCTCGGTTCTTCAGCGTTCATTTCCCGTGACCAGATAACTCTGTTCCCTTCAGTTGTAAACAGACCAATACCGGGGTCCAGGACTGTGTATTCCGAACTAATATCATCTGTCTGTTCGATGAGATAGTAATCGGCATAGGTAACCTCATCCCAGGAGATGATAAGCCAGCCCTCCTCGAGAGAGATCGTTATATTTTCGGGAGGTGACAGCTCGGGATTGAGAGCTGCAAGATAAACCGGTATGATAATTTGAGGGGTCTCCGGGTCGTTGCAGTTTATGTTCAACTGGGCTTCATAGTCCCCTTCGGTGAGTTCAGAGAGGTCGAAATCGAGATCGATCCGCAGGGAATCACTTACCGGTACAGCCCCTGCCGAAGGATAGACGGAGAGCCAGGCTGTTTCTTCTCTTGCCTCGTCTGAGGAGAGCAGACGGGAAAGCATTTCGCCCCGGGTATAGGTGATGTCGATAGTGAAAAACAAAGCTCCATTCCCTTCGTTATAAACAAGAAACAGAGAATCATCTGTCTCTCCGGCAAATATCTCTTTTGAGATATCTTCGATGTTCACGTTGATCTCCGGGACAAACTGCACGGTCAGTTCGACTGTTTCCGTGGGATCTGACTCTCCCTCCGGATATAGTGCCGTAACATAGTATGAATAAGTCTGACCGCTGCTAATATCATAATCGTTATACCAGGCAGCTGTCAGAGGTTCGGTATTTAAAGGTTCACCGTCACGATAGAGATTAAAGCCCAAGAGAACAAAGCTCTCGCTTAGCCTTGGGACCTCCTCTTCCGGGTTCTCAACATAGCCCTGAATATTCCAGTTATAATCTAAGCTGGAACCCAAAGCTAAGAGGGTTGTCCATTCCCCGTTAAAGAACATCATATTACCGGAGCCGTTGACGGCTGGACCGCTGTCACAACCGGCAGGAAGACCGGTCTGGGTAGCCACCGAATAACCAATCCATAGTTCCTGTTCAGTGTCTATAGGTACCGGAGTAAGCAGTTCGATAGTATTCCAGGTGTTTATCTGGGGTGAAGATACCGGCTGTTCCAAAACCAGAGTCCCCGGTTCAGAAGCCGTTCCCCCTGTCCAGACATTCAGTTCATAAAGGGCATCGGCAACTCTTGGGAAAAAGCTGATCTTGGTCAGGTAGTTATCAGGACCAGCCATAGCTGCCAGATCTTCCGGTGAGAAACGGATCGCTGCCTTGAATTGCAAGGGACCATTATTACCGATGCCGGTATAATTCTCTCCGTTATCCCAATGGATCCAGGTTCCGATCAAAGGTTCCTGCCAGTTAACGTGGATATAACTGTCTATCGCTGCAGCCGTCAATCCGTAAGGGAGCGGCAATTCGAAAGGAACGACGTCGATACTATTGGAAGGTTCTGATTCCCCTTCATCGTAAAGGGCGGTTACGAAATATTGATAAGATATTCCGGGCTCTACATCGCTATCACTATAAAATTCATCAGCAACCGGCTCAGGATTGAGCAATAGATCGTCCCGGTAAACATTGTATCCGGTCAGAACGAGTCTGGAATTCAGGCGGGTCGTATTCCCTCTCCGGAGAGGGAGGGGTGCTTCCCATTCCAGTTCGACCAGACGGTTTTGCAGATTCGCAGTTAGATTTAAAGGTGTATGGAGATCGTAAGGAACGGCAACAGCTGTATTAGACGCCTCAGATTCTCCAATCTCATAAAGAGTGGTTATATAGTACTGATAACTCTCTCCGTTGCTGACATCGTTGTCTTCATAGAGAGTTTCGGCAACTGTTTCGGAATTAATCCTCAAACCGTTGCGATAGATATTGTAACCGAGAACCTGAAGTCTGGCATCATCCCGTAATACGGCACGGGTTCTTGCTGCCGCCGGTTCTTCCCATTCCAGTTCTACCCTGCTATGGCGGGGTGTTGCCGTTAAACTCTGCGGGGGAGATAAAATCTGATCGGTTACCGTGAGATTGACCGGAACAAAGAGCCGGGGATTATCAGGATCATTGGAGGTAATAACGATGGTTTTGGAGTACTCTCCGAGAATCAGTTGCTGAGAATCGAATTCCAGCAGAAGAGGTAGTGACATTCCCGGTTCTACCGTACCTGTCAGGGGTGTTACGGTGAGCCAATCGATGTTTTCGTAATCGATCTCTAAAGTTATTGTCCCGGTAACGGTGTGGGGCGCTAAACCCCAGATATCGCCGTCAATCTGATAGGGAAGACTTATCGAGCCTGAGAAGGAAGGGGAGATCGAGACATTGACCGTGGCGACCGCAGTCTCATTGGGATAGACAACACCCCAGTTACTTGAACCGGAACCGTGCCAATGGATCTCTATGCCGTTTCCGCTCGTAATATCGGGATTCATTGTCCCACCGCTTCCTCCGGTAAAAGGTGTTGCCGAATTTACAGTAACTCCGTCAGGGAAATCGATCCGGATGTCCCGTAACCATTCGTTGTCGGTACTGGCATTGAAAACCGTAAACGTCCAGTCAATCGTCGAGCCGGCAGAAAAACTATCCTGGTCACAGGTCAGGGTAGAACCCTCTATACTCCGATCGGAAGCCCCCCTGTTTCTTGACCCGGGACTGATAGATATCCTGTATTCCAATTCACCGCTACCGGGATTATTAACCGGAAAATGCACACTGTTCAGAGCTTCTTCGGCCATGGCTTTATTAACCTCGGGAAGAGTTAGGAGAATCTCCGGCTGATCTGCCTCATCGCTTTGCATCGATATCTTAATATTGGCTATAAGGCTGCTAAGCGTGCCGCCGCTGGGATTGGCAGGGTCGAAAGCAGTGGTATCAGATTGCAGGTAACGGGTTCGGTTATTATCAGTGGTCGTGGTCACATAAAACTTGTCGTTTGAGCTGTGATACTGGCTGTCCATCGGTCTGTTGACCATAACGACCAGGTTTTGCCCTTCATACTGATAGGGATTCTGCAGCAGGATATCTATCTCGTTCTCTCCGGAGGGGAAGTTCAGGGTGCCGTCAAAGACAAGTTCAAGTGCTGTGGAAGGGATCCAGCCGCTGCTTAAATCTGTTAGAGCAGTTTCACCCAGCCAGATCTTTACCGGCTTATTCTGCAAGTCGGAAGTGAAGTTATTATAATAACTCAATTTGAAAACCGTACCGGTGTTTTCTATCTCTCCGGTATAATAGATCGTTTGGGACAAACTGTTTTTCCAGTACATGTTCAGAGGAATATAATAGGAAGTTCCGGTGCCGTCGCCGACGTCAACCGTGGCAGGTCCTTCTTCCGTACCGGTCGTAAATGACCAGATATCTCCGGCAGCGGTACCGTGAAGATTAACGGCATCTACCTGCCAATAATAGGTTGTCAGCGACTGCAGCGGCTCTGTTAACTGATAGGAGTTATTCTCGATAAAAAGATCTTCTATCACATATTGGAAGGGATTTTCCTGCCAGAGAGAAAGATTGTATCCGTTTGCTCCGGCACCGCCGGTCCAGCTAAACTCGGTATTCAGATAAGAGAAAAAAGAATCATCATAAGGAAGCGGATCTGTCACGGTTACCGGCAGTAAATCAATATTGACCGTGAAACTGATGGTATTTTCTGCCGCTCCGATGGAGTGAATGTGTAAACCTCCCATGTCACCATTGGCAAGAAAACTGACCGGGTTAGTGGAAAAATCGTTTATCTCTATCCTGCCTGTATTACTGCTGTAATGAGCGGAATTGACCGTACCATTGGTATCAGGAGTACCGTTCAGCCGATAGAGATATACCTCATCGGGAGGTCCCTGGGCATTTCCGTTGATAGAGGGGTCAATTCTGTAGATAAGCAATCCGGAACCGGGAAGATTAGATTCATAGAGGCCTGTTTGTTTGCGGTATTCCAGGATAAAGAACTCCGAGGCTGTATAGGGAGAGGCTATTTTAAAGACGTTATTCGTTGCTGAGGTAAGAGGATTAAGGGTATAGGTTCCGGAGGTTGTAATCTCCGGTATATTGGTAATCCAGTTCTGATCTGCATACTTATACTTCATCCAGGCTCCCATGTGCACGAAACCGGACTGCATAAGATCCCAGGGACCAACGGGAGTAAAACCGGAAGAGGTATAGTGATAGAGATCGGGTGCTCCTAAAGCGTGAAAAAGCTCGTGACAAAGAACCCTTACCGAAGTCTGGTTTTCCGGCTGGAAGGTATAATCCCAGACCCGCTTATTGTTTATCCTCACATCGTAGGTATAAAGAGCCCAGCGGTGTGCCCAGAGAAGCTGAGCCCAGCTGCCGGAGTTACCTCTGATAATAAAACTGACGTTATCAACGTGTCCATCATCATCTCCATCGATATTCATAGCTGCCGGAACCTGGTCTCTGACAGCCAGAATGGCATTCTGCAAAAGGGTATGTTCTCTTGTTCTCCTTTCGGTACCGCTGTCTCCTCCGGAATAGCCGTTCGGATTATTGACTTCATGGTATGGTTGATAATAGCTGCGGGGATTACTGTCCTGATAGGAGAGATTAGTAGTCAGATCACAGATTGGATAATGATGACTGATCATATCGAGCTGATTGTAGGAAACTTCCTGAAAATAGTTTCTGACCGAGGAACCGCTGGTATCGTTAAAATCATTGTCATACTCGGAACGGGGGATAGTAAACTCCGGATCGTCCGAAAACCTGATATAGATGACCAGGTTATTCATTATACCGGTATGTGGTGCTCTGATCGAAGAACGCTTCATCGGTTCTTCAAATACTCTTCTTCTTTCCTGATAAACTCTTTCAGAGATAACAACCCGGGGTTCAATTCCGGCCTGGGAAGGGGCAACACTGTTTACCCGGTATTCCGAAGCGGTAACCTGTTCACCATCTCTTATTCCGTAATAATAATATCCGTCTTCCCCGGCTATGATGGTATAACCGGCTTCATCATGCAGCCAGTTGAAAAACTCATCACCGGAAGAGTAACACTTTATGACTTCCCCGTCAGGTTGAGTTACTTCAGCGGGGAAAAACTCGAAATAAGCAGCCGGTAACCCGGCAGAAATAAAGTTTATCAAGACTATGGAAACTGCGAAAACTATTCCTTTCCACTTCATCTAACGCTCCTTCTATCCTTATATTATAGAGACTACAAGAGATTTTACGTAATTTGGAAACAAGTTTGAGAAAGTGCAGATTGATGTCAATAATGCAAATGTTGCTGCCGCTCCGAAAACGAAAAAGGGACAGCTTTTACACTGTCCCCCAAAAGTTAAGTATAACTTGTTTTATCAGTTCCCGGACAAATCTCTTACAGCTTTCACTCTGAAGAACATGTAGCTTTCTTCTTCACTGATATCAGTGGTCCAGCTTATCCGGTTCTCTTCCTCACTGAAATATCCCCGTTCGGAACTGATCCCGGAAAAGACCGAATCCAAATCTGAAGATGCTTCTACGAGATAATAATCGGCATTGAGAACTGCATCCCAGGAAATGGTTAAGACATTATTCTCTATCGTTACCGTTAAATTCTCCGGAACAGCCAGTTCGGGGCTGAGGGCAGTAAGGTAAACGGGAATTATCAGCTGAGGAGTCTCCGGGTCGTTGGAGTTTATGGTCAACTGGGCTTCATATTCCCCATCGGGGAGATCAGAGAGATTAAAATGGATATCGATCCAGAGAGAATCTCCTACCGGCACTGCCCCCTGGGAAGGAGAAACAGAGAGCCAGGTTATCTCTTCTCTTGCCCGGTTTGGTGAGGAGGGATGAGAAAGGGTTTCACTTCCGGCAGCGGTGATCTCGATGTTAAAAAACAAAGTTTCGTACCCTTCATTGTTGATCAGAAACAGAGAATCATCTGTCTCTCCGGTAAATATCTCTTTCGATATCTCTTCTATATTCACATTGATCTCCGGGACATACTGCACGGTCAGTTCGACTGTTTCCGTGGGATCTGATTCTCCCTCCGCATATAGTGCCGTTACATAGTAAGAATAAGTCTGGTTGGCAACCACATTATGATCGTAATGTCCGGATGTAGTCAATGGTTCGGGATTTAAAAGTTCACCGTCACGATAGAGATTAAAGCCCAAAAGATCAAAACTCCTGCTTAGTCTCTGCTCCTCCTCTTCCGGATTCTCTGCCAGACCTTGAATATTCCAGTTATAATCTAAGCTGGAACCTGAAGCTAAGAGGGTTGTCCATTCCCCGTTAAAGAACATCATATTACCGGAGCCGTTGACGGCTGGGCCGCTGTCACAACCGGCAGGAAGACCGGTCTGGGTATCTATCGAATAACCAAACCATAACTCCTGTTCAGTGTCTATAGGTACCGGGGTAAGCAAGTCAATTGTATTCCAGCTGTTGATCCGGAGTGAAGATACCGGCTGTTCCAAAACCAGAGTTCCCGGTTCAGAAGCTGTTCCTCCTGTCCAGACATTCAGTTCATAAAGAGCATTGGCAACTCGCGGGAAGAAGCTGATCTTGGTCAGGTAGTTATCAGGACCAACCATAGCTGCCAGATCTTCCGGTGAGAAACGGATCGCTGCCTTGAACTGCAAGGGACCATTATTACCGATGCCGGTATAATTCTCTCCGTTATCCCAATGGATCAAAGTTCCGATCAGGGGTTCTTTCCAGTCTATGTAAACATAGTCTTCAATCGATTCAGCCGTCAGCCCGTAAGGCACAGGTAGTTCAAAAGGTACTGCCTCGACTGTATTTGAGGGATTCGATTCCCCCTCATCGTAAAGAGCAGTTACGAAATATTGATAAGATATTCCGGGCTCCACCTCATTATCACTGAAAAATTCCTCAGCCACCGGTTCAGGGTTGAGCAAGAGATCGTTCCGGTAAACATTGTACCCGGTTAGAACGAGCCTGGAATTCAACCGCACCGTATTACCGCTCCGGAGAGGGAGAGGTGCTTCCCATTCCAGTTCGACCAGATGGTTTTGCAGATTTGCAGTCAGATTTGAGGGTGTATTGAGCTCGTAAGGAACTGCAGTAACAGTATTAGACGCCTCAGATTCTCCAATCCCATAAAGTGCGGTTATATAGTACTGATAACTCTCTCCGTTACTGACATCATTATCATCGTACAGGGTATCGGATACTGTTTCGGAATTAATCCTCAGTCCGTCGCGATAGATATTGTAACCGAGAATCTGAAGTCTGGCATTATCCCGTAATACGGCACGGGTTCTTGCTGCTGCCGGAGCTTCCCATTCCAGCTCTACCCTGTTATAGCGGGGTGTTGCTGTCAAACTATGGGGAGGATTCAGAGGAGGCAGATCTTCAGTCTGAAAAACAAATTTTATCTGAGGTTTATTACTACTAACCGTATCGGTATTGGCATTTGTTTGATCAGAATTATCCGACCAGGTATATCTGAAGCCGTTCGTAACCGAAAAAATCCTCTGCTGACCTGAGGAATTATAACTCGAGACACGATCAAAGGCTGTATCAACAAGAATGTTATCAACCCCGTTCCAGGCGAACGGTTCAGAGAGCACGATCATATCCCAGCCTCCGGCTGCCGGGGAATAGGATGCTGAGGTATAGACAGTTTCATAGGGTCCCGAATCATGTGCTGAGGCGTCGGTTGCTGTGGTATGTTTCATTCGAATCAGGAAATCTGGAAGATCGTGTAGAGGCGCCTGGGTCACATAGAAGCCGAGATGAGTAATCAAACCCTCACCTGAAAAACCGGCGGCATTGATCTCGGCTGCCGTATAGACCATCTGTCCCCGTAAACTACGATACCAGATATTTACCGGGGCAGCCTGAGTTGTACCGTTAGTATTCGTACCGGATCCGATTTCGATATTAATTGTTGCTGCCGGGGTCGCTGAAACAATATTGGAAGGCTCAGATTCCCCCTCAGTATAAAGGGCTGTCACATAGTATTCATACGTTAGTCCATTGACGACACTATTGTCGGTATAAGTCAGTAATTCTGTGTTGATCAGAGAAGAGCTATTTCTGTAAACATTGTAAGAAAGTGGAGAGAGTCCCTGAGGGGTTTCCCAGTTAAGGGTAACATATCCGTTACCGGCAGAGGCAGTCAAGTTACGTGGTGCGTCATCTGAGGTAAGTTCAGGAAAGACAATATAATCTATCCAGGCGCAGTCTGAACCGGTTGAGACAGACCCATCTTTTATGTACGTCCACCGGAAAGTTCGTTCCCCGGCAGTAACCGGATAAGACACTTCCGACCAGTCTAATTCTCCTGCCCATTCTTCTTGCTGAACTCCGTCAATATAAAACCGGAGATAATCGTAACTGCTTTCCGAAGATACTTTCCGGTAGAAACTGATCTCTCCATTAGCAGCTATATTCATAGTGACTTCCATTGACGTAGTTTGACTATGAGCAATGATTCCGGACTTAGCTGAATAGCTCCCTTCATAAACCGTATCGCTGACGATTTGCCAATCCTGGTTACCGGAAAAGCTCCAGGGAAATGAACTGAAATCGCCTGTCTCGAAGTCTTCGAGTACAATTCCGACGGGTAATGACCGGATATATTGAGAAGTATGATCGCCATAGCTCATCGTCAGCGTAAAATCAACAACAGTTCCCAAATCTATCCCTTCACCTATAATAACAGCATAAGTTGCTTCAGCAGAATAACCGGGCAGTAAAGCAGGAATATTCTCAACAGAACTAACAAGTGTTACTTCCGGATGATCTGCCTCCAGTAATGCTGTTCCTGATTGTGAGCCTGTCTGTCCGGCGTTATCTATATTGAAGATCATGGAGA
Organism: uncultured Candidatus Cloacimonadota bacterium; assembly: GCA_964464175.1. Lineage (GTDB taxonomy): Bacteria > Cloacimonadota > Cloacimonadia > Cloacimonadales > JAJBBL01 > CAYXFD01. The sequence continues at coordinate 33,282 of CAYXFD010000024.1, read as the reverse complement.
CTGTTTCTCCGGGATCAAGTCTTCCGTTACTATTACCACCCGGCGCTGGATCCTCAATAGTAAGACCTGCAACGTCCAGGTGAGGGGCATTGACCTCAAAACTGAAAACTGATGTCCAGCTGTCGCTTCCGGAGGTTATCAGAATAGAGAAAGCCAGAGTGGTTTGATCTTCAATATCAGCAGCAGTCTGAATCTGAAAGGCATTGGGCCTGGTCACAGAAGCCGAAGCAGCTATCGTCCCGAAATTCTCCTGATTCTCTAAGATAGTAACCTCATCCGAATCTGTACTCAACTGAGCAAGAACATTGTAGGCGGGCTCGTTACCGATATTCTCAAGTACTAAATCAATATCGATAATCTCATTATTCTGGGGAGTGTTTGATTGATTACCGGTCAGAGAATAGTCCTCTAATCTGACAAAAGGTCCGTCCGGGGGAGTAACCTCCAATAAAGCGGCATGGGCATTCAGTCTTCCCGTACCGAGCTCACCGAGATAGCCCGGATTGACAGCATAATGATCATCTGTGGTATCTCTCAACAAATCTGCCACTTCTGCCGATGTTAGTATTGCTCCATTCCTGTAGGCATAGGACAGGATCAGAGCTGCCACCCCGGAAGCGTGCGGGCAAGCCATTGAGGTTCCCTGATAGAATCCGTAAGAATTATTGTTTAAAGTACTAAGAACCCCTCTTGCCGTGACACTGTTGGTCTCTCCGCCCGGTGCGGAAATATCCACCCAGGTACCATAAGTGGAGTACCAGGATTTTTGATCCTGATTATTGGTGGCTGCCACGGAAAACGCTCCCGCATAATAGCCGGGATACCAGGCTCCGTTATCATTCTCATTACCGGCAGCAAAGATCGTTATTCCGCCGGTCATTACTTCCCCGCCGCCATTAGCGTTGAAGTAGTCTATGGCATCCAAAGTTGTTTGATCATAAACTCCCACCGAAGTATAACCCCAACTGTTCTGAGAGATAGCAGCACCTTCGTCGGCAGCATAAACAGGTGCTAAATGAAAGCCACCGCTCGACGAGGAGGTAAAGACCTGACAGGACATCAGGCGCACACCGTCACCACTCCCGGAACCTCCGGCAACTCCGGCAACTCCGGTATTGTTGTTATTCACGGCAGCAATTGTGCCGGCAACGTGAGTACCATGATTATGAGGTGCTATCGTGGATGAACCGTTAACAAAATTGTAACCAATCCCGGGCCACATATTGGCTGTTAGATCATTATGATTATGATCAATACCTCCGTCAATGACTGCAACTATGACATCATCGAGTCCCTTCTCGATATCCCAGGCGGTGAAGAGGCTGATATCTTTTCCTGGAGTACCGTTTTGCTGCCCTGTATTGTTATAATGCCACTGTTCGTCAAGCCTCGGATCATTCGGCTCCCAACGGAGCGGTTCGATACTTTCGCTTAGTAATCTCTTTTTATACTCCGGTTCTGCCCAGCTTATCATGCTTTCCAGGCTGCGGTAAGCCATAACGATATCTCTGATATCCTCTTTCGTTTCATAATGGATCTCATACCAGAGATGAAAGCCCCATTGGCGGTGCCGCCATTCATAGTCGTTTTTCAGAGCGGGACTGGTGAAGAGCTTTGTTATCGAGGTGACTTCATAATAGCGGTTAAGCTCATCTATTTCGGGTATGCTGAAGAGAACTCTGCCGTTTTCATCTCTGCTGACCGGGACATTATCCAGATGCTCAGTATATTGTTCCTGAAATTTTATCCGGATCCAGCCTTCTTCCATCGCCCCCTCGGACACTTTGTAGATATCGATAAACGGACGTTCACCAAATCTGATACTCTCTTGGGAAGCAGACAAAAGGGTTATCAGGCTGAAAATGATAATCGTTAATAAAACAAGAACCTTTCTAAACATTATGAGTCTCCTTTATTGATCTTGAATTCTTGATATTTAACAGAACTGTATTATTTTGCGTCAAGAAAAATCTTGAGCTTTGGTATAATATATCCGTAGGAAGAGTTGACTCTTCCTGCTACAGTTGCCTAATCTTCATATAAAAAAAATTCTGTTGCTATTTGAGCAGGATCATCTTCCTTGTTGCAGTATATTCACCGCTCTTCATCCTGTAAAAGAAAATACCACTGTTTATCTCTCTCTTGCTATCGTTCTTTCCGTTCCAGACAAGTCTGTAAGATCCCGCTTCCCTGTAATCATCGATCAGAGTAGTCACCTTCTGGCCTTTAATATTGAAAACCTCGATGGAAACAAAACCAGCCTGTTTCAGATCAAAGTTAATTGTAGTCTCAGGATTAAAGGGGTTAGGATAGTTTGCATGGAGACGGGTACTAAGCGGAAGATTCAAATGGTCTTCAGCATTGACAAAGGCTTCTATCTCTACCTCATTCGAGGGTTCTGATTCACCTTCGTCATATAATGCGGTGACATGGTAGTGGTAAATCTCATCGTTTATCACTTCGCTGTCTGCAAATTCATTGGCGGTAACCGCTTCTGTATTTAGCAATTCCTGATCCCGGTAAATATTATAACCAAGAATCACCAATCCCTGAGGTTCCGGTTCTTCCCAGCTCAGCTCAATAGAGCCGTTGAGAGGAGCAGCTGTCAGATTTTGGGGTGGATTAAGCGAATAAGGAGTAGCTTCGACCACATTCGAGGCTCCTGATTCTCCAAAATCACAAATTGCCGTAACATAATACTGATACTCGACATCATTCTCGACACTGCTGTCTTCATATCCGGTCTCTATCAGCAGTTCCGGATTTATCTGCTGGTCATCCCGGTAAACATTATAGCCGAGAACTTCGAGATCGTCTGTAAACGATTCTTCCCACTCCAATATTACCTGGTTGTGGAACGGGGTTGCCGTTAAACTCCCCGGAGGCTGCAGCCAGTAAGGAGTTGCTTCAGCATTATTGGAAGGAGCTGACTCCCCTTCCTGATAAAGAGCGGTAACAAAATAGTTGTAGGTTACAAAGTTTTGCACATCAGGGTCTGCAAACTCTGTCTGAAGAACAGGGTCACTATTTAACAACAGATCATCGCGATAGACATTGTAACCTTGTGGGGTTGCAGAACCGGGTGCTGACCAGGAGAGATTGACCTCCTCGTTACCGGCTTCTGCTGTCAAATCTTGCGGCACAGGAAGACCCGCAAACTCTCCGCTTATGGTAAGATCATCGAAACACCAGAAATGACTTGCCCAGGTACTGGTAAAATTCCATTTGAATTTGACCAGAGGTTCCCCACTCAGAGCGGGTATGGTCTGGTTGAAAATAGCCGGATTAGCTGTCGAGGCAGACCAGGAAGCAATCTCTGTCCAATTGAGACCATTATCTAAACTATAAGAAAAGGCAGCCGTAAAGGAACCAAGCCAGGAAGCACTGGCATAATGGGAAAAAGAGACTGCTATATCTGAATATGCGGACATATTTATTGTCGGGGTTATCAGATCGGTATCGGTATTCGCCAGAAGTGCTCCTGAGATATAGGCATAATCTCCCGTAGTACCGGACAAACCGCCGCTCAAGGTTCCAACCTGCCATAACAGCCCGCTTCCCTGATATTCCGAAACCTGCCATAAAGCAGGAATAGCAGCTGAAACATTAAAATCTTCTGTAAAAGGTAGGATAAAAGGTTCGTAATCCGTAGTAGCTGTTGTCGCTCTCCCGCTGGAATAATGATTGGTCAGATCATAAGAAAAGGCTTTATAATAATAAGTTGTTGTCTCTTCAAGGTCTGAATGACTAAAGTTGGTTTCACTTCCCCGGTAAAGTACATTTCCACCTCCCGGAATCTCCTGACCGGCAAGATAGACAACACCGTTTTCCGGAATCCCAAAAACTCCGTCCGGTGTCCAGACAAGCATTACGTCATTGTTGTCATTATTCATCAGCCAGGAAAGGTCGATCTGACTCGTACCGACAGCAACAGCAGTGAAATTCCGGGGATTCATGACACCTGTAAGCATGTCCTGAACTTCCAGCAACGCCGCATTGGCATTTAACCTTCCGGTCCCTAACTGTCCGATAAATCCGGGATTAGCATCATAATGGTAATCCGTCGTATTTCTCAGAATATCTGCAATATCCAGATTATCCAGCATCTCTCCGTTACGATGTGCCAGAGAAGTTATCAGAGCTGCAACCCCGGAAGCATGAGGACAAGCCATAGATGTTCCCTGATAATACTGGTAAGAACTGGAAGTGATAGTACTCAATACCCCACGGGCAGTAACACTGTTTGTTTCACCACCCGGTGCGGAAATATCTACCCAGGTGTCATAAGTTGAATACCATGATCTCTGATCCTGATTATTGGTAGCTGCTACTGAAAAAGCTCCGGGATAGCAGGCAGGATAGAATTGACCGTTGGTGTTATCATTACCCGCTGCAAAGACCGTTAAGCCGCCATTCAAAACAGTCCCACCCCCATTCAGATTGAAATAGTCAATCGCATCTAAAACCGGCTGATTATAGACGCGCGGTGATCCATATCCCCAGCTATTCTGAGAGATGGCAGCACCATTATCTGCAGCATAAACGGGAGCTACATGAAAACCATCCTGGCTGTTCCCCCGGAATACCTGACAGGACATGAGCCTGACGCCGTCATCTAAACCTGACCCCCCGGCTACACCGGCTACACCGACACTGTTATTGTTAACTGCTGCTACAGTTCCTGCCACATGAGTTCCGTGGTCTCCGGGATTTATGGTGCTCGTATTATCAACAAAATTAAAACCGATACCTGCCCACATATTACCGGCTAAATCGGGATGATTAAACTGAATTCCGTCATCTATTACGGCAACCACTACATCGGAATGCCCCTTCTCAATCTCCCAGGCGCTGAACATACTAATATCTGCTCCGGGAGCCCCATTCTGCTGTCCGGTATTGTTGTAATGCCACTGATTCCCGAGCTGCGGGTCATTAGGTGTCCAGCGGGAAAAGTCTCGGTAATCAGCAAAATTCTGAACCGGCGAACTGATCAGTCTCTTTTTATACTCAGGTTCTGCCCAATCCAAAATATCCTTCAAATCACGGTAGGCCATCACAATATCCCTGATATCGCCTTTGTCTGCAAAGCGAAATTCATACCAGAGATGTAAACCCCACCGGCGGTGACGCCATTCATATTCATTCTTCAAAGAAGGACTGTCGAATAATCGAGTTACCTCATAAACTGCATAAGTCCGGTTTAAATCGTCTATCCCTGATATTCCTAAAATAATGACACCCTCGCTATCTATTCTTATCTCAAGATTATCGAGATATCCGGACATCTCTTCCCGGAATTGAATCCATATTCTTCCTTCTTCGATAGCCTCGTCAGGAACCTGATAGATATCTATAAATGGTCTCTCTGCCGACCTGACTTCCCTGTCCGGTGCATAGAGGAAAGAAGTAAGACAAACGACCAGTAAACTCAATAACATTACAGTTCTTAGCATAATTATCTCCCCAAAGATCTCAAATTTTTCAAAAAAATGACTTTTCTTTAAAACTTGTCAAGAAATATATACTGATGATGACCTTGCTGCCGCCTCGTGACTTTTTTTCTGCCCGTCTGCCGCCCCAAAGGGATTTGTCCCTGACCTGTGTTGTCCCTTCGATCAAGGCAGGTCAGGAACGATAAGCAAAAGAAAAGGCATTCATTTGTTCGTTAAGACAAAAAATTCCGGGAAAAGGATATAGTTGCCAACTTTCATTTTTAACTAACAAAACTAACAAACTACCTATTACTTGATTTGTCTAAAACAAGGAGTCTTGCCTCCCCTTATTTGAAATGGAGAGTACTTCTTACAGCTCTGGTAATTGGTGAAATGATTCCGAAATCGGAGCTGTAGAACAGCATAATGGGTCAAGGGGTATTTGACCCCTTAACTAAGCACAGATTTATAAGAAGCAACTAAAGCATTGCCTGGGTTAAATATTGCTCTTCCCGGTATGCCTTAAGGGTCACGGTGTTATGAAACTAAGACCGGTTTCTGACAACCAAAAAAGATTGCTGAAGTGTTTGCTGTTCAATCAGCATCAGAGATAACAAAGACAACCATCCTGTTTGCTTTTGATCTCCAGAAGCAAGTTATTCCTATGAGAACTCCATCTCATAGCAAGAGGACATATTTGTTATTCTTCCAATAACTTTTACAAATGTCTCCTATAGACAATCATTTTGGTTAAAAAAACCATAAACTGGCTTTGAAACGGCTAATAACTACAAGCTGTTAGCTGGAATTATCTCATTAACCTCTTCTCTGCCAGAGCTTCCTTTCTTTCCAAATCTTTATTAACATTAAGAGAGGCAAAGAAATCCATCATCAGGCCTGCACCCCACCCTAAAAGAGGCCACCAGAACCAATTTACGTCCGGAGTAACCAATCTGTTGAAAATAATCAGACCGGCATTGATGATGATGTAAAAGATCAGATGAGTAGCGAAGTCCTTTTTGGTTTCCTTAACGATGATCTTTCTGAATTCATTCTGATAGTCTTTCAATGAAAAATTCTGTTCCATTAGTTCCTCCAATACCTTTTGCTTTTTTGAAGATAAGAAATCTTTCGTCCAGGCTCTTTCTTCTTTCGCCACTATTGATGAGTATTGAAAGTGTAGGGTATCTCTTTTTTGCTCAGCCTTCAAAGATTCACTTTCCTCTTTTAATGGCTCAAAGAGAACAAAAGGTCTTTTGCTTGTCAAGAATTTATTAGTATTTTCCTTGTTTTCCTCTATTATTTATACAGATATTCAGCGTATTTAACAGACAAAAGATAAGCCCAAGCCACTGACTGGCAAACAGTTGAAGATAAATACCTCTGGTTTCGTAAAGTAGAGATATAAACGTTAGTGAGGTAATAGATTATTGGCTAACCCATTATCATCTCTCTGTTTAGTTTGAGCATAATGAAGTAACAGGGGAGGAAAATTTATCTTAGTAATACCAGCTTTTTTAATCTCTCGAAGCCGTCAGAAGTTCTCATCTTATAGAAATAGACTCCTGAGGCGGCTTTTTTCCCGCTTAAATCCTCTCCCTGCCAGACAACGGAATGATGTCCTTCCGGATAAAACTGCTCACTCACAATGGTCTGAACCCGCTGTCCCAACATATTATAAATAGCAATCGTCACCTCTGTTTTTTCCGACAGGGAAAAGCGTATCGCTGTTGCGGGATTAAAGGGGTTAGGATAAGCTCCTATCAACTCGGTAGTTAAGAGAGTTGGGGTTGTTCCGGGTTCCTCCTCATAATCTACCAGTAGCGAAACCGGTCCGTAGAGATGGCTGGTCAGATCATATTCTAACGCTTCGAGCCAGTAGAAATAGAACTGCCCGTTAATAACTTCAACATCGAGAAAACTGTAACTGACTGCTGAGGAGACATTATGGGCTGTAATGAGGAACGGATTGATTTTTATCGCTCCACCGGTATTATTGGTCTCACTCCGGAGGATATTATAACCGAGCATATCGGTTTCTGTTTCGGTTCGCCATTCCAGATTAACCGCTATATCCGCCGTAACCTGAGCCGAGAAGTATGCCAATTCGACCGGAAGAGGGGGATCATCAAATTGCTGCCATTGCAGGTAAGGATATCCATTATTTTCACCTTCATCAATTGACCAGATGTCAGTGAAATCCCAGTCTGCATCGGTAAAGGTAGTTTGAGTCTTCATGTCCGAAGTAGTTTTACCTGTACCCATTTCAGAAGTATCTAAACCACTTGTTTCAGTATCCCAGAAATTTTCTGTATCCTCATAATTCGAATCTGTTGTTTTGCTGCCGACTAACCCGCCGTAAGCACTCGTCACACCCACTGTATCCACTGCACCTGTGGAATAACTATACCTAACGGCAGCATTCCAAACTTCACCGATTAAGCCCCCTATCATGGGATTAACTACGGTGTCACTCTCTACGTTACCCGTGGCATAACTATTTTCAACATAACTGTTCCAGCCAATCGCTCCGATTAATCCTCCGACTCTGCTGCGACCTGAAACATTACCTGTCGCATAACACTCATTAACCGTAGCAGAGGTGTTCATATGACCGATAAGGCTGCCGTGATAAAGGGCACCGGTATAATTGTTTACTGAAATATCAGCAGAGGAACTGCACTGCAAAAAATCCGTTCTTAGTCCGAAACCGACTAAACCGCCGACATTCCTACGGCCTTCGACGGATCCACTCACATGGCAATTTGTGATTTTATTGAACTGCTCCGTTCTTCCAACCAAACCACCTACCTGATCACCACCTTTTACTACAACATCAATGAGGGTAAGATTTTCAATTACTACCCATTTCGTTGATTGTCCGTCTATTTCTCCAAAAAGTCCGATCTCATTAGATGAAGGTCTGTTGCTGGTCAGATCAGAGATACTGTAACCATCTCCATCATAGTTGCCGGTAAATTTATTGGCACTGTTACCGATAGGCAGCCATCCCTGTCCACTGAACCAAGTGCTCGTTTCCGAAGCATCTATATCAGAGGTTTGGATATAATCATCTCCCCACCTGTCTGAATCAGCAGCAATCCAATAAAGATTTTCAAGAGATGATATCTGGTAAGTGCCGCTAACTAAATCTGGCTCTACTGCTGTCTGCCCCCAGATAGCAGTACTAAACAACAATAAAAAACTAAACAAAACTATCACTTTCTTCATAATATACCTCCAAAAAGAAAACAAACCATAGCCTCTGTAACAGAGTTGGAGTAAATACCATTCACTACATAGTCAATATAATCACTATCGAAGCAATGTCAACAGATAATTTCTCTTTGTTTTTCTTCCTGTTAGGATTCTCTTCAGAGTAATCTCTCCGGAATTAGCTTCAAAAATGATTCTACTCGCTATATCCTCACTTCCGGCTGCTGGTAAAACCTCTCTTCAAAAATCATTGAAGCATTAGTAGCTTCTTAACTTTCCCGAAACCGTCTGAAGTTCTCATCTTATAGAAATAGACTCCTGAAGCGGCTTTTTTCCCTGTTGAATCTTCTCCCTGCCAAACAACGGAATGATGTCCTTCGAGATATAACTGCTCACTCACAATGGTCTGAACCCGCTGTCCCAATATATTGTAAACAGCAATCGTCACTTCTGTTTGTTCTGATATGGAAAACCGTATCGCTGTTGCAGGGTTAAAGGGGTTAGGATAAGCTCCTATCAACTCGGTAGTTAAGAGAGTTGGGGTTGTTCCGGGTTCCTCCTCATAATCTACCAGTAGCGAAACCGGTCCGTAGAGATGGCTGGTCAGATCATATTCTAACGCTTCGAGCCAGTAGAAATAGAACTGCCCGTTAATAACTTCAACATCGAGAAAACTGTAACTGACTGCTGAGGAGACATTATGGGCTGTAATGAGGAACGGATTGATTTTTATCGCTCCACCGGTATTATTGGTCTCACTCCGGAGGATATTATAACCGAGCATATCGGTTTCTGTTTCGGCTCGCCATTCCAGATTAACTGCTATATCTGAGGTAATCTGTGCTGAAAAGTATGATAATTCGATCGGCAGGGGAGTATCTTCTCCTGTCAGCTCCCATTGTAAATAAGGATATCCGTTGTTGATGGGATCTTGTTCGGCATCATCAATTGACCAGACACCGGTAAAATCCCAGTCTGCCCCGGTAAAGGTAGCTTGAGTTTTCATTTCGGCTGTTGTTTTCGGTACAGCTCCTCCGGCAGCGTCTGTTGACTGATTGGAAGCTTCATAATCAAAGAAATTGCTTGTGTAAATGTTCGCTCCGGATTGTCCACCGATGAAACCTTTATTACCCGGATCTGTTGCTCCTGTATAATAAACACTCCCTATGCTGTAACAGTATTCAATAGTACCCCCGTTGTTGAATCCGGTAAAACCTCCGAAACTGGCATTTGTGCCGGACTGCCGGGTCACGTTTCCCAGAGAGTAAGAGTTCGAGATAATCCCTGTATTCGAACCGGTAAAACCACCGGAATTAGTGACACCAAAAACATTTCCTGTACTGAAACTTTTTTCTACACTCCCGTCTTGTTGACCTATCAAGCCGCCAACATTCTGGTAACCGCTCACATCACCCGTACTGAAACTGTTACTCACGAAACAGGTAGCACAGATTATCCCGGCCAAACCACCGGAACGCCATTGAGTGGTAGAGACATTACCGGTGGCATAGCAGGTATCTACCGTAACTCCAACAGCCTGTCCGAATAGTCCACCGGTATAATGATTCGTATTTGAGACTGTGCTTTCACTATGACAGTCAACAATTGAAGTGTATCTGACATGTCCTATCAAACCACCCACACCCCAGTTGCTTCCCGTAACCGTTCCTGAACTTGAACAGTTATCTATGGTCGAATCATTAACGTATCCTAACAAACCACCGACGTTTTGATCTCCGGTGACATTACCGGTGCTGTAGCAGTCAGTAACCGGTGTAGAAGTATTATATCCGACCAGAGCGCCGGTTTGTTTATAACCTGTGATCTCAACATTGGTTAGGCCTAAGTTCTTAATCGAGCTGTTTTCGGTGTAACCAAATAAACCGATATTACTTGTTGAGACACGATTGATGTAGAGATTACTTATTATGTGCCCCTGCCCATTGTAAGAGCCGGAAAACTTTGGCGAAATACTGCCGATCGGTGTCCAGCCCAAACAACCACCATTGCCGTCAGGAAACCAGTTCGAAGTATCAGAAGCATCAATATCACTTGTTTGAACATAACTCAGTGCCCAGCGTTGGGCTTGAGTTAAGCCGTCAACAGTTCCTGAAACAGCGATCCAATAGAGATTATCCAGGGTGGAGATTTCAAAGGGGTCGCTTGAAGAACCGTCACCGATGAAAGGTTTTACAGCTGTTTGACTCCAAAGCAGACAGTTGAATGAAAAGAATATTAGTATTACCAGAATGATTGATCTCATCTATCACCTCCTTAGATTCCATCAATTTGATAAAAAATCTTAGAATTCTGACTTTATTGTGCGTCAAGTATTTTTTTCAATAACAAGCTGTCAGGATTTAAAAGGGTTTCTCTGAAAATGCCCAGAACCGCAGCTTATCCTCAAAACAAAGACAGATGGCAATAGAATAGCTCCTAATTTGCCATCTGAACTAAACAGCAAAAATAGTTGACATAAAATTGAAGATGATTAACTTTTTTTTATGATTGAACATAGCTCTATCAATACTCATTCCATAACACTATGGTCTGTTGGGGACAGGTTTCCTTTCGGCAGGTTTGCTGAGATTCATTCCCGCCATATAAAGATCATAAATTTTTTGGATAGGGACAGCGTTATCTCGGTTACCACCGATCCTTCCCTTTCCGGAGCTTGCTGTGTTGTTTTAACTAATCTTGAGCCGGAAAGATTGAAAACTATCGAACACCTTCCGGGAAAGCTGATCCTTAACGGAAAAGAGGTCGTGGCTTATAATGAGCAGCAGATATACTTTTCTGTCCTTCCGGCTATTGAATGCTGCCCGGAGGACATCAGCCAAAAGATAGAGCACTTGAAAACGATATTCCGAAAAACTGCCCCTGAAAAGAGTCTTGCCTTCTTGTTTGATAAAGATCAGCAGCCATCAGCAGAAATGAAGTTACCAGATTCAGACAGAACTGACTCCGGGGAAGATAATTCGTTCCAGCTGGAATTCAGAAAACGTATGAACAGAGCATATTCTTACCTTCTTTCTGGTAATTATCAAAAAGGGGTCTGCTCTTTCAGAGGTTGCGGATATGGTCTGACACCCTCAGGAGATGATTTCCTAATAGGATTTTTGCTCGGTTTGAGCTTTCAACAGCATTACAATTCCGGAGTCAGGACTGATAAATACCCTGCTTTGAAAACAAATCTCTGTAGGCTTGCCAAAGGAAAAAATCTACTGGTTAACACACTCCTCTTACAAGCAGCAGAAGGAAATTATAACGCTGCCTGGAAATCATTTTTGACGGACTTACTTATCAGTTCTCATATTCCCGTCGAACTCTTAAGTGAAAACTCCCGGGAACTAAATAGAGAAAACCCGGTTAGCGCCCGAGGTAATCTGCCGAGTTCATATAAAAGACTTATGACTGTGGGAGAGACTTCCGGAGCTGATATGATGACCGGTTTTCTGAGTTCTTATGAAATGAAACCGTTCAACTGAATGATGTACTTCAGCGAAAACCGGAACAGGTTTTCCGAAATTACCAGTTCTCTGGTTTTTGGAGGAAAGGACATTAACCAAGGGATAACAAAATTGAAAGGTGAATTTTATGGCTATTGCTAACGTTGTCATTACTAATCGTTATCTGGACTCAGTCAAACTGATGCAGATATCCCGAATGATCAGAGAAAAAGAGGGGGTAATCGATGCCGTTGCTATCGTTGCTACCACAGAAAACAAATCCATACTTCAGGCAACAGGTATGCTTCTGGAAGAATTCAAGAATGCCTCTGCTTCAGATATCTGTCTTGCTGTGAAAGCAGATACTGAAGATATGGCTGAAAAGATACTAAAAGAAGCAAAAGAATGGCTGGAAAAAGGATTGCCCGGAACCGGGAAAAAGAAAGAAATGACCGCGCAGCCCAGGTCTCTGGAGAGTGCCCTGAAAGCCTTGCCTGAAGCAAATCTCGTTCTCATTTCTTTAGCCGGTAAATATGCTGCTGCGGAAGCAAGAAAGGCTCTGGAATCAAACAGACACGTTATGCTCTTTTCCGATAATGTCTCTATCGAGGATGAGAAGCAGTTAAAGGAATATGCAGTAGCAAATAATTTGCTGATGATGGGACCGGATTGCGGCACGGCAATTGTAAACGGGGTTGCTTTAGCTTTTGCCAACTCGGTAAGAAGGGGGAAGATAGGAATTGTCTCTGCTGCCGGTACCGGTCTTCAGGAGGTCAGTTCTGGTATTCACAACCTCGGTGGTGGTATCTCTCAGGGTTTTGGAACAGGAGGAAGAGACGGGAAAAAAGAGATTGGTGGTTTGATGCTCTGTTTCTGTCTTGAGTATCTTATTGAAGATCCTGAAACTGAAGTTATTGTGCTGATAAGTAAGATCCCCTCCCAGGAAGTTATTGAAAAACTGCTGGTGTTTATTCAGAAGACGGAGAAACCGGTAGTCGTTAATTTCCTTAATGATTTCACTCTCCCCCGGATAGAGAACTTATACGAATCAGATACTCTCTCGGAAACAGCGAAGAAAGCCTGTCAATTAGCAAATAGCGGATCAAGTCTTTCTGATTATTCTGCAGCAGAAGAGAATGATAAAGAGAAGAAATTCCCCGACAGATTTTTGAGTTCAAAAGCTAAGGGCAACCGAAAATATCTTAGGGGACTTTACAGCGGAGGTACTCTCTGCTATGAGTCTCAGAACATCTTTTATAAAAAAGCAGGGAAACACGCCTACAGCAATACCCCTCTGAACGATAACGCCAAACTGCCCGATATCTGGAAGAGTCTGGAGAATACGATAATTGATCTCGGTTCGGATGAGTTTACTGTAGGAAGACCACATCCGATGATTGACTACTCTCTCCGTTTGAAGAAGCTGGAAGAAGAGGGCAGCGACCCTGAAACAGCGGTAATTCTCCTTGATGTTGTCCTCGGTTACGGCTCACATCCGGAACCGCAAAAGGAATTAGCCCCTTTGTTCAGGAAAATTACGGTTGAAAGTGAGATCGTTATTGTTTGTTCTCTCATTGGTACCGACAGTGATCCCCAAAACCGCAGGATGGTAAGAAGAGAATTGGAGGAAAGTGGAGCAGTCGTTTTCACTACTAATACAGAAGCTGCTGAATATGCTGCCGGATTGATCGGGAAGTTAGGGAGGTAAATCTTATGAATAATCTCAGAAATCAGAAACTTCACATCGTTAATCTCGGCCTGGAACTCTTCAGCCGGGAACTTAAAAAACAGAATACTGATGTCATACAAGTAGATTGGAAACCTCCGGTTGCAGTAGATCCTGCTTTCTTAAGAAAGATAAGCGAGCATAACGATGAGATTGAGGCTGCTAACAAAAAGGTTATGGAGATCATCCAAGCCGGAAAACCTGTTCTGCAGGGACTTGATATTGCCCGCAAAGTCATTCCCGGAATGCATAAAAATCTTATCCTGCATTCCGGTCCACCCATAACCTGGGAGAGAATGTGCGGACCAATGCGGGGAGCAATTATCGGAGCCCTCATTTACGAAGGTTTTGCTGATTCGGCTGAAGAGGCAGAAAAAATTGCTAACTCCGGGAAAATCGAATATGCACCCTGTCACGAACACGATGCCGTAGGACCTATGGCGGGAATAATCTCACCCTCGATGCCCGTCTTTATCATAGAGAATGAGACCTACGGAAATATGGCATACTGTACCCAGAACGAAGGTCTCGGAAAAGTCCTCCGTTACGGAGCTTATCATCCGGAAGTTATCGAACGTTTACTCTGGATGGAGAATACACTCTATCCCGTCTTAGATCGGGCGATCAGACATCTGGGAAAAATAGACCTGAAAAATCTCATTTCTCAGGCTCTGCATATGGGGGATGAACTGCATAATAGGAACCGGGCAGGAACATCATTGCTGCTGCGGCAGCTCGGACCTGCTATCTTAAGAACGACAGAATCCGGATCAGCTGATGATTCAGATGACAACCAAAACCTGGAAAATGCCGCTCAGGTTCTGGAATTTATCAATGGAAATGATCACTTCTTCCTCAATCTTTCTATGCCGGCAGCTAAAGCCATTCTCGATGCAGCCTCCGGCATTGAAAAGAGCAGTATTGTAACTGTAATGGCTCGCAACGGTACCGATTTCGGGATCCGTTTAGCCGGAACAGGTAATAAATGGCATACCGGAGCCGCCCTTATTCCGGATGCTCTCTTCTTCCCCGGTTATACAAAAGAAGATGCTAATCCCGATATAGGGGACAGCACAATAACCGAAACTGCCGGATTGGGTGGTTTTGCTATTGCCGCAGCCTTTGCAATCGTCCAGTTTGTAGGAGGTTCTGCTGCTGATGCCCTCCGTTATACCAATCTGATGTATGAAATAACTGCTGCCGAGAGCGAAAACTTTCAAATACCGGCTCTTGACTTCCGGGGAACACCTTTGGGTATTGATATCCGGAAGGTAATCGAAAAGAATATCACTCCCTTCCTGGATACCGGAGTTGCGCACAAGAACCCGGGGGTCGGACAGGTGGGTGCCGGAGTCTTAGAAGCCCCGATAGAACCATTTATCAGAGCAATGGAGGATTTTGCTGCCGGCTTATGAGAAGCGGTTGAAAATCAACAATAAACATACTAAGAGATAGATCATTAAGATAAAAAATGAAAAAAGGAGACGATTATGAACACACAGGAATTCTTTAAATTCATGAACGAAATCAAGATGTATGATTTGACCCAAAGATTAAGTATCCACACCCCACCCTGGCCTTCTTATATGCCTCTCGGTATTCAATACTTCAAACGTATTGCCGGAGCTCACATGGGACAGGGAGCTAACGGACAGATCATCACTACCAGTAATCATGTCGGAACTCATATCGACGGAGAGATACACTTTTATGCCAACGGCAGAACTATCGGGGAAGTACCCTTAAAAGAATGGGTCGGACCCGGAGTAGTTGTCGATATCTCTCAGGATGTGGAAGATTATGACCTCTATACCCCCGAATTATTAATGTCCAAAGTGGAGATCAAGGAGGGGGATATTCTGATCATCAATACCGGTTACCATAAGTATAGCTGGGATCAGCCGGAATCTGACGAAGTAAGATACTTTGTTAAGCACCCCGGTCCTGATCCGACTTTTCATGAATGGGCTCTGGATATGAAGATCAACTGGATAGGTGTTGACTGCGGAAGTGCCGACCATCCGATGAATACGATCATCCGGGATTGGCATCCGAAACCTTTCCTGGAAGCAGAAAAGAAGATGAAAGAGAAATACGGGAAAAGCTGGGAAGAGCTATTTCCACCTGAAGAATTCTATCAGGTCATGCACCTTAAACTCTTTCCGAAAGGCTTGGTACATGCCGAGAACCTCGGAGGCGAGATCGGAAAACTAAGTAATAAGAGAGTCTGGATAGGTTTGTTCCCGCTCAGAGGAATTGAGCTGGAATCTTCGATGTGCAGAATAATCGCCCTGGAACCTTAGAAAAACCCATTCAGCAGACTGATCAATTTCATCTTAGATCTTCCTGTGTGTCGAAAAGATCTCTGCTGCAAGCATTAAATATTGTTAGATAATGAACTAAAAGAGGATTGATATGTCTATAACCCATGAATTTAACTACTTCCGTCCCGATAATCTGACCGAAGCATTAAAACTGCTCGCTCAATACCGGGAAAAGGGAGAGATCCTGGCAGGCGGAACCGACCACGTTGTGAATATGAAAGATGATCTGATTTCCCCGGAAGCAGTGATTGATATCAAGAGAGTTAAAGAGCTCAAAACGATCGAGGTGCAGGGAAACCGCCTCTTTATCGGAGCTAAAACTACTTTTACTGATATTCTCAATTTTCAGGCGGCAAAAGAAAGTTTTCTGCTGCTCTGGGAAGCTGCAAGAACAGTCGCTTCAGTAGGAATAAGAAACCGTGCGACTTTGATCGGTAACATCTGTTCGGCAGTTCCCTGCATGGATTCAGCTCCGGTACTCTTGTGCTACGATGCCACAGTCCACACGCTCAGTAAAGCGGGAGAAAGAGATATCCCTATCCGGGAATGGTTCTTAGCTCCCCGAAAAACTGCCCTGAAACCGGAAGAACTGGTAAGAGGCGTTTCCTTTATCTTACCGGAAGAGAAGCATACCGGATGTTATGTAAAGTTAGGTCGGTATGGCGGAGAAGACCTCGCTCAAGCCGGATTAGCGATCTTAATGCTGCAAAAGGAGAACGGTTTTGCCTACCGTTTTGCCTTTACTTCAGTCGGTCCGGTTCCCTCCAGAGCGGCCAAGATCGAAGAACTGCTTGCCGGCAAAGAATTGAACGACGAGCTTATCCGGCAGGCAAAAAAGCTTGTGGAAGAGGAGATAAGTCCGATCACCGATATCCGTTCTTCCCGTGAATACAGAATGCATATCTGCAAAGTTATGCTGGAAAGAGGTCTGCTGGTTTGCCGTGACAGACTGCAAGGAAAGTCTGTAGAGTCTTTAAGGATCCTGGGAGGTTGAAATGAGAGAAATAACTTTTATCCTTAACGGTGAAACTCGTTCTGTTAATGTCGAACCTAACGAGATTTTACTCGATTTATTGCGTGATAAATTAGGAGCAAAGAGCCCTAAGTGCGGCTGTGACAGAGGAGATTGTGGTGCCTGTGCTGTTCTGCTCAACGGCAGAAGTGTCCGAAGCTGCCTTATCTATGCTATTGAGGTAGAGGGAATGGAAATAATAACCCTGGAAGGTATCTCCCGGAACAAACTAAGTGAGCTGCAGGAATCCTTTATTGCCTTTAATTCCTTTCAATGCGGTTATTGCGCACCCGGAGTCATTATTACCACAACAGAACTCTTGCAGCAGAACCCCCATCCTGATTTGGAAGAGATCAAGGAAGCTCTCTCCGGCAATCTCTGCCGCTGCACCGGATATAAACCGATCTTCGACGCTATCCTTGCTGTAACCGAAAAGGAGGAGAAATGAGTGAACACAGATTTGTAGGAAAATCGGTAGTACGTATCGACGGCAAGGAAAAGATCTCCGGAGCCGCTCTCTTCACCGATGATATAGATTTCGGTGCCAGTCTGCTCCATGCAGAGATCATTTCCAGTACTGAAGCTCATGCCCTGATTAAGAATATCGATATCTCGGAAGCCTCCAAGGCAAAGGATGTTGTACAGATCTTCACCGGCAAGGATTTCCCCTTCAAATTCGGTCTCTATATGAAAGACCGTCATATTTTAGCCCAGGAGAAAGTACGTTTTGTCGGAGAACAGGTGGTTGCAGTTGTTGCCAGGTCACCCCAGGCTGCAAAAAAAGCCGCCAAACTCGTAAAAATTGACTATGAACCTCTCCCTGCCGTAACGGATCAACTGGCAGCTCTCAAAGATGACAGTAAACTGCTCCATCCCGATTTAGCTGATTATCCGCATGTACCCTGGTTTTTCCCAAAAGCGGGTTCTAATATTGCCCACTGGCGGAAGATCCGGAAAGGAGAACCGGACAAGGGATTTGCAGAGGCTGATTATATCCTGGAAGATACCTATGAGGTTCCCCGTTATGCCCATTGTGCCCTGGAAACCCATGTGGCTGTTGCCAAATATGATTATTCCGGCAGGTTAACTGTCTGGAGTTCCTCCCAGTCTCCCCATACCCAGAGAAATCTCTTTGCCGAAGCTCTGTCATCCCTCGGTTTGACCCATAAGGACGTCAGAGTCATTGCTCCTCATGTGGGTGGTGGATTCGGCGGCAAAGCGGGAGTAACAATGGAGATAATCCCTGCTGCCCTGGCTACAAAGCTGCAAGGATACACCGTAAAGCTCCGCTGGTCAAGAGAACAGGAGTTTATGAATACCTACCAGCGGCTCGGTCTGGTTGCCAAAATAAAGATGGGGGCAAAAAAAGACGGGACGATAACAGCGATCGATCATAAACTATACTGGGATGCCGGGGCATACGTGGAATACGGTGCCAATGTCGTCAATGCCACCGGTCTTTCCGCCATCGGACCTTACCGGATATCCAATATCTCCATCGATTCCATCTGTATATATACCAATCTTCCACCGGGAGGTCCTTACCGTGGTTTTGGCTATTCCGAGTTTCTCTTCGGGTTGGAATCTCATATCAACCGTCTTTCTCAAAAGCTCAATATTGACCCGGTCGAATTCCGGAGAATAAACGCCATTAAAGAGGGTGATGAGACTGCTTACGGTGCCGAAATGAATCCTAACGGTTTGCATCAGGCTATCGAGGAAGTTGCCAGAGAGATCGAATGGGACAAAAAGATTGAGTCTTCCGATCCGAAAAAGGCTATCGGTAAAGGATTTGCTATCTTCTGGAAAGCCCCTGCTATGCCTCCCAACGCCAGCTCCTCTGCTTTTCTGAAATTCAATGAGGATGCCAGTATCAATCTCCTTATCTCCGGAATGGATATCGGGCAGGGCTACCAAACTGTAATGGCTCAGATCGCCGCTGAAGTTCTTTCCGTTCCCCCTTCCAAAATAAGGGTTGAGACTCCGGACACTGACCGGAATCCTTATGAGTGGCAGACTGTTGCCTCTCATGTCACCTGGAGCTGCGGGAATGCCGTGAAGAGAGCTGCTCTTGATGCCCGGGAACAGATTTTCTCCCTTATCGAGAGAGTGTTTCACTTTCCACAGGATTCACTCTATCTGGAAGACGAAGCGGTGAAATGTCTCACCAAGAAGGATTTTTCCCTTCCTTTGAAAGACTTTGTTGTTAACGGGATCATGACTGAGGACGGGACTTTTAAAGGTGGTCCGATAAATGCCCGGGGAGTTTTCATGCCTGAATTCTCCTCTACCCAGGGAGATCCGGAAACAAGTCAGGGGGGACATCCGAATGTGCATTATACTGTTGGAGCCGGGGCTTTGATCCTGGAAATAGACAAAGAGACAGGAAAGATGAGAGTCTTGAAGGCAGCAGAAGCAATCGATGCCGGAAAGGCACTCAATCCCGATCTCGTCAGAGGTCAGATCACCGGTGGTTTATTGCAAGGTTTAGCGACCGTGCTTTATGAGGACATGCGCTTCGACGATAAAGGAAGAATGCTGAACCCGACATTCACCGATTATAAGATACCTACCTCTATGGACGTTCCGGATGAAGTGATCCCGATTATCATTGAAGTCCCGCAGCCGGACGGACCTTACGGAGCAAGAGGTGTCGGCGAACATACCATGCTGCCGGCAGCCCCGATGATCGCCAATGCCCTGGAAGACGCTCTCGGAATAAGAATTAAGACTATGCCGATAACTGCGGAGAAAGTAGCTCTGACTCTTTTACAGAAAAGTGAGGAGAAATAATGTCCAAACCTTTAGAAAACATCCGGGTTCTCGATTTGACCCGTGTTCTGGCAGGACCTTTCTGCACGATGATCCTTAGTGACCTCGGAGCAGAGATTGTAAAAGTGGAAAAGCCTCTTATCGGAGATGACTCCAGAGCTTTCGGTCCTTTTCACGATAAACGAAGCCTCTATTTCATCAGCATAAACCGTGGTAAAAAGAGTATCTCTCTTAATCTTAAACATCCGAAAGGGAAAGAGATCTTGCTGGATTTGATCAAACACTTTGATATTCTGACCGAAAACTTCCGCCCCGGGACTATGGAGAAACTCGGATTGGGTTATGAAATCCTGAAAGAGATCAATCCCCGCCTCATTTATGCATCCTCTTCCGGATTCGGACACAGCGGTCCTTACTCCCCCTTACCTGCTTATGACATTCTGGTACAGGCAATGGGGGGGATCATGAGTATTACCGGCTGGAAAGATTCCCCCCCCACAAGGGTGGGAATGTCATTAGGAGATATCACGGCCTCTCTCTTCACCGCAATTGGGATAACTTCAGCCCTCTATCAAAGAGAAAAAACCGGAACAGGGCAGAAGATAGATATCGCCATGCTCGACTGCCAGGTCGCCATTCTGGAAAATGCCCTGCTCAGGCTCCAGGCTGAGGGGGTAAGTCCGGAACCTATCGGCAATCGTCATCCCACTATCTCTCCCTTCCAGGCATACGAAGCAGCAGATGGAGAGTTCTTTGTTCTGGCTATCGGCAATGATTCTCTCTGGAAGATTTTCTGTGATGCCCTGAAAAGACCTGATCTGCTCTGTGATGAAAGATTCATAACCAATAAACTGAGAACGGAACATCTGGAAGAGCTGAATGCCATTCTGGAACCGCTATTCTTCACCAAGACCCTGAGTGAATGGCTTGCTTTCTTTACTCAGAAACATATCCCGAGTGCCCCGATAAATGATATTGCTAAAGTAATGGCAGATCCTCAGGTAAAGGCTAGACAGATGATCGTCGATGTTGAGGATAAAGAAGCAGGTAAGGTCAAAATTGCCGGTAATCCGATAAAAATGAGCTCTTTCTCAGACTCTTCTACCCGCCGGCAGGCTCCGGAGATAGGAGAACATAATCACTCTGTCCTGGGAAAACTACTCGGTTTAACAACAGAAGTTCTGGAAGAACTGCAACGTGATGGAGTGATTTAGAAATCAAAGGAGACAGGATCATGGTCCCGGAATTCTCTTTGACCAGGCTTATTCAGCAATTGCAAACGGAGACTATCTCTCTTACCGGTTATCTTGAACAGACATTGGAGAGGATGGAGCAAATCGAACCGGTTATTCATTCTTTCTTACCGGAAGAGAACCGGAAACTACGACTCCTCTTAGAAGCTAAGGCTTTGCTGGAAAGATTTCCCGCTGCCAGGAGAAAACCACCACTTTATGGGATACTGGTCGGCGTGAAGGATATTATCAATGTTGACCATCTTCCGACCTCGGCTGGCTCAAAACTTCCCGCTTCTGCCTTCAGTGGAGAAGAAGCTGCTATCGTTACCCGTCTGAAAGAGGCAGGAGCTTTAATTCTCGGCAAAACTGCCTGCACTGAATTTGCTTACTTTCAACCGGGAAAAACAAAAAATCCCCATAAGCCGGCGCATACACCCGGAGGTTCCAGCAGCGGCTCGGCAGCTGCCGTGGCAGCCGGTATTACCCCCCTTACCCTGGGAACTCAGACCATCGCTTCCATTATCAGACCGGCTGCCTATTGCGGGGTCTTCGGTTTCAAACCGAGTTACAACAGAATTCCCCTGAGCGGAGTATTTCCCTTTTCCCATTCTGCCGACCATCTCGGCTTCTTCACCCCTGATCTGGAAGGGATAAGCCTGACAGCG
This sequence comes from uncultured Candidatus Cloacimonadota bacterium, assembly GCA_964464175.1. GTDB lineage: Bacteria > Cloacimonadota > Cloacimonadia > Cloacimonadales > JAJBBL01 > CAYXFD01. Next base: position 11,448 of record CAYXFD010000024.1, on the reverse strand, counting down.
AAAGCAGTCATTGAAAACTGGAATGAGAGAGTTCTGCCGGAAAAACCGGTTTTGGGAATACCGGCTTCTGACTATCTGAATCAGGCAGACGAACCAGCTCTGAGATCATTTAAAGAGACAGTGGATAAACTCCGGAAAAGTGGCTATGAAATCCACAACTCATCCCTCTTCAGTAAGATAAGAAGCATCAATGAGCTGCATCAGGACTTGATAGCAGCCGAATTTGCCCAAAACCATAAGGAGCTTTATCATCAGTACAGCTCTCTCTATTCGGAACATTCCGCCTGGTTGTTTCTTAAAGGTCAGCAAATAGCCAAAGAGAGACTCGAAACGGCCAGGGAACATCAACAGATATTACGTTATGAAATTACCGAGATCATGGAACGGGAAGAGGTAGATCTCTGGATCACACCCGCTGCTACCACTGCTGCCCCGGAAGGACTGGATTCGACAGGAAGTCCCTTGATGAGCCTCCCCTGGACTTTTGCCGGTCTTCCCTCTCTCTCTATCCCTTCAGCAAAAAATGAGAAGGGATTACCTTTAGGTTTGCAGATTGTTTCTTCCTTCGGGGAAGATGAAAGCCTGCTCTCTTATGCCCGGGAAATAACGGAGAGTATCTAACTGCTCTTTATTTCAGCAGCAGCATCTTCCTTTCCTGCCGGGTAGTACCGGTATCCATCCGGTAGATATATATCCCTGCCGAGACCTCTCTGCCGCTTTCATCCCTGCCATCCCAGAGGACATGATGCTCTCCCGCCTGCCGGTAGTCATCAGTCAGAACTCTTACCCTCCGTCCCTTCAGATCGTAAACCGTGATCCTGACCCGGGCTGCCTCTGCCAGATCATAGCAGATCTTCGTCTCAGGATTGAAAGGATTAGGAATATTCTGCCTCAGATGAAAGGTTGAAGGAAGATAATCATCACCACCAATACCGGTAATATTGACAGATACCGTATCGGAGGAAATGGATTCATACATCCCGTCATAAAGAGCGGTAACAAAATAGGAATTCATTCCGCTCTCCGGTTCAGTATCGACATATTCCGTTTCTTCTGTTTCAACGAGCAGGGCGCCGTTACGGTAGAGTCGATAAGAAGATAAAGCCCGTGATACTGAAGGAGGAAGCCAGGAACATAACACCTCTCCCTCTTCGGCTGAAGCGGAAAAATCAACGGGTGGCAGAAGAATGACTTCTACTTCAACTGTATTGGAGACGACTGATTCCGTATCATCCTCATAGATTGCTGTCAGGAAATAAGAATAGACTCCATTATCCCTTCCCGTTGTTTGATATTCCAGAATCAAAGGATCGTCAATAACTTCCAGCAGTTCACCGTTTTGATAGATCCAATAGGCAGTAACATCATGCACTGAGGGCAACGGCTCTTCCCAGCTCAAATATATCTCATTGATCTCGACCAGTTCTGCCTGCAGGTTTCTCGGGGGATGATACTCAGATGACTCCTCACCTTCGACTATCATTCCGTATATATCATAATACTGATTCTGATTTCTGGAGTCCTGCCAGGAGACAAGAAAATCCTGCGTATCGGAAGCTACTGCCGGTTCATCCTGATGGTACAATTCCAGACAGATGGGAAATTCATCAGAACCATAAGATCCGTCGGCATTGATCAATCTCCCATAAACATCATACCAGATCTGACGACGGGAATTCTCATCTATACCAGCTGCTTCGGACTTTATTCGCTCCTCTTCCGTTAGAAAACCGGCTGACTGACCACGGTAGATCTGCTGTTCCCAGCTCACCAAAAACTGGTTTCCGTTACTCCCTACAGCAGGCCAGCTCCTCTCATTATTCGCTTCAACTATACTGATCGGAATATGTTCTCCGACAAGATTTCCTGCCGTATCCACAAGCTGCCCATAAACACTTTTATTATTCGGATTGTCTCTTCCGTCTGCCCAGATTACGAAGAAATAATTTCCGTTAAAGGCTGTCTGTACGAGCATCTGATCTACAGGCTCGTTGCTGATAATAACATTATCTCCGATGAAATCTCCATCCGGGGAAATAAACTGTCCATAAACACATCTTGAACCTGTTCTGGTATCATCCCATACTACAAAATAGTTAGTGCCGTCAAAGACGATATCGGGATATATCTGGGCAGTATTTGCCGGCAGGTCCGGTGGCCTGATCGAAAAATTCTGTCCTATCAGGCTACCGGTAGGACTGACAAACTGCCCTCTGATATGAGCCTCCTGGGTCGGCATCCCCTCCTGCCAGATGACGAGATAGTTCTCTCCATCGAAAGCTGTTCGGATAAAGGCGGTACTCACCGTAATTCCAATTGATACCATAAAAGAACCCCCGATAGGCTGACCATCTGCATTTAATCTTCTGGCATAAGTGTCCCTTAAATATTCGGTAGGTCCCCGTTGCCTTGACCAGACAAAGAGATACTGATCATCTCCCCAGGTTAGGTGATGCATAAATGACATGGCTACATGAGGCGGTACGATCTCTGTCTCTCCGGCTATTACATCTCCTACCGGAGTAACGAAGCGTCCGTAAAAACCGTAATAGTAAGTACCAGTACGCTTATCGACAAAAGCCACATAATAATTCTCCCCATTATAGGCAATTTCCGGATAGGTTTGGCTGTAGGTACCGACAGCGATTGGAAATTCCTGAGCACTCAGGCTCATCAAGAAAGTTATACATAGAACGGATAAGATCATCCTCTTTAACATCTTTACCTCCCCAAAAGGTTGTTCATCAATACTTTGATAAGAATCTCAATTTCTACCTTGAAAAAGTCAAGGTCTTTTTTTATTCTTTATGTTGATATTCATACCCCTTTTACCCATTGCTCTTCTCCCTGCAGAAAACGAAAAAAACCTTGCAATGATTATTACTTCTCAAAAGATGTCACAAAATTCTTTTACTGGAGTTTATATATGGGTTTAAAGACCTTTCCCGGTGGTATTCACGGGGATGATTTTAAACGTTATTCAAAGAATTCCTCTATTGAAATATTCCCTCTGCCGGATAAAATTGTTATACCTCTGAATCAGCACATCGGTGCTCCCTCCAAGCCTGTAGTAAAACCGGGTGATACCGTCAAAACAGGCCAGCTGATCTGCGAAGCCGGCGGATTTGTCTCTATCCCTATGCATTCCAGTATTACCGGAAAAGTAACCAAGATCGGGAGATTTCCTCATCCCGCCGGTAATATGCAGCAGGCTGTCGAGATAACCCGGACAGGTGATGACGATTGGGTAGAACTGACAGATGATCCCGATTATATGTCGCTTTCCGAAACTGAGATGAAAGACCGCATTGCCGATGCCGGGATCTGCGGAATGGGTGGTGCCGGTTTCCCGACACACGTTAAGCTCTCTCCCCCTCCGGATAAAAAGATCGATGCCGTCATTATTAACGGAGTAGAGTGTGAACCCTATCTCACTGCTGACTACCGTCTGATGCTGGAAAGAAGTGAAGACATTCTCAACGGACTGAAGATCTTCATGAAGATCGTCAAAGCGGAAAAGGGTTATATCGGTATCGAAGCTAACAAGCCGGACGCCATTTCCCTCTTCCGGAACCTGCTCAGCAAAGAGAAGAATATCGAAGTGGTCGGTCTGCAGTTGAAATACCCGCAGGGAGCAGAAAAACAGCTGATCTACGCCTGCACTAAACGGAAAGTCCCGAACAGAGGAGGACTCCCCATGGATGTGGGTGTGATAGTCCAGAATGTCGGAACTGCCGTCGCTTCTTATGAAGCCGTCCGCTATAAAAAACCTCTCATCGAAAGAGTGATCACGGTCACCGGAAAGATCGTCAAAAACCCCAAGAATCTGCAAGCCCGGATCGGTACTCTTTTCCATGAACTCCTCGATTATTGCGGAGGAACGACTGAGGAAATAGCCAAGATCATTTCCGGCGGTCCGATGATGGGTTTTGCTATCTCGACACTCAATACCCCCATGGCAAAAGGGAGTTCCGGTCTGATCATCTTTGATCAGCAGGAGGCGAAAAAGCGGCAGGAACAGACCTGTATCAGGTGCTGCAGTTGTGTTGATGTCTGCCCGATGTACCTGATGCCGAGCCTGATAGCCACAAGTGTAAAAAATGAAGATTGGGAAACTGCCCGTAAAGCAGGAGCGGTTGACTGCATCAAATGCGGCTGCTGCGCTTATGTCTGTCCTTCTCATATAAAACTTATCCAGTGGATAGATATCGGTAAAAACAAGATCAGTGAAATTGACCGGCAGAAAAAAGAGAAAGAAGCCTGACCGGACCGGTTAGGATCTTCTCTTCCAATGAACTGCGAAAAGTAAATCATAGAAGATAACGGAAACTTTTAAGGAAGGAACATAATTTGAAAGAGAGTTTGGAGACTAAGGAAGGGAGAAAAAGTATGACGGGGATTTATGCAGTTTCGGCTTCACCTCATCTCCATCACCCTGTATCTGTTAAGCAGGTGATGTGGAATGTCGTGATAGCCCTGATACCCGCATTAGTAGTGGCAACGGTTTTATTCGGCTACCGGGCATTGACCTTGACGATTTACGGTGTCATTGCAGCCGTTCTAACCGAAGCAATAATCCAGAAATTGAGAAAGAAAGAGGTAACCATCTCCGACGGCAGTGCCGTAATTACCGGAATGCTTATCGCCTTTAACCTTCATGCTGCAGCACCCTGGTGGCTGCCGGTGGCAGGATCGGTATTTGCTATTGCCATCGGAAAGCATGTCTTCGGAGGCTTGGGACATAACCCCTTTAACCCGGCACTCTTAGGACGGGTTTTTGTAGTGGCTTCCTGGCCCACTTTAACAACTGCCGGCTGGCCCAGAAACGTTTTCGGTGCCCTGAGCGGTATCTCGAGTAATCTTGATAATATCCCTGCCGTGACCAATCTGGTAACCTCCGCTACCCCTTTGGCAGTAGTCAAATCCCTGCGGGACCCGGTCTTTGTCGAAAGTATCAAAGAGGTAATGCCCCGTGCCCCGCAGATACTGATGGGCGAAGTGGCAGATATCAATACCCTGCAGAACGTCTTTTGGGGTAATATCGGCGGCTGTATCGGTGAAGTTTCCGCTGCTGCTCTGCTGCTGGGAGCTGTACTGCTCGCCTGGAAAAGAATAATCGAATGGCGTATCCCGGTCTGCTATATCGGTACTGTTTTCGTCCTGACCTTTATTTTTGGCGGTATTGACGGGATCTTTTCAGCCTCGATCCTTCTCCCCTTCTTCCATATTTTCGCCGGCGGGGTTATTCTCGGTGCCTTTTACATGGCAACGGATATGGTAACCTCCCCCCTCACTAAAAAGGGAAGGATCTATTATGGTATCGGATGCGGCTTGATCACCGTGGTTATCAGATTATACGGTGGTTACCCGGAAGGGGTTACTTTCGCCATCCTGCTCATGAATCTGATAGTCCCGCTTATTGACCGCTATACCCTTCCCAGGGCTTTCGGGGCTTTCGCCCGGAAGACTTCCTAACCCGGAAAGAGAAGAAAGAACGGAAAAGAAAATGAAAACGACAGATCAAATATATTACCAAATCAATGAAATGCAGAATTTGAACGGCAAGGAGTCATGATGAGTTATTATCTGAAACTTGGCGGAGTTCTCTTGTTGATAGCTGCTATTGCCAGCGGAGTACTCGCTTTCGTCAACGGTTTTACCAGACCGATTATCGACGAAAACCGCCGCCGGGCTGAAGAGGAAGCCAGACAAGAAGTCCTTCCGGCAGCAGAAGAGTTTACCCTGGTGGAGAATGATTTCTCTTATTATATCGGATATGACTCCGGGGGTGAGATCGCCGGATATACTTTTCTCGCCAGTGAAACAGGATACAGCGGGATAATTCAGACAATGGTCGGTGTTGACCGGGAACTGAAGATCCGGAATATCAAGATCCTGGAACAGACAGAAACTCCCGGACTCGGAGCCAATGCTGCCCGTCCCGAATTTACCGGCCAGTTCCGTGACCGGAGACCGGAAGAGCTTATTCTTGATAAGGAAGGGGGAGAGATAGTAACCATCACCGGTGCTACGATAACCACCCGGGCAATTACCAATTCTCTCCAGAAAGCAATAAGATCATTATCGGAAGATCTCCTGTCCTCTTCCGGAAGAGCTTCCAATATTATCACGGAGTAGAATTGCCGGCTGCCAAAGGCAGCTCCCAATAAAGGAAATTTATTATGAAAACAAACGAATTCAGTAACAGATTGCAGGAGGTATGATGGGTTTGCTTAAAGAGATGACCAAAGGTTTCGTTAAAGAGAACCCTGTCTTCATCATGGCTTTAGGACTCTGTCCGGCACTGGCAGTATCAACTTCCATTGCTAATGCTATCGGCATGGGCTTAGCGGCAACTTTTGTCTTATTCTGTTCCAATCTTCTTATCTCCCTGATCAAAGATTTTATTCCCGGCAAAGTCCGTATTCCCTGTTTCATCGTTGTCATTGCCTCATTTGTAACGATCGTTGATATGGTCATGAATGCCTACACTCCGGAGATCCACAAGAATCTGGGGATATTCATTCCCCTGATCGTTGTCAATTGTGTTATTCTGGGAAGAGCAGAAGCTTTCGCCAGCAGAAACAGTGTCCTCAAATCGGTCTTTGACGGGGTCGGAATGGGTATCGGTTTTATGCTTGCTCTCGTACTCGTAGCCTTTTTCCGGGAGCTTTTGGGTGCCGGACAGCTTTTAGGATTCCAAATCATGCCGGAGAACTTTCAGCCGGTTCTTTTAGCGATCCTCGCTCCGGGTGCCTTCCTCACTCTCGGTCTCTTGATGGGACTCTTAAATCTGTTCAAGAACAAAGAGGCAGATTAGTATGAAAATCAAAAAGAATCATATAAGCAGGAGATAGATAGATGAGTAATATCCTGATGCTGGCTATTTCAGCAATATTGATCAACAATTTCGTCCTGGCCCGGTTTTTGGGGCTCTGCCCCTATATCGGCGTCTCCAAAAAACTCGACTCGGCTCTCGGTATGGGAATGGCAGTCATCTTCGTCATGACGATGGCTTCGACCATCACCTGGATCATTCAGAATTTTCTTCTGATCCCCTTCTCCATCGGCTACCTGCAGACGATTGCCTTCATTTTGACGATTGCCTCACTTGTCCAGTTTGTCGAGATGGTTATTCAGAAGATGGTTCCGGCTCTCTATAAATCTCTGGGGGTCTTTCTCCCTCTGATTACTACCAACTGTGCCGTACTCGGTGTTTCTATTATCAACATCAACGAAGGCTTGTCTTTCATCGAAGCAATCTTGCACGGTTTCTTTGCCGGTATCGGCTTCACCCTGGTCCTGGTTATTATGGCCGGACTGCGGGAACGTCTGGAATGGGCAGACCTGCCGGAAAGCATGAAAGGGTTACCGATAGCCTTTATTGTTGCCGGTTGTATGGCAATGGCTTTCCTCGGTTTCTCCGGATTTAAGTTTTAAAGAGAGAATCTCCGGTATGACATTAAAAAAACAGCAAATGATCATAGATTATTGGAGCGGGATTAAGATCGGATATGGAGTTGAAAAAGCAATGTCCGAAACCTTACAACTGCAACCTCAGGGAGTTTAATAAATGATACAGATTTTGATTCCTATTCTTATTATCGGCGGACTCGGTCTAATTTACGGACTGGTTCTGGCTTTTGCCTCCAAGAAATTCCATGTCGAAGTTGACCCCAAGGTAGAGAAGATTTTGGAAGCACTGCCCGGTGTTAATTGCGGAGCCTGCGGTTTAGCCGGCTGTGCTGCTTATGCCGAAGCCATTGTTGCTCAGAACATGTCCATAAACCTTTGTGCTCCCGGCGGCGAGACAACCTTAAAGAATATCGCCGGTATAATGGGCATCGAAGCCACACTGAAAGAGAAAGAGATAGCCGTTATCCTCTGCCAGAGCGGTGGTTACGAAAACACCCTTTTGCGTTATAACTACCAGGGAATAGCAACCTGCAAAGCAGCCGTTCTGGTCTCTAACGGGCCGAACTACTGTAATTTCGGCTGCGTCTTTCAGAATGACTGTATTGCCGCCTGTAAATTTGATGCTATCAGAATAAATGAAAAGGGAATGAGAGAAGTAATCCCGGAAAAATGCACCGCCTGCGGTGCTTGTGCTAAAGCCTGCCCCCGCAATCTGATCAAGATCCTCCCTATCTCCAAAAAGGTTCATATCCTCTGCTCCTCCCACGATAAAGGGCAGGAAGCCAAAAAGAGATGCGGTAACAACACTGCCTGTATCAGCTGTACTCTCTGCGTGAAACAGTGCCCGGTAATGGCAATATCAATGCAGGACGATCTGGCGGTCATTGACTACGATAAATGTATCGTCTGCGGTCTCTGTGCAAAAGTATGCCCGACGAAAGCGATCGTTGACCCCCTCGCCGGTAAAAGAAAAAAAGCCTTTATTATGGAAGATAAATGTGTAGGGTGTACGATTTGTATGAAAAAATGCCCGGTAAATGCTATCGAAGGAGAACTCAAGAAACCGCATGTAGTCGATCAGGAGAAGTGCATCGGCTGCGGTGTCTGCGAAGAGAAATGCCCCGTAAAAGCCTTTCAGTGGCGGTAATATCTGCTCCCCCAGTACTGTAATACGCCAAATTGCAGTATCCTTTTTCCTCTCACTATTGCCTATATTGCAGAGAAAGTAATTGCAACCCTCTCCCGCCTAAGTGATATCCGCAAACTAAAGTATCTCTTCCGCTCAGGCGGGGCATGCCCCGCCTCTACATAATTTATCTGCAATAACCTGCGTGAACACTTTTTTCTTTCCTTCGAAGCTATGCTTCCCATGGACTTGCTATCCTTCCTCCGGTTTTTTCTTCGGTGTGGTGAACTCCTTTTCACCACATCTCCCTGCTTAGCTCCCTCGGGTTTTTATCTTTTCTTCGAAGCTTTCCTCCCAATGCTCTTGCTATCCTTCCTTTGGTTTTTATCTTTTCTGCGAAGCTTTCCATCAGCAGGCATTCTTCGTACACAGAGCTTCCAGCTTTGTTTTAGGCAAGGACAAGGACGCCCTTGCTACATACTTGCTGCCCTTCCCGTGGGCTTGCTATCCTTCCTTTGGTTTTTATCTTTACTCCTTGCTTTTCTTCCGCTGGAGCATCTGAATATCTTTGCCTGCTTGGGTGGCGGGTGGGAATAGATCTTTCCGGCATTACAAGAACGACGAAGGAAAAAACCGTACGAGAGGCTGCTTCGAAGAAACTGTCTGACGAACGAAGTGAGGAGTTTTTCGAAAGAAGCAGTCACGAGAAGGTTTTGCGTCGTTGCTTGTACGCCGGCGGGTTTTCTTTGGTATCTTTCTTTTGGCCGCTCAAAAGAAAGTACATAAATAGATGTATTTAACATACATCCTGTACACCGGCAGCTTTTCTTTGTTACTTTCTTTGTGCTGTTACTAAGAAAGTAATTACAAAAAAAACATAACTCTAAAAGGGCGGTTCGTGAACCGCCCCTACGCTATATATCTGCAATAACCTGCGTGAACCGTTTTTTCTTTCCTTCGAAGCTATGCTTCCCATGGACTTGCTTTCCGTATCTTCCTTTCACCATTCATTCACCAGATCAGATGTCTCTGCAACTTCCGGTAAATATCCGGCTGCCACAGCCCCTGCCACTGTCTTCGGATGTCCCAGCAATTCTAGAATTCCCTTATCAATCTCAGCTAACTCTACATCCCCGCTCCTCTCACAGAAAATGTAGAGCATCCTGACGAAAAATCCATACCTCGTATAAACAGGAATATCAGGCAGTTGCGAATATGGTGCCCTTCTCTCGGCAAACAACTTCAGATCCTGTTTATAGCCATCCGAACACTCCCTCCAGCATTCGGCAATACTCTGGCTCCTCGCCCCGAAAAGATAACTATTCCGGGAACTCTTCGGCTTAACGAAAACTCTCACCGTTCCGGTTCTACCCCCTTTCCACTGGGAATGTACCAGATTATCAGACTTTCCGCTCAATGTACCTATTCCATATCGGTATATAGCTTTCATTTCAACAATCCTCTCTTTTCTAATCTATCTCGTTGAATAGGGACTTTTCCCCTTTTTGTATCTTGATAGATTATCTTAGTTTGCTTTATACTTCCTGCTTTAGCTCTCCATGGACTTGCTATCCTTCCTCCGGCTTTTTCCCTGATCTCTAATCCCTCATCCCTATCAGCTCTTTTCATTCCTTATCTCTTTTTCTTCGAAACCAGTTCAGCACAAATTTCCGCAATCGTACTAAAGGTCACCGTCAGAACAAATGCCGTAATATCTTTCAGGTCATTGTCACAATAACCCGGCAGGATCAGATTATCCTGTATCTCTGCCACTATCTTATCTATAAGCTCCTGCATAATAGTCCTCCTGCTATCTTATTATCCTCTCACTATTCCGGAGGGGTAGTTCGCGAACTCCTCTTTCTCCCTGCTTCATATCCTATGACTATCCCTTCTTTGTTTTTTACGAAAACAATTTGCTAAATTGTTCCTTGCTCCCTTTACCTCTGGTTTTCTACTCCCTCTCATCTCTTATCACTCCTAAAAAAGAGAGACGGCTTTCGCCGCCTCTCTTTCCCTTTCTTACCAGTCATTAGTAAGATCATCGGATTCAGCAACCTTCGGGAGCAGGTCAGCCTGGATGATTTCCGAAACCGAGGTTGGACAGCCGGCCGTTTCCAGTTCTGATTGTGTCACATCAGCCAGATCGATCCCTTCAGCCTTAGCGAAGCTGTAGAGAAATCTGATGAAGTGAGCATAATTCGCATAAGCCGGGATCTGTTCGGGAGTGTAGTAGGGGATTCTCCGGGTTGCGTAGAGCTTCAGGTCTTCCTTGAACTCTCCGGAGCACTCGTTCCAGATACTTGCCAGATTCTGCTTGATGTCCCGGAAAAGGAAGTGCTGAGCAACGAGTGTCGGCATGATAAAGATTCTGCCGATTGCTACTCTCCCCTTGTTCCATGCCGAGTGGATCAGATCATCCAGCTTCCCGCTGATGGTTCTGATTCCGTACTTGTAAGAGATTCTCATTTGAATGTCCTCCTAATTTTTTTTGAGGCAGTGCCTCTATATATAAAGGCATTACAAATGAGTCCTGAGACAGGTAGTCCGGTGAGCTTTCAGCCTGTTGTAATGCGGATATGAACGCTCATAAACTTTTTTTTCAATGTCTTTTTTCCCTCCGTATTCTCCCTGCTCAGCTCCCTATGGACTTGCTATTCCTACCTCCGGTTTTACCCTAATCTCTCATCCCTAATCTCTATCAGCTCTTCCCCTTCCGCAGGTTTTTTCTTTTATGTACAACAAGTTGCTAACTTGTTCAGTTTACGCAAATTACCAATTTGCGCTACATATTCCTGCTCAGCTCCCTATGGACTTGCTATTCCTTCCTCCGGCTTTTCCCTAATCTCTCATCCCTAATCTCTCATCCCTAATCTCTCATCCCTAATCTCTCATCCCTAATCTCT
>CAYXFD010000023.1:0-50749 GCA_964464175.1 uncultured Candidatus Cloacimonadota bacterium | reverse complement strand
AAGGAAGTACAACCAGGAAGAAAAGACAAAACCAGAGCTGGAAGCTCCGGATACGTCAAAATAGAAGCCTGTGGGAGCGATAGCAGGAAGCTGTGACGAGCTGGAGCTTAACACCCCGGAGACAAAACCTGCGGATGGGATAGCAGGGAAAGGGCGGTTCGTGAACCGCCCCTACGTAAACATAGAAGTGAGAGAATGAAGAGTGAAAAGAGAAAGCCTGAAGGTATCTGTGACATAATTTGCCAAAATTATGTCTCTGATATAAGAAAGGGTGTCAGGCTATTTACTGACCGGGATTCAATCTCAGCGTTGGTATTGCTGTGGAAGCAGTGACTTTGAAGAACCTGATCTCAGTGATTATTTCTTCCTGGTAAGAGAGTTCAGCAGTATGAGCTATATGTTGACCCCAGTCAGCGGAATAGGGATCTTCGGAAGCATAGATAAAATATGAATTAGCGTCTGTGACTTCTTCCCAGCTCAAAGAGAGGGTATTTTCCAGAACGGAGATATTAACGACCGGAGCCTCGAGTTCTGGAGCAACAGCCTCACTGCTGCCGACACCGAAATCGGAAAAGCCGCTCATTCCTGTTCTATGGATAACAGGATAGTGGTTACTTCCCGTTGCCGGAGAGTGACTGCCGTCAATTGTCCAGTTACTGCCGCCGTTGTTCCGTTTCAGGAGATGAAGATCATTAGTATCTGTTACACCGCTAAAGCCATTGGCGGTCAGACTGAGATCATAGACTCCTCCCGATAGTCCGTCCCCGGCTGTTAGAGACCAGTATCCGTCAGACAGAACACTGACAATCTCTGTACCGCTATCATCCAAAGGAATACCGGCAGCACCGGGATCTGAGTCTATGAAAGATGCTGTTATAGTACCACCGCTTGCCGGGGCTGCGGTAAACTCCAGACCGGTTGTTCGTAAGTGGTTATCGGTACCCAGGGGGAAGAGGATTTCAGCTTCAGGAGCTGCAGAGATCCAGCGTCTGAAATTGCCGGTGATCTTGCCTGAACCGGAGGCGAGATCGCCTGTCCCGGAAGTAGCAGTACCGAGGGTGATCACATTATCTCCGGTTATGAGATTACCATTTTCTAAAGCCAGGTATCCGGTGACTGTCAGATCGGAGGTAAGAGTTACACTTGTTTGATTTTCTACTGTAAAACCTGTTACGGAACCCGGTAGCCCATTACCCGTTATCTGCACTTCGAGACCCTTGTATATGTAATGAGCCAGGGGAGAAAACGTGCGTGTTCCCGGGCCCTGGATATTCCCCTCATTTTCGGAGAGTGATATCCCTCCGGTACTGCCGATCATGAGTGTAGAAGCCTCAGAATTAGTAAAACTACCGGCAGTAAGAGTAAAGACAGCTTCACCGCAATCCAGAACACCGTTATTAGTGAAATTGGCTGCATTTGTATTGAACCCTCTTCCTCCGGACAGAGTGAAAGTACCGTTCGTTCCGACAGAGGAGAGGTTAGCAAGGGCATCTTCATTATTCTGATTAACGATCTGAGAATCAGGACCATCTAAGATAACCTCTGCCTGAATAGTTGTGATATTGGCATTATGTATCTTCAGAATACCATGGATATCATATTTCCCGCTGAGAAGTGTATTACCCGAATAGTTGCTGAAGCTTGTGTCATCAAGAAAGATAGTCCCGCACTCGACAATCAGAGTCCCCGGAGTGTTAAACGTTCCACGATAAATACTATTACTGCCATCTCCGGCAGATTTCCGGATAGTTCCGTAGTTGTTAATGATCCCTGAGCCAAAATACATAGCATAATTAATATAGTTATAATCGCACTGAATATCAAACAATGCATCTTCCATGATATTAAAGGTACCGTTTGCCCAGGCATTAATCGTTCCTTCATCCCAGATAGCATTCGCATAGTTATTGATCACTCCGCTGTTATTCAGTTTCTTGGTAGCGGAACCAGTTATAAGAAGACTGCTTGTCGGACTGAGAGTAAAGTTACCGTTTGCTATTGTCCCTCCGCTCCAGACGACAGGACCGTTGAAGGTCACGCTTCCGCTACCGCCGAATGTTCCATCGGTAAAAGTAAAGCTCATTTCCTGCGGAAAATCTATCCCGGGTCCTCCTCCGGTGGAGAGAGCGCTAAAGGTACCTGATTCCAGCAACAGAGAAAAATCACCACTAAAAGCAACGTTATTGGAAAAAGTATGTGTGGAACCGAAGAATTTGATCAGGCTGTCATTTATTGCATTGAATGTTCCTGTATGACCGGGACTATCACCTGAACCGGAAAGATTAAGGACAGCATTATCGAGAGTTACCTCACCGGTATTGCTAAAACTACCGGTAACCCCAATAGTTGTATCTGTGGCTAATAATACTCCCTGATTATGGAAGACACCTCCATAGATATTTGTTGTTCCCTGATTAGTGATCTTCCTGATAGTTCCATAATTGTTAATCGTTCCGGAACCGTGATATTGGGCAAAATTCTGATAACTTACATCACATTGAATATCAAACAATGCTCCTTCCATGTTATTGAAGGTTCCGTCATACCAGGCTTTGATCACTCCTTCATTCCAGGTTGCATTCGCATAATTATTGATCACTCCGTCACTGGTAATGTTCTTATTAGCGGGACCTGTAATCTCGAAAATCGCTGAGGAATCGATGTTAAAGTTGGTGTTTGATATTGTCCCGCCGCTCCAGATAAATGTTCCTTCGATCACGATTACTCCGCTGCCGGTGAAACTCCCTTCTGAAAGCTTAACGGTGATACCGGGAGCAAAAACAACGCCGTCTGCTCCACCTGTCGTTGGGAGGGCATTACAGCTGCCCGATTCAAAAAATATCTCTCCATTACCATTGAAAGTAAGTGTGTCTGTAAGATAGCGGTTCGTACCGCTAAATTTAATAACACTGCCGTTACTGACATTAAATGATCCTGAGTAACCGGGATTGTCACTGCTTCCGGTAACGGATAATGTTCCGCTGCTGACTTCTACATTCCCGAAGTTATTAAAAGTTCCTTTATTGATAACAGTAGTACCGTCTGTTGTAGTCTTTTGGATAGTTCCGTAGTTAATAAACTCTCCCGGGGAGAAATACATGATATAATTATTGAAGGTATTGTCACCCTCAATAATAAACAGGGCATCTGCCCGGTTATTAAAAATACCGTCAATGTAGTTGTTCAGGTTTCCGCCGGTCCAGCTAACGGTTCCGTAATTATCAATAGTGGTGACAGATTCTTTAGTTGCCGAACCATTGATGTTGAGATTTCCCCCGGCACTGATAATAAAGCTGCTGTTAGCTACTTTGCCCGAAAGCCAGGTACAATCATTATTGATTATTATTGATCCTCCACCCGATATTCCCGAATCAATTCTGAAGGTGCCGTTTACGATCAGATCATCGCCTGTTCCGTTGTTTATAACAAGATTTCCCGAGTCATGCTGCAATACTCCCCCTGCTGCTACCTCTGTCTGATCCACTGTTAGATTCGAGTTAATGCTGACAGTATGTCCGGTACGAATAGTAATGCTATTCACTGTGTAGTCAGGTGTTACCACCGCCGGTATCCACTGACCCCCCTCGTAGATTTCCCATATTGACAGACTGTTCCAGCTGCCGCTGTTTATTGTCTGATAATCAGTTTCTGTTTGAGCGAATGCGCTTCTGAAACAGAATATCAGCAAAATAATAACTAAAGAAGAATACTTTACGGTTCTCATTTTTTCCTCCCGGAATTAAGTCGAATAACGTTTAAAGATCTCACCAGCCCCTGTTCTGTAAGAGTAAAAAAAATGCGGAAAACTATCACTATCTCTGTTCATACTCCTGTTTCCCTAAAGGTATTTTTTCTAAAAAAGTCAGCCGTTTCTTTTCCAAAGCCTTTAGCATAAGATGATCATTAGCCAGCTTGCTTTTAAGAATGAAATTCCGGATCTTCCCATTGGAATATGTAATGGTAAAACCACAGCAATAATACTCACCTCTTGGAAAGACTTTAGTTACATCACTGACACTCAAAACTAAATTCCGTTCCATATAGACTCCAATTACTACCTTACTATAGCATTTGCTATGCCAAGACATGCTCCTTCCTTTCTGTGAATGCTAATTGTATATGCTGCTATGATTTAAGGTAATTCACCTAAACCCTGTTAGGTGCTAAAATCAATCAGCTTGACAAATAATGGCGATATTGCAATGCTTTCCTGCAATACGTTGCATAAATACAAGGAGAAATTATGGGTAATCCTGAGGAATTGTTACGGAAACTGGAAAAAGCCGGGAAATTCGACAAACTGCCCATTCTAAGGGAGATTATCGAGCAGCAGAACCGGAATAAGGATAAGAAAGTCCTCCAAACCTATGAAACGGCACTGGAGATATTCAAAGACTACCTTGATTTTGACCCACAACCGACACAAGCGGTCTGTAATAATCTTACCCGGATATTCAACAGTATCATCAAAGCAATCCGCTATTTTGGCGGTCCTGCCTGGTTTTCCCGGATATATAATGAATTTTGCCTTTATGAGCATTATTTTAACGGTGATGATCCATTAGCAGATATCTTTGCCGATCTCAGCTATCTTTTCTGGCTGCAAAAAGATCTGAAAAAGTCTCTCCGTTACGGTTTACAAAGTCTGGAAATCCTGCAGAAAAGCGGGAATCAAGACATACTGCCCGGCCGCTATACTAATGTCGGTTTTATCTATGAGGAAATGAGAGATTTTGCCACTGCAGAAAAGTACTATGAAGAGGGTATGAATTTCGGATTACTCACAAATTCAGACAGCATGGTCAGTTTGGCTTATTGCGGCAACGGCAGGCTCCAGCTGAAAATGAGTAATTTCAAAGCAGCCATCAACTATTTTTTGGAAGCATTGAAATATATTCCTGATGAGGAGAGTGAAAACTATATTGCAGTCTGTTCTAATCTTGGGACAGCTTACGGAAGGCTGAAAGACTATGAAGAGAGCCTTAGGTATTTTACCCGTTTTATCAATAATAAAACCAAATCCCGCTTCCCTGAAATGTACTATTCTCTCTTGCTAAATGCGGCAAACTGTTATGAATTTCTTGGAGATTATGATCAGAGTGAAACATATCTAAAAGAGATTATTGAGTATGCCGAACAGGAAAAGAATCCAGAGCTAATGGCCGGTGCGCTGATCAATCTGGGAAGATTGGAAAACAACAAAGAGCACTGGGAAGCTGCTCAGGAATATCTACAGGAAAGCAAAAAGTATAGTAAAATGACCGGAAACAGGCTGCAGAATGCTCTCTCAGACAGCAGTCTCGGTGTTGCCTATACCGGTGCCGGCAATTTCGATAAAGCTCTCATTTCTCTGAATAGCTGTTTGAAAACAGTAAAAGAACTGAATATGAAGTTGGAGATAAAGAAATGCTACGATAAACTTGCCCTCGTATATGAGAAATTGGGAGATTTTCGTCAGGCCCTGGAAAATTATAAACTGTTCCATCACTACGAATCGAAGATCAAAGATGAACAATTTGATCTTGATCTAAAAAACCTGCGTAAAACCTATCAAAAGAAAGCTCAAATAAAAGAGAGAACGAACTTCTTTCCCAGTTACTCCTTTATCTCCCGAGAATTGGCTAACCTGGTAAAAACCCCTTTGATCGGAACAAGTAAGTCTTTACAGGAAGTGGTCAACAAAGCAATGATTGCCGCTGAGAATGATAGTGCTGCAGTCCTGCTTACCGGGGAATCCGGCACAGGAAAGGAGATTATCGCCAGAATCATTCATTTTGCCGGTTACAGGAAGAAATCTCCCTTTATCACTGTGAACAGTGTCGCTTTTGCCGGAAGCCTGATTGAAAGTGCCTTTTTCGGCAGTGAAAAGGGTGCCTTTACCGGAGCTACCGACCTTAAAACAGGTTATTTTGAGGCAGTTCAGAACGGCACTCTGTTTCTGGATGAGATTGGAGATATGCCGCTTGAAATGCAGGCAAAGCTGCTCAGAGTCCTCGAAGAACAGATTATCCACCGGATTGGCAGCACAAAAGATATTATTTTGAACTTCCGGCTTATCTCAGCTACGAATAAGAACCTGTACCGTATGTCGGAAGAGAATAGCTTCAGATTTGATCTCTTAAACCGGATCAATACTCTGGAGATTTTTATTCCCCCTTTAAGGGAGCGAAAAGAGGATATTCCGCTGCTCGTTGATTATTTTGTCTCACTCTTTACCCGGCAAAGTGATATTTCCAAGCCTATTTTGACAAAAAGCACTTTAGAACTTCTCATTGATTATGAATATCCCGGAAATGTGAGAGAACTGAAGAACATTATCCAGCGAACTATTCTCCTCAACAATAAAGCTGTTTTAGAGCCGGCAGACATAATCTTCCCCAGCAATGAGACAGCCACTTCTGAAAGCAAACATATCGCCTTTCCCTCTCTTAATCTGGCTGAGACGGAAAGAATTCTTATTAACAGTGCTATGCAGAAAGCGGGCAATGTGCAGGTTCAGGCAGCAAAATTGCTTGGGATATCCCCCTATGCCTTGAATAGAAAACTGAAAAAAATGAGGTAAGATGGAGAATAACCGAAAAATATTCAGCGATTTGCTGACTGAACTGAAGATAGAATCCGGTGTGCTGGAGAGGTTCGAATTGTATCACTCGCTCTTGGTGGAAGCCAATGAGCGGGTCAATCTTATCTCGCGGCAGACCGACCCGGAAGAGATCTGGACCAGGCATTTTTATGATTCTCTGCTCCCTCTGGTTTGCGGCTTTGAGCTCAGGGATAAAGTCATTCTGGATCTGGGAAGCGGCGGCGGTTTACCCGGTATTCCCCTGGCTATAACGAACCCTGCGGCAACGGTCTATCTGATGGATTCCAGAGGGAAAAAGGTAAATGAGTTAAAGATTATCATCAAAAAACTTGACTTGAAAAACTGTTATCCAATTTATAAACGACTGGAAGAGTTCAGGATAAAGGAGTTGGGGAAAGAGGCGGCCGGGCGGTCCGGATTTGATGTTACGGTCTGCCGGTCGGTTAAGATAACCCCGCAGCTTCTAAGAATAATGAAGGATTTCTTAAAACCTGAAGGATATATTCTCCTCTATAAGGGTAGAGAGATGGAAGAGACCTTTTTGCTGCAGGCGGCGAAAGAGAACTTCCTCTTCCGGAAGCCCTGGCGAGAGACTAATATCCTGAAGATAGAAAAAGTATGAGAAAAATAATAGCCATTGTTAATCAGAAAGGGGGGGTCGGAAAGACCACGACAGCTATAAATCTGGCTGCTGCCCTCGGTCTGTATGAGAAGAAGACCCTATTGATCGATTTCGACCCTCAGGGAAACACAAGCAGTGGTTTGGGGATTGATAAGGATAAGCTCGACAATCATATTTACGATGTCCTGATCCATAAATCCGATGCTGCTTCCGCAATCAGAGAGACCACTATTAAGTATCTGGACATCATCCCGAGCAATATTGATCTGACCGGAGCAGAGATCGAACTGGTGAAGGAGTTTGCCCGGGAAAACAAACTCAAAGAGGCTTTGAAGCCAATAACAGGGAATTATGAATATATAATCATCGACTGCCCCCCCTCGCTGGGACTATTGACGATCAATGCCCTTACCGCCTGTACCGATGTCCTGATCCCCATTCAATGCGAATACTATGCTCTGGAGGGGGTGAGTCAGTTATTGAATACGATCAGACTGATCCGCAGGAATCTCAATCCCGACCTGAATATCTTAGGGGTAGTAATGACTATGTACGATAAACGTCTCAATCTGTCTTTTCAGGTGGCAAAGGAGGTCAGGCGTTATTTTCAGGAAAAGATATTCCAGACCATCATCTACCGAAACGTCAAATTAGGAGAAGCTCCGAGCTTTGGGAAACCGATATTTCATTATGATATCAGCTCCAACGGAGCTAAAAATTACTTACAATTAGCAACGGAATTGTTAGCAAGATGAGTAAAAGATTAGGAAGAGGCTTAGACGCCCTAATACCAAGCGGAACGGAATCAACCGACCGGACAACCGGAATTACTACGGTCAGGATCGAAAACATCCATCCGAACCCTTATCAGCCCCGGGGAAAGATGGATCCGGAGAAACTACAGGAACTGGCAGACTCACTGGCAGAGAGTGGTATGATCCAACCGCTGATCGTGACCAAAAAGGAAGATTCCGAATATGAATTGATCGCCGGAGAAAGAAGGCTGGAAGCGGCGAAATTAGCCGGTTTCACCGAAGTGCCGGTCATTATCCGCTGCGTTTCTCAGCAGGAACAGTTACAGTTTGCCCTGATCGAGAATATTCAGCGGGAAAACCTCAATCCGGTTGAAGAGGCAAAAGCGTATCAACAGCTTCAGGATCAGTTCGATCTGACCCACGGAGATATTTCCCGGTTTGTTGGAAAAGAACGGAGTACGGTTACCAACTCTATCCGTCTGTTGAAACTTGAGAACAGGGTACTGGAAATGATCGCAGAAGGGAAACTCTCCCAGGGGCATGGAAGAGTACTGCTGCAGCTTACCCCGGAAGAGCAGACCGAATTTGCCGCTGAGATCTCACGAAAACAGCTTTCCGTGAGACAGGCGGAAAACCGGATCCGGAGACATCTCTCCTCTGCTGCAAAGAAAAAGGATGATACTGACGACCGCAAGAGGGATTACTGGGAAAATTTCGGCAAGTCGCTTTCCGAGAGCTACTCAATACCGGTCAGGATCAACCCCAAAGCGAAGGGGGGAACGATTACCTTTTCCTGTAAAAACGACGAGGAAATGCAGCAGCTGTTGCATAAACTACTGGATAACTGAAAAGCTAACCGGATGTTTAACAAAAAGAGAGTCTGAAAGCTTATGTTTAAAACTATACTTATCGTCACGATTTTACTTCTTATCCTCTCTGTTTACCTGCTGGTAGTCAATCAGGGACAGTCGGCAAGGCTTATGAAGCAGAAAAATGAGATCGAAGCTCTGACCAATTACGTTCAAAATCTGCAAGATAAACTCAATACCTGCGAACAGGAACGCCAGGAAGGGGTTGAGATCCCGAAATCATTGCAGATAAGGGAATTGCTTGATAGTTATCTGCGGGAACGGGAGACTCAAAGACCTGACTCAGAACCGGTAATAACAACCGAAGAATTACGACAGGATTTGGAAGAATTCCGGATGAAACAGCGCTTCATTCCTAACTCTTCCCCGATCCTGGATGATTATGTGATCAGCCAGGGCTTTACTCCAACCCATAAGGGAGTCGATTTAGCCGCACCTCTGGGCACAGAGATCGTGGCTGCCGGAAGTGGTGTTATCAAATCCGTTTACGAAGATAAGTACTTCGGCAATGTTATGGTCATTGATCACCTTAATCATTATCTGACCTTTTATGCCCATCTTGCCCGGATCTTTCATCTTCAGAATTTTTTTGTGGAGAAGGGACAGACAATTGGTCTTGTCGGCAATACAGGGCTAAGCACGAATCCGCATTTACATTTTGAAGTCATCTACCGCGGCAAAAATATCGATCCGCTGACAGTTATCGAAGAATAGCAGAGTAAATCCTCTCGACAAACATCCGGAGACACCGGGCAGTAAAGAGAGAGACGAGTTAAGATAAACAAGCCGGGGCAAGAAGAACCCGGCAGTGATAGACAAAATTTTCAGAAAGGAGATTAAGTATGCTGAAAAATCGTAAAGTTGAACTCTCAACCATCATCGGAAAGGGGAGTACCATCAAAGGACATCTGCAAATCCGCGGAGGTATCAGGATCGACGGCTTTATCGAAGGTACTCTGGAAACAGACGGCTTTGTCATAATCGGTACTTCCGGAAAAGCTAAAGCTGATATCCGGGCAAAAGAGTGCCTTATTTCAGGGGTTCTGGACGGGAATGTAACAGTCTCCGAAACCCTGGAACTTGATAAAACAGCTCAGTTGACGGGTGATATTGTCGCCAAGATACTTACGGTTAATGCCGGAGCTGTTATTGTCGGTACCTGTCAGATGGGAGACAAGAAACCGCAGCCAAAAACAAATGTAACGAAAGATTTCTCCCTAAAACCGGATGAAATTGCTCAAAAAGCTTCAAATTAAAGACCCGGAGATCCTCCGCAACCTCACCATCATAGGGCGTTTGGGACTGAACATAATAATCTCTTTGCTGGTCTTTTTCCTTCTTTTTCTCTGGCTTGACCGTAGATTAGGAACCGGGAACATCCTGCTCTTTGTTGGAATAATCATCGGTATCTTCTCCGGTTTCTACCTTAATTATACTTATCTGAAAGAGTACCTGGAAGATCGTGATAAATAGCCTGCCTTCAACGAACCGTTCTTCTCATTTTTTGAAATTCATTACCACAAAACCGGAGATCTGATGGCAATAACCAGTCCCCAGGAGTCGAAGAAAACAGCGAAATATGTCAGAGAGATCTTAACGATAGTTTTCTTGACAAATATCGCGGCTGTAATGTTTTTGCTAACGAGATTCGGTCAGGCGATAGGATGGATAACAGGTTCCGTGGGGAGCGGGTTAAATTTTTACTGGCTCTACCATAAAACCAAAAAGGGAATAACCTTAGCTGATCAGGGAGCAAATTTACACTCCTTTAAAGGCTTTTATCTCCGTTATCTCTTCCTGGCAATATATTCAGTGATCGTTGTGGTTGTACTGAAACCTGATATTGTAACGTTCGGAGCGGGTTTGGTCAGTGTTCAGATAACTATTATTCTGCACTATTTCTACCGGCTCCTCAGACCCGAAAAAAGTGAAGATGAGGCTGTTTCGCAGGATGAAGAGACAAAAAGTGACTAATGTATCTGTCGGGAAAAAACCGGTTCTTTTATTGGATCAGATCAGAAAAATTGTTGACGGTCATGACCAGCTTAGGAAGGGAGAGGTAAGCGAAAAATGATGAAAAATAAGATGGTCAGACTGTTTTTTATTTTCTTTATTGTTCAGGCTATTCTTTCCATTGGGCTCGATTACAGACTCAATATCGGCATCAATCCCGACACCGGAAAATTCTCTCTCTGGCACACTTCTCACCCCATGACAATTCAGGACAGAATTATCGAGGAATTTCAGCCCGCCCAGTATCATGCCGACAAAGGAATAACTCCCAAAATATACGGAAGTGAAAAGCTATATTCTTTCTTTCACCGCTTCTTCAAGAATAATACTTTCAGTGCCTTCCAGCTTCTGAGAATGCTGCTGATCATGAATATAGTTCTGATAGCGCTTGCTCTGCTGCTGAAGAAGCACCTTACCCGCATTCCCAAGCAGGGACAGGTCTTGTTTGAAATGATCCACAGCTTCTTTGAAAACCTGACAACAGAGACTTTGGGACAGAGATACTCTAATTTTACCCCTTATGTGTTGACGATATTCATCTTTATCTGGGCTGCAAATCTTATCGGTATTATCCCTATCCCGGGCTTTATGGAACCGACCAGGAACCTCAACGTCCCTCTCGGACTGGGGATAATGGCGGTCAGCGTTGTTCATTATATGTCAATTAAGAACAAAGGCATCTTCCCCTACCTCAAAGGTTTCACTGAACCATTTTTCCCGATGGCACCGATCAATGTAGTTGGTGAGTTTTCCAAAACAATATCGATTTCTTTCCGTCTTTTCGGCAATATCTTGGGGGGGGCAATCATCCTTATTGTTATCTCATCTCTTGTCCGTTTCATTCTAATACCGGTCGGCTTGAGCCTCTTCTTCGGGGTATTTATCGGGACAATTCAGGCATTTGTGTTTACTATGCTGGCAATTAGTTACATCGCGGTAGAGATCCACGAATAGGGTAATAATGATCATGATGACGAAAGTACGGAAGAAAGAGAAATTACTGCTGACTTCAAGCAAGAGCAACTCTATGCTTAAGGATAATACAGATTTTATCAGACCAGACAGACAGGAAGATAAAACAGAATGTTAGAAAGTCTTGAAATTGTTCAAATTGCTGCCTATTTGGGTGCGGCGATCAGTGTTTCATTTGCATCCCTGAGTGCCGGTTACGGTGAAGGTTATACTGCCGGTCTGGCTAATTTCGGTCTAATGCGCCAGCCCAAAGCGGGTGATCAGCTTACCCGGTCAATGCTGGTAAGCCAGGCTGTAACCGAAACGGGAGCGATCTTCTCACTGGTTGTTTCGCTGCTTCTACTCTTCGGGGGAGTTGACCGGGGATCATTAGGACTTGATAAAGCAGCCGCTCTTTTGGCTGCCGGTCTGGCAATGGGGCTTGGTAGTGTCGGTCCCGGTTTTGGTTCCGGCTACACAGGGGGATATGCCTGTTTAGCTCTGAGCAGAATGCCCAAGAAACATAACGAGATCACCGGTAATATGCTTATCGGGCAGGCATTAGCCCAGGCAAGCTCGATCTTTGCCCTTGTGGTAGCCTTGCTCCTGATCTATGCAATTCCCGAATATGAAGACTCTACTCTTCTGCCGCAAATAATCAGAGCTGTAGCTTATCTCGGAGCAGGGCTCTGTATCGGGCTTGGTACTTTAGGACCCGGAACTGCTATCGGTTTTGTTGCCGGCAGGGCAAGTGATATGATAGGAAGATATCCCCGGCAAAGGGCTTTGATAATGAGAACTATGTTCGTTGGGGCTGCAGTTTCCGAATCAACGGCGATCTACTCTCTGGTCATTGCTTTTCTGTTAATGTATGCTCTTTAAACTGACCATGAACACAAAAGAGTATAAGTAATAACAATATAGTCATGCGGCAGAAAATATCTGCCGGAAAGAATGGAGGAATAAATGGAAGGATTTGAATTTATCGCAAAAGCGGCAGCATTTCTCGGTGCCGGAATTTGTATGGGCATAGGAGCTTTAGGTCCCGGAATCGGACAGGGCTTTGTTGCCGGTAAAGCTTGTGAAGGAATTGCCCGGTCCCCGGAAAATTCAGCTTTATTGACCAGAACCATGCTCGTCGGACAGGCAGTTTCCGAGTCAACCGGTATTTACTCTCTGGTTATTGCCTTACTCTTGATCTTTTCGACTTAAACGCAAAGCAAACAAGCAAACTAACCGGACTGACAGCAGGTGAGGATTTACCGAACCGCAGATATCAGAAATGATAAGGAGTAAAAGAGGGAAATGATAAGTTTTGATTACACCCTGATCATAGTCATCCTGAATTTTATTCTCTTGATGATTATTTTGAATAAGCTGCTCTACAAGCCGATAAAGACCTTTCTGGCGGAGAGGCAGAAGAGTATAGCCGAGGATATGGAACAGGCTGAAAAGTCAAAATTTTCAGCAGCAGAGATCCTGCAAAAGCAGGAGGAAGAATTCAAAAGATCGGCTCAAGAGATAAGAAAAATGAAAGAACAGGCGAAGAAAGATGCCGAGTCTCAGGGCGATGAGATTATCAAGCAGGCAAGACTGAGAGAAAAAGAGGTTCTGGCTGATACTGAGAAACAGCTTGTTCATGAGAAACAGAAAGTGATGCAGGCAATCGAAGGAGAACTTGCTGAAAGGATCTCCGGCTTGACTACAGCTATTCTGGGGAAAAAGCTTGATGAGCAAATTGATGCTGAAATGATCAACCGGCTGCTTGCTGAAGACCGGAGCAAGAAGTGAAACTCCGACTTTTAACCCACCGTTATGCCGTAGCTCTGCTTGATAACATCGAGGAAAAGAACTACGATGATCTTCTCCTTGATATTGAAGCCCTTCGCAGCTTTCTTAAGGATAACGGGCTGCTGTCGAAACTCTGGCAGTCAGCCATAACACCCAGAAAGATGAGAACCTCCTTGCTGGAAGAGGTCTTCGGGAAACAGGCAAAAAGCGGGATCGTCCTTAACCAGAGAAAATACTGGTACGGTCTGTTCAGTCTGCTCATTCAAAAACATCGAATCCCGCTCGTTGAAGAGATAATTAACGATATTGAAAGACTGCTCCTGCAGAGGCAAAACAAGGCTAAAATCAAGATTGTTTATGCCCGGGAACACAAACCGGAGTTACAGGACAAGATCGTCAAATATACTGAGAAACTAACCTCTAAAGAACTAATCCCCCAGACAGAGATAGACCCCGGAATTATCGGCGGTTTTATAGCTCAGGTAGGTTCTTTGAAAATCGATGGTTCTGTTCGTCATAATCTTGATCTGTTCAAGAAGGTGAAAAGCAGATCATAGACAAGAGATAAGGAATAACAATAAATTAAGATATAGTTAACGGAAGACAGAAGCTAATTCTAAAATCTAAAGAGGAATAATATGAAGATACAACCTGATGAAATCAGTTCGATACTAAAGCAGAAGATCGACGAATTTAAGTTTGATATTGATATCGACCAGACCGGTCAGGTCATCGAGGTCGGTGACGGCATTGCCCTTATCTACGGACTCGATAAGGTAATGGCGGGTGAAATGCTGCTCTTTCCGGGTGACGTTTACGGTATGGCTCTCAATCTTGGAGAAGAGTATGTAGGTTGTATTCTTTTTGATGAATCCCGCAAAATTAAAGAGGGTGATACGGTTAAACGTACAACCAAGATCCTCAGTGTCCCGGTTGGTGATCAACTGCTGGGGAGGGTCGTCAATCCCCTGGGACAACCTATAGACGGTAAAGGTGAAATAAAAACCGACAAGCTCGCCGACATTGAGAGAAAGGCATTAGGGGTGATCAAAAGACAGCCGGTGAAAGAACCATTACAGACCGGTTTAAAGGCTATTGATTCCATGGTACCTATCGGCAGGGGACAGAGAGAGTTGATCATCGGTGACCGGCAAACCGGCAAAACCGCTATCGCTATCGATACGATCATTAATCAGAAGGACACTAATGTCATCTGTATATATGTTGCCATCGGACAAAAGAAGTCTTCCGTTGCTACAATTGTCAAAACTCTCCAGGATCACGGAGCGATGGACTATACGATCATTGTTTCCGCTACAGCTTCGGAACCACCGGCACTTCAGTATTTAGCACCTTATGCCGGCTGTACTATCGGAGAATACTTCCGGGATAAAGGAGAGCATGCTCTGATCATCTATGACGATCTCTCCAAGCATGCAGTTTCCTACCGGGAATTGTCGCTTCTTTTGAGAAGACCTCCCGGCAGGGAAGCTTATCCGGGAGATGTTTTCTATCTCCATTCACGTTTGCTGGAAAGAGCCTCCAAGCTCAGCGATGATCTGGGTGCTGGTTCTCTAACGGCATTGCCGATCATCGAAACCAAGGCAGATGATATCTCTGCCTATATCCCGACAAATGTGATCTCAATTACCGACGGACAGATATATCTGAGCAGCCGGTTATTCTACTCCGGGTTAAGACCTGCGATCAACCCAGGCTTATCAGTTTCCAGAGTCGGTGGCAGTGCTCAGATAAAAGCGATGAAAAATGTTGTCGGACAGCTTCGTCTCGATCTTGCTCAATACAATGAACTGGAGGCATTTGCCAAATTCGGTTCTGATCTTGATAAAGCGACCCAGGCCCAGCTCCAGCGGGGAGAGCGTTTGATAGAGATCCTCAAGCAGAAGCAATATGATCCCCTGCCTATCGCTAAACAGATATTCATTATCTTCATGGCTAATAACGGCTACCTGGATGATCTGGAAGTTGCAAAGATCAAAGATGTTGAAAAGGAGTTATATAATACTCTCGATACGGAGTATTCCGAACTGCTCAAGAAACTTACCGCTGAAAAACTTACCGATGAGCTGAAAGAAGAGATGCACACCGTTTGTAAAAAAGTAAAGGAAAAGATCTGAGCTGTCAGAACGCTCAGGGAAAACCAATGATCTTGATTCACATTGATATGACAAACCGGAGATAGATAGCAGTGGCAAATATCAGAGATATAAAGAATCGTATTGTCTCGATCAAAAATACCAGACAGATAACTAATGCCATGAAAATGGTTGCTGCCTCCAAATTGAGAAAGGCTCAGGATAAGATCATTCATGCCCGTCCTTATGCCGATTACATCGATCTGATGATCAGAACGATAAAGTTTAAGAATCCGGGCACGAAACACCCTTTCCTCTATACCGAGGCTGATACTGCCGGAAAGAATAGTAAAACTGCCCTTATTGTGATCACAGCAGACAGGGGACTCTGCGGCTCATTTAACTCCAATATTATCCGGACAGCCCAAAAGTATCTGGAAAAAGAAGAGCAAACAGATGTCATCTGTATAGGAAAAAAGGGATACGATAATTTAAAAAAGCGTACCGGCAGAATCATCGAAAAATTCATCAATTACTTCAATGTTATAGATTTTGCCAATACCCGGGAGATAAGCCGCTTCATTCTTGATCTCTACCTTAATCAGGGTTATGACAAGATCGATGTTATCTATAATGAATTCAAATCTGCTATCCAGCAAAATGTGATAAGCCGTCAGCTACTCCCAATCGTTCCGATGGAATCCGAAGTAATCTCCGAAACTGATTTTTTATACGAACCGGATGAGGAGACCATCATCGAAGAGCTAGGAATCAAGTATATTGACGTCGAGATCTGGCGAATGATGCTGGAATCTTCTGCTGCCGAGCAGGGTGCCAGAATGACAGCTATGGACAATGCTACTGAAAATGCTTCCGAGATGATTGAACAGCTCTCCTTGCTGCATAACAGGGCTCGTCAGTCTTCAATCACTACCGAAATAATAGAGATCGCTTCAGGTGCTGAAGCAATAAACGAATAAGAGGAAAAGATGACCGAAGGTAAAGTAATACAGATTATCGGACCGGTTGTAGATGTTGAGTTTCCGGAAGGAAAATTGCCGGCAATCTACAACTCCCTGAAGATCAAAAGAGAGGATCAGAGTGATTTGGTGCTCGAAATTCAGCTGCATCTGGGAGAGAGAAAAGTCAGGACTATTGCCATGGATTCTACGGACGGGTTAGTTCGGGGCACTACCGTTTACGATACGGGAGAACCGATCACTATCCCGGTCGGAGAAGAGGTGCTGGGAAGGATGATCAACGTTACGGGAGACCCTATCGACGAACAGGGACCCATAGAATCAAAAGAACGCTTTCCCATTCACCGGCAAACTCCCCTCTTCGAAGACCTTTCAACGGAAGAAGAGATCCTGGAAACCGGAATCAAGGTTATCGACCTGATAGAGCCCTACCTTAAAGGGGGGAAAACCGGACTCTTTGGTGGTGCCGGTGTAGGGAAGACAGTATTGATCCAGGAACTCATCAGAAACGTCGCCACCGAGCATGGCGGTTACTCGGTCTTTTCCGGAGTCGGTGAAAGAACAAGAGAGGGGAACGACCTCTGGCTGGAAATGAAAGCCTCGGGAGTTATCAAAAACACTGCTCTGATCTTCGGACAGATGAATGAACCTCCCGGAGCGAGATTAAGAGTTGGATTGACCGGGTTGACAGTTGCCGAGTATTTCCGTGATGTCTCCAGAAAAGACGTACTTCTCTTTATTGATAACATCTTCCGCTTCACCCAGGCAGGCTCTGAAGTCTCCGCTCTTCTGGGCAGAATGCCCTCTGCCGTGGGATATCAACCTACCTTAGCAACTGAGATGGGTGCCCTGCAGGAGAGGATTACCTCAACCAATAACGGTTCGATCACCTCGGTTCAGGCTATCTATGTTCCGGCCGACGACTTTACCGACCCTGCCCCAGCCACTACTTTCAGTCACCTTGACGCCTCCACCTTCCTTTCCCGAAGGATAGTCGAGCTCGGAATCTATCCCGCTGTTGACCCGCTGCAGTCAACCAGCAGGATATTAGACCCCAAGATCGTGGGTGAAGATCATTACAACGTAACACGAGAAACTCAAAGAGTAATCCAGAAATACAAAGATCTTCAGGATATCATCTCAATTCTCGGAATGGATGAGCTTTCGGAAGAAGACAGGCTTGTCGTTAACAGAGCCAGAAAACTGGAAAGATTTTTCTCACAGCCATTCTTCGTCGCTGAAGAGTTTACCAATGTTCCCGGGCAGTATGTCTCACTCAAGGATACCATTACCGGCTTCAAGGCAATTTTAGAAGGAGAGTGTGACGAATGGCCAGAGCAGGCTTTTCTCTATGTCGGCACAATAGAGCAGGCAGAGAAAAAGGCAAGTAAGATCAAAAAATAGAATAGTTTCTCTGCAGTAAAATAAGGATAAGAAAACTCATGAGTCTTCGTCTGAAAATCATTCAACCAACCAGAACAGTATTGGATACCGAATGCGACCATGTTATTATTCCCGGAATTGAGGGTGATTTCGGAGTATCTGCCGAACATACCCCTTTTCTAACCAAAATCCGTCCCGGAGCTTTAACTGTTTTCTATCAAGATCCGAAAAAGAAGAAGGATACCTTTGCTATTCATGACGGTTTTGTCAGCATAGAGAATGATACTATCCGCATTGTCTCTGAAGTAATCGAACGGGAGAGCGAGATAGACCGGAACCGGGCAGAAAAGGCAAAAAAGAGGGCTGAAGAGCGAATGATCTCCGAAAGCAAGGAAGATGTTGATTTCCGCCGGGCTGAATCTTCCTTAAAAAGAGCATTCGCCCGAATCCAGGCTATCTCTGATAATTGATTTTTCTTACCGCCTCCAACACTTTTTTATCATGAACCACGATTGAGGTAATTATTCTTTGCTGTGGCATCAGATCATCATTGTAATAACAGACGTTGAGGATCGTTGTCATAATAAAGGGAGAATTACAGCAAATGCCGCTCTTTAAGCAGATTGTTTCCGTAAGAAGAAAAATGCTCAAGACCCTATTCCCGCTTATTATAGTCTCCCTGTTTCTTATCTCCGGCTGTGCTCTTGCCGGGCAATATGAAGAGAATTCCCGCTCTCCGGAAGAATACAGGGAAATTGGAGATCAATACTTCAATGAAGGGGAATTACAAACAGCTCTCGATTACTATCTTACCGCCTCCGGAAAAGAACCTGAAAACCCTCTGTACTACTACAAAATAGGGTTGGTCTATGGTACTCTCGCTTCCCTTGAAGGTTACGACAGATCTCTGAAAAGGGGAAAGACAAATCAGCTAAGCAGGAAACTATACCGTGAGGATAGTCATTTCAATAACGCTCTTTATTATTTCAACAAGGCTGCCGGGTTGGGACATCTCCCCTCCCGGGAGATTATAAGAACCATGGATGAGAATATTCAACACCGGGACGTCAAATACTAAGAGTTAAGCCCCGCTAAGTCCCTTTTCTGATCTCTTTTTTCTCACAAAAAAAGGGCGACTATCCATCGCCCTGAAATAATTGTCAGCAATATGTTAAAGACCGCCGCAAGAGCTGTCTTAGGCTTTTATTACTGTTCCGGTTTCACCATGTAAGGCATCGACAACACGTTCCACAGAAGTAATCACAACCTCTTTTCCGCCACCTCTGATAAACTTTACAGCAGCTCTGATCTTCGGTCCCATACTGCCGGGAGGAAACTCTCCCGCTTGCAGATACTGCTCGGCTTCCTCTACCGTGAGAACATTTAGCTCTTTCTGGTCAGGTTTACCAAAATTTACCGAGACTTTATCAACACCGGTCAGAATAACGAGCAAATCAGCTTCGATCTTCTCAGCTAAGAGAGCAGAGGCAAAGTCTTTATCGATCACAGCATCTATTCCCTCTAACGTGCCGGCTTCATCTTTGATGAAAGGTATTCCGCCACCGCCGCAGGCAATAACAATTACCCCTTCTTCCACAAGTTCTTTGATGGTACTTGCCAGAGGAATATCTACCGGTATGGGGGAAGGGACTACCTGTCTGTACCCTCTTCCGGCATCCTCGACAATATTCCAGCCGTATTCCTTTGTTAACTGTTCAGCCTTTTCCTGATCGTAAAAAGGACCTACAGGTTTGGAGGGATTCCGAAAGTCGGGGTCATTCTTATCAACCTGAACCCTGGTAACTACGGTCAATACCTGCTTATCGATCTTCTCTTCGGTCAGACCATTCTCCAGGCATTCTTCTATCATGTAGCCCATTGTACCTTCTGTTGCAGCATTAAGGAACATCAAAGGAAGCGGGGCAACATTCATCTCAATACCCGCCTGCTGCTGAATA
Source organism: uncultured Candidatus Cloacimonadota bacterium (assembly GCA_964464175.1). Taxonomy (GTDB): domain Bacteria; phylum Cloacimonadota; class Cloacimonadia; order Cloacimonadales; family JAJBBL01; genus CAYXFD01. Next base: position 30,748 of record CAYXFD010000023.1, on the reverse strand, counting down.
AGCATGTTCCCCACCTGGGGACCGTTACCGTGCGTTATAGCCAGATGATAACCCTCGCGGATGAGTTTCACTATGCCGTGCATACTGTCATAAGTATTCTTTATCTGCTCTTCCACAGTTCCCTTTTGTCCGGCTTTCAGTATAGCGTTGCCGCCTAATGCCAAAACAGCTTTTTTTTGCATATTTATCCTCCCTAAACAAGTCTATTTATTTAACGACACGCTAGCTAAGGTGCCGTTTTATATCCTCATATTTGAAAAAAAAGCAAGGAGGCCGGCTTAATGTCAACCTCCTGCTTTTAATCTATTTGGTTATAACAGGTTCTACCCTGCGATTTTTTTTTGGTTCTTAGAAATCCTTTAATACATCAGACAGATCAGGTTTTCCGATCTCCTGCAATTCATATTCAACCCTGACAACCGGTTTATCTATCTTAATGATCCTGGTCAGGTCGATCGGGGTGGCGAAAACAACTACATCACAATCTGTGGCATTGATCGTTTTCTCCAGATCTTTCATCTGTTTTTCACCATAACCCATTGCCGGCAGAAGAATCCCTATCTCCGGATATTTCTCGAAGGTATCTGCTATTGTATCAACTGCGTATTCACGGGGATCTACCAGTTCGGCAGCTCCGAATTTTCTGGCTGCTACCACTCCGGCACCATATTCCATCTCACCGTGAGTGAGGGTCGGTCCGTCTTCAACGACCAGAACTCTTTTCCCTTTGATCAATTCCGGCTTGTCAACAGTTAAGGGTGAAGCTCCGTCGATTACTACTGCCTGAGGATTGATAGCCTGAATGTTATCCCTTACTTCCAGAACGGCATCAAAATCACTGGTATCGATTTTATTGATGACCACAACGTCAGCTAAATGGAGATTCGTCTCACCGGGGTAATAGGCAATTTCATGACCCGGTCTGTGCGGATCGACAACTACGATGTGAAGCTGCTTATCTGATTTATAGAAAGAGATATCGTTATTGCCGCCATCCCAGATGATGACATCTGCTTCTTTTTCTGCTTCTTCAAGGATGGCACCGTAATCAACACCGGCATAGATAACACTGTTCATCGCAATATGCGGCTCATACTCTTCCATCTCTTCAATCGTACAGTTGTGTTTCTTCAGATCTTCTAAGGTTGCAAAACGCTGAACTTTCTGAGCTTCCAGATCACCGTAAGGCATGGGATGACGAATAGAGACAACTTTTCTCCCTTTTGCCTGTAAGGCTTTGATGACTGCTCTGGTAGTCTGACTCTTGCCACAGCCGGTACGGACTGCGCAGACCGAGATCAATGGTTTGTTCGTCTTGATCGAGGTGTTCTTTTCTCCGAGAAGGATAAAATCAGCACCGACAGCATTGACTAATGATGCCTTGTGCATGACGTACTCGTGAGGAACGTCGCTGTAAGAAAAGACAACAAGGTCAATATTATGCTTGTTTATCAGATTTTTAAGCTCTTCTTCCGGATGGATGGGAATACCCTGAGGGTACAACTTCCCTGCTAAGGATGCCGGGTAAAGCTTATCATCGATATCCGGGATCTGGGTTGCCGTAAAAGCTATGACTTCATAATTATCATTGTCTCTGAAATAAACATTGAAATTATGAAAATCACGCCCTGCTGCTCCCATTATTAAAACTCTTCTTTTCATCTGTTTCCTCCTGATTTTACTCAATATCTTTTTTGATAAGCCAATCCTTAGATATAGGCTTAAAAGTCAAGCCTTTTGTTAGCTTCTCTCTCAAAAATGCGATCATTAAAGGATACTATCTCTTTTATCAGTTCTCGAAAACGGAAAAAGATAAGATTCTGAGAATAAATGGAGAAAGGGGGTGAAACTCCCCTAATCTACTATAGAATGGTAACAACAAGTCATCGTTAAACTTAGATTCAACAAGGAAAAGAAAAACCTTGATAAACACTTGACAAAATAAACCTACAAAATAGAAATGAACGACTTGTAGAATTCTTCTATTCTCTTGAAGGTTCTGCGGGTAAATAACATTTGGTAAACCACTGTTAACAGTGGTTTAATAATTTAGGTTGAAGTATGATATTAGAGAAGATCAGAGAGTTAGCTAAAGAAATTGCCTTAACTAACGGTGTTGAACTCTATGATGTAGAGATTAAGAATACCGATAAGGGAAAAGTTCTGCGGGTTTACTTAACTGCCAAAGATGGTGTTACTCTGGCAGATTGCACCCGGGTCAGCCGATTGCTTAATCGTGAGCTTGATGTAGTTGACCTTATTGCCAGCAATTATTTTCTCGAAGTATCTTCTCCCGGATTAGAAAGAGCTTTGAAGTCAGTTGAACATTACAAACAGGCGGTCGGTGAACAGGTTAAAGTAACTTTCCGGCAGGAAGAGAAAAACATCACTGTTCAGGGAACACTGGAAGAGGTCTCTTCGCAAGGAATCCTCATCTCCCCTGAGGAGCAGAAGAGTAAAAAGAAGACAACTTCCGGACAGGAAGCGGTGAAAGAAGAACCACGTTTATCAGTCCTCTTCGATCAGATAAAAAAAGCACGTACCGTCTATGTTTTTAAGGGAAAAGAAAGGAGTTAATTAATGGCAGCCAATATCACATCGGTAATAATGGAATTAGCAACTACGAAACAGATCGATAAATCTAAGATCGAGCAGGAGATCAAGGAGAGTCTTTACGCTGCAATATCAAAAAAACTGTTACCGGAGAATGAGCTGGAGATTATTGCTGATTTCGAAAGTGACAAACTGATCGCCAGAATGAAGAAACTGGTGGTCGAGGAAGATCTGAGACTGGGTGAGATCTCTTTGCCGGAAGCACAGAAAATCAATAAAAAAGCGAATATCGGTGATTATCTTCAGGTTGATATTCCCATCACTGATTTCGAACCGAAGATTATTAACATTGCCCGCAAGACTATCCAGGACAGGATACGGAAGATAGAAGAAGACAGAATCATCTTCGATTATGAGAAGCAGAAAGGTCAGATAGTATCCGGTAAGATCAGAAATCTTGATTTCAACGGCTACAAAATCGATATCGGCTATACCGATGCCCTGCTTCCGATCGAAGAACAGGTAGAAAACGAATACTACCGGGCAGGTGATCTAGTCCGCTCCTATGTTGTTAACATTCGTAAGAGACGAAATGAAGTTGTGGTAATTCTTTCCCGCAACAGGCCGGAATTCGTACAGCGCCTTTTTGAACTGGAGATACCGGAGATCATGCAGGAAGAGGTTATTGTAAAAAAGATTGTCAGGGAACCGGGAGTCAGAACCAAAGTGGCTGTTTCCGCCCTCAAAGATAACATTGATCCGGTAGGGGCTTGTTTCGGAAGAAACGGGATGCGGATAGATATGATCCGTAAAGAACTGCACAATGAGATAATCGATGTCATCTCCTGGGACGATTCTCCTGAGCAGTTGATAGCAAACGCTATCGGAAACGACCTCGTCGAGAAAGTTTATCTGGCTGACAGAGGTAAGTTTGGAAGAATAGTAGTTTCAGATAAAAATAAGAATTTAGCTATCGGTAAGCAGGGAAAGAATGTCCGGCTTGCTTCCAAGTTAACCGGGTATAGTTTAGATATCTATACGGAAGAGGAGTTCGAAGAAAAGATCGCTGAAGAGAGACGAATAACGAGTCACATCTCCGAATTAGACGGAGTGACCCCCAAAATTGCCGAGACCTTGAAAAAACATGGTTATACCTCTGTTCAGGACATCTACAAATCAACTGTGGAAGAATTATGCAGCATGGAGAACATCGGAGAGAAGACAGCACAGAAGATAAAGGAGTCGGCAGAATTCTTCTAATGCCAAACAGATCGGCAAAGGCAGGACACATTCCCTATCGAACCTGTGTCATCTGCCGCAATAAAAACGAGAAAAAATCGATGCTTCGTTTTGTTAATTCTGACGGCGATATCGTAATTGACTGGAAACAGCGGTGCGGTATGAGAGGCTATTATACCTGCGATAACAATGACTGTATCCTCTCACTGGAACGCTGGCTGAAAAAGAAAAAGCGGTTTATTAGGAAAGAAGAGTGATGGTCAGGACAAGAGCTCAGTCACTCTTTTCAGATAAAAAGAGATCGGCGATAAGCTGCAGGAAGGGAACACCGGAAAGCAGTAAATTATTGAAGATTGTCCGGTATTTTTTCGGAGAAATAAGATGAACAGTGACAGAAGTTTTAGCGAGAAACAGTGGCTTGCTCTAAGTGCTTTACTCGGCTTTGCCAACAAAGCCGGTAAGCTCAAGTTCGGGATATCGGCTTGTGCTCTTTCCTGCAGGGCAAGAAAGGCAAGACTGATAATACTCGCCAATGACCTGAGCAGTAACACCCGAAAAAAAATAGAGCCGATCATTATCCATAATGGGATAAAGAATATCTCCTTGGGCACAAAGGAGCAGTTTGGCAGATTATTCAACCGCAAAAATACCGGGTTAGTTTGTATAGAAGACACCGGTTTTGCAGCAGGCATAGCAAAGATTACTGCCTAAGTAAGTAATTGGAGGAATATTGGGTATAAGAGTTCATGAATTGGCAAAAGAGTTGAAGATATCGACAACGGCGCTTAAGACACACCTTAAGCACCTTAATGTGGAAGTCAAATCTCATATGGTACAACTGGAAGATGATGTTGCCGATAAGATAAGAAAGATATTCCAAATCGAGAGTGATAACATCAAAAGGATCGAGCAAGACCGCCGTCGTTATCATGATATGAAAAAGCAACAGAAGATCAGGGAGCACGAGGAAGAACAAAAGAGAAAAGAAGAATTAGAAGCTCAGAAGAAAGTCGAAGAGGCGAAGAAGAAGACTCCTGTCTTTGTTGAGAAGCAGATATCTAAACAGAAAGAACCTGATGAAACTCCGGTAAAAGCCGAGAAAAAAACCGTAGAATCTCAGCCAGAAAAAGCAAAACCTAAAGCCCGGGAGACTAAAAAGCCTGACAGTGAACCGTCAGTAACAAAGGGTAAACCGCTTAAGAAAACTTATCCCGTTAAACCGGTAGTTTCGGAAAAACAACCACCTGATATTCCCGTTCCGGTTGAAAAGGAAATTGAGAAGAAAAAAACAACTAAAGAAAAGAAAGCGGAGAGAAAAGACCTGGAAGAAAAATCCAAACACCTGCAGGCAAAACTGAAAGCGAGTAAGAAGGGTAAAGGAAAGATCAAGGCACCGGAACCCACAGAGCTGGAAGAAGCTGAAATCAGCCGTTCCATCAAGCAGACAATGACTAAAAAGAAGAAGAAAAAATATAAGAAAGAAGATAAAGCTGCAACCGAAGAGAGGCACCCAACCCAGGAGATTGTTATCAGCGAATACACTTCGGTGAGTGAATTAGCGAAAATGATGGATATTCAACCAACCGAAATCATCACGAAGTTTTTTATGATGGGAAAAATAGTTACCATCAACCAACGGCTCGATAAAGAATCATTAGAGATGATCTGTGACGAATTTGATTTTAATGTCTCTTTTGCCGAAGAGTACGGTGCCGATATCATCGTCGAAGCTACTGAAAAGCACAAAGGTGCTAAAGAGTTTCCCCGACCCCCTATTGTTACCATTATGGGACATGTTGACCATGGTAAGACCTCAATTCTGGACTACATCCGCTCCACCAATGTAATAGCAGGAGAAGCTGGAGGAATTACTCAGCATATCGGAGCCTATCAGGTCGAATACAAAAATAACAAGATAACCTTTATCGACACCCCCGGTCATGAAGCCTTTACCGCCATGAGAGCAAGAGGAGCTCATCTGACCGATATCGCTGTCATTGTTGTCGCAGCTAATGATAGTGTAAAACCGCAAACGGTCGAAGCAATCGACCATGCTAAGGCTTCAGGAGTAGAACTGGTCGTCGCTATCAATAAAATTGACTTGAAAACTGCTAATCTCGACAAAACTATCAACGATCTTTCCAAACAGAATGTCTTTCTTGAGGACTACGGCGGACATACACTCTGGACAACCTGTTCAGCTCTTACCGGCGAAGGTATTGATGATCTCCTGGAAGCAATTCTGTTAACGGCTGAAATGAAGGAACTAAAGGCGAAATACGATGTTCCGGGAAGCGGAGTTGTTATCGAAGCAGAAAAAGACAGCCGTATCGGCTCCCTGGTCACCATTCTTATGAAAGAAGGTAAGATCAAAAAGGGGGATACGGTCGTCTGTGGTGCTACCTACGGCAAAGTCCGCAAGCTGGCAGACGAACGGGGAAAAGAGGTCAAAGAGATCGGTCCGGCAGACGTTGCTCTCATCTATGGCTTAAATACTGTACCAAAAGCCGGTGATACAATGAACAAGGTGAGTGACGAAAAAGTAGCCAGGCAGATAAGTACGGAGAGGAAACAGATCCGGCATGACCGGGAGAAATATATCGGCAGAACGAATCTTGATAACCTCTATGATAAGATCAAACTGAAAGAGATGAATGACTTGAAACTAATTATCAAAGCTGATATGGACGGTTCTTTAGAGGCTTTCTGCGACTCTCTGCAGAAGCTCTCCAATGAGGATGTCCTGGTCAATATCATTCATAAAGGGGTCGGAAGTATCGTTGAAGCAGACATTAATCTTGCTGCTGCCTCAAACGCCATTATCCTCGGTTTTCAGGTGCGGACTGAAACAAAAGCCAAGAAATTAGCCGAAGAACAGAATATCGAGATCAGAAATTATCAGGTGATCTATGATGGTATCAATGACATCAAATTAGCCCTCGAGGGTTTGACAGAACCCGAGTACGAGGAGAAATTCCTCGGTTCGGCAAATGTCAAAGAGATTTTCCGGATCAAAGGTGTCGGTGTTATCGCCGGTTGTGCCGTAGATAAAGGGGTGATTAAAAGTGATAGTATTGTCAGACTTTACAGGAACAATGGTCTGATCCATGAAAGCAAAATAAGCTCCCTGAAGCACTTTGCCAACGATGTTGAAGAAGTTCGAGCCGGTACGGAGTGCGGAATTGGTATTCATAACTATAACGACATCAAAGAAGGGGACGTGATCGAAGCTTATCAGGTAGAAGAGGTAAAAAAGTAAGGTTTAACAAGAACAAAAAAGGAGAGCAGGAATTATGACTTACCGTAAAATCCGTATGGAAAAAGAATTATTACGCATCCTGAATAATGCTTTGGTGAACAAGATCAATGATCAGAGACTCGAATGGGTTACCATTACGGATGTCGAACTGACACCCGATATGCAGTTTGCCAAAGTTTTCTTTTCCAAACTCGAAGATGAAGAAATAGATTCGGGTCTCTGTACCCAGTTGTTGACCAAAGCCTCCGGTTTTTTAAAGAAAGAGATCGCCGATGCCCATATCCTGAGAAGGATCCCCGAAATCAGATTCGTCTATGACGATACCGGCAGTAAAGCCAGAAAGATGGAAGACATTTTCAAGAATCTTTCGGAAGAGAAAAAAGACGGTTCGGAAGAATGAATGAGTCACCTGCCAGACAGAAAACTGCTTTAACGAATATTTCAGAACTGCGCAAGGCTATTTTCACAGCTCTTGATAATTACGATTCGATTTGTCTTTTAACTCATAAAAACCCTGATGGCGACGGCTTAAGCACCTGTTTTGTCTTACAGGATATTTTCCGGAACAGAAACAAAGAGGTACCGATTATTCTGGAAACAACTCCCCCGGAAAGCCTCTCATTTCTCAACGCCAATGAGCGGACAACAGTTTTTAAAGATGATCTCTCCTTCTCCTTGATCTTTATTATCGATTGCCATATCCGGAGCAGATTGGGCATCTGTGCCCCCCTGCTCGATAAAGCCGAGTTAATAATCGCCATCGACCATCACGAAGAAAACGAAGAGAATGGAGATCCGAAACTGCGGCAACGAGAAGCTGATCTTATTTATAATAACCCCGAAACGGTTTCTGCCGGGGCAATCATCTATCAAGCCCTAAAGCAAGAGATTCTCTCCCTCCCTGAAGAAGTAAGAAAAGAAGCGGCAAAAGCCCTCTATGTCACTGTTATCAATGATACCAATAACTTTCTCAATAAGAATACAGACCCGGCAGTTTTTGAGCTCTGTGCTGAACTCTCCCGCCTCGGTATCAGGCCTTACGAGATCACCAAAACATTTCTCTATGCCAAGCCGGCGAGTTATTTCAGATTTATCGGAGAGACATTAGCAACGATCACGACCCATGAAGGAGATAAAGTACTGTTTTTCCACTCAACGCTCCAGATGCTTGCTGATAATGATTTAGGACCCGACGCGACGAGTAAAGTAACCGATTGGGTAAAAAAACCGCAGAGAGTCGAAGTTATCGTCTATTTTCGTGAGATCGCTGCCGGAAAATACCGGCTCAGCCTGAGATCGGAATCCATAGATGTCAATCAGATCGCCAATAAGTATCAGGGCGGGGGTCACATCAGTGCTGCCGGTTGCGAAATAACCGGCACTATTTCCGCTATTCAAGCTTCGATCCTGCAAGATATCCGTCAGCAGCTGTAACAACCCTTCAAGTCTGTTTTACCATGAAGTCTCCTCTCAACATTATCCTTTAAATGGTTTAACAGTCAAATGAACTCAGGTTTTCTGCTTCTCGATAAGCCCTCCGGCTTTACCTCTTTCGACCTGATCAGAGATCTGCGGAAAAAGAGCGGTCTCCGTAAGATCGGTCATACCGGAACATTAGACCCCTTTGCTACCGGTCTCTCTATTCTCTGTCTGGGAAAGACTACCCGGTTGAGTTCCTTTCTGCTCGGGCAGAACAAAGTCTATCAGGCTGAAATAGAACTCGGCAGGAAAACCGATACCGGAGACGTTACCGGAGAGATGATTGCTGAAAAGGAGATTCCCTCTCTCTCCTCAGAAACCGTTTCACATGCTGCCCGGGAAATGCTGAATTTAAGACTCCAGCTCCCCCCCCGCTACTCGGCAGTCAAGGTTTCCGGAAAACCGGCATACAAAATGGCAAGAAAGGGTGAGTCCTTTTCCCTGCAGGAAAAGAATATCCGGATCTATTCTTTCGAGATCTCTGCGATAGTAGATAACATCATTTCTTACCGGGCAGAGGTGAGCAAGGGTACCTATATCAGAACACTCTCCGAGACTTTTGCGGAAACCCTCGGTACTGTTGCCTATACCAGAGCACTTCGCCGTCTGGCGATCGGCAGGCTCTCCGTTTCCGAAGCCGTTCCACCCGCTGAGATTACCTCTGAAAACTGGCAATCTCATCTTAAACCGATATCTTCAGTTCTGGGTGACTACCCGCATCTGCTTCTCAACCCCGAGGAGTGCGAATCCTTCCTCCACGGCAGGAGAATTGTCCGGGACAAGGAAGAAACTGAGGGAGAATTTTTGGTGTATGGTGTTGCCGGAGATATTAAAAAAGATAACCCTGAATGCCTGGGATGGGGAATTCTCCGTGACCGGGTACTGTCGCCAAAGATCGTTCTGGTCTGAACAAACGGTGAATAAGAAAATCTATGATGAACAGTACAGACAATTTAAAGACCGCTAAGCAGTATCACGTCGTTACAATGGGTACTTTTGACGGTGTTCATCTGGGACATCGTCAGCTCTTGCATAAAGTTATCCGGAGAGCAAAAGAAGAAAAAGGTAAGTCTGTGGTGATAACCTACTATCAACATCCCAAAGAGACTCTTGACCCTTCCCTGTCCCCCTATCTGCTCACCGAAAAGCATAAAAAGACCATACTATTGCAGCAGCTTGGAATTGACCACATCATCTACCTGAAGTTCGATAATCAAATGTCGGAAATGGGAGCGGAGGAATTCTTAGAGAAAATACTCATTGCTCAGGTTCAGGCTAAAGAAATTGTCTTTGGCTATGATTGTCATTTCGGGCATAACAGGGAGGGTGACTACCATTTCCTGAAGAGCAGGGAAAAAACATACGGCTACCATTCCCATCTAATCAAACCGGTTGAGATCGACGGAACGATCGTAAGCAGCAGTTTGATCAGAAGCCTCATCAAAGAAGGGAATGTAGCAAAGGCTAATAGATTTCTGGGTCGGCATTATGAACTTGAGGGTAACATCGAAAAGGGTTCCGGGATAGGAAGCGAACTTGGCTTTCCAACACTGAATCTGGTTCCGATAGACCCCTATAAGCTTTTACCGGCTAAGGGAGTTTACCTTGGAAAAGCCCTGTTTCGGGGAAAAGAGTATTTTTGTTTGACTAATATTGGCTTCTGCCCGACCTTAAAACAGCTGAGTGATAAAACCGTTGAAAGCTATCTGCTCGATTACGATAAGCAACCTGACCATGACTCTGTCGAACAGGAAAAATTGCTAAAGAAGATAATTAATATCAGTTTTATCTCCCGCTTACGTGATGAAGTAGAGTTTCCTGACAAGCATTCCCTCATTGAAGCTATCCGTAACGATAAAAGCGAGGCTGAAAAGCTGATCGCTCAACTAAAGAAAAAATAACGGGAAAAGTATGAGATCAGATAAGATAAGTATCCGGACGGAATCGGAAGTACAAGAGGGAGTATGGATTTTTTTCTTAGCCGGATGAAACTCGCTTTTTTCGATACCTACTCTTTTCTTAACACCTTAAGATTCAAGTACTGGTTCTCTTTTTTCCTCTCCTTTGTTTTTCTTGGTTGGAACGGATTGCAGATACTTTTCTCTCTCAATCTGCTGATCTCGTTCGTCAATACCAGGTCGGTCACCAGGCTTGTCTATACAACCCTGGAATTCCATAGCAGAAGTATTCCGATCTACTTCTTCATCATTGTTTCTATTGTTATCGTCCATTGGCTTATCCGTTCTGTTTTTGAAGCCGGTTTTACCGGTTATCTCCTCAAAATGAAGCACAAACCAGCTGCCTTGATCAGTATCGGTATAAATTTCTTTGTTCCCAACCTGATTATTATTCTGACGCTCTTCTTCCTTGTCCTCTCTTTCTTTATGTTCTTTATCTTTTTGCAGATACTCCTCTCCGGTTATAGTGCTACGGTTGTCTTTGGACTGGAAAGTACCATATATAGATTACTCGGCTTTACCCTCTTTTTGGCAATCGCGATAACAATGTGGCTTACCGATTTTGTCCTCCCTCTCATGACCCGGGGTTATTCCTTTAAGAATTCTCTCACCAGAAGCATAATCATTCTCAACCGGAGACCATTTTCCCTGATAGCTTTCTATCTGCTCAAATTCAGCTTGATTCTTCTTTCGGTATTCATTTTTCGCATGGTCCTTCGTCACCTTCTGCTTCCCTTCTTTATTATGCTGGAAACACAGTTCTCCTTTGGAATATTCCTCTTCTCCGGCAGGGAACTGATCATTCAAAACCTTTTCATTAATATCAGAACCATATTAATCGTTTTCCTTTCAGCTCTCATCGTTTATACCCCGATATTAGCACCATTCTACCTGTATCAGAGATTTCTCCTTCTCAGATACGCCAGGGTCTGATTTCTATGAGTACTTACTTTTGCCGTGAATGTGGTTATGAAACTCCCAAATGGGCTGGTAAATGCCCTGTCTGCCAGAGCTGGGACAGTTTTAAGGAAGCGGAAAGTGTCACCGGGAAAAAAGAGGTCAGGCAGGATTCCAGTCTCAGAACGGAAAACTCTGAAAGTGAATTACTGCTTGAAGTTCAGCTCAGCACTGAAAATCGGATAAATACTGGCGTTAGCGAATTTGATACTGTCCTGGGAGGGGGTATAACTCCCGGAATGGTCTGCCTTATCGGTGGTGAACCGGGTATTGGGAAATCAACTTTAATGCTGCAAATCGCCGACAAAACAGCAGAAAAAGATAAAAAAGTTCTCTATGTTACCGGCGAGGAGAGTCAAAAACAGATCAAGTTCCGGAGTGACCGCCTGGGTATCAGGAATCCGAACCTCTATCTCTTCTGCTCCAATTCCGCTGAACAGATAATTGAGGTCATCCGCAAAGATGAACCGCAAATGGTAGTGATCGATTCCATCCAATCCATAGGCACTTCAGAATCCTCAGGTATCCCCGGCAGCGTTGCCCAGGTTAGGGAAGCTGCAATGCTTTTCACTCATTACGCCAAACGTCAGGGCATACCTTTCTTCATTATCGGCCATATAACTAAAGAGGGGATGGTGGCAGGTCCAAAGATGATCGAGCATCTGGTTGATACGGTTCTCTACTTTGAAGGTGACGGCAATAACCAGTTGAAAATCCTGAGATCCAGCAAAAATCGTTTCGGCTCGACTAATGAGATAGGTGTCTTTGAAATGAGGGAACAGGGGTTAGCAGAAGTCTTGAATCCTTCCCGCCTCTTCGTTCAGGAGGGAGAACTATCTGCCGGTGCTGCCATTGGTTGTGTCCTGGAAGGCAGCCGGAGCTTCTTACTTGAAGTTCAGGCATTAGTAACTCCGGCTATCTACGGTAATGCCCAGAGGATAGCCCTGGGGATCGATCACCGTAAACTTGCCCTGCTTCTGGCGATAATCGAGAAGAATCTTTTTCTGAAAGTCAGGGAGAAGGATATCTTCGTAAACATGGTCGGAGGCTTAAAGATCAATGATCCCGCTCTGGATCTTCCCCTCGTAGCAGCAATCATCTCCAGCTTTGAGGAGAAACAACTGCCGGTTAAAACCGTTTTCATCGGGGAGATCGGTCTTAATGGAGAGATCAGAAGTGTTTCCCAGATCGAAAAAAGAATCGCCGAAGCTGTTAAACTCGGCTATCAGAGAATAGTTATCCCCTCAAGGGCAAAGTTCGAGAACCGGAGAAAGGCAAACATTATTTTAATTGAGCACCTGACAGAGATCTACCCTGTCCTATTCTCAGAGAAAAAACAGTCCGAATAAGGAAATAAACAGAGGCTCATTTCAGCACTCTTCCTGTACTTCAAGGACGAAGTAAACTGAGCAGGTGTTTGTTTCCCAAAGAATATAACCCTTAAAGATCATCGAGGCTTAACATGAAAAAAATTATCTTACTCTCTCTCTCCCTGCTGCTCTTCGTTTCCTGTAGTAAGGATGGGGAAAAGAGTCCGGGAATTCAGTATCACGACACTATTATGCCCCTGGCTGTCGGTAATTACTGGGTATTTGCCGATACCACCTTTCAGGATCCTTATCTGATATCAGAGACTTCAAAGATTAGTATCTCCGGATACAGCAATATCAAATACAATTCCGAATCCTTCCCTGTTTATCATTGGAACTGGTATGATATGCCGGAAGATGTTCCGCAGCAGAGAAAAAATCTTGTTCGAAACGAGGCAGAAGGTCTCTTCTATTACGGGCAGAAAATTGGTTCATCCCTCTCTGAGATTGACAGAAAAATGTTTATAAAATTTCCGGTTAACCCTGCTGCTGAATGGAACTATACCGGCGGCTTGACTATCAAATGCCTCTCGACTTCTACCCTCTTTCCGACCCCTCTGGGAGATATCGAATGCTATGTCTATGAACTGATCCCTGACACCAGAGAAGGTTACAGAATAATGTCCGCATTGCTGGGATATGATTTCGATACTGCTGAAAGAGACAACGAAGAAACACTCCTCTACTATTCTCCCGAAATCGGTTATGTGGGAATGACCGTAAACGGTGGAACGGAAAACTTTGTCAGAACACTGACGGACTTTCGGGCGCAAACACCACCGGTCAGAACTGCCTCTCCTGATCTGATCCTGTCACCCTGAACAGGTAAATATAACTTCTAATTACTCCGGAATTCTACTGCTTCAAAACTTATCGGGATTAAGCGGTTTCCCCGCAGAACTTCAAGCTCGATCATATCTCCGACTGAGATCTCGGAAATTGCTATCTCTGCGTCTCCCGAATTGCGAATTACCATCCGGTTGATGCTCTTAATGATATCGCCTCTCTGTAATCCGGCATTTACCGCCGGGCTGTCATTCTCGATCAGGCTGACAATTACCCCGTCCAGATCGGTCAGATCGAGATAAGAAGCGATCATCGGATTAAGATCCTGGATCTTGAAACCAAACCAGATCTGCCTGACCCTGCCGTACTCGATCACCTCTTTGGAGATACGCTTCACCCTTTCGATCGGAATAGCAAAACCGAGTCCGATACTACCACCCGATTCCGAAAAAATAAAGGTATTTATCCCTACTACCTCACCCAGAATATTCACCAAAGGTCCGCCGCTGTTACCAGGATTGATGGCGGCATCGGTCTGGATCATTCCCTGATACATCTTACCGTTGCTGTCCTGAGAAAAATTTCGCCCTACAGCTGATACAACACCGACTGATACACTCGGTTTACTGTCCTTGATCAGAAAGGCATAAGGATTGCCGATGGCAATAACGGTCTCCCCGGGAATCAGGTCTTCTGATCTGCCGAAAGATGCAACCGGAAGATCATGTGCATCTATTTTCAGAACTGCAATATCGAGAACACTGTCGAATCCCACTATTTCCGCCTCGAAATGCCGCTGATCCTCAAGGATGATCTTTATCTGAGTTGCCCCCTCTACTACATGCGAATTGGTAACAATATAGCCGTCAGAACTAAAAATGATCCCCGACCCGATACTCTGAACTTCTCTTCTGTAAGGTCTGTAATTGAAGAAGCCAAAAAAGGGATTGTCAAAGGGATTGGTATTTCGCCTTACGATCTGGGTCTTGATAACATTGACACTGACTACTGCCTGTCCGGTCAAACTTACCGCTCTGGTTACTGCATTCTCCCTTGCTAAGCGGTATTCGTCCCCTCTCTGCTCTCTCTGCTGCTGCCCCGGATAGCCGGAGTCTCTCTCTGTGGGAAAAATTTTCTCCCTCACCTGATCCGGCGGGTTAAACTCACTCTGAGACGGTTTGGCTGAATCCTCCCCGCTATTCTGAAACAACACCAGACTTACTATCAGGACGATCAGAAGCGTCATTATGATATTTACTATCTTCACTGAATTTCTCCTCGCGGGTTTTCCCTGACCCGGCTAATGATGCCGGTTTACTCTTTCTCCCCAAGCTGCTCCAGGATACTCTGCTGGTCTGCTAACGGTTTCATACCAAAGTGTTTGTAGGCTTTAAAAGAGGTCTTCCTCCCCTGAGGAGTCCTCTCCAGAAAGCCCTGCAGAACCAGATACGGCTCATAGATCTCCTCTATTGTTCCGGGATCTTCTCCCACAGCCACGGCAAGAGTCTTAAGCCCTACCGGACCTCCCCGGTAGTTTTCGATAATAGTCATCAGGATACGCTTATCCATATCATCTAAACCGGCATGATCAACATTAAGCATCTTCAAAGCCTTCACTGCGATCTCTCCGGTAATAATCCCATCACCCTTGATCTGGGCATAATCCCTGACTCTCCGTAACAAACGGTTCGCCACTCTCGGAGTTCCTCGGCTCCGCTGAGCCAGCTCTTTCGTTCCTGCCTCTTCGATCGGGATTTTCAGCAGTTTGGCAGATCGCCGGATAATCTTCTCAATACTCACCTGATCATAATAATCAAGCCGCAAGACAATACCGAACCTCGCTCTCAGGGGAGAAGTCAACAGTCCTGCCCTCGTCGTCGCCCCAATGAGAGTAAAAGGCTCCAGTTCAATTCTGAAAGAGCGGGCATTAGGACCGCTGTCAATAATGATCTCGATCCGGAAATCCTCGATCGCAGGATAGATATATTCTTCCACAACATGGTTCAGCCGGTGGATCTCATCGATAAAGAGAGCGTCATGACGCTGGAGATTAGTCAAAATACCGGTTAACTCAGCAGGTTTTTCCAATACCGGTCCCGAAGAGACCTTCATCTCTACTTCCAGTTCATTCGCTATGATATGCGCCAGGGTTGTCTTTCCTAAACCGGGAGGTCCGTAGAGAAGGATATGGTCTAAAGGTTCACCCCGCTGCTTTGTCGCGGCAATTGAGATACTGAGGATCTCCTTTAACTGGTCCTGTCCGACAAAATCCTTCAGCGTTTTGGGACGCAATGTCCTGTCGAATTCGATCTCATCAACTTTTTCATGAGGAGTAGTTATTCTTTCCATCTTCTTTTCCTTTCCGGTAAAACCCCTTTTCCGAACTTCATCTATTTGCCGATGCAAAATTCGGAAAAAATTCTGTTCAGTATATCATCGGTGGTTATCTTGCCGATAACCTCTTCTAAGGCTTCACTTGCCACTTTCAGGTCAAACGCCGTAAATTCGTATCCAAGTTCTTTATCCAAAGATACCAGAGCATTGTCAATTCCTTTTAAACTTCTTTCTACGGCTTCAACTTGTCTCATGTTGGAGAGGATCCCGGAGTCGATGGCTTCCTTCCCTAAGTCCAGATTACCGGTGACCTCCTCTTTGAGCCTTTCTATTCCCTCTCCGGTTTTCACCGAACAGATAAGAAAACCCCGCTCCTTATATTCGTCAATCTTTTCCTGAGACAGAATATCTGCCTTGTTCAGGATCCTGATCACCCGCTCGTCATTCTGCAGAAAATTGTTCAGGAGGTATTCCTCCTTCTTCTCCTCTCCATCTTCTATGTAGATTACCCTGGCAGCCTGCTGCAGCAGGTCATGTGTCCGGGAAATGCCTATTCTCTCCACCTCTTCCCCGGCAGACCGTAAACCGGCAGTATCATACAATCTCACCAGATAACCGTTCAGAGAGAGTGATTCTTCCAGATAATCACGGGTCGTACCCGGAACCGGAGTTACTATTGCCCGGTCAGTCGCCAGGAGATGATTGAAAAGACTTGATTTCCCGACATTGGGCGAACCGGTGAGACATACCTTCAGACCATCCCTGATGATCATTCCTTCCTTGCCGCTTTGTAAAAGTTTTTGCAATTTTTCTGCCAATTCTTCCAGCTTAGATCTCAGCTTTTTTACATCGAGCTCACTCAGATCCTGCTCAACAAAATCTATCTCCAGCTCTAACTCTATCCGGTAAGAAGTCAGCTCTTCAAGGATCCCGGCAATCTTCCGGTAAAGATTTCCCTCCAGCTGACTTAATGCCGCTCTATGAGACAATTCCGTCCTGGCATTTAGTAGATCTCCCACCGCTTCCGCTCTTGTCAGATCCATCCGGTTATTGAAAAAGGCACGCTGAGTAAACTCTCCCGGCTTGGCAAGACGCACCCTCTTTAACAAGAGCCGGATTATCTCTCTGACAATAAAGGGATTGCAATGACAGGAGATCTCGACCACATCCTCACCGGTATAGCTGTGAGGAGCAAAGAATAACGACAAGACAACCTCATCGATTATTCTCTCCTCGTCGCTGATTAGCCCGGTGAGACGTTTGTGTTTCCTGAACCTCTCTAAAGTGGGAATTTCCCCTTTTGAGCTGCGAAAATGGGGTAAAACCGCTGCAAATGCTCCGCTGCCGCTGATCCGGATGACCGACAGTGCTCCTGAACCCATAGGGGTCGAGAGAGCGGTAATTGTATCAGTACTGTATTCTGAACTCATAAAGCAAAAAATGTTCTGCTAACACCTGCTTTTTATCTCTGCGAATATGCTTTCCGGGGTCAGTCTGATAATATCTTTAAGTTCATTCGTTTTACCGTGCGGGATAAACTTGTCGGGCAGTCCGTAAGAATATACCGGTAAACAGAAGGGTGAGTAATAGGCTGAAATCGAACTGCCAAAACCGCCGATCAAGGCATTCTCTTCAATAGTAACCACAAAATCGACGCTCTTCTTTATCTCTTCCAGGATTTCATAATCCAGCGGTTTGAGAAATCTGGCATTAATAAGCCAGGGGCTGAAGCCCTTATCGGACATCAGATGATAAACCTCTTCGGCAATCGTAAAACCGCTTCCGAGTCCTAACAGAGCCACCTTTTCTCCTTTGTGCACGATCTCAAATTTCCCCTTTTCCAGCTTGGGAAGAGGTTTTCCCCGATATACCCCTTTACCCCGGGGATAACGGATCGCTACCGGACCCTCCTTGTAGTCATAGGCAAACTGCAGCATCTCTTCCAGTTCATCGGCACAGGATGGTGCCATTACAATCAGATCCGGGATAAAATTGAGATAAGAGAGGTCAAAAGCTCCATGATGGGTCGCTCCGTCTTCTCCCACTATTCCTGCCCTGTCCAGACAAAAAACGACCGGCAGTTTCTGGAGTGCTACATCATGAATAACCTGATCCAGAGCTCTCTGCATGAAGGTTGAATACACGGCAACAAAAGGCTTTAAACCCTGAACAGCTAAACCGCCGGCAAAGGTTACGCTGTGCTGCTCTGCTATCCCGACATCGAAAAATTGTCCGGGAAACCGTCTCTCAAATTCGGAAAGACCGGTTCCTTCACTCATTGCTGCCGTTATAGCAACTACATCCTCATGCTTCTCAGCCAGCCGGCAAAGATATTTGCCGAAAACCTCCGAATAAGATAACTCATTCTTCCCCTTGCTTTCCCCGGTCTTCTCATGGTAGGGACCGACACCGTGAAACTTGGTGCAGTTATCTTCGGCAAAACAATACCCCTTCCCCTTCTGGGTTACCACATGGACAAGTACCGGACCGATCATATTATGCTTCACATTGTTCAGTATCTTCACCATTCTCGCAATATTATGACCGTCTATCGGACCTACATACTTGAATCCCAGATCCTCGAATATGATATTGGGTACCAGAATATTTATCAGACTCTCTTCCAGCTTTCGCGCCCCATAGAGAAACGGCTTCCTTATCTTGGAAGGCAAATGGCTCTCGGATAGCTCCCAAACCTGTTTCTTTAGCTTGTTGTATGACTTGCTGACCATCATGCTGGACAGGTAATCCTGTAAACCACCGACATTCTTGGAGATCGACATCGTGTTATCATTAAGAATGACTATCAGCTCCTTCTGTAAATGACCCGCATGATTCAACGCCTCAAAAGACATACCCCCGGTCAACGCCCCGTCTCCTATTACCGCGATCATCTTCTCTTGCTTATTCTTAAGCTCTTCTGCTACAGTGATCCCCAACGCTGCCGAGATCGATGTGCTGCTGTGTCCCACTCCAAAAGCATCATAAGGGCTTTCCGAAATATTGTTGAATCCGCTTAGCCCATTGAGTTGCCTTAAGGTCTCAAATTTCTCATTTCTGCCCGTAAGTATCTTGTAAGCATAAGACTGGTGTCCTACATCCCAGACAATCCGGTTTATCAACGGATCAAAAACTTTGAGCAGGGCTATTGCAATATCGGTCGCTCCCAGACTCGGAGCTAAATGTCCGCCGGTTTTAGCGGTAACCTCGATGATCCTTTTCCGGACATCATCCGCTAACTCCTCCAATTGCTTAAAAGTCAACCTCCGGACATCATCCGGACTCTTTATCGTATCTAATATCATCTTTTCCTTCGTATCAATAACTAAAGTTGTTATTCCCAGCAGAATTTTTCCTGTTCTTCCCTGTGAGTAACTCACCTACCGGGTATCTATTAACATACCCTAAGCTGTTGCTAAATTGTCAACAATAATATCTCCTCTTCCCTCCCCTGTTACTTTCTCCAGGCAATGGATCACACCTCCCCGTTATCCCTAACCCTGCAAAATGCATTCTCTAACCCCTGAATACCCCCGGTTCCCTGAACAAACAGAAAAAAAGGAAGGGTTAGCAGAGAATCGGAGCAGATTTAAAAAAGATACCTTTAAGCCACAGCTTAAACTGCCCTCCTCTATCTTGCCGGAGCTGCACAAGATCACAGGAATTATTCTCATTCTGAGATAAGATTTGCTTCCCTTTTCCCCTGGTGTATCTAAGGCAAACCAGAGAGTATCTCTACAGTCGGCTCGGGTCGACTGTAGAGATACTCTCTGGTTAATCAGTAATATAGTAAGGGAAAAAGTGCGGTGTAATACTGGGGAAGAATTCTGAGAAATCCTTTATCAAAGAAGGTTTGGCACAAGGAAAGAGAGAAATGTATTCTTTAGCGTCTCAGAAACAGATAATAACTCCCTCTTCCCCTTAGGTATTAATAAGGTAAAGGAAGATGTTTCTGCTTTATAGAAGCTTTATTACTTATCAGGCACCGGGTATAGCTTTTTTCAGAATATTCTTTACCCGGGTGAGTGAGACATAATGATCAGCTAAAATCTTACCGTTATAGATCATGGTAAAAACCGAATAGAGCGAGGGGGCATTTTGAGCCTCCTCAGGTTCTCCGAGTTTTTTGATTTTCAAGGGAACACCGAGATCCCGGCACAGACCTTCTATCTCAGTTACTGACCGGATAACCCAGGGACATTGCTCTGAATAGACAACATTTAAACCTTTATAGCTGTTCAGCTCCTCCGGACTGATAATATTGAAATGCGGTTTCGCTGAATCTTTGCCTTGTTTGACCAGGAGCTCGAATTTCGGTGGAATGCTGTCACAGACCTCATATCCGTTTTTGCAGAAGAGATCTCTTTTGGCCAGAAAGGAATCTCCGCTGCACAGGACAGCAACACCGGAATACCCATTCTTAACTGCATCCTGATAGCAATCATCCAGCAAGATTGAAGCTAAGCCCTGATTCTTGTACTTGTTGGGAGTTACCCAGATACAGTGGATAAAGAGAAAACCTGCCGCACTAACCGAACGCCAGACAGACTTTCCCTCCGTATATTCGATATAACCAACACACTTTTGACTATCTGCAGGATAAAGCAGTTTGAGCCGTAATCCTTTCTTGAACTGCTCCTTTAACCACTTCTGTTTCTGTTTGAATTCGGGATTACCCTTCTTCGTAAAACAAACTGCCTGAGGATGGTCATCTAAATTCTCTTCCGTAACCAAAATGATCTCATAATCCATATTGACTCCTGTTTCGATAAATACTGTTCCTTCCGCAACAATTATTTATAAAAAGCAAGCAGAACGGTCAAATTCTTTTTCTTGAGGGATTGTCGAAAACCGGAAAGACTTACGGAAGATACTGATCTTAAACAAATCATGTCATAACATACTCTTTACCTTTGATATTCAAAAAACGAGCTGACTTATTATCATCACGGATTCTCTTACTGATACGGACAGAGGAATGGCTTTTCTTTTTGAAATCAGTTCCTGACCTGCCTTGAGCGAAGCGATAATGCAGGTCAGGAACAAATCCTTATGGGGTGGGGGGCGGGTATAGAAAAAGTCAATAGCTCCTAAATGCTCTTTTAATTGACATTTTTCTTCCTCTGCAAGATATGAGAATAAGAATCAAATGAATATATGGGGAGAAAAGATGCTGATTGTCTTAAAAAAAGGTGCGAGCAAAGATAACATAGATCGTTTGCAACAACTGCTCCTCTCTTTTGATCTGGATTTTACACTCTGGCAGGATGACAGCCGTTACTTCTGCGGTTTGAGCAGAACCCCCGATCTTGAAGTTAGAGAGAAAATCAGTAACCTTAGCTTTGTTCATAAAATCGCCGGAAACTCACCCTCTCCCGCAATATCCCTGCAAATGCAAGAGATTAAACTTCAAGACCGGATTATCAGCAGAGATAACTTCACCGTTATTGCCGGTCCCTGTACGATAGACGACCGGGATACACTGCGGGATACCGCTAAATCCCTGAAAGATTTAGGTGTCGGTTTTCTCAGGGGTGGTGCCTACAAATTACGATCTTCCCCCCATTCCTATCAGGGGTTGGGGGAAAAAGCCCTCTCTCTGCTGAAAGAAACATGTGAGGAATTCGGTCTCCTGTCGGTCTCGGAAATCATTGCCCTGGAAGATCTGGAGAAAATGCAGCAATATGTTGATATCCTGATTATCGGGACCAGAAATATGCAGAATTACCCGCTTCTCTCGGCTCTGGGTAAAACAAAAATCCCGGTTATCCTGAAGAGAGGAATGGCAAATACTATCAAAGAATGGATCCTGGCTGCCGAATACATTGCCAAAGAAGGAAACCGCAATATTATTCTCTGCGAAAGAGGTATCAGAACTTTCGAGAATTACACCCGCAATACTCTTGATATCTCCGCTGTTCCCGTCAGCAAAGAACTGACCCCCTACCCGGTAATAGTTGACCCCTCCCACAGCTCCGGCAGACGGGAACTGGTAAAACCGTTAGCCTGGGCAGCGGCAGCAGCAGGAGCAGACGGCGTTATCATCGAATGTCACACCAATCCCCGGAAAGCTAAGTGTGATGCCCGGCAGACTATCAGTATTGAGACGATGCAAGATATCATTGAGAAGCTGCCGGAATTAACCGGGATCTGGAGAAAGACTTTTTAAGTCCGGAGTTTAACCGGCAGCAGGTTTTCCCCTCCAAACTCTTCGCCTTAATCCCTCTTCCACTTGCTTGTTCCCGCAAAACAGCAATTTATGGTATTTTTTCCCCTGTAAACCAAGTCGCTGAAATGAGTATTCTGAATCGCTGAACAGGGTTAAAGACCTGTGATCAAAATGATGGGATTCTCCTGTTTCTGAGAAATAAGTTAGATCGCCTGTTTTTTCTTTTAGATTGACATAAAAGGCTTTGTTCAGAATTTTGTAGAGGTGTGCACTCGTAGCTCAGTTGGTAGAGCAGCTGACTCTTAATCAGCGGGTCTAGGGTTCGAGTCCCTACGGGTGTACCATTTTTTTTGTTTAATAAGTTATTGTTCTACAGCAACTTAGGAAGCAATTCAAAACTATCCAAGATTTCTTTTGATTATAACAGTCCAACAAATATCGCAAAATCGCTATCACTCTTAACCCCACTTATGAAGCTTGCAATTTTCAGTTACTAATGGTAAACTACTTATCTTTTCTTCAATAGAATACTTTTTCCATTCATCATCCTCTGGCAACAATGCCATATCACACGAAAATAGTATGACTTCAAGACGAAATGGTTAAATATACGTAACATACTAATATTAATGATGATCGACAATTAATATTCGTCATAAGATATATAGATATAACAATCTAAGTACTTACTTGGCAATATAATAGGGTTATATATTGTCGTAATCGAAAATTGAGTGTAATCGCAGACTCAATACAAAGAAGAAGAAGGAGGTAGAATGAACTCATTAAAGTATATGAAGACTAAGGAGTTAGCAGAGATGACGGGTATGAGCCTGAGCTATAACTATAAGATGATGTCGCAAAATCTTATCCCTCATTACAAATTCGGCAATCACAGGCTTCTCTTTAAAGAAGAGGAGATTTTGGGGTGGTTGAGGGAAAAAATCGTCAAGGTAAAAACTAACGAAGAACTGAGAATCGAAGCAAAGAAACAATTAAGGAGGCAACAATGCATACGATAACCACTGAAAGCTTAATGAAAAAAAGCCATGATAATGACGCTGGAAACGTAATAATTTATCACGGCTGGAAAGCAAGATCTAAGGCAAAATCGCCTTATGAACTTGCAGTGACGTATCCATCAGATGAGCTATTCGGTTTGATATAGGTGATGGTTATAAGAATAGCTCAGCTGTTCTCATAGCTAATGAAGGGCAAAGAAAAACCTCATTCTTGCGGAGTGTTTACCGGTTGCAGGTTGTGTTCTTCTTTGCTAATCTGATTGGCAAGACCGCCTATCTGCCTCACTCCATAGTCGAGCCAGCAATCATAGTGCGACAACTCCTTGTATCGCCGGTCAAACAGGCTTCGAAGACGTTTGGTTTTCTCTCCTTCCTTGATCTCTCTGTTACAGAACTGGCATTTATTCATACTTCACCTCCTTTGGGGGTTGGATTTTACTTGGAAAAGGCTTTAATTGCGATCAGAATGAAGGATTGAGAGTTAAGTATTTACTCCATTCCTTTCACTATATATATGACCGATTATTGGTAAAAACGCACCGGGAAGACTGTTAGAAAAAGACTTTAGAACATCTATTGCCTCTGAAGAAGTTTAAAAATCAAGAGATACGAAAGTATTGTTTGACATATAAAAGATTCTTTCTTAAAGTTGTACTAAGTTTGGTATCCTTGAAAATTTAACCGCAGAATTAACGAAAGCTGATAACCAAGACTATAGTAACGGGTGGAAACATAACCGGAGGTTTTTATGTTTAAGAGGAAAATGACGGGATTATATACCCTGATTATCATCTTAGGATTAATTGTTTTTTCAACCAGCCTTATGGCACAGACTGCTATTGCTCCGGTCATAGGAGACGGCAGTGAAGATAATCCTTATGAAATAGCATCCTTAGAGAATCTATATTGGATAGCAGCCGACAATACTGTTGTTCCTGATCCGGATCAGTCGGCAAGGTGGTTAAGCCACTACGTTCAAACTGCCGATATCGATGCTTCTGAGACGGTTGACTGGTTTAATGGGCAAGGATGGAAACCGATTGCAGAATATGATGAGTATTATCCGGACAGCCATAACGGTATCCAGCATCAAGCCGAGTCAGTCTGGAACCTGAGCGGTGAAAATGCTGAGAGCTGGAGAATACCATTCGAGCTTGTTCCATTTTATGGGACTTATAATGGACAGGGGCATGTCATAGATTCTCTTTATATTAATCAGCCATACATTTCTCTCGGTCTTTTCGGCACCACAACAGGATCAACAATAAAAAACCTTGGTGTAACTAATGTTACTATCATTGGCGCGAGTGGCGGAGGTTTGGTGGGAATTCACAAGAGTTCCACCATCATCAACTGTTACAGCACGGGGAGTGTGAACGGAAACTGGGGTGCTGGCGGTTTGGTGATGTATCAGGTTGATTCTACTATCAGCAACAGCTACAGCGCGGTGAATGTGAGTAGTGCTTTATATACCGGTGGACTGGTGGGTGTTCAAACTGATAATTCTTTAATCAAGAACAGCTACAGCACGGGAAGTGTGAATGGAAGCTCACAAGTTGGAGGTCTCGTGGGTTATCAATCTGATTCTTTAATCAAAAACAGCTACAGCACGGGAAGTGTGAGTGGAGTGACCAGACGTGTTGGGGGTTTGGTAGGTTTTTTAGATGGCTGTAGAATCATCAATAGTTATTATAACAATGAAGAGGTTTTGATCAATAATGATAATACGATTGGAGCTTTAGACAGCACTACCTTTAATACCTGGATTAACAATGACCTATATCTGAACATCAATGATTATCTCTCTTATGATGGCACCAGTTATCTTATTAACTCATTTAATGACTTAAAAACGCTTCTTGTATTTGGACAGTTCATGGAATACTCTTTCAAATTACTTGCCGATATAGATTTGGAAATTCATCCGAACTTCTATATTCCTTACTTTTCAGGGAAATTTGATGGGAATGGGTTCACGATCAACAACTTGAAACTAGATCTGAGTAGTTACTATTACTTAGGACTATTTGGCTATACCAATGGAGCTGTCATTGAAAACCTGGGAGTTGTAAATATTGATGTTATAGGATTCATGTATGTGGGCGGCTTGATGGGGATTCAGCAATCAGATTCCATTATCGGCAACTGTTACATTACAGGGAGTGTGAGTGGAACATACAATTATGTGGGCGGCTTGGTTGGCACTAAATATGATTCCATCATCAGTAAAAGCAGCAGTATGGCGAGTGTGACCGGTAACTCTATTCTTGGCGGTCTGGTAGGGCAGCAACACAGATCAACCATCAACAACAGCTACTATGCAGGGGAGGTTAATGGAAGCTACTGGTTGGGGGGGCTCGTGGGAGTGAGTGAAAGCTCCTACATCACCAACTCCTACAACACTGGTAACGTGAGCGGTCTCGGCACGCATATCGGCGGTTTGGTTGGTGGTCACTACAGCACACCTACACTCAACAGCTTCAGCACTGGGAGTGTGAGCGGGTCAGAATCTGTCGGCGGGTTATTTGGTTATCAAGGAGGATCCACAATCATTAACAGCTATTGGAATATCGAAACTTCTGGTCACAATACAAGTGCCGGCGGTGAAGGGAGAACGACAGCTGAGATGACTTATCCTTATGCGGTAAATACTTATGTTGATTGGGATTTTGATGAGATCTGGGCTGCTGATGCATATTATACGATAAATGCCGGTTACCCTTACTTGCGGGAAATGCCTGTCTCAGTTGAAGAGGATTTAACCGCAGTTATTGAGCCGGTAAAACTCTACAACTATCCTAACCCGTTCAACCCTGAAACAACTATCAAGTATAGTTTACAAGAGGATGTAGAAAGCATGGAACTGAGAATCTACAACATCCGTGGTCAGCTTGTCAGGACACTTATTGAGGGAGCACCTCATCAAAAAGGAGAGTATCAAGTTATCTGGGACGGTAAGAACGATTCCGGCAGACCTGTTACATCGGGAGTCTATTTCTATAGAATGACAACTCCTGATTTCGATCAATTCAACAAGATGCTGCTGCTGAAATAAGGACGAATTGGTAGTTCTTCAAATCTTGTCCGAAAGCGAATCCCAAAGAAGGGATGACAGAGGAAGAAGTGAGCGAGGTTTTGAGGAAATTGACGATGGAGAAGTAATTGTTCTTAGCAAATTCATTAAGAGAGGAGTAAGTATGGACAGTTTTATTAAAGAATTAATGGAACGAGAGTTTCAATCGATTATTGAAGTTATGGCTTTCATGAGTTATAATCCTTCGATTGGCAGAGTGTTAGAAAAAGGTGGAGTCAAGAAGTTCCAGAAGATGGCTATGGATAATGTTAGTTCACTATCAAAGATAAAGACAATTAGAGATTATGATCAATTTCATTATGAATGGATATCTAACTTTATCAAGAATATTAAAACGAATAACGAAGCTGAGTGTTCTTATGGTCAGGCTCAAAAGGCTATTAATGTGTTTATGAAACTATATTCTGATTGGGCAAGGCTGCCTGATCAGAATACATCAAAAAAGATTATACCCTTTCTCCATGTTCCTTTGGATAGAATAATTATGAAAACTATATCAAACCACTATCCTGTAACATCCAGTCAACAACGATTTAGTTTGTCAAAAGTCAATGAAGAGATCTATAAAACATGGCAAAATTTTTTTAGAGAGAAGTATCCCAAAAAACCTTTGCTGTTCGATATCGCTTGGGCTATATATAGATAAGTTTTTCGTTGAAGTACTTTGATTTTTTTTGCAATGGGTTTGCTAAAGAGATGGATTGTTGATTTAGCTTGAATTGATTCAGGGGTTGATTCTACTGAAAATTTACCGGTTACAAGTAACTGGAGAAGACAATGAAGAGAATAACAAGAAGATAGATTAACCTCTTTATTCATCCTTATTATTGATGACCGAATTTTAGCAAAAACGCACCAGTAGTCCCTTATCAACAGTCTTTAGACAATCTTGCATCTCATAAAACGATAATAAAAACAAGAGAAAAAAAAGAGTTTGACATATTGAACGCTAGCTTTCAAAATGGGATTAGAAATTACAGAAGAGATATTTATCACGTAGAAATCAACTAACAAACAGCTAACAAAGACCGTAGTAACGTGTGGAAAAGAAAAAGGAGGTTTTTATGTTTAATAGGAGAATGCTTGGATTTTTATGGATTGTTGACCATTGTTATTTTAACTATGGGGATAGCTCATCTATCTGCACAGGAATTCGCAAGGGGTGACGGGCTTACCCCAGAAACTGCTTGGCGAATAGAGACACATGTGTATTTGAATAATGTACGCAACTATTTAGGTGAAGCTCCCAACGACAAGAGCTTTATGCGTTTATCAAACAATAAATAATAAACAGGAGGCTTATATGTCTAATCGACAAAGTGAGGATATGAAGAAGATGATTCAAGGTATTGCCAAAAGAAATTCATATAATGAAATTATTGAAGAATTAGCAATTATATCCCAAAATAGAGAGTTTAGGATTGGATTTGTAGGAGAGTATGGAACAGGAAAAAGTACTATCATAAATGCTCTATTAGATGAAGATTTGTTGCCAAGAGATGTTTTGCCAACTACCAAGGCTATAACTGAAGTAAAATCTGCAGAAATAGAAGAGTTTTGGATAGATGAAGAATTGAAAGGAGACGATCAAGAAAAGATTGTTAATAAGCAGGTGTCAAAAGAAGAGTTCAGAAATTTAGTCGCGAAATCATCAACAAAAAAAGGATTGGCTTTGCTACCAAAACGGGGAATCATGTTTGATGAATTAGTTTTAGTTGATACTCCAGGGCTGTATTCATTATCTGATATGGATGAACAGATTACTTATGGTTATCTACCCTTCTGTGATGCAATTTTTGTAGTTCAAGAGTTAGGAAGCGGATCTCTCAATTCAAATACCAAGAATTTTATTAAGCAGACAAAAGAGCAAACACAAAGCTTAATAAGGATAATACTCAATAAAGAAGATGAGATATCGCCTAAGGAGAGAGAAAAAATTTTCAAAGAAGTTAAGAAAGAGCTATCCGAAATCATCCCTAATCCCGTATTATTTTCGATCTCAGCAAAAGATTCTTTAGCTTCACGATTGAATAACGAGCAAGGTAACGATAGTATTTCGATGATAGAAGATCACATCACAAAACACATTAAACCGGAAGTTGATACTATTATCGATGAAAGGAAAAAGAATGAGTTATCTCAAATCGCTTCTTCATTGATAGAAAGATTAATCAATAAGATTGAAATGATAAAATGGGATGATGAGCAAGTGGTAACCAAGATTAAGGAGTTAGAGGAAAAAATTGAAGGTTACAGAAGAGAAGAAAAAGATTTAAAAAACCGTTTCGAAGGGTCAAAATATCGTGCTTTTGTCAATCTTAGTCCATTGATAGAAGATTATTCCAAACGTTTTATGGATGCTTCAATTTCCAAACAGATGGGGGCATCTTTTTATCAAGAGGAATCAAAAAGGATGTCCGAAAAAATACACAAATCAATTGTTTCAGATCTAAATGAACTTCTTAAGGAATTGAGTGATAAGTTCGAGGGGTTTGAATTTGGTCAGATGGATATAAACAAAGATATAGTTAAGACACATTTATTAATTAACCGAATAGCTGTAACTGCATTAACAACAGTTGCATTGATTTGGATAACCCCCGGAGCCTTTGGTCCATCAGGTACCATTGATATTACAGAGTTGAAGACAATTGAAGGTTTTAAAAATGCTTTAAAAGAGTTAAAGATTCAAGAATGGGCTGCCGGCGGTGGTGGTGTTTTATCTAATATTGTTACATTTATTGCCAAGGAACGACCAATTGAAGAATTGTATAAATACGGAATTGATAATGACTATACACAGGCTATAAAAAGGAGTGGATATGTTACCATGCGACAAGTCGCTGAGTCATCATTCGAGTTGTTTAAATCACAAATTAGTAGCTTCAGCAAAGAAACCAAGGATAATAAGATAATTGATCGCATTTACGTTATATGTCAACAAGAAGGAGTACGATCGTCCCAGACAATGGATTTGCTAAAACAAGCTGCTCATGTCTTTAATACAATAAATCCAATTGATTTTATTGGTAGGACTATAACAAAATGGGTAGGAAAAGATACGTTTAAAAAAGAGATAGTAGTGCGAATAGTTGCTACACTGGAAATGACTTTTTCAGGTGTAGAAAGAGAGCTACGTGATTATATCAAAGAAAAGATCATAAAACCACAGTTACAATTTCAGTCTGATTTAGAAGCTGAGAAAAAAGATAGAGAAGAAGATGCAAGAGATAAAGAAAAGTACTTAGCTGAATTATGGAAAGATATTGATTCACTGAAGAGTATTTTAATAATGAGGTAAAAATTTGGAAGCAGAGCAGTTAAAAGGTTTGGAATCAAATAATCAAGAACTTTTGGATATCAGAGAATATTTAACGCAATATCGAGACTCTCTTGATTCAATGTTAACAGATTTTCAAAGAATATGGCCTCTAAAAATCGAACAGACTTTTGTGAAGAAAGGTAAGAAAATACTTACTGATATTGAAGAAAAGATTCATCGAATATCAAACATTTTTGACGGTACATTTTTTCTTAATGTTTCTGTTTTAGGGAATTACGGCTCAGGTAAATCGACCTTCTTGAATTCATTACTACATAGTCCCTACAATAAAGGCATAGAACTGCCTCATGATCAACAACCTATAACATGCAAACTGACGGAAATTAGACATGGAGAACTTATGCTCAGTACCGAAGACGGTAACGGTACTATTATGGAATATGATGTTGATGTGTCTAACATAAACAAAGTCCTTGAAAAATTTGTATCTCATAAGGGAGACACAACAGAAAAAAATAACGAAAAAGAAGATAACATAAGAAAAGTTATACTGCAAACTCCTTTTCCGGATTTTATTCAAGGGATAAGGTTTTATGACACACCTGGATTTGATTCTCCTGAAAAGGATGAACTGAGGATGAATGCATTTGCAGAGTCAGATATTGTTATTTGGTTGATAGATATAAATGATGGTGAGATTGATACTTCATTGATGGATAAAATGAAAAACTATGAAATTTTCTGTGAAAGAAATATAATAATTCTAAATAAAATTGATGAGAAGAGTCCACAAGAACGTGAGATTATACTAGAAAAAATACAAGAAAGTAACCCTTTTAAAAGCGAAGTCCTGCTTTATTCTGCTAAGCAAATATGTGCGGCAGAAATGCTATTTACGGGTGATCAAGTTCTTCATTGGATAAGCAATTGGTTATCTTCAAATTTTAAGGAATTGGATAACAGTGAAGATTTTGTAATTAACTATACAAATAATACCTTATATGCGAAATACGGCAACAAAAAAGAGAATATAGTTATTGATTGTAATGATAATGCTTTCAGGGCAAGATATAAAGATGTTGTAGCGATGCTTAACCAACTTCATTTACAAAAACGAACTATCTATATCAATCAGCTTAAAAGATGGAAAAGTCATACCTTGTCCCGTGATTTAGATGATCTGAAGGAGTGTTGTCAACGGAATTTTAAAGTGCACCAGTTTCGGAACCGAAAAGTGCACCACTT